>CAYGGY010000082.1:0-17657 GCA_964349405.1 uncultured Ohtaekwangia sp. | reverse complement strand
TCGTTATTACAGGTCTCCATTGGTTGTTGCGGGTTGCCTGACCCGCAACTTGTTTGTGTATGAACGATTGATAAGTTTATGACGCGTGATGGACAGGCGACCAGTAACAACAAGGGCATATATAAGACAGGCTACCAGCAGGAATAGTGAATAAATTTTGTAAAGACATTTGATCAAATAGAATCCAACGGCTTTCTGGCTTTATCAATTTTGCGTGACTTCTTTAACTCAGAGGGGGTGAGGCCTGTTATTTTTTTGAACTGTCCGGATAGGTGAGCTACACTGCTATAACCTAAGCGATCGGCAATTTCACTTAAGTTTAATTCATCGTAAAACAAAAGTTCTTTTACGCGTTCAATTTTTTGCCGGATGATGTATTGTTCCAGGGTGATTCCTTCCATCGAAGAGAATAAATTGCTCAGATATCCATAGTCATAGTGTGCGTCATCCGCAAGCAAGGTTGACCAATTGACTTTTAGCGTAATCCTGTCGGAATGATGAATCAGTTGAATGATTTTGTTCTTCATGCTTTCGATGAGTCGCGCTTTTCGATCATCGATACGCTCGAACCCGACAGCGATCAAAGCAGCATCGATCTGATGTTGCTGATTCATCGTAAGATTATTTTCTTTCAACACCACTTCACCAAGACCTACCTTTTCCGGGCGAAATCCGAGTTTTTCCAACTCCTGGTTTACTACCATTATGCAACGATCGCAAACCATATTTTTGATGTGTAGGGTAGTCATTTCTTCAAATATAACAATGGTTATCTTACTTCTGAACGATAATAATCATGATGTCTTCGATCATCGTCATTTATAAAGTGAACTAGGATTCATTACTTCATTCAAAATTACTATGTCGCAGCGGAATGAAGCATTGGCGCAACTTTTTCACACCATGGCCGATATTTACCGACTCATGGGCAACAATAAATTTCGCGCCATTGCCTATCAGAATGCATCGAATGTGATAGATGGGCTGCCAGAAGATATTTCCCATTATGTAAAAACAGATACCCTGGATGATATTCCGGGTATTGGAAAAACGTTGGAGGAAAACATTAAAGAATATTTAAAAACGGGCCGCATTGCACGGTATGAAAAACTAAAAAAAGAAGTTCCGCTGGGCCTTGTTGAGTTAATGAATATTAATGGATTCGGTCCGGAGTCACTTAAAACAATACATCAAAAATTAAATCTCCAAACAAAAGAAGAAGTGATCAATGCGCTGCAAGATGGCCGCATTGAAAAATTGAAAGGCTTTGGTCCTAAAAAAGTGGAGAACTTGCTGCGGGCTCTTAAGTTACACAAGACGGTAGAAGAAAGAATGTTGTTATGGTATGCGCTGCAGGCAGGGGAGGAAGTTGTCACCAGGTTAAAGTCTATTCCACAAATAAAAAAAATTGAGTTAGCAGGAAGTCTGCGCAGAAAGAAAGAGACCATTGGTGATATCGACATTTTGATTGCCGCAAATAACACCGATCGCAAAGCGATTATCGATTTCTTCTCTTCTTCAAGGCTGGCTTCGAAAGTATTGGCTAAGGGTGAAACTAAAGCTAGTATCATCTTAAAGACAATAAAAAGACAAATGGATTTGCGTATTGTGAAAGAAAGTGAGTGGGGTTCTGCGCTTCAATATTTTACGGGTTCAAAGGATCACAATATTCATTTGCGCACCATAGCAAAAAGCAAAGGTTATAAAATAAGTGAGTACGGGATTTTTAATTTGAAAGATGAAAGGCGTGTAGCCGGAAAAACAGAAAATGAAATTTATGAGACATTAGGCATGCAATGGATACCTCCTGAAATGCGTGAAGACAGAGGTGAAATTGAACTGGCTGCTAAAAATCAAATTCCAGAACTTATCGACATCAAAGATATTCGTGGAGATTTACAAATGCACTCCGATTGGTCGGACGGGTTGCAGAACCTGGAGCGTATAGTAAAATTTGTACGGGAAAAATTTCAATACGAATACATTGCCATTACCGATCACTCGAAATCTTCCCGCATAGCAGGAGGTATGGACGAAAAAGAATTTCTTAAACAAATCAACGCAGTAAAAGAAGTGAACGAGAATTTAGGAATTAACTTCTTGAAATCCGGTGCAGAAGTTGACATCTTACCTGACGGGAAGCTCGATTTGTCGGATGAAGTGCTGGAACAATTAGATTGGGTGACCGCATCCATTCACTCTGGCTTTAAAAAGGATAATACCGATCGTATCGTCAGGGCATGTGAAAATCCATTCGTGCATTGCATCGGTCACCCAACAGGCAGATTGATAGGGAAACGGGAACCCTACCGGTTTACTTATGAAGAAATTCTTAACGCTGCAAAACATACTGGAACGGCTCTTGAAATTAACGCACAACCTGACAGGATGGATCTTAATGATGAGATGGCATATCAGGCCCGTGAGGCAGGTGTAAAATTGGTGATCAGCACGGATAGTCATAAACCCACCGATTATTATTTTATGTGCTTAGGTTTGTATGTTGCCAAACGCGCGTGGTGCAAACCTGTTAATATTTTAAATACACTTTCCTGGAGCGAACTACAACAGTTTACTTTAAAAAAGCGGAGGCAGACAAAAGTCCTTGCCTGAAAATAATTAACTTTGACAATGGAATCATTGCATCAACACGCTGCGCTCTACACCGATTATTATGAACTGACCATGGCGCAGGGTTATTTCCTTTCGGGAATGACTGATAAGAAGGCCTGTTTTGATTATTTCTTTCGAAAGCTTCCTTATAAAGGAGGGTACGTGGTATTCGCAGGATTAGACGATCTGTTAGAAATATTGAAAGACTACTCCTTCGATCAGGAAGACATTGAGTATTTGCGCAAGCGTGGATTTAATGAAGACTTCTTATCGTACCTAAAACAATTTAGGTTTAAAGGAACAATCCATTCAGTCAGCGAGGGAGAAATTATTTTTCCGAACGAACCCATACTGCGGGTGGAGGGCACAATTCTGGAAACTCAAATCATTGAAACGCTGGCGCTCAACTTTTTGAATTTTCAATCACTCATTGCTACCAAAGCAAGCCGGATACGGTATGCTGCTGGCAATCGTGGTGTGATAGAATTTGGTTTACGCAGAGCCCAAGGTCTTGGTGGAATCCATGCAAGCCGGGCAGCGGTGATTGGTGGAGCTGAAGCAACCTCGAATGTTTATAGTGCCTTTACGTACGGAATAAATCCAACGGGAACCATGGCACATTCTTGGGTTGAAAGTTTTGATGATGAAGAAGAAGCCTTTCGAAGGTTTGCCGAAATATACCCGGATGATTGTATCTTTTTAGTAGACACCTATGATACGCTGCGATCGGGTATTCCTAATGCGATTAAGGTTACTCATGAAATGGAGAGAGCGGGGCATCGTGTTAAAGGTGTTCGTCTTGATAGTGGTGACCTCGCTTACTTGAGCAAGCATGCGCGTTTTATGTTGGATGCTGCGGGACTTCATCATGTGAAAATTGTTGCGACCAATCAGTTAGATGAGCACATCATTAAAAGTTTGCTCGAACAAGGAGCCGCCATTGATGTATTTGGTGTAGGCACCAGTTTGGTGATTGGGCGTGAAGATGCTGCGTTGGATGGCGTTTATAAACTTTCGATGTATGATGGCGGACCTAGAATTAAAATCTCCGAGAATATTGAAAAGATTCTTATCCCGGGAGTGAAGAAAATTTTCAGGTATTATAATGGAGATAATAAGTTTTATGCGGATGCCGTAGTAGGTGAAAATGAGAAAGACATTGATCAGATGTTTCATCCTCACCAGCCCACTAAACATATTTCACTAAATGGATTGCGAAAAGAATCGTTATTGCATTGCGTGATGAAGGAGGGAACAGTGCAGATTGATAAACAAACCCCTTATCAAATAGCAGCCTACGTGCAAGAAAGACTGATGCAATTACCTGATGAGCACAAACGATTTGAGTATCCTCATACTTACAAGGTGGGAGCCAGTGCTGAATTATTAAAAGTGCGCGATCAATTAGTTAATGAAAAATTGTCATTCAGGGATTCAAAATTAAAAGAGTGATGGAATTGCCATGAATAGGTTATACACTCAAAGGCATGATACTATCCGGCCATTCCATCCCGAAGAATCGGAACAAGTAGTAACCTTAGACAAAAAATTATTAATACATGAAAGCCTTATTAATTGTTGATGTTCAAAATGATTTCTGTACAGGAGGAACGCTTACCGTGCCTGATGGTGAAAAAGTAGTACCCGTTATCAACAAAATAATGGATCGCTTTTCGTTAATCGTTGCTTCCAAAGATTGGCATCCGGAAGGTACAAAGCATTTTGAAAAATGGCCACCACATTGTGTGCAAAATACCTATGGAGCAGCTTTTCATCCACAGTTGAATGATGAAAAAATTCAGGAAGTATTTCTAAAGGGCACAGGTATTGAAGATGATGGTTATTCGGCTTTTGAAGCCACCAACCATAATCTTGAAAAATATTTACACGATCATAAAGTTAGTGATTTATATGTGTGTGGTCTGGCAACTGATTATTGCGTTTTGTCTTCCGCGCTGGATGCACATAAAAAAGGATTTAATGTAGTGGTGATTGAAGATGCTGTGCGAGGTGTAGATGTTGTGAAGGGCGATGTGGAGCGTGCCATCGAAGAGATGAAACACATGGGGTTATTTTTTGTTTCGTCCGAACAAGTTCCGAAAGGAGAATAGCCTTGCTGCCTATGTGTTTTATGAGCCGAGTGTTCTCATTGAATGAATTATTCTTTCTTACACGTTAATCACCTGAGTCATATAATCTATTATCTTATCGGGAGTTTTAAAATACTTTCATCTAAACCTAACTTGTCATGAGATCAAAGAGTTTATTTTTTATTCTTATCCTCACTGGGTTCTATTCCCTTCCCGGGTTTTCACAAAAGGACAAGATCAACATGATTAAATCTATGGACTCCAAACAAACTCACTACTCGGATGTTGCAAAACAAATATGGGACTTTGCCGAGTTGGGTTATCTTGAAGAAAAGAGTTCGGCTTTGCTACAGAGTGAGTTACAGAAAGCAGGTTTTAAAATTGAAAGAGGCGTAGCTGAAATTCCAACTGCATTTATTGCCTCTTACGGATCGGGCCAACCAATTATTGGAATATTGGGTGAGTTTGATGCCTTGCCAGGCCTTTCACAGGAAGCATTTGCGCCCGAAAGAAAAATAAAAGTTAAGGGGGCACCAGGTCATGGCTGTGGACACAACTTGTTTGGTACAGCCTCCATGGCAGCCGCCATCGAAGTGAAAGAATGGCTCGCTCAGAGTAAACGTTCTGGCACCATCCGGTTTTATGGAACACCTGCAGAAGAAGCTGGAGACGCAAAAGTATTTATGGTAAGGGCAGGACTTTTTAATGATGTAGATGCCGTGGTAAGTTGGCATCCAGGGGATCGCAACAATGCAGGGCCAACTACAAATCTGGCTACCAAATCTGGCGTCTTTCGCTTTCGCGGAATTGCATCACATGCGGCAGCAGCGCCTGAACGGGGACGATCGGCATTGGATGGTGTAGAAGCAATGAATAACATGGTGAATATGTTGCGTGAACATACCAGTGAGCCAACACGAATACATTATATCATTAGCAAAGGTGGTGAGGCACCCAATGTTGTTCCTGCTCTGGCTGAGGTTGAATACCTAGTAAGACATCGTGACAGGGAAGAAGTAAGAAGTATTTGGGAGCGTGTGGTGAAGGCGGCACAGGGTGCTGCGATGGGAACTGAGACATCGGTGGACGTTGAAGTCGTTGGTGGAACATTTGAACGACTACCCAACCAAGCGCTTTCCAGAGCGATGCATAAGAACCTGGAAATGGTAGGTGGTGTTAATTATACTCCTGAAGAAAGAGCCTTTGCTGAAAAATTAAGTCAAACATTTGGCTCGCGAAGTATAGCGCTGGAAAGCGCTTCTAAAATACAACCCTATGCCTTTAGCCACACGAACTCTTCGGCTGATACTGGTGACGTAAGTTGGGTTGTGCCAACCGTTGCAATGACGGCCGCTACGTATGTGCCAGGCACGCCCGGTCATAGTTGGCAAGCGGTTTCCTGCACTGGCTCATCAATTGGTTATAAAGGTATGATGGTGGCAGCCAAGACAGTGGCTTTGACTTCAATGGATTTGTTCATCGACAATCAATTGCTGGAGGCCTCTAAAAAAGAGTTTAATGAAAAGCGAGGTCCGGGTTTCAAATATGAGTCGCTCGTGGGCAACATCCCGCCTCCCTTAAATATCAGAAAGTGAACGAGTAAACATCTTAGATTAATTACTGAAAAAGTTCTTCAGTAAAAGTGGAAGTGTTTTTGATTGGCACCTGGTCTTAATTTTGTAATACATCTTATCTAGAATAGAAAAGCAAAAAGGGCAAAAGTATTAAATCTCGCCCTTTTAGGATCATCTGTAGTTTGGTGCCTTTTGAAGCAGTTATTCTACAGATATCTGACATAACTAAAACCTTTACTTGATCAAGAGACAACTTTTCTTTTGTCGTTCGATACAAATAGTTTCATACCTATTACAGTATTTATATCTATAAGTTCTACCTGACCGGAGAAGACTTTAACTATGTTGATGTAAAGATATAATCAATACAGAGCCGATTTCAATGATAAGAATTATTAAACGAATGGATTATTATCATGTCCGCACGAAGCTCGAATCTTCTAATAGATTTACCATAAAATCTTTTACTCCTGTGATACACATCATGGCAAGTTGAAGAACGTTTATTTTTCTTAGCATACTAAACACTAATGTCATCGGTGGACGAATAAGATATGCGAAAAATTACGTTGATAAGTATTTTAATGGTTGGCTATTCGCTGACTATACAGCAATTGGTAGCTCAGAATATACGAGGTGGTTTTGGCCATGGAGCATTTGGGCCTGTGTATAACATATCACCATCCATAATTAATGATCTAAAAGATCCTTTCCTTTTGGGGAATGACATAAAATTAAATGGTCTTGCTATGCTTGGCGGTGGAGGAGGCTACGGGTTATTGAAAAATAATATCCTGATTGGCGGCAGTGGTTTTGGCTACAAAATAGCGGATGCAACGTCAAGAGGTCAGGCAACATTTTCAATTGGTGGAGGTTTTGTTAACCTTGGCTATTTAGTGATTGCTAAAAGAAGCATGATCGCCTATCCTTATATTGGAATTGGAGCCACCGGCATGAACCTGAAACTTAAGAATAATACTTCTGGCGAATCTTTCAACTTGGGAAGCGCAGCTATTGCCCCCGGTCAACGAAAGAACTTTAATTGTGGCGGCATGGGTTTCGAAATAGGTTATGCCGTCAAGCTGCTGACTTTTTCTATTGATGAAGTTGGTCCTCATGGAGGCTTTATGGTGGGATTGCAAGCAGGCACCTATTTCTTTTCAGGCGTTGATGATTGGTATGAGGAGAAAACGGATGATGTGATATCCACTTTTTCTCGCCCCAATGCCTTTTCACCGTATTTACGCATTACCATTGGCGGTGGTGGATTCAATGTAAGTGGCAATTGATTTTACAATTGTAACGTATCAATGGATTTGAAAACAGTTGATTATTTATCACACACGGCTGATGTGCGGATGAGGCTTAAGGCAGATTCTGTGAAAGAACTTTTTGAAGCCGCTTTGGAGGGTATGAATAAAATAATTATGGGAAGAGAATATTATCAAAAGCAAAAACTAACCATAACAGAGAATATTGCCTTGACATCACAGAATCTCACCACGCTTCTGATTGAATTTTTGAATGAAGTACTCACACGGTCGCATACACATAAAGCTTTATTCGGTGCAATTCAGATTAATCAATTGAGTGAAACCGAAATTTCAGCCTCTGTTTCGGGTTATCATGTTGAAGAATTTCATGAGGATATCAAAGCAGTTACATACCATGAAGCAGATGTGCATCGCAATAATGAAAAACAATATGAAACCATCATATTGTTTGATACATGATTTATGGACTTAAAACCGTATTTGAAAAAACTGGATGATTACCTGTGGGAAATTCCAAAAGAAACCCGTGAAGGTATGCGCGTGCCTGCTCACCTCTATGCTTCTGATGAGTTACTACAACAGTTAGGTACCGATAAATCATTAGAGCAATTAACAAATGTTGCCATGCTTCCCGGGATCTGCAAAGCGGCAATAGTAATGCCCGATGTACATGAAGGTTATGGTTTCCCTATTGGTGGTGTGGCTGCTACAGAATGGCCTGCTGGCGTAATTTCACCGGGAGGAATAGGGTATGATATAAATTGTGGCGTACGCATTCTTTGTTCAGAACTAACACGTGAGGATGTTGGCGGCAGAGGTGAAGCGCTCGCCAAAACATTGTATGAACATATTCCATCGGGTGTTGGCAAAGGCGGATCAATTAAATTAAGTGATGATGAACTTGATAAGGTGTTACGCAATGGTGCTGTTTGGGCATTGGAAAATCACTATGCAGAACATGATGATATTAAACACATCGAATCACACGGGCGTCTTAAAGAGGCTGATCCCGCTTTTGTTTCTGAACAAGCTAAAAAAAGAGGACACGATCAGTTGGGTACTATCGGATCAGGAAATCATTTTCTGGAAGTCTCTTATGTGGATGAAATTTTTGATGCCAACGTGGCTGCAGTATTTGGTTTGAAGAAGAACCAACTTACCATTCTCATTCACACGGGCTCGAGAGGATTAGGTCACCAGGTGGCAACAGATTATCTTAAAAGGATGATAGACGCCATGGAGTCATACAAGATTCATTTACCCGATCGTGAGTTGGCGTGTGCTCCCTTCCAGTCTGAAGATGGCCAGGCATATTTTAAGGCAATGGCAGCGGCAGCAAACTTTGCATGGTGCAATCGTCAGGTTATCACCGAAAAAACACGGCAACTATGGAATGAGTTTTTTAATAACAAGGGAGGTAAACTAAAACTATTGTATGATGTTGCTCACAACATAGCGAAAATTGAAGAGCACATGGTTAATGGAAAGAAAATGAAATTGATTGTTCATCGCAAAGGATCTACTCGTTCCTTTGGCCCCGGACATCCTGAAGTTCCAACGTGCTATCGGGAGGTGGGTCAGCCGGTGATTATTCCGGGGAGTATGGGCACCGCCTCCTACGTGATGGTGGGTACCCTTGCGGGGATGGAAAAAACATTTGGTTCTACCTGTCATGGTGCCGGTAGGCGAATGTCACGTCATGCAGCACAGCGTACTGTGAACATTGCTGAACTTGAAGCAGAACTTACTACGAAAGATATTCATGTGCGTGCCGGATCGCGCAGGGGCGTAAGTGAAGAAGCGCCCATGGCTTACAAAGACATTGAAGAAGTAATTGAGGTGGTTCACCGTGCCGACATTGCCCGCAAGGTAGCACGCCTTCGGCCTATTGCTGTGATTAAAGGATAGCGTAGGACCATCGTCAATAATGAAAGTCATCGGTTCTGTTGACAACGATCATGGTATCAGGTAAGTAACTGCCCTATCTTGTAACGTGACAGCGAAAAGATTTTTAATATGAAATTTCACGGAAGATGAAACAGAAAATACAATCTATTCCCTTCAAGATATCAGAGTACATACAGGATCACTTCAAGGAAGATTTTCTTTTTGAAGTTAAAGATATCAAGAAAATAAGAGAACAGTTGTATTACTTTGTTGAAGTAACCAAAGACGATTACATTCATTCGCTTCAATTCAATGAACAAGGAGATTTGGTTGAAAAAAATGCCGAAGAAGCATTCCCTCCTGATCTACATGAGGGGCAAACTTTCGGTGATGTTCCAGAATGAACTTAATTTTCCGGTGACGTATAAAAACTGGTTTAATAAATTCAATATTATTTCATGACACTTATGTTTCCGTCTTTATCAATATCGGTATTAAAATCAGCAGATAGTTTTCTTATGCGTTCTATCACCCACTTGTAATCTTCATTCCGTGCGGTGTTCACCTGGTAATTAAAAATCCGAACAGGTATTATTTTTAGATTTACCAATCCAGCTTTATTCACGGTCAATAGATAAAAGGCAGACAAATCATTTCTAAGTTCAGGATCGACCACATAGTCATCAACAAAATCTCCCGTGTCATACAAAATCAAATTGCCTTTATAATATTCTATGCCTTGTATGATGTGAGCACTGTGTCCATGGATTACGTTGGCGCCATGATCAATCATAGCATGAGCGAATTCAATAAACTCAGAAGACGGTTTTTCCAGCATATTTGGACCCCAATGGATCGATACAATAATGATGTCTGCCTGCTTGCGAAGAGTTTTAATAGCCTGAAGAATTCGATTTATATCAGACTTATTGCCAATATCAACATAGTTGGTTCCCGGCTTATTACTTGCCTTCCAGGTTGGTTCATTATCAGTAAAGCCCAATACACCTAACCGAATACCTTTTTGTGTAATGATAATAGATGCTTCAGCCTCAGCAAGATTGCGGCCAGCACCAACATGTTTTATGTCTGCATCGTCCAGTGTTTTGATGGTTTCGAGCAGGCCCTCTTTTTCAAAATCTAACATGTGGTTGTTTGCGAGGTTGACTATGGATACGCTGGCTTTTATAAGGGATTCAATTTTATCAGGTGTCGCTTTGAAGTTGAATGTTTTCTCAACTTTTTGTTCGCTGTTGGTGAGTGTTGTTTCAAGATTTATAATATTCAAATGAGTTTTTTTCATCAAGGGTAATACATTGCTCCAAGGGTAGCTGAACCCTCTTTGCGAGATAATGCTGTCAAGCGTTCTTCCCAGCATGACATCACCAGCAAGCCCAATGGTGAGTTGCTCATTCATAGAGTTATTGGATTGAACTAAAAGAAAGGCTGTGACAATCAGCCACAGCCTCCCGGGAAAAACACCCGGTAGATTAAGCCAGGACTTCAGTTTCAATTTCTATTTTATTATCTACAACCAGTACACCCGGTGATGACCAGGCAATTCTTTCGGCTTCTTCTTTCTCTACCCATGCGCGCACTGTTCCGCGAAGAGTAACTCTACTACCGGAGGTTTCAAGTATGATACCGGATGCATCAATAGCGGCATTTCGTTGAAATGCCTGAGAGATTTTATTTTTGATCTCTTTAATATCAATATCCCTTGTTTTGATTTTAACATTGTTGGTGATTCCTTTCACACCCAGTAAATCTTGTACACTATTTTGAGCTGAAATTTTTTGATACTCCCATTCTACCGTGCCATCCATAAATACCCAGCCATTGTCAATTTTTACTTCAATCTTATCTTCATCAATAGCGCTGTTCCAACGTAAGGCATTTTTTACTGCTTCAGCAATTTCAGTGTCGGTCTTTTTACCTAGCCCTGCCACTTTTACTTCAATATCACAGGCTACGACTTTTACTCCCAGCACACGTTGAGCGGCTCTTTCGGCAGCAAGCTTCTTGTTATAGGTGTCCACCATTCCTGACAAGGTAATTACACCATCTTTTGCTGATACGCCAATTTGCGTGTGTACATTTCTCAATTGAGGATCCCATTTAAATTCCTCCATCACATCTCGTTGAAGTTCTTCATTCGTTTTCATAAATAATTAATTTTGATTGTTATTGTTGATTTATTAAGGCTATGAAATAGCAATTTTACGAGGAGCTTTTGTGGTAGTTTGTTTTTCCTTTGCCACATGCACCAGCAAAATACCTTTATCGTAATGAGCATCAATCATCCCTTCCTTTACATGGTCGGGTAAAGTAAAACTGCGGCAAAAGGAATGATAAGAATATTCTTTTCTCCAGTAGCCATTCTCTTTTTCTTTCTTTTCCTTTTTCTCCTCTTTTTCTACGCTGATTTTCAATAGGTGATTCTCCACGTTAACATGAAAGTCTTTGCGCTCAAGACCTGGTGCCGCCACTTCAAGAATAAATTCGGTTGGTGTTTCCTTAATGTTAACGGGTGGAATATCTACACCGAGGTGCATCGGAATGAATCCTGATTTCAAATTCCATAAATTCTGGTCGAACACAGAATCGGGTCTTAGCCAGTTGGTATAAAGACCGGGTAACTTTGTGCTGGGTTTTAATGTTAAGTTCATATTCTTATTTTTTTTAATACAAACCTACAGCGGAGTGCCAATGCTAGTCGATGACGTAAATCAGCGATGGATGAGATTTTAGTTATATGAAGTTTTTATGGACAATTCGTCACAACAGAACGAGCATGAGTGGTTCGGAAATCCAATTTTGAATTCAAGCAAATGAAATCTATCTGAAATAGAGGATGTTCTATGGTTTCAATTTGAGGTTAGTTCGCTCATGAACAGAGCGGTAAAGAAAAGCGGAGTTATTAAAAATGTATTTAGGAATCAAATGGATTATCGACCCTTAAATTATTATGTATTTGCCAACGCCAATCTGTTAAAAAGCAATATCTGAAGCCATAACATACTCCAAGCAAAAACCAGGAAAAGGCAGTAAGAAGAAGTGGAATAGGATTCCATTTTTCGCAGCGGTTTAAAAATCTCTCTAACAGATTAAGATTCTATATTTTGATTTTACACCGAATTTTAATTTAAGCTATGGCATCACAGGATACGGGATTTTTAATATTAACTGTATTTGATGCAGTTCCGGATGTCAAGCCCATGTGAAGGGTTAAGAATGAACTTTCCAAAACCATGTTGGTAGAGAAATTATTTTCATTGACGGATAAAATTACCAAGCGTGGTGTAATCCTTAACAAAGGCAGAATGACGGATACTTCCATTGTGTAAGTCCTTATTTAACGCAACAAGCACGATGAAAACCAGTAACTCAATGAGAAGATTGTTTCTCAGGAATGAAAAAATGAAGAACACAACCTGCATCAGAAGGATGTTGATGCTAAACAGGACACATACAATGGAAAAGTTATTATGTATGTAAAGACTATGTGAAAGCAGATGAGCCCACCAACCTTATTGCCGGTTATAAAATAACACCAGCTTATATTCATGAGCATGACTTGATTGAATCATGGAATGACAAAAAAGACCGTGGACAGAAAGTGTATACTGATCGTGCCTGTCGAAGTGAGAAAATTGAAAACGAATTGAGCGATGGGAAAATGATTTCCATGATCCATGAAAAAGAGTGTCGCAACAAGCCCTTTACCAAAAGACCGTAAAAATGAGAAAAGGCGAAATTAATATGAGCACGAATAGGACATATCTTTGGGTTGATGACCAACTCGATGAGCGGAATGTGTTAAATCAGGTTTTGAGACTTTGTGAGGCGGAAGCCAGGAAGCCACGATCGGATTAATGAATCTCACTTACAATTTATTTAGGTCAGCGCAGCTAAAAGTGAACCGGAAGAATATAAGTCAAAGGAATGCCTGATCGTAATTTTCAAGTTTGTAAACAAGAAATCGGAAAGTGAAAAATTTTAAAATTGGTTTCCAGAGCCTTCTGTTACTTTAATGATGAAGGGTCTGATGACTTTTCTTACCTTTGCCCCTTATTTTTGCCCATGACACACGAACAGGAAATAGCAAAGCGTAGAACTTTCGGAATCATCAGCCACCCGGATGCAGGAAAAACTACGCTCACAGAAAAGCTCCTTCTTTTTGGGGGAGCCATTCAGAAAGCAGGTGCTGTGAAGTCATCTAAGATTAAAGACCATGCACGAAGCGACTGGATGGAGATTGAAAAGCAGCGTGGAATTTCGGTGGCCACTTCAGTAATGGGCTTCAATTATAAAGATATAAAGATTAACCTTCTCGATACACCTGGTCACCAGGATTTTGCTGAGGATACCTATCGCACGCTCACTGCTGTGGATAGCGTAATCATGGTGATTGATTGTGTAAAAGGCGTAGAGTCGCAGACCGAGAAACTGATGGAGGTGTGCCGCATGCGTAGCACACCCGTAATTTGTTTCATTAATAAACTGGATCGTGAAGGTAGAGATCCCTTTGAGTTGTTGGATGAAGTTGAAGAGAAGTTGAATATTAAAGTGCGTCCGTTAAGTTGGCCCATCAGTATGGGTAAAACCTTTAGGGGCGTATATAATTTGTATGAGAAGACATTGCATCTCTTTACATCCAGCAAAATAACAATTTCAGAGGGTATTGAGATTTCAGACATTCAAAGTGAGGATTTGGATCGTTTGGTGGGAGAGAATAATGCCAAGCAACTACGTGCCGATGTAGAACTCATTGAAGGCGTCTATCCCGAATTTGATGTGGAGGAGTACCTCGCGGGAGAAGTGGCACCTGTGTTTTTTGGAAGTGCAGTAAATAATTTTGGCGTGCAGGAGTTGCTGGATACATTCATCCGAATTGCCCCAGCACCTATTCCAAGAGAGACAACTTTGCGTGAGATCAAACCGGAAGAAAATAAATTCTCTGGATTTATTTTTAAGATTCATGCCAACATGGACCCTAAGCATCGCAACCGCATTGCGTTTTTGCGTGTTTGCTCAGGGAAATTTGAAAGAGGTACTAATTATTATCACGTACGTCAGGAAAAAGGAATTCGTTTCTCCAACGCAACAGCCTTTATGGCGCAAGATCGTGAAACGGTGGATGAAGCCTGGCCTGGAGATATTGTGGGTCTTTACGACACTGGTAACTTAAAGATTGGTGACACGCTTACGGATGGAGAAAAACTGATGTACACAGGCATTCCAAGTTTCTCTCCTGAAATTTTTAAAGAGGTCATTAACAAGGATGCCATGAAAACAAAGCAACTTGAGAAAGGCCTGCTTCAGTTGATGGAAGAAGGCGTTGCTCAGCTGTTTACCTATGAGTTGGGGAAAAGAAAAGTAGTGGGTGTCGTAGGAGCGCTTCAGTTTGAAGTGATTCAATTCCGACTAAAGAATGAATATAGCGCTTCTGTTGAGTTCGCCCATCAGAATATTTATAAAGCCTGTTGGATCAGCAGCAAGGATCAGAAAAAGCTTCAGGAATTTATTGATTCAAAACAACGACACATTGCCCGCGACAAAGATGATAAGTTGGTGTTTATGGCCGAATCAAAAGCGTGGTTACAAATGGTGCAGGACAATTTTCCTGAAATCAATTTCCACTTTACTTCGGAGTTTAAAGACTAATTAGTTTGTGATAGCTACGTGATCGTAAATTATTTTTGATACGGCAGCCATCGTCTTTACAGCGGCATCTTCATTCTTAAGATCTCTAGAAAGCAACACTAAAACATATTTTCTTCCGTCTGGTAAAAACACAATACCTGAATCGTGGTGAACGCCAGTAATCCACCCTGTTTTGTGTGCTACTTTAACTTCTCGTGGAAGATTGGCAGGAATGATATCATTGAATTTTTGGTTTAACAAGATATCCATCATCGCCATACTTGCCTCTGAATTTACCAATTCTTCATGATCAATTTTATCAAACAGGAGCATTAGGTCATAGGCCGTTACCTGATTGATCATTCCGGCTTCAAATGCTTTGGTATCTTCCACACCGCGCAAAACCTGCATATCATAGGCTCCAATAGAACGAAGCGTATTGGTGACATTCTTTGCATCAACTAATTCAACAATGAGGTTAGTGGCAAGATTGCTGCTGATAATAATCATGTCATACATCAACGAGTAAACAGTGCGTTTCTCTCCAAGGTGCTTGTAGATAAGGGTATCGCTATCATCCTTCACACTCAGCGAATAAGGACTGCCATCAACAATACTTTTAAATTCATTTTTGATGAGAATTGAATCTTTAAGCGAAAAAACTCCCTCCGCAGCTTGCTTATACACTTCTACCATCACGGGGGTTTTCATAGTGCTGGCGGCATGGAAGAGATCGTGTTCGTTGATCAAAATTTCTTCTTCTGAGGTTAAATTCTTGAAGGCAACGGCAAAGATTCCCGGTTGTTTTGATAACTCTTCGGTGATACTTTTTTTCAAATCATCGGTTGATTGTTTCTCAGTACATGAAATGATGGCAAGGGAAATTACCAAAAGGCCGATCAAGTGTTTTGCCATGGTACTTTGTTTGTTTTGTATCTGGTTCTAACTTACAAAGTTTTATGATTAGTCCACTACAGGTTTTATACGAAGACAACCATTTGCTGATCATCAACAAACCTGCGGGTGTGTTGGTGCAGGGTGATGTGACGGGCGACAAGCCTTTGGTTGAGATGGCGAAAGAATACATTGGCAAAAAATATAATAAGCCGGGGGATGTTTTTTTAGGCGTGGTGCATCGTCTGGACAGGCCTGTGAGTGGCGTGGTGGTTTTTGCCAGAACGTCAAAAGCGTTGGAGCGCATGAATGCGCTGTTCAGAGACAGAGAGACTCAGAAAATATATTGGGCTTTGGTTATCAACAAACCGGCAAGGCACGAAGGCACCTTGGTGCATTGGCTGGTGAAGGACGAGAAGAAAAATAAAACAACGGCCTACAGTCGCGAAAATTCCAATGGATTGAGATCAGAATTGAACTACAAAATAATCGATAATAAACGTGGTTTTTACTTGTTGGAAGTAAACCCAATTACAGGCAGACCACATCAGATCAGAGTGCAACTTGCCTCGATGGGGTGTTCTATTGTAGGTGACGTAAAATATGGTTCTGAACAGTTGTCACCAGATGGAAGCATAGGTCTTCATGCAAGGCAGCTTTCATTCATACATCCAGTTAAAAAAGAGCCGTTAATAATTTCAGCCAAATTGCCACAAAATGATTGGTGGAAGCCATTTACCTGAACAAATGCTTTGCTATCTTGAACCTGCAATTTGTATTTAAATGAGTTGGATAGATCAATTACAAACGAGATGGAAGTTAAGGAGTGGGCTCCAGGTCGTTATAATATTGATTGTTTTTGCGTGCACGGGCTTTACTGTTCTCTTTCTTAAGCGACCATTATTTGATTATTGGTTTTCTTCTGGTGATAAACCGATGTGGGCGAGTACACTTTATTGGATCTTGATTTTTCCATTTTACAATATGATTTTACTGATGTATGGATTTGTATTTGGTCAGTTTAATTTTTTTTGGGAATTTGAGAAACGGTTCTTTAATCGAATAATCTCTCTTTTTAAATAATCAAACCATTCAGACTATGAAAAACATTCTTTACGTATTGGTAGTCGCAATTTTTGCCTCTGCATGTTCCAGCCCCAAATACACGGCTAGTTTTAAATCGTATGATAAGCAGGTTAACTATCAGACAGCTACGGTAGCAGAACCGATGATTTCGGAACCAGCGATCAATACCCAACCAGAACAACTTTTGGCCAGCACCTCCAGTGCACCCGCGGAACTTGAAGTTGCCTCCAAAGAGGAAGTGCGTAAAACGTATGTTCAAATGACAAAACCAGAACGTAAGGAATTACGCAATCATTTACGCAGTGAGATTAAGAGTTATGTGAAGGAACAAAAAAAGAATCTTGGGGTAGAGTCAGCCAAGGCTACTGCTGCCATGGATCATGATCTTAAAATGGCTGCTATTTTTGGAGTCATAGGTATTGTGCTGGGAGCATTTATTACCACCGTTGATATAATAGGATTCATTGGATTTGCCGCTATCGTAATTGCCTTAGTATTTTTAATTAAGTGGTTAGTGCGACAATAAAACATCATTGATCATAAAACAAAAAGCCCCGGTCCATTGGATCGGGGCTTTTATATTCGTCTTAGGT
>CAYGGY010000081.1:0-17678 GCA_964349405.1 uncultured Ohtaekwangia sp. | reverse complement strand
GATACAACTTCCTCCAGGTTTAATGACCAGTAAGAAGGGTAATGTATTGAAAGGAAAGATAATTGATGCTAAGACCAGCCATCCGCTGAAAGCGCGCATTGAACTTTTTGATATACAACGAAACCAACGCATATCAGTGGTTGAATCAGATTCTGTTTCTGGCCAATACCTGATGGTGCTTCCGGGGGGTGCTGAATATGCGTTATATGTTACCCGACCTATGTATCTATTTCAAAGCCTACATTTTAATTATATTCAATCAGAAGAAGCTAAGCCGGTGATACAGAATGTTCTCCTTTTGGCAGTTGAAAAAGACGCATCAGTGATACTTAACAATCTGTTTTTTGATGTGGATCAATATGAGTTAAAACAACAATCACTTACTGAGCTAAACGAGATTGTCAAATTCTTGAAGATGAATCAATCAGTAAGAATAGAGGTCAGTGGTCATACTGATAACTCAGGCACGGAATCATACAACCAACAACTATCATTAAAGAGAGCGGCTTCGGTGACTGACTATTTAAAGAACCAGGGAATTGACGCTGCCAGGATTTTGCAGAAGGGGTATGGCTCTAAAAAACCACTCAAACAGAACGATTCTGATGAAAATAGAAAAATAAATAGACGGATCGAGTTCAGAATTTTATAGGGTTTTAAATTAAAAACCCGCACAAACTATTGTGCATTAGCGTTCCGTTTCTGCAAGATTATCATTTATTCTTCATCGATTATTTCGTGGTATTTTCTACACTTCTCGGCCAACGAAGATCGTTTTTTTTCGATCACTTTTCTTCTATGTTTGCCCCGCTTTAAGGCATTCTAATAAAATTATAAACTTAAATTAATGTGTATGAAGAAATTTTTACTAGTAAAAATTTTCTCTGTGCTGATGCTACTGACAAGTGTAGCATGGGCTCAGGAACGGACTGTTTCGGGCCGGGTAACGTCTGCTGAAGATGGTTCGACCTTACCTGGTGTAAACGTTCTTGTTAAAGGAACAAAGAATGGTACTGTAACAGATGCGCAAGGTCAGTATACCATTTCAGTAGGTGGTTCTGAAACCTTGGTATTTTCATTTATTGGTCTGCAGTCACTAGAAATCGCAGTAGACAGCCGATCTGTAATTGATGTGCAAATGGTAACGGACGTTACCCAATTATCGGAGGTTGTTATAACGGGCTACGGCATGCAACAAGAAAAGCGATCCTTAACGGGCGCAATTTCATCCATTAAAGGTGATGCATTTGAAAACCTCCCTGTTCAATCGGCAGACCGTGCTATACAAGGAAGGTTAGCAGGTGTTCAAGTAGGAGCCGCAAGCGGCCAACCTGGGGGTGCTCTTAATGTTAGGGTGCGTGGGATTGGTTCTATAAATGCAAATAACGAACCTTTGTGGATTGTCGATGGCGTTCAAATGAGCAAACTTGGAGGTACAGGTCAAGGTTCACAAAATCCGTTGACTGCGATCAACCCAAATGATATTGAGTCAATTGACGTATTGAAAGATGCTGCATCAGCTGCGATTTATGGGGCACAGGCAGCAAATGGGGTTGTAATTGTTACTACTAAAAAGGGAAAGAAAGGTGCTCCGCAGGTTGATTTTACAATGCAACAAGGGGTTGTTCAACCAATGAACTTATATAAAGTGATGAATGGAGTAGAATATGCTACAATCCGTACAGAAGCATATAACAATGCAGGACTAACCGGTGCGACTGCCTTATATGGAGACCTCACTAACCCTTCATCAATACCAAATTATGATTGGGTTAATGGCATGTTCAGAGATGCAAAATTGAGCACGTATGATGGATCTATTTCCGGAGGAGATGATAAGACATCATTTTTACTTTCAGGATCATATCAAACACAGGATGGTCAGATCATCCAGTCGAACTTTAAACGTGGTACTACAAGGTTGAAACTTACCCACAAACTTTCAGATAAGATTACAGTAGGTGCAAACATTTCCTTAGCCTATGTAAGAACGTTCGGAACTATTGCCAATGGAAATTTTGTGAATGGTCCCTTTAGTGCGGTTTATAATATGATGCCGATTTCACCAGCTTATAATGAAAGTACGGGTGGCTACAATAAGTACCCGATCAACGGACAAGTGCATAACTTTCAATACAATATTATTCAAGGTGCTTATGAAGAAGTTCGCTTGGGCCGCACTGCCCAAACGGTATCAAACTTTAATATATCCTATGCCATCTTGCCTGGGTTAACATTGAATGGATTTGCTGGTGCTGACTTTTCAACCAACCGTGATGATAACCAGCGCCCATCGACCATCCCTGCGTTCGCTGCAGATAATAACCAGATTACTGTTACCTATCGCAGAACGTTGAATTATAATACGAACACGACTCTTAATTATTCTAAAAAATTCAACGATGTTCATTCTGTTAATGCCTTATTAGGTTTTGAATATAAAGAAGAACAGCGTGAGCAAGTAACTGCCCAGCAATTTGGTTTCGCTAACCCACAGCTAAGACAATTGTCACAAGGCTCGGTAGCTCGTCCTGCATCGGGAGCATTTTTTGGCAACAAACGCCAAGGATTCTTTGGTCAGGTAAAGTATGCATACAATGATAAATACCTGGCAGATTTTACATTACGAAGAGATGGATCTTCCAGGTTTGGAGCCAGCAATAGATACGGAACCTTTTATGCGGGCTCTGTTGGTTGGAACATCAAAGGCGAGAACTTTATGCAGTCTGTTAGTTTTGTAGACAACCTGAAACTAAGGGCATCGATTGGTTTGGTTGGAAACTCTGAGATCGGTGACTATGATGGACTTACTCAATACAGTACGGTAAACCCTGGGGTTTCATTAGCACTGGGTGCACAACCTGGTTCTTTTAACGGTTCCCCAGTATTTCGCCCTATACGTCTTGGTAACGAATTCCTAACCTGGGAATCAGAACAACAAATTAGTGGTGGGGTTGACTTTGGATTATGGGGAAGCCGATTGTATGGGTCTATTGAATATTATTCTAACACAACCAAGGCTCTTCTCTTTGACATACCTCTTCCTTCCGATGCCGGTTTTGTGAACTACAAGGGTAATGCAGGGAAGATATTAAACAGAGGTATTGAGATTGAACTAGGTGGAGTAGTACTTAATACAGCAAGTGGGTTAAAATGGGATATAAGTGGTAATTTTTCAACTTTACATAATGAAGTACTGGAACTTTCCAATGGAGGTGAACGCTTGGGTGGACCAGGATCACCAACATTCCTAATCAAGGGAGAACCCATTTCATTTAACTATGTATTTGATTATGCTGGGGTAAATCCGGCAACAGGTAGATCCATGCATTATGATGTAAATGGAAATCCAACCTATAACCCTTTAGTTGCTGTCGATGGGTACGCCAAAAGTTCTCCGATTCCTAAATATTTTGGAGGAGTAAGCAACAAATTTAGCTACAAAGGTATAGGGCTTGATGTGTTCTTCCAGTATCAGGGAGGTAATGAAGTTTACCTGGGAGACTTGCAAAATATTGCATTAGGAGGTTCGTCATTTAATAATCAATTGAAGTCACAACTGGCTCGTTGGCAAAACCCTGGAGACATGACTAATGTTCCGCGTCCGTACGGTAACAATGGTATAATTAATGGGTATAGTCAAAATGCAGGATCCGCAAGTACTCGTTGGTATTCCGATGCATCATATGTGAGATTAAAGCAGATTACTCTTTCTTATGATATCCCAAAAGCTATTTTATCTAAGATGGGCGTGCGCAAAATAAACGTTTTTGCTCAAGCGCTTAATCTAGTTACTTGGTCCAAATTTGAAGGAATAGATCCTGAGGTTATCTCCACAGCAAATAATGTTGGAGGCCAATCGACATACGGAAATTTTCCAAATGGCAAGCAATTCATGGCTGGTCTAACAATCGGATTTTAACATTTTATTAATACTGATTATTATGAATAAGATAAAAATAACTGCCCTACTCGTTTTGATTGTACTTGTGGGGGCATGTAACCTGGATACATATAATGAGGCGACTCTTACTCCTGGACAATCGTTGGCAGATTCTCTCGGATTTCGGTCGTTAGTTTTCTCAGTCTATGAGCGCACTAATGATTTTGTTTTTTATGGGCAAGAAACGATGATGCATCCTGAGGTTATGGCCGATAACATGATCTTGGTAAGCACCACCCGATATGCTGGCCAAGCCGCAAATACCGTAGGAAGCCATATGGATAGATGGGGTGTGGACGTAGGAGGTACAACGCTTTCAAATGGACGTTATGTAGCAATCAATGAGTGTAATACGGTGATTGCCAAAATTGATGCGATGACTACTATCCCACAATCATTAAGAAATCGCTATAAAGGAGAAGCCTATTTTCTACGAGCTTTGAATTACCTCGAACTTCATCGGGTTTATTCTTATGAACCAGGCAAGGAAGTAAATGGATTCAACTTAGGTGTTGTGCTCCGTACAGAACCTGTTGAGAAAGTTTCGGATGCCGACCTTAAATCAAGGTCAACCAATGTTGAAGGATATGCCCTTATGGAAGCGGATTTATTACAAGCTGTAACCCTGTTACCGAACCCTTCCTCAGCAGCAGCGACAACGTCTCCTTATCGTGCTTCGAAACAAGCAGCAAGAGCATTGTTAGCAAAGGTTTATTTATACTGGGGTAAGTATGCTGAGGCAGCTCAACAAGCTGATTTGGCCTTAGCATTTAGCTTTGCACCCTTGACAACTTCGGCAAATTTTGTGAGTTCATGGACTCAGAGCCCGCATCCTGAGTCGATTTTTGAATCACCAATCGTTCCTAGCGACTGGACTTCTGTTGATGGCCCTAATTATTCATTGAATTCGATGACCATGAACTTGATATCTTCAGCACAGTATGCAGTTGCAGCAAGTAACGAGTTGATAGCAGCGCACGAAGCTGGCGATGTAAGGAAAAACCTTTATGAGAATGTAGCAGGAGCAGGTCCTGTGGGTACATTAGGTAAGTATAGAAGTCGTAAATGGTCAGGAGGCAATGCTTCCAATGCATTTATGGAAAACATACCTATCATTCGTAGAGCAGAGGTAATGTTGATCTCAGCAGAGGGGAAAGCACGCAGTGGAGACGAGGCTGGTGCGTTATCTATTTTAAACACGCTAAGAGCAAATAGGGGATTAGGTGCAGTAACTGATACAGGTTCGGCATTAATAGACAGGATATTAAATGAACGCAGGGTAGAATTAGCCTTTGAAGGAAATCGTTGGTTCGACCTTAAACGGCTTGGTAAAGATATCACTAAGCCTGCTGGCACCACGCCAACTGTACCATATTCTGATTTCAGAATTTTGGCTCGTATTCCTGTTGAGCAGGTAGCAATTAATCCGTCAATAGTTCAAAACCCTGGGTATTAAAAAACAAAATAAGAACCATTATGAAGAAGATGATGATTATATACGGAATTTTGGCGATGGCCTTGATTTCTTGTTTTAATGATTCAGGTTTAGATATTATTTTAGACAAAACCTATATCGAAATAGATGAAGCAACTACTGTATCCGGTCTTGCCGTTACTAAGATATATACACGCACACTCGATGGTGTTGGAATTAAGGATTCCCTTCGTGTAAACTTGGTAGGGCCTCAGCGTGATGCGGCTGTCAATGTTACTTTTTCAATAGACGCTGCCAGCACAGCCGTTGAAGGAACTCATTATACATTGACAACTACAGGAGGTACAGTGACGATCCCACCAAACAGTAGCTATGGTTATATTAAATTTTTAGTGTTGGATGATAACATTGCACCTTCAACAACAACTAAAGACTTAAAGGTAAGTCTTACGTCAGGGGGAGAAGGTATTATTGTGAGCGCAAACTACGCAACATTTACCCGTAGAATACGCACTAAATAATCAAGTATATGTAACTATGAAAAAGAGGCGAACAGAATTGGTTCGCCTTTTTTTTTACTATGTAAATGAACAATTCCTGTAAAATATATCTGAGATGGTATAAAAATTATTTTTGGATGATATCGAAATATGTGATCACTTCATTGTTAGTAACTTCTTTCATCAGCAATGTGATGGGGCAGATAGCCAATGTTCAGGGAATGGATAATGTAGTTCTAAGAATAAAAAAATATGATGATATAAAGGGATCACCTTATTTGTATCCTGCTTGGAACTCAGGGACACTTACTGATAGAAATGGTAAAGTGTATAGCAATCTTCTTTTGAAATATGATACTTATAAAGATCTGGTTGAATTGAATCAGGAGGGTCAGGTAATGGAAGTAAGCGCTATGAATTATCCAAAGTTTACGTTAATGTTTATTGAGCCTGGTAGCAATAAAGTAATTAATCATTCTTTTTCGACAGGTTATGGTTTTGAAGGCTTTTCTAAAACAAGCTACTTTGATATTCTCTTGGAGGGAAGAATCACTTTACTTAAAAAGTACAAATCCTCCTTTATTGAAAATAACGTGTCGGACTATGGAACTTCGGATTCACAGAAAAGTTTCCAATCAAAAATAGTATACTTTGTTATTAGTGAGGGGGCTGGTTCAAAGGAGATAAAACCTAACAAAAAATCTGTAATGGATGTTTTTTCGGAACACTCTTCAAGAATTGAAGTCTTTCTTAACAACAAAAAGAAAATAAAATCTGAAGATGACCTGATAGAAATTATACGGTTTTTGGATGAGAAATGAGATAATCTTTGACATAATTATTTACGCCATCCTCAAGAGTTGTAAAGGATTTAGCGTATCCGATCCCTTTCAACTTCTCCATATTCGCCTCAGTAAAATACTGATACTTGTCACGGATATCGGCAGGGGTGTCGATAAATTCAATGTCTTCCTTTTTGCCAAGGGCTTTAAAAACAGCCTTCGCTAAATCCACAAAGGTTCGGGCTTTTCCTGAGCCTAAATTATAGATGCCGGAATTTTTACGGTGATGCATTAAGAACAGGCATACGTCAGCCACATCCTTTACATAAACGAAATCGCGCATCTGCTCTCCATTTTTAAATGCGGGATTGTGCGACTTAAATAACTTCATTTTTCCTGTCTTTGTGATCTGATTGTAGGCGTGCCATATCACCGAGGCCATGCGCCCTTTGTGGTATTCATTGGGGCCGTATACATTAAAAAATTTAAGTCCTACCCAAAAGAAGGGTTTCTCTTTTTGTTGAAGTGCCCACACATCAAAGTCTTGTTTGGATTGACCATAGGGATTAAGCGGTTTAAGCTGGGGTATTTTTGTCTCATCGTCATTGTACCCCATTTCACCAAGGCCATAGGTAGCAGCGGATGAGGCGTAGACTAACGGGATTTGATATCGACAGCAGCGCGTCCAGATGTCTTTGCTGTATTGCGTATTTAATTTGTTGAGTAGTGCCGTATCAAATTCAGTCGTATCAGTGCGGGCCCCAATATGAAAAATGAATTCGATGGTTTCATAATTTGTATCGAGCCACGAAAGAAATTGATCACGATCAATCCGTTCTTTTATTTTCAATCCAACCAGGTTCTTATTTTTTACTTCATTGTCGAATTTATCAACCGCGATGATGGCATTGAAATTATCCTGATTAAGTCTGTGTATTAAATAACTACCAATAAAACCGGCTGCCCCTGTAACTACTATCATAACACCTTTTTTGAGGCAATTTACATAAAACTATATTCTGTGACCTGACTTTGTACTGTTGTATATTTGCGCCCAGCTTTGTTTAATTATGGTTCATGTAAGCAGAAAAGAGCATTTTAATGCCGCGCATAAATTGTATAATCCCGCCTGGAGCAAGGAGCGGAATGTAGAAGTATTTGGTCCATGTGCCAATGAAAACTGGCATGGACATAATTTTGATTTAATCGTCACAGTAAAAGGATTACCCGATCCGGACACAGGCTTTGTCATTGATTTAAAAAAATTAAGTTCCCTCATCAGGTTAGAAGTAATTGATAAACTGGATCACAAGAATCTTAATGTCGATGTGGATTTCATGAAAGGTAAACTGGCCAGTTGCGAAATTCTGGTGATTGAGATATGGAAAATCCTGGAGCCCAAAATTAAATCAATCAGTAAATTCGGAACGCTTCACTCATTGCGATTGTACGAAACTCCCCGCAACTATGTGGAATACTTTGGTGCATAATAAACTGATTTTATAGTGAAGTATTATATTATAGCAGGTGAGCGGTCAGGGGATATGCACGGAGGTAACCTGGTGCGCTCGCTTCGTAAATATGATCATCAAGCCGAACTGCAAGGTTTTGGTGGTGATGAAATGGAGCTGGCCGGAGTGAAGCTGTCGGTGCATTATCGTGAATTAGCATTCATGGGTTTTATCTCTCTTGCTACCAGCCTTTTCAAGATTTTTAAATTCAGAGCATTCTGCAAAAAAGACATTATTGATTTTAACCCAGATGCAATTATTTTGATTGATTACGGTGGTTTTAATATGATGATAGCTGGGTTTGCAAAACGTAGCGGTATCCCTGTTTTATATTATATCCCACCGAAAGTTTGGGCATGGTATCAAAGTCGTGCGTGGAAATTAAAAGCCAATGTCGATCGTATGTTCGTGATCCTTCCATTTGAAAAGGACTTTTATAAGAAGTATGACTTTCATGTTGATTATGTTGGCAATCCGGTGCTGGATGCCATAAAAGCTTTTCATGTCAATCCGGACTTCATCATCAAACATGGAATCACACCCGATAAAAAACTTGTGGCGCTCTTGCCGGGCAGCCGGAAAATTGAGTTGAAATTAATTGTTCCCTTGATGGCAGAAATTGCCGAAGCGAATAAGGATGTTCAATTTGTTGTGGCTGCGGTTAGTAATCTTCCTGATGACTTATATCGTGAGTTAAGAGGTAAATCAAATGTCAAGTTTGTAGCGGGGGAGACTTATGATTTGTTATATCGTGCTGATGCCGCTATTGTTACCTCAGGTACAGCCACACTTGAGACAGCATTATTCAAAGTGCCTCAGGTGGTGGTTTATAAGACTAATGCGCTTGAATATTTTATTGCGAGTAGTTTAGTACAGGTGAAGTTTATATCGCTGGTAAATTTAATTGCTGGTAAAGAAGTAATCCGGGAATTAATTCAGAGCAACGCCACCAAGGAATTTGTGCAAGCGGAAGTACAAAAATTATTACATGATGAAGCTTACATTTCTTCAATTAAGGAAGAATATGAAAATGTGCATCACAGATTAGATACCGAGTCTGCTTCGGAAAATACGGCACGATTAATAACTGAATACGTAGCCCGGAAATAAGCTAAGCAACTTTCAGTTTGCTATAATGTGATTTATTGAATTTTTCTTCCGCGTAAGCACGTGTGATTACAAGTTTGTCGGTCGTCTTATCAGATGGCATCTCGAACATGGCGTCATTAACGATGGCCTCGCAAATCGAACGCAAACCCCTTGCCCCCAATTTAAAGTCCAATGCTTTTTCAACAATAAAAGCTAACGCTCCTTCTTTGAACTCTAACTCAATGTCTTCCATTTCAAAAAGCTTCTTATACTGTTTTACTAAAGCATTTTTGGGTTCGGTAAGAATTTTACTAAGGGCATTATGATCCAAAGGATTCAGGTATGACAATACGGGTAGTCGTCCAATAAGTTCTGGTATTAATCCAAAACTCTTCAGGTCTTGGGCTGAAACAAATTGCAGCAGGTTATCTTTATCTACATCGCTTGGATTTAAGCTGTCCGGATTGGTTGCAAATCCCAGTGGGCGCGTGTTTAATCTCTTGCCAATCAGTCTTGAAATCCCCTCAAAAGCACCACCGCAGATAAATAAAATGTTTTCTGTGTTCACGGAAATCATTTTTTGATCAGGATGTTTACGTCCTCCTTGCGGGGGAACGTTCACCGAGGTTCCTTCTAATAATTTCAAAAGCGCTTGTTGAACTCCTTCACCACTTACATCGCGGGTAATAGAAGGGTTATCAGACTTACGAGCGATTTTATCAATTTCATCAATATAAACGATTCCGCGCTCAGCGGCTTCTGTATTATAATCTGCAGCTTGCAATAAACGGGTAAGGATGCTTTCAACATCTTCACCTACATAACCAGCTTCGGTTAGTACGGTGGCATCGGCAATACAAAAGGGTACTTGTAAAATTTTAGCAAGCGTGCGAGCCAGGTAGGTTTTGCCCGTTCCGGTTTCACCCACCATAATGATGTTAGATTTTTCGATGGTGATGTCAGTATCCACTTTGCGCTGCATGAGGCGTTTATAGTGATTGTAAACCGCCACTGCCATCACACGCTTGGCTTCATCTTGCCCGATCACATATTCATCCAAAAATTTCTTAATCTCGCGAGGTTTGATCAGTTTGAAGTTGGGTAGTGAGCCTGCTTCAACTTTATTTTTCTTTTCTTCCAATAAAATCTGGCTGGCTTGCGTAACGCACTTGTCGCAAATGTGAGCATGAATTCCTGAAATCATCAGGTCCACATCTTTTTTGTTTCTTCCGCAAAACGAACATAATACTTCCGCCATCTTTTCTTGTTTTATCATTAAGCAATTAGCCGGTTAATCAATTGATTCTACAAAAATATAGAATTTAACTGGCTAATCGGCTAATTGAATGTAGTGGATTGCAACCTAATTACTTCTTTCGCTCTAACACTTCATCAATCAGGCCATATTCTTTGGCTTCACTGGCCCTCATCCAATAATCGCGGTCCGAGTCTTTTTCAATTCGCTCAAACGTTTGACCGCAATGATTAGCAAGAATAGTGTAAAGATCCTGACGTAATTCGATGGTTTGCTTTAACGAAATCTCCATGTCCTTGGAGGTTCCCTGCATACCGGCTGAAGGTTGGTGAATCATCACTCTTGAATGAGTTAGCCCTGATCTCTTTTTGGGCGCTCCCGCTGCCAAAAGAACAGCACCCATGGAAGCAGCAAGACCTGTGCATATGGTGGCCACATCCGGATTTACATATTGCATAGTGTCGTAAATGCCTAGTCCGGCATGTACCGATCCACCCGGACTGTTGATGTACATAATGATATCCTTCTTTGGATCAGACGACTCCAGGAATAGCAGTTGAGCAGTAATTACGTTTGCCACGTAATCATCAACGGCAGTTCCAAAAAAGATAATCCGATCAGCCATCAGACGAGAGAATACGTCAATAACGGTAGCCCGCATCTGGCGCTCTTCTACCACGTTAGGCGTCATACCCGATACGGTGTAAGGGTTTTCATTCAAATGTTTTGCATAGCTGTCCAAAGCATTTCCGCTCATGCCCAAATGGTGCACGGCATAGTTTCTGAATTCGTTTGATTGTGACATGATATCTGGCGTAAATTATTTAATGAACTTAAAAAGTAGTCGTAATTAATCGACTTTTTATTGTTTGCTCCTCAATGTTAGTAAGAAATATTCAATAAAAAAGCCCCATCAAAAATGAGGCTCTTCTGTAACCAAATACTAATTGGAAAGGTTCTGATTTTCTTAATGTTGATGTTCAGCGGCAATCTTTTTGAATTCCTCCAAACTCACTTTCTTTTCGGTCACGTTAATTGAATCCTTTATCACTTTCATGATTCTTTCATGGCGTAACTGATTGTAAATCTTCATGAAGTTTTCACCCTTGCCATCCTGGCCAGAGAGATAATTATTGGCAATGTCATCCAATTTGTCTCCTAATTGTGCTGCGATGGCAGGTCCGCCAAATTGTTCCATAATAAACTGTTTGGCCTTTTCGCGCACTTCGCCACTTTCTACTTTAACTTCTTTTTCTTCCGAAATTTTATTTTTGATAAGGTCCCATTTCAAGGATTCTTTATAGGTATTGAATTCCTTTTCCAGGATTTCGGCTGTAACCTGCCCATTGCTTGTGTTGATCAACCAGCTTTTTAAAAAATTATCGGGCATGTTGATTTTTGTATGATCAACATAATGATGTTGAATTTCATGATCCAGTAAATGGTCAGTCTCGCGGTCGTAATTCTCGCTGATAGTAGCTTTTATTTTTTCAATAAACTCCTCTTCGCTTTTTACAACTTCAGGGCCAAACACCTTATCAAACAACTCCTGGTTGATGGAAGCAGGCTCAACTTTACTGATATTGGTTATGGTGAAAGAATACGTTCCACTGGCTTTTCCAGCTTCTTCTTCCGATATATTTAAAGCCTGTGCAATGGCAGCTTTATCATCAAATGCCTTTTCAATATCAAACTCGATGACATCGTCCTTTTTCACGCCAATGAATTTCTTCTGTTCTTTTTTGGCTATTTTATCGAGGGCGATAAAAGATCCTTTTTTGTCTTCTTCTCCGGTTACGGAAATTTCGCCATAAAGATTACAGCCAGCCTCACTTACCTCCAGGTCGATTGTATTGCCGAATCGGGTTTTAAGATCTTGGAGGGTTTCATCAATTACTTTCTGGTCTACCTCAATTTTATGAGCGCTAACTTTCACTTTGTCAGAAAGATCAACCTGAAAATCTTCCACCATTCCAATCTGAAATTCAAACTCAAACTCTTTTTGATTATCCCAGTCAATGGAGAATCCTTTTTCCTGGTTGGGCATTGGGTCACCCAGTATTTTTAATTTTTGATCACGTATATAGTCTGATACCGAATGAGATACAATATGATTAACTTCTTCTACCAGCACTGACTTTCCAAACATTTTTTTAATTACTCCCGCAGGCACTTTCCCTTGGCGGAATCCTTTAATATTTGCCTTACGTGCGTAGTCCTTTAACTTAACATCCACTTTGGGTTGATAGTCAGATTCGCTTAATTGGATTTTAATCAATCCATCTGTGGCGCTTTGTTTGTCTAATGTAATATTCAAGGTATGCGTATTTTAAAGTCAATAAAAAGCAAACTGCTGTAAGCATGTTTAATTAATGAACCCTCCTGCCGATAAACTGTTATATCGAAAGGAGGGTTCAACATTTGTGCGGATGAAGGGACTCGAACCCCCACGCCTCACGGCACCAGATCCTAAGTCTGGCGCGGCTGCCAATTACGCCACATCCGCGAATTCCTTGTTTAAATTAAATAAACAGGTTTTTTTAACAAATGGAGTGCAAATTTAGAGATTATTCGTTATGATTAAAGTACTGTTCAAAAATTCCTAATAAATCCTGCAGGCACGTGGTAATAGATGTTGAAGAAGAGCGGAAAGAAATAATCAGTCGATACCGTAGGCTGTTGCGTAAGGCAAAACCCATTTTAAATGAAGGAGATGCCAAATTGATTAAGAAGGCCTTTACTATTTCTATGGAGGCGCATAAAGAAATGCGCAGAAAATCGGGCGAGCCGTATATTTTTCACCCATTGTCTGTTGCAGAAATCTGTGTGGAAGAAATTGGTTTAGGCACAACTTCCATTGTTGCGGCTTTGCTCCATGACGTGGTGGAGGACACGGATATTCAGTTAAAAGACCTGGAACATATTTTTGGGAAGAAGACCGCCAAAATAATTGATGGGTTAACAAAGATCAAGGGTGTATTTGAATATGGAACATCAGCACAAGCTGAAAATTTCAGAAAAATGCTTTTCACCCTATCTGAAGATGTGCGGGTTATTTTAATCAAACTGGCCGACCGTCTGCATAACATGCGCACCCTGGAAAGCATGCCCCGGAATAAACAACTTAGGGTTTCATCCGAAACAATTTATCTCTATGCCCCGTTGGCCCACCGGCTTGGTCTGAATGCCATCAAAACAGAACTAGAAGATTTATACTTACGATTTACGGATTATCCTGTCTATCACGACATATCCAGTAAGATTGATGAGACACGTGCTTCCAGAAATAAATTTATCAAACAATTCGTTCAGCCTATTAAAGATGAACTCGACAAGCTCAATGTAGCGTGCGAAATCAAAAGTCGGCCAAAGTCAATTTTTTCGATTTATAATAAAATGAGCAAACAAAATATACCTTTTGAAGAAGTGTATGATTTGTTTGCGGTGCGCATTATTATAGACACACCAATTGAACAAGAAAAGTCTTATTGCTGGCAAGTCTATTCTATTGTCACGGATTATTACACTCCCAACCCAGATCGGTTACGGGATTGGATTAGTACACCGAAAGGAAATGGTTACGAATCGCTGCACACGACCGTGATGGCAAAAAATGGTCAATGGGTAGAGGTGCAAATTCGAACAAGGCGAATGGACGAAATTGCCGAGAAAGGTTATGCAGCACATTGGAAATATAAAGACAATGTGGCAAGTCATGAATCGAATTTAGAAAAATGGCTGGTGAAAGTGAGGGAACTTCTTGAAAAGCAAGACCTGACAGCGCTAGAGTTTGTTGATGATTTTCGAGGGAACCTCTTTAATGAAGAAGTATTTGTCTTCACACCCAAAGGAGAATTGAAAACGTTGCCAACCGGCTCAACAGCTCTGGACTTTGCGTTCGACATTCATACAGATATTGGTGCCAAGTGTATCGGGGCAAAAGTGAATCAGAAATTGGTACCTATTAATCATGTACTAAAAAATGGAGATCAGATAGAGATATTGACCTCCTCAAAGCAGAAGCCAAATGAAGATTGGCTACGTTTTGCAATAAGCCCAAAAGCAAAATCAAAAATCAAGGAATTACTTAAGGAAGATAAACGCAACGTAGCTGACGAAGGCAAAGAAATTTTACTGAGAAAAACAAAGCAGTTAAAGATTGATGTAAATAGCCGTATTTATGAACAAATGCGTGATTACTTCAAAGTAAAATCTCAATTTGAATTGCACTATCGGGTAGGAAAGGGATTAATAACCCTCAATGATTTTAAGAGATTTAAGGAGTTTAAGCCATCCTCGCCTCTAAAAAATAAAGCACATGCCGGAGTAACCGATGTTAAGACCATTGAACAGGAGATTAACAAACTTAAAGGACGCTATGAGGACATTCTCTTGATTGGAGAGGATATGGATGTGGTGGAGTATAAGCTGGCCAAATGCTGTACACCCATTCCGGGAGACGAAGTATTTGGTTTTGTTACCGTTAATGAGGGAATCAAAATACACCGCACGACCTGTCCCAATGCAACAGAACTACTTGCTAATCATGGCAATCGTGTCATCAAAGCCAAGTGGACATCGCAACATGAAGTTGCCTTCCTCACGGGTCTTAAAGTAATAGGAACCGACCGGGTAGGGCTTATTAATGATGTTTCTAAAGTAATTTCGGAAGAATTAAAGGTGAATATGAGTTCACTTTCTTTTAAAACGGACCACGGTATATTTAGTGGTGAAATAATGTTATACGTGAATGACACCAGACATTTAGAGATGCTAATTGAAAAACTTGAGCAGGTAGAAGGTGTAGTGAAAGTATCAAGGTTTGATTCCAGAACCAATTAATGGCTAATCTCTTTATATTTGCCCGTAATTATTATCCATGGCATTAAATCCAAAAGCATTTGAAGAGGTAAAGAGGATTTTTACAGCCTTTTTGGAAAATAAGGAGCTAAGAAAAACTCCTGAGCGATATGCTATATTAGAGCAGATTTACTCACTGGGTGGTCATTTTGATGTAGAGTCCCTTTACATTAACATGAAAAACATGAATTATCGGGTGAGCCGAGCTACTGTTTACAATACTCTTGATCTTCTGGTTGAGTGCGACTTGGTAAGCAAGCATCAGTTTGGGAAGAATATTGCCCAATACGAAAAATCATACGGATTTAAACAACACGATCATTTAATTTGCACTGATTGTAGCAAAGTGATTGAATTTTGTGATCCGCGCATTCAAACGATACAAAATACAGTAGAGGAATTGTTACACTTTAATGTAATGCATCATTCTTTGATATTATACGCATCGTGTACAAAGAAAAACTGTGAAAACCGTAAAACATGAATTTTGGACAAGAAATTAAAGGTAAGTCATTGATATTAAGAATATCAGGTGATCTAATAGGTGAAGATAATGGTACTCAGTTGGTAGGTGCTGTAAATGACGCAGTTAACCATCAGGTTACAACTTGTATTATTGATATTTCAGATTTGAGGTATATTAATAGTAGTGGAATAGGAGTTTTGATTACCATATTAACCAAGTTTCGAAACAAAGGTGGTGAGGTGTATTTGATGAATCCATCCGAAAGTGTGAAGAAGCTTGTGATAATCACAAAGTTGAATGCCATCTTCCAAACAATACAGTCCGAAGACGAAGTATTCCTAAAAAATAAGTAAAGAGATAAATAGGCTTACCGTATTTTGCGGTGCCGGAAAATATTCTGATCAATGAAAGTAGATGTATTATTAGGTCTCCAGTGGGGAGACGAAGGTAAAGGTAAAATAGTAGATGTTCTTGCCCCCAAATATGATGTGGTGGCGCGTTTTCAAGGTGGACCCAACGCTGGTCATACATTAGAATTTGACGGTATCAAGCATGTTTTGCATCAGATTCCTTCAGGTATTTTTAGAGAAAAGACCAAAAATATTATTGGTAACGGAGTGGTGCTTGATCCGATTGTCTTTCGGGCCGAGATTGAGAAGTTGGGTAAATACAATCTCAATGTGAGGGCTAACTTGTTTATTTCAAAAAAAGCTACTCTGATAGTTCCAACGCATAGGTTATTGGATCAGGCCTATGAGAAAGCAAAAGGGGTTGATAAGATAGGATCAACCTTAAAGGGAATCGGTCCATCCTATCAGGATAAAATTGGGCGACAGGGGTTAAGAGTAGGAGATGTTTTGTTGGATAATTTCAGCGCCAAGTTTAAAAAGTTAGTAGATATCCATTTTGAGATATTAAAGGCCCATGACATCGAATTTAATTGGCCTGAGTTGGAAACACAGTTTTTCGATTCTATTGTTTTCCTAAAAGAATTCAATTTGATTGATAGCGAATACTTTATCAACGATGAATTGAAAAAAGGTTCGACCGTATTAGCAGAAGGTGCACAGGGCTCTCTCCTGGATATTGATTTTGGAAGTTACCCTTTTGTAACGAGCTCTAACACGGTAACAGCAGGTGCTTGTACTGGGTTGGGCATTGCCCCAAGTCGCATAGGAGAAGTGTTTGGTATCTTTAAAGCCTACAGCACACGCGTAGGAAGTGGTCCTTTTCCTACTGAGTTGTTAGATGAAGAGGGAGAAAAAATACGAAAGCAAGGAAATGAGTTTGGTTCAACCACGGGCCGTGCACGCAGATGTGGCTGGATCGATTTGCCATCATTAAAGTATTCGATTATGATTAATGGTGTCACACAGCTTCTTATGATGAAGGCAGATGTGTTGGATACTTTTTCCACTATAAAAGTTTGTACTCATTATAAGTTAGGTGATGGAACCATTACCGAGGCCCTACCATATGAATACATCACCCAAAAAATCACTCCTGTTTATACCGAATTAAAAGGTTGGAATACATCGTTGGACGGTATTACAAATGAAAGTATGCCTAAAGAGTTAAAAGAGTATATCTTATATCTTGAAAAATCACTCGAAGTTCCAATAACCGTTATATCGGTTGGGCCAGATCGATCACAGACGATCATAAAATAAATGAAGTATTCGAAAAAAATAGTTGAAGTGTATTTGCATTCTCTAAATATTGCTGTTACCTTTGCACTCCCAAAACGGAATAAGGGACTTTGAGCAACGGTTCGGAGGTTTGTTAGAGAGGTTAGCGATAGCCACGATGTAATTGAGTTGAGGGTCTTCGGGCTTTA
>CAYGGY010000080.1:0-18867 GCA_964349405.1 uncultured Ohtaekwangia sp. | reverse complement strand
TTTCGGATGAGCGGGGGCCAGCTCTCGATCACAGCCCCCTCCCTCTTCCTCCCCCTTTCGCTCCTCTCCCTAGATGGCCCCTTCGGCCAAAACTCCCAAGAGGGCATCTGGCACTACACCCGCGAGGAGGCCCGGTTTTTGATCGCCCGAGAGCTCGTCCAGATGCAGGGCTGGATTCCCCTATTCAAAACTCTTTTTAAAATCGGAATAGTGACATTCTTATTTTAAATCCTGCCTTTCATGCAGAGGCCTTAAATTTTGAATTAATCTGGTTCGACTATAAATAATACTTGATCATATTCTACCGGTGATGAGTTTTCGACCATCACTTTTACTACGGTACCAGAAACTTCAGATTCAATTTCATTGAACAACTTCATGGCTTCAATGATGCACACGGTTTGTCCTTTTGTAACCTTATCCCCCACGGAAATAAATGGAGGTGAATCGGGGTTCGCTGTGCGATAGAAAGTACCTATCATTGGGGACTTAATTTCTATCGTATTTTTTGCAACAGCGACTGGCTTTTCTACTTTGGCTGGCGGTGTATTTGAAGAAGGTGCTGCAGCTACTGGCGCAGGGGCTACGGGTGCAGCCATAACAGGAGCCGATGCTTTCAGTACTTTTTGATCGGGTTCGCGCTTGACATGAAGCTTAAGTTCTTTTGTTTCAATGTCTACTTCATTCAATCCTGATTGTGCAATAAAATCAATCAGGTCTCTGATTTCGGAAGTTTTCATTTCAGTTTGTTTTTTTGGTTCAGAAGATCGGCTTGGTGAAGCAACGGACTTTCCGTTACCTTTTACAACGGTGGTTTTTTTAGAAGCCATAATGTTATTTTACTCGTTCTACGTATTCGCCTGAGTCGGTCTTAATTTTAATATTGTCACCGGTATTAACGAAAAGAGGCACACGGATTTCCGCGCCTGTATCAATGGTTGCTAACTTCAATGTGCGGGTGGCAGTATCGCCTTGCATACCAGGTTCAGTATAGGTAACGCTCACGACAACATGTGCAGGGGCTTCAGCTGTGATGGGATTGGTTCCATTTTCAAATGCTATTAGCAGGGTAACTCCTTCTTTAATGTAATTCACTGAGTTGCCTAATAATACTTTATCTATATAAACCTGTTCAAAACTTTCATTGTCCATACACACCAGGCTGTCACCATCCTGATACAGATATTGATATTCTTTTGTCTCAACGCGTAATTGGTCAACGGCATCACCAGGACGAAACCGGTTTTCAACAATTTTGCCGGTTCTTACACTTCTCATTTTCACCTGATAAAAAGCTCTCAGGTTACCAGGTGTACGATGTTGCAGTTCTTCGACCTGCACCACCTCACCATTATACCGAATGTAATTTCCTTTACTTAGATCAGAAACAGTAGCCATAAATTATCCTTTAAATTACAAATGAATTGATTATTTACAATTAATAATGTGATGATGGGAAATTACGAATTATATCCCCATTTTACATACACTGCGCCCCAGGTAAAGCCACCTCCAAATGCAGCTAAAATCAAATTATCTCCCTTCTTTAGTTTCTTTTCATAGTCCCAAAGTAGTAACGGAATGGTGCCTGCTGTTGTGTTGCCGTACCGTTCTATATTCATCATCACTTTGTCTTCACTGATACCAACGCGATTAGCAGTAGCATCTATTATTCGCTTATTGGCCTGATGAGGTACCAGCCATTGAATGTTTTCTTTGGTTAACTTGTTGCGTTCGGCAAGTTGTGCTGAGACATCGGCCATATTGGTTACGGCAAATTTAAATACTGCTGCACCTTCCTGATAGACAAAGTGCTGTCTTGCGTCAACACTCTCATGTGAAGCGGGTATGCGGCTTCCACCGGCTTTCATATTCAAATAGGATTCACCGGCTCCATCGCTTTTTAGGATAGCATCCATCACACCAACATCTTCTGTGGTTGGCTCCAGAAGCACGCAACCAGCACCATCCCCAAAAATTATGCACGTGGTGCGATCGGTATAATCCAGGATGGACGACATTTTATCACCCCCGATTACAACAACTTTTTTATACATGCCAGATTGTATATAGCTCGCTCCGGTAGTAAGCGCAAATATAAATCCTGAGCACGCAGCCCCCATATCATAACTGAAAGCATTGGTAGCGCCCACCTCGGTGGCCACTATGTTTGCTGTGGCCGGAAAAGTCATGTCGGCTGTCACAGTGGCGAAAATTATGCAATCAATTTCTTTCGGATCGATCTTGGTTTTTGCGAGCAATTCTTTTACTGCAGCAATACCCATTACCGATACACCCTGATTTTCGCCTTTTAGGATTCTTCTTTCTTTAATACCGGTACGCGATGTTATCCATTCGTCACTGGTTTCCACCATGGTTTCCAGTTCCTTGTTGGTAAGGATGTAATCGGGTACGTACCCTCCAACACCGGTAATTGCCGCTCTGATTTTATTCATAGTTAGTTTCGTGCTACGAGCATTTTAAAAACAAATGCCCGATTGAATAAATCAACCGGGCTTGAAATCATTACTCTATTTGCACTGATTGTGTGAGTACCAAGCAGAACAAGAATAAATATTTTTCTTAATAATTGAGATCATGGCAAGTTAAGCCAATACCTCCTTCTCCATCACTACATTGCCTTTGTAGAATAGTTTTCCTTCGTGCCAGAAAGCACGGTGTGGCAAATGATGTTCACCGGTAGTAGGGCACACAGCCATTTGCTTTGCAGTAGCTTTATAGTGTGTTCTTCTTTTATCTCTGCGGGTTTTCGAGGTTTTTCGTTTTGGATTTGGCATAACCTTATTTATTTAACGTAACTACTTTTTTAACTTTTTTAACTTTTCCCACCTGGGGTCTATGTCTTCTTTTATCTCTTCTTTTTCTGTAGAGTAGACGATTCTTACATCGGATTCATCTTCGTCTTCATCTTTTAAGTCGGGATGTAATTTTTTTATTGGTATGGATAACACAATAAACTCATACATAAACTGACCTAAGTCGATACTATCCTGATCTCTAGTGATGATCTCAATTTCATCACTGATTTCCTGCGGTTCCTCCCCGTATTTGAAAATAACCTTGCGGTTTATGTTCAATTTATATTCAAACGGTTCTAAACTACGATCACAAATTAGCTGTGTGTGACCCGAAATCTTAAAATCAACTTCAATTAACGTTTCTCTTTTATCTAAAGAAACCTGAGCATCAAAACTACCAGTGGAAAGGACTTCCTTTCCATATCGCTCAAAAAAGTCATCTTTTAAATCAAAATGAAAGAGATGTACTTTCTTACTGAGCCCGATAATATTGACAATAAAGTCCTTCATTGCCCAACCCAGAGGGTTTTAAAATGAGCGGGCAAATTTATCAGTATTTATTGGATTTTATGATCCTTGGGGTATGAATTTTATAGATTGGGTGTAAAATATTGCCTTAATTATTTAAACAAAATCTTGAAAAACCTTTATTTTGATCTCATTTAATGGCTTTTTGCCATTATTTTCCATCAGGTAGTCAACTACATTCTTTTTGAATCCGAGCTTTATCGCAATGCCTCGACTGAAAATCAGTTCACTTTCAAATATTTTTTGATCTACGAAAACTAAATCGATGCAAGCAATCAGATAGTCAAACTTTTGGTCATCGGAGAGGGCACCAAGAGTATCAATAGGTTCCGGGTTGCGAATTAATGCTTCCACCGTTTCTTCTGGAAATTGACGGTCTTTGGCAATTTTAAAGATCATTTCGCGCTCCATCTTGGAAAAGTGCTTATCGGCCTCTGCCAACTGTATCAAAATGTTTAGTTTTTTTTTGGTAACGATATCCATATGATTTTGGACTGGCAAGTTTTTCAAATCTACAATTAAAGCACAATTAATGTGCATAAAGTTCTGTGATGTAACCCGAAGCCGGTATAAGGGCCCTCATTTTTCTACCATTTGTGAGTGCCTGTTCTTAATTATGTCAGTAGCCAGATACATAGCTTGTCTGAAAGAACTTTCATTGGCTTGATTTTTACCTGCAATGGAGTAGGCCGTTCCATGATCCGGTGATGTTCTCACAAATGGCAATCCTGCCGTGAAGTTTACCCCGGTTTCAAAAGCGAGCGCTTTAAAGGCTACCAGACCTTGATCATGATACATGGCCAACACACCATCATAATGCTGATACATACCTGATGCAAAAAAGCCATCTGCTGGAAAAGGTCCAAATACTAACTTGCCTTTTGATTTCAAATCCATAATCACAGGTGAAATGATCGTAGTTTCCTCTTCTCCCAGCAGGCCGGAATCACCAGCATGTGGATTTAATCCTAATACTGCAATCTTGGGCTTATTAATGAGGAAGTCTTTTTTTAACGAGAGTTCCATCAGACGTATTTTTAATTCAATGCGCTCTTTTGTAATGAATGTCGGTATTTCTTTTACAGAGATATGTTCGGTTACCAATCCTACCTTGAGCACATCGCTCACCATCATCATCAAACTTTCTCCAGCATTAAATTCTTGTGTCAGATATTCGGTATGACCATGAAAAGGAAAGTCTTCTCCGTGTATGGTGTTCTTATCGATGGGCCCGGTTACAAACCCATCAATCAGCCCTTCCTTTACTTCTTCCACGGCTTTTTTTAAACTTAGTAAGGCAGCGTGTGCGGTTTGTCGCGAGGGGTGTCCGGGATTTATTTCAATCACGTCCTCCCAGCAATTCACAACATTGATGGTCTTGGAGAAGAACTGTCCTTTTGATTTCACCTGGCTGTAATTAAACTCTTCCAGGTTCATTAATTTCCTGTAAAACGATAGTACTTTGGTGGCGCCATAGACAACGGGAGTCATCAAACTCATTAATCGAGTATCGGATAAAACTTTTATTATTACTTCAGGTCCAATGCCATTGAGGTCACCTATAGTTATACCTATGCGTGGTTTGTCTGCGTGTGTCATTATGTTTAATTAGCGTTCTACTGCCTTGCAATTTACACGAATTTTCTTGTTTTGAATTTATACTTTGTAGTTTCGCTGCCGGTACTATAAACCGGGTATATTAATTCACAGATGGTAAGACCAAAGAAGTTTTTAGGACAACATTTTTTGAAAGACAAGAACGTGGCCATGCGCATTGTGGATTCGCTTCTTCTTTCAAATGGTATGAATCATGTAGTTGAAATTGGGCCAGGCACAGGTGTGCTTACACAATATCTTTTAACGAACAAGGATATTGATCTTACGGTAGTTGAAATAGACCGTGAATCCGTTACTTATCTTGGCGAACATTACCCTGCACTCAAGGATCGAATAGTATCGGGTGATTTTTTGCAATTGGATATTGAAAAGGAATTCGCTGAAAACTTAATAATCATAGGCAATTTCCCATACAACATATCTTCACAAATCTTCTTTAAAGTTTTGGATTATCGCGATCAGGTAACGCAGGTTGTATGTATGATTCAAAAAGAAGTGGCAGAACGTATTGCCGAAAAGGAAGGAAGTAAGACATACGGAATATTGAGCGTGTTCCTTCAAACCTATTATGATATTGAATATCTTTTTAAAGTTCCACCTGGTGTTTTTTTTCCACCCCCTAAAGTAATGTCTGCCGTAATCCGTCTTGTACGCAATCAGCGCATCAAACTGGATTGTGATGAACTTCTGTATCGAAAGGTGGTGAAGCAAGCATTTCAAAACAGACGCAAGACCTTGCGCAACGCATTGAAAAGTCTAAATTTGCCTGCGTCAATCTATAAGCTGGATCTTATGGATAAAAGAGCTGAGCAATTGTCGGTTGAACAATTTATTTTTCTGACTAAAGAAATCGAAAAATCAAGTGATGGTTGAGGAGTTTGAGTTGACAAAAGAGTTTCGTGATCGGTTTCAGCAGGCACTGGATGAGCGTGATAGTGGGTTTATACGCGAGTGTCTGGCCGATGTTAATCCAGCTGATATTACTTCGTTACTCTACGAATTCAACGGAGAAGAATCTAAATATGTCTTTGAACTTTTACCACTCGAAGTAAGGTCAAAGATTATTAATGACCTGGATGCGGACACGCGAAAATCTTTCCTGATTACAAATTATGAAGCCTCTGAAATTACAGCAATTATAAATTACCTGGATTCCGATGATGCTGCGGATATTCTAAATGAACTTCCTATCAAAACGAGTGAAGAAATAATTGCTCAATTAGACCCTGAACTTAAATCACAAGTCATCGATCTTTTACGATATGATGAAAATGTTGCGGGGGGACTAATGGCGAAGGAGTTAATAAAAGCAAAAGATTATTGGACGGTTGTACAATGCGTTGATGAAATTCGCAAACAAGCTGAACAAGTGACAAAGTTCTATGCGGTTTACGTAGTAGATGATCAGGATAAATTATTGGGGAGGGTATCTCTACAACAGTTAATTCTGTCTGATTCAAAAACAATGGTTAAAGATATTTGCGAAGGCGATATCGTTTCCGTTGAAACGTACATGGAAGATAGGGAAGTGGCAGAAATAATGAGTAAGTATGATTTGGAATCGGTGCCAGTAGTAAATGTTCAAGGTCATTTGGTTGGCAGGATTACGATTGATGATGTGGTGGATGTGATTACCGAACAAGCCGAAGAGGAGCGTCAGATCATGTCGGGTATTTCGGAAGACATAGAAGAAGATGATAGTGTGTGGAGAAATACGCGCGCCCGATTGCCTTGGTTGCTAATCGGAATATTAGGCGGCATGATCAGTGCCCGATTTATGGGTTTCTTTGAAGGTGAAATTGCCAAAATTACTGCTATCGCATTTTTTATTCCACTCATACAGGCTACAGGAGGCAATGTAGGAATTCAGTCATCCTCTTTGGTCGTTCAAAGTTTGGTTAATCCTGGTTTTGTGGATGAAAGACTTGGGAAGAGATTGCTTAAGGTTTTTAGCGTAGCTTTATTAAATGGTTTTTTCCTCGCGCTAATTGTGTATGGTATCACTTTATTGACCTTTGGCAATGACTCACTCAATTTGATTGTTTCATTAGCACTTTTTTTCGTAGTGATGTTTGCGTCATTCGTTGGCACCGTTACCCCCCTCATTCTCAATAGGTTTGGATTTAATCCTGCTCTTGCTTCGGGTCCATTCATTACTACAATCAATGATTTGCTTGGCTTGGGAGTTTACTTCCTCACCATTCACATTCTTTTGTAAGTAACTAATTTACGACCCATGTAATTTTTTTAGCAAAACTTTGAACTTAAGGTTTCAAAATCGGGTTAACTTGCCCATAGATTTTACGCAACAGAAGGTATTTACGGATTCCCAACGAACAGATGTCAGTATTTAAACGACTCAAACTTAAATTTCAGGATAGAATAAGCAATATTATTGAGAAACCTATTCTCACCACCTCTCTGGTTTTACTATTTGTTACCATTTTGGTTATCAGCCTGAGTTTAAAATATTATATAAATGACTTTAATAATTTTTGGCCGCAAATTTTAGCCGAAGCACATGGCATGATATTCGATATTGCCGTCATTGGTATTTTAATTTTTTGGCTTAATCAAAATGGTGAAATGCGTCAACGGATTAGAACGTATCGTGATGAGATTGACGATTTCAGACTTTGGGAATCAGATGAAGCGGCCTTCAGAACAGTAGGTAATATAAAGCGATTAAATCGTCACAAAATTCATGAAATCAACCTGGTGAATTGTTATCTGGCGCGCACGAATTTAAATTATGTTGATTTACAGGGATCGAACATGAATTCAGCAAATTTATCTAATTCATCGTTGATTGAAACAAACCTGGAAGGGTCGCGCCTAAACCAAACAAATTTTGAAAATTCAAACTTAAACCAATCAAATTTGTTTTCTGCTTATGCAAGTGGTGCCAACTTCAAAGATGCATTTTTGATTAAGGCACGCTTCGAAAATGCTTTTCTTATTAAAAGTAATTTTAAGAATGCCTTTTTGATGGAGGCAAATTTGCAGGGAAGTTATTTAATGGGTGCCGATTTTGAAAATGCCAGTTTGTATAAAGCGGATTTAAGAGGTGCCAAGGGTATTACCATCGATCAATTAGTAAAGGCAAAGACATTATACCTCGCGAAATTTGATGATGAACTATTAGAGCAAATTAAAATCTCTGTTCCCGAATTGGTAGGAGCATGATTTGAAATAGTCAATAAAAAAATTATTTTTGCATAGGTTCAAACAACGGCCTCCGATCGGAGGCCGTTGTTTCTTTTTTGACCATCGAACAAAGTTTGTGGAGAAGGAAGGGTTAAAATAAAAGTAAATGCTATGAGTAAGAAAATTTCGTACTACACCAAAGAGGGGTTAGAGCGTTTAACAAACGAATTGGCGACCTTAAAAACCAAAGGAAGATCTGATATTGCAAAACAAATAGCAGAAGCACGCGACAAAGGAGACCTAAGTGAGAATGCCGAATACGATGCTGCCAAAGATGCTCAGGGTCACTTAGAGGCAAAAATTGCTCAGATGGAAAATGCCATGAGTAATGCTCGTTTGTTAGATGAAACGATGGTTGATACTTCTTCAGTTTCCATATTATCAAAAGTGACCATCAAGAATAAGAAGAATGGTGCATCGGTTACGTACATGTTGGTATCTGAAGAGGAGGCGGATCTTAAAGCCGGAAAAATATCTACCCAATCACCAATTGGTAAAGGATTATTAGGAAAGAAACAAGGTGATGTGGCTCTCATTAAAACTCCCGCAGGTGAAATGGAGTTTGAGATTGTTTGTATTAACGCTTAGGTAAATTGTTATGGCCAGCATTTTCACAAGAATAATTAATCGCGATATACCGGCTCACATCATTGCCGAGGACGATCGTTTCATTGCCTTTTTGGATGTAATGCCGCTGGTGGAAGGACATGTGCTGGTGGTTCCCAAACAAGAAGTTGATTATATTTTTGATTTAGATGAGAACACATTGGCCGATATGATGGTGTTTGCCAAGATGGTTGCAGTTGCGCTTAAGAAAACAATTCCATGCAAGCGCATTGGGGTTGCGGTGATTGGTTTGGAGGTGCCCCATACCCACGTTCACCTGGTACCGATGAATAACATGGGAGATATAAATTTTACTCGCCAAAAACTTTCGCCTTCAAGCGAAGAATTAGAGAAAGTGGCAAAAGCAATAGTTGCTAATTTATAGGTGAGTATAATCCTAAATGAAATCAATATCTACGTTTAATGGATATCTCATCAAGAACTCAAGTGCCTCTTCTACAGTCATTCCTTCAAAAAGAACTTTGTAAAGTCTGTCGGTGATAAGCGCCCGTACTTTGTAATGATCTGCACATTTTTTTGCAATTCGCACCGTATTTATACCTTCTGCTATTTCTTTCATGTCGGCCAAGATGGCTTCTAATTTTTCTCCCTTAGCAAGACGATAACCTACCGTAAAGTTCCGGCTCATCGGGCTGTTGCACGTAGTTACAAGATCGCCAATACCCGCCACCCCTAGAAATGCTTTTAAATCGCCACCTAAAGCACGCCCCAGATAAACCATTTCTACCGCACCCCGACTGATGAGCAGACCTTTCGCATTTTCACCATAGCCCAAACCACTAAGAGCACCAGAGGCAATGGCAATAATATTTTTTAAAACTCCTGCTATTTCAACACCTACAATGTCTTTGTTTTCATATACCTGAAAACGATCGTTGCGTAATAATTTTTTTCCTATTTGAATTACTTCGTTAAAATGACTGGCAACAACGGTTGCGCCTGGTTGGCGTTGTGCCAGTTCTTTCGAAAGGTTAGGTCCTGCAAGACAACCTACCCTTACTACCACGCTTTCCTCCTGAATGACTTCGCTCATGGTTTTCACCTGTTCGCGTGTCAATTTTGAAATATGCTCAATGGTTTCACCTTCCGGCAGGGCAATGTCAAATCCTTTTGTTCCGTGAATTAAAATATGATAAGGATGTAGATAAGGGGATAATTTCCTCATCATATTTCGAAAGTGAGCCGAGGGCACCATTGGAAAAATAACATCACATTGTGATGCTAAATAGGCAAGATCACTGGTGGGTTCTATGAGCGAATTCATCGCGTACCCCCGGTGCATGCGTGTTGATAAAATAGTACTCACGACCGCTTCATCACGGGCATATAAAATCACACGCCTGTTGATGGCTAGAATATTGGCGATTACTGAACCAAAATTTCCTGCACCGATTACCCCAACAGGCTTATCAGATAAACTGCTCGAGGTCATAGCCAACCAGCCTATTGTGGTAGTAATAAAGTACGGTAAGGTCTTTGGTGATGATGTTTCCTTTTTTGTTTAGAAGAAGAGGACGCTTCAGGTGAAAAATACCTACGTTCTCAATTCCAAGTTTTAATACACTATCTACCTTGCCTTTTAAATGTGTTGCCAGATATAATTTTTCCTCATCGTGTAATTCATAAATTCGTTTTCGCACGCGCTTGAATGTTTCGCGGAATTCGGAATAATTAAGTTCGAGATCTTCTTCCGGCAAACGAAGCAAACCAAATAAATCAAGCTTAGGGAATTTGCGTTGCCACATTTCAAAAGCCACAAACGCTGCCAGATGACTTGCAAATACGCGGTTGATACGATGATATTCTTTTACAATTTTCTGACTCAGCATTCGGGTATACTCATCTTCCCTTTGTGCATCTACAGAAATTTGACCATTAGAAATAAAGTAGTCTTTCGTGTGAATGAGCCGACCCTGGTTATCTATGCTATGACCTTCCTCATCCACATAGTTACCCAACACATCGAGTGCAGGCCCGATGGAAACTGAAATGTTTGAACCTTTTGTGAAAAACTTGAAAAGAAACCGGATCAGTTGAACACTGCCATACTTATCCTGTTCAGGGAAATATTTATCCTGTCCTTTTACATGAAGATAGTCTTCAATCAGATCAGGTGCCTCCAAAACAAAATTATAGTTAAGCGTGACGGGAACGATAAATATTTTACGCACCTCTGTGGCTGTAGGATTTTCCAAATAGAGATTACGTTGTGCTTCAATCGCTGTGCTCAGCAATCCTAATTTTAGTTGCTTTTCAATAAGCCCTGACCGTGATCGTGTGCCACCAGGAAAAAACAAACTATGAGCCCCTTTTTGAATGGCCAGGTTGGAGTACATCTTCAACGTCTCGAGGTAGGGGAGGTTTTTCTTCCTACGGTCAACCTTGTAGGCTCCCAAACTGTTCATGAAGTAGGCAAAGATTTTAATATTAAACAGGTTGAGACCAGCTCCGTAAATAAATGCCGGAAGTCCCAGCGAGTGTATTACCCAACCAATTAAAATTGAATCCAGGTTGCTGAAGTGCGTTGGCACCATTACTACCGTTCCTTTCTTAGCCAGTTTGCGCAACAATTTTACTTTTCCAACAATTTGAATCTTGTCACGCAACGTATATTGATTTCGGAAGAATGCACCGAATTTTTTTACACGTGCACCATTCAGCAGACGAGCAAACCAGAATTTGATCAATTCACGCGTTAGACGATACGAGTTGGGCTTGAAGTTTCCGGCAATCTCATTGGCATAGCGTGATACGATTCGATTCAGTATTTCTTCCAGAAGTTTATCTGAGCCTTCGTTGGTTTTAGCACTGGCTTCGATTAATTCCTTTTTTACATCCGACCAAAATCTCGAATCGTCTTTAGGATCTACGCGCCATCGATTTCTTTTAATACGATTTTGCTCGCGATAAACAGTTGCCTCCAGTTCATCAATAAGTTGTTTGCGTGTAGGGCGCAGTTCAAGAATGCGACTGATCGATTTACGCGATACCTCCTCAACAAACTCCTTTCTGTTTTTGCTAAGCTGATATACCGGCCAATCAGGAATTCCTTCCAGTATTGGTTTATAGCGTTTGTTCTTATTCTTCTTTTCTTCCAGTATTTCCATTACAATAGTAAATCCCAATGGGGGGCCAAAGTTAATCGCTGTAGTTGCATTCCGCAAACGGTTTAAAATCAGTCATTTCTTTGCTGTGATTTTAAAAGGGATAATGCCATTTCATGAAACCGAGCTTCTGCTTCTTGTAAAAACTCAGTATCAATCATCTTCGTGATGTCATCTTCGGATGTGATATCGAATTCACTGATCTTAAATGTTTGTTCCAAAGCGCCATCCTCCAGTTTTATCAAATATCGGTTATTCCAATTGAATATTGTGATTTTTAACTGTGGATGTGATATCTCACAAACAACTCTCATATGACCTGCATTATATAAATAAAGTTCGGTGCAATATAAAGGCAATTATTAATTGTATGCTAATCCCAAATATTTTGGGCTATTTATCGTTCGTCTGTTATAAAATGCTTTTCCGAACACACAATTTATCGTTACTTGTAACCTATTCTCTTTCTTATATGTTTTATTTTGAAGGATAGTTTTTGGCATGGATAAGAAAGCAAAATCATATTTATTGCACCGTTTACTAGTAGGGTTACTGTTTGCCTCCTTATTTTTTTCCATTAGTGCAAATGCTACTCATTTGCGTGCTGGTGAAATCACCCTGGAGCGGATAAGCTGTACCGATCTTACCTTTAAGATTACAATTACCGTTTATACCGATACGGGCTCACCTATTAAATTTGGCGATGGTACGTTAGATTTTGGTGATGGCAGCAAACCTTTAATAACCCCTAATACGAATCATTTAACAAGGCCTGATTTGGGGCCTGAAGTTGGATATGTTAAATTTGAAACTACACACACTTTTGGAGGACCAGGAAAATATACCATCAGCTACCTCGAAGCCAATCGCAATGCCGGCATCCTGAATATGTCTAATTCAGTTGAAACACGCTTTTATCTTGAAACACAAATTATCATAGATCCCTTTTTAGGTTGCAGCAACACACCCCGTTTGTTGGTGCCTCCAATTGATAAAGGTTGCACCGGGTCAGCATTCTATCATAATCCCGGAGCCTATGATCCGGATGGAGACAGTATATCGTATGCATTGGCTATACCCAAAAGAGATAAAGGTGTTTTTGTAAACGGTTATCAGGATCCTAATGCAAAAGATTTTTATGCAGGAATAGATTACAATAAGGCAAGTGAATATGGACTTCCGCCCACTTTCAAAATCAATCCTACTACAGGCACACTTATTTGGGATGCCCCCGGTGCAGCCGGTGAATACAACGTTGCTTTTGTTGTTAAAGAGTGGAGAAAAATAAACGGTATTTGGTTTCAGATTGGGTATGTGGTCAGGGATATGCAAGTTATTATTGAAGACTGCTTGAATAAGCGGCCCGAACTGGAAGTTCCTGCCGATATTTGTGTTGAGGCAGGAACTATTATTAATCAGGATATTTTCGGTTTCGATCCAGATTATGATAGTGTTAAGATTGAAGCATATTCTCAGGTATTTACAATAAATCCATCCCCTGCAACTGTTTCACCTAATCCCCCAAAATTTCAATTTACTGCTCCGGGTGTTAAAGGAAAATTAAGTTTCACGTGGGCCACTACGTGTGATCATGTAAAAGAGCAGCCCTATCAGGTTGTGTTCAAAATAAGCGACCGGTCTAAAAAAGGACCAACATTGGTTCAATTTAAAACCTGGAACATTCGGGTGGTTGGTCCGGCTCCTACGTGGAAACCTCCGGTGGTAAATTTAGGAACCAAGTCTGTAGTATTGCAATGGGAGGATTACAAATGCAAAGCGAATGCGGTTACTATGCAAGTATGGCGCAGAGTTGACCAGTTTGCTTTTACACCTCCTGAATGTGTAACTGGGATGCCGGATTTTTTAGGCTATAGCAAAATAGCCGAGATGCCAATTGCAAGCACAACCTATAATGATACTAATGGTGGTAAAGGGCTGGCTGCAGGTGCACAATATTGTTATCGGTTGGTGGCAATTTTTCCGTTGCCGGGTGGTGGAGAAAGTTATGTATCACAGGAAGTATGCATTCCACCAATTTTAGCTGATGCTCCTATAATAACAAACGTAACCGTTGACATCACCAGTGTTTTGGATGCACAAGGAAAAATCACCACGCCTGGACAAGTCACCGTTAAATGGAGACCTCCTTTTGATGCAGATCCAACCCAATTTCCGCCACCGTATCAATATGAAGTTTTTCGTGCAGAAGGCTTCAGTGGTGATATAAAATTGACACCTGCGTTTCCTGGAAAACGACCCGATACCCTTTTTGTAGATAAAGATCTTAACACGAAAGAGATAGTTTACAACTACAGGGTAGTAGCCTATGCCAGTGACGGAACTAAAATAGATACTTCACCTACCGCCTCTACCGTAAGGCTGGAAACAAGTCCTAAATTTTTACAAATAGCTTTAACATGGAATGCCGATGTGCCATGGTCAAATCGCACACAAGATTATCCGCTTCACTTAATTTATCGTGGCCCAGTCAACGCTACCGAAGGCCAATTGCTATTATTAGGTAGTGTGGATGTAAATCAGTCACTGTTTAATTATATAGATAAAGATTTAAAAGAAACAGAAACCTATTGCTATCGGGTGATGACCCGTGGTGCGTATGGCAATCCACGAATTGTAGAGCCACTAGAAAATTTCTCTCAAATTATTTGTGCCCGCCCAAATGATAATGTTCCGCCTTGCAAACCAACGTTGAATGTAAAGGCACAGGATTGCGAAAACTATTTTCAAAACTATTCCTGTGGTGCCAATATTTTCAGTAATATATTGACATGGAACCGCCCTGCCGATGCCGCATGCCGGGAAGATATTCAGGGTTACAGGATTTATAAGAGCAATACCGTGGATGGGATTTTTGATTCACTGGATATTCCAATGGTGCGAGATACCTTTTTTATTGACACTAACTTACCATCATTTGCCGGTTGTTATAAGATAAGGTCGGTAGACCGTGCAGGAAATGTGAGTGAATTTAGTGAGCCTTTCTGTTTTGATAATTGCCCGTATTATGAATTACCCAATGTTTTTACACCTAATGGTGATGGTTGCAATGAATTATTCAGTGCGTTTAGTGACCGGGTAAACATAGATGAAAATGGAAATGGACCTTGTGGCGGGCCTATTGATTTTGAAAATTTGAAAAGACGTTGTGCACGCTTCGTTCAAAAGGTACACTTATCGGTTTATAATCGATGGGGTAAGGAAGTGTATTCCTACCAATCAGGTAGTGAGCACACCATCTATATTGATTGGGATGGACGTGATAATAACGGTAAAGAGCTTTCATCCGGGGTGTATTTCTATAGTGCCGAAGTGATTTTTGATGTGGTTGATCCGAAGAACCAACGAAAAATAATTAAAGGATGGGTGCAGATCGTGCGCTGATTGAACATCCCGTAGTTTTTTTTGATGGTGTTTGTAATCTGTGCACTGGTTCTGTGCAGTTCATCATCAAACGTGATGGCCAGTCAAAACTAAAATTTGCATCCCTTCAATCAGAATATGGGGTTGAACAAATGAAGCGGTTTAATCTTCCGCCCTCAAGAATCAACAGTGTCTTGCTTATTAAGAATGGCAAATTGTTTCAAAAAAGCAATGCTGCACTGGAAATAGCGCGTATGCTGGATGGCCTATGGCCGTGGTTGTATGTCTTTAAAATAGTGCCCCTAGTTATTCGCGACCAGGTATATGATTGGATTGCTAGAAACCGTTACCAATGGTTTGGTAAAAAAGAGGCGTGCATGGTACCGACTCCAGAGATGAAATCACGATTCATCGATTGATTTCTATTCAGAATTTTGATCTTATTTTTTGAACCTGTAAACTCGGGTTTTAAAACCAACAGAATTATTATGAATGCATTTGTTTTTCCTGGTCAGGGTGCACAGTTCACCGGAATGGGTAAAGAGTTATATGAAAAAAGTGTCGTAGCGAAATCGTTGTTCGATCAGGCCGATTCTATTTTAGGATTTAAGATTTCAGAAATCATGTTCACCGGCAGTGCCGATGAGTTAAAGCAAACGAAGGTTACTCAACCGGCCGTTTTTATACATTCGGTAGTGCTTGCCTTATCACAAGAGGCTGTTCTTCCTAACATGGTTGCTGGTCACTCATTGGGTGAGTTTTCTGCATTAGTGGCCAATAAGACACTTTCGTTCGAAGATGGATTACAACTTGTTTTTAAGAGGGCACTGGCGATGCAACGTGCTTGTGAGATTAATCCTTCTACCATGGCCGCTATCCTGGGTCTGGATGACCAAAAGGTGGAAGAGATTTGTTCTTCCATAAATGAAGAGATTGTTGTCGCAGCAAACTATAATTGCCCGGGGCAATTGGTTATTTCTGGTTCCATGAAAGGAATTGACATCGCCTGCGAAAAAATGAAAGCAGCTGGAGCTAAGCGAGCTTTGCCTTTGCAGGTAGGTGGCGCATTTCACTCACCCCTGATGGAGCCAGCCAAAGATGAACTGGCAGCAGCCATTGCATCAACGAAATTTAGTACACCTGTTTGTCCGGTATATCAAAATGTAAATGCATTGCCCTCAACTGATGTGGAGGTGATTAAGAAAAATCTTATGGATCAGTTAACAGCACCGGTGCGCTGGACTCAGCTTGTTCAAAATATGGTAAAAGACGGAGGTACTTCTTTTATTGAATGCGGCCCTGGTAAAGTATTGCAAGGATTGGTGAAGAAAATTGCGCCACAGGTAGAAGTGTCAAGCCTTTAACGATTTCACTTCTAATAAATCAGGGCACTCGGCTAAGAGTTGTCGCTGTGTTTTTTGCAATTGAGGATGCACGAAATCGGGGGATATTTCAACCAGGGGAACTAATACAAATCTTCTTTTCGGGATACCGGGATGCGGCAGTGATAGTTTTTCGGATTGAACAATAGCGTCATCCACATAAAGCAAATCAAGATCGATTATTCGTGCACCCCATTTCTCATTACGTTTTCGTCCCATCTGCTCTTCTATGGAGGCCAAGAGGTGGAGACATTCTTGTGGTGATTTATTGGAAGTAACAAGTATCACCTGATTAAGGAAATCGGGCTGATCAATTTTGCCCCACGGTTTTGTTTCAAAAACAGAGGATTGCCTTAGGGTAACACCTATGGTCAATTCAATGGCTTGAATGGCTTTTTTTAAATTTTCCACACGATCGCCCAGGTTGGACCCCAGTGCTATAAAGACCTTATTATTCTCCATGTTGCCGGAAAGATAGTAAAGGGTTTTATTACCTGTTTTGATTGAGTAATTTTGAGCCTTCAAAATTTACCTCCACATGAATTTTATAAAGACATTTTTTGCGTCCTGCCTGGGCTCACTGGTAGCATTGGGCCTGATCATTATTTTGACTATCGGTTTTTTTATGACCTTAATCTCAGGAATTTCTGGAGATGAAAAGAAAACTATTGTGGAAGATAATTCGGTGTTGCACCTTAAGTTAGATGTGCCAATCAGTGAAAATGAAATCGAAAATCCTTTAGAAGGTTTGCCAATACCGGGTGCCCAATCACCGCTGGGCTTACTACCTTTTAAAACAGTGATTACACATGCCAAAACAGATTCTAAAATTCAGGGGATATACCTTGATTTAAATGTTTTTATGAGCGGCTATGGGGTGGCAAAAGAAGTGCGTGATGCACTCGTTGATTTTAAAACCTCTGGTAAATGGATCATTGCCTATAGTGAATTTTATACTGAACAGGCATATTACATTGCGTCTGCTGCGGATAAAGTGTATTTAAATCCAGAAGGTGAAATTGAATTTAATGGCTTATCGGTAGAAGTTTCTTTCTTTAAAAAATTGTTTGATAAACTGGATATCAAGCCACAGATATTCAGAGTGGGAGACTTTAAAAGTGCCGTTGAGCCCTTTATGCTTGATAAAATGAGCAATGAAAACCGGCTGCAATTGAACGAGTTAATTTCTGATTTACATCATACGATGTTGGAGGATATTTCGAAGAGCCGGAATATTAGCTATGATAGGTTAAAGCAAATGGCCGATAAGATGAGTGTGACGAATACGAAGAGCGCTCTTCAAGTGGGTTTGGTGGATTCTCTATTTTATCTGGATCAGGCACAAGAAGATTTGCGTGGGCGTTTAGGCTTGGCCAACGATGAGGAGATTAACTTGGTCCCATATGGTAAATACAAGAAAAGCTTCTCTACGTATCGTGATTCAAAAAATGAAATTGCAGTGATCGTTGCCGATGGAGACATACTTCCCGGTAAGGCCCAAAACGGTGTGATAGGTTCTGATTCATTTTCGGAAGAATTGAGAAAAGCCCGAAACAATGATAAGGTAAAAGCCATTGTACTTCGAATTAATTCACCGGGTGGTAGTGCGTTAGCCTCGGATGTAATGTGGCGCGAAATTATTTTAACAACAAAAGTGAAACCCGTTATCGCCTCCATGTCTGATTATGCTGCATCGGGTGGCTACTATTTGGCGATGGGATGTGATACGATTGTAGCCCAACCCACCACCATTACCGGGTCAATCGGAGTATTCAGTGTCCTGTTTGATATCAGTGGTTTTCTGGATAATAAAATCGGGATTACGTTTGATGAAGTAAAAACAGGGGAAACCGGTGCTATGGTTACATTTACCAGGCCCCTGACAGACGCTGAAAAAGCAGTTTGGCAAAAAAGGACTGAGGAAATTTATAATTCGTTTACGACTAAAGCGGCAGAAGGGCGAAATATGCCAGTAGAAGATTTAAGGAAAGTCGCTTCAGGTCGTGTATGGACCGGAGCGCAGGCAAGGGAACGCGGCCTGGTTGATGTATTGGGTAACTTTGAAGATGCGGTAAATATTGCTGCCAGCAAAGCAGGAGTCGAGGAGGATTACCGGATCCGGTATTACCCTAAACAAAAGTCGTTTATCGAGCAATGGCTATCCGAAGCGGAAGACTATACCAATACCCGATTAATCAAGGG
>CAYGGY010000079.1:0-19043 GCA_964349405.1 uncultured Ohtaekwangia sp. | reverse complement strand
GAGTAAATTACTCTTTACAATAAAACGCGTACGGAATATAGATTTATTCTAATTTTATCCTAAAGAATAGATTACTATGAAGAACCTGATACTTCTCTCTAGCCTTGTAATTGTACTCACCACAAGTTGCACTGATAAAAAACCAGTGTGGTCAGATGAGTTTGATCTCACTGGCATGCCCGACTCCACCAAATGGAATTATGATCTGGGCGATGGCTGCCCGAATGTATGCGGCTGGGGTAATAACGAAGCCGAATATTATACGAAAGACTCCAAAAACGTACGCATTGAAAATGGCATCCTGATCATTGAAGCTCATAAAGATTCTCTTGGTGGAAAAGCGTATACTTCTACAAGAATTAAAAGCAAATTCAAGGGTGACTGGCTTTACGGACGCATTGAGGTAAAAGCAAAACTTCCCAGAGGCAAAGGCACCTGGCCAGCCATCTGGATGCTTTCTACCGATTGGAAATATGGCGGTTGGCCTGCCAGTGGCGAAATCGATATTATGGAACATGTGGGCTACGATCCAGGCGTAGTTCATGGCACCATACACACCGAATCATACAACCATGGAAAGGGCACACAGAAAGAAGGAAAGATCACCGTAGAAGATTGCATGGATGCGTTTCATGTATATGCCATTGATTGGAATGCAGATAAAATGGACTTCTTTGTGGATAATAAACTCTATCATACCGTCACTCGCGATCCCAATGAAGATTTTAAAGGATGGCCTTTCGATCAACGATTTCATTTAATCATGAACCTGGCCGTAGGCGGAAACTGGGGTGGCAAAGAGGGCATTGACGAGTCCATCTGGCCACAACGCATGGAAATAGATTATGTACGAGTTTATCAATAAAGAACTAATAATACTATGAGAAAACTAATGCTGTTTTTTTTGCTGATTGCTGGAACCCAGTCATATAGTCAAACACATGAAACTGAAAAAGTAAACAACCTTCACAAGAAAAAATTTGATTGGATGGTCACCAAAAACTATGACTCCCTGAATTGGGTGATCGATGAGTCCGTGAAGTTCATTCACTCAACCGGCTGGACACAATCCAAACAAGATATCATGGTTGACCTTAAGTCAGGTAAACTCAACTACACCGCTATCGTTGTTCAGGAATCTTCCGTTTCAATTTATAATAATCAGAGTGCCGTAGTTACCGGCAAGGGGAACTTTAAAGGCTTAACGGCTGAAAAAACTGAATTTAATGTAAACCTGCTTTACACAGAAGTGTATGTAAAAACAAAAAAGCAGTGGAAATTAGTGAGCCGGCATGCCTGTAAAATCTAAGGATCAGGCTTTGCGATAGTCTTGTAATTTGTTTCGTTCATCTTGAAGTTCTCGCGATAGTTTGATTTGCTTTTCCATCGCCTTCTTTTTGAACTCTTCAAATTCATTGGTAATAGAGTCTGCTATGAGCGTTTTTTCTTTCACCAGGCTATTCATCATTTTCACGCGGGCAAAACAAATACTTACTACAAATGCAAGGGCTCCTATTATAGCCGCAGTAAGTAACAGAAATAAGCCTTTTGCAACTGGAACGCCTACTACAGAAATATGGGTGCTATCATAAACAACATCCTTTACAGCAGCCTCCTGCTCTTGCATGGCTTTATGAATGGATTTCATTTCTTCCTGCATAATGGCTATTTGACTGTTGGCTTCTGATAGACGTATCGCTTGTATTTTAAAAGAATCATTAGTAATCCTCCATACCTCATCCAACACCACTTCTTTAATGACTTTATAATCTTTAAATGTCTGAGACCCCGACTTCATTGCCTGGTAACGTTCATTAAGATTAAGCTTTTTATCTTCTATTGATTTTTGAACAGATTGGCTATATAGTGTTCCAACTATAAAAATGAGAAGAAGACTCAAAAGTGATTTCATGTTTTCCCTAAATTAGATTGAAGGGCAACTTAAACATCCTCCACCGAAATAATATCTACATCTGGACTATTTGTTATAATAATCGTTAAAGCTTATTTAAAAGAGATAAAAGAATTATTTATGATTATAAAAGTAACTCAAACTAACGTTTTTTTAAAACTATCTGCGTTTGGTGGGTATCAACAATGCGGCTGAATAACTCCTTTAGCGTATGATATTCTACCGAAGTATACACTACTTTGGAAAGGTTTATGATGCTCGTCATTGAAATCTTATTAGCCGGGTTGGTGATGTTGAATAAATATTTTCCTCCATTTTTGGGTAGTACCAACGCTGCACTTTTGGGCATATCATCTACTGCATAAGTGTCCGGATATTCAAGATTCAATACAAATGTGGTTTCCATGGGTGCACCAAAATCAACAGGATAAAGACGTTGACTCGATATAAATGGATTCTTTTTCCAACGCTCAACAAAAAATGGATTGAGATATAATGTGTTGGGGTCGGGTGTCTCCAATGAAGTCTCTACTTGAAACTTTTCTACCAGTGGTTGTGATAAATCTTCTAGATTCTCAATCTCATATTTAAGTATTGTAAAATCATCTGAAATACTTTCGAGTTTTTCCCTATACTTCTCTTGGCTTCCTTCTGATATTATGTTACTTCTTTTTTCAAATGCCTTATAGCCAAAAGAGTTCACGGTCATATCTCCAGTAAATTTCTTTCCATCCAACCAAAGATTTAAAATAATCTGCTGTTTTTGTTTTTCACTTGGCGTAGTATCTACCCAAGCACTCTCCGTCTCTTTATTTCCTATTAATCTTCCCTTCCCATTGAGACAACGCTCGGGTAAAACACCAAAAGGTAAAAGTGGCTCTGTCGCGTCTAATAAATATTTTTCTCCTCCAATCACAAGGCCTGCAACTACGTAATTAAAATCAGAAATAACCGGATACAATTGATTGGGAAGTCCGACTTCACGGGTAGCTATAATTACAGGGTTTGCCTGCAATCCTGCCTCTTGCAGCGCTGCAATTAATGATAAGTTAATATCTCCTACGTTTCCCTTTCGAGATTCAAACGCTTTTTTAAGACCTGACTCTGCATACTTACTGTAGTTCTTATTCCAAATGAACCACTCCTTAATTAAGTCGTAAACAAGATTCGCCTTCTTTAAAGAATCATGCTCGCTGGCAGATATCGCTGCTATTTTTCTTTCCCATATTTTTCTCCCTTTATTTAATTGAATCGAGAAATCTGCATGCTGATTCATTTCTTTATCAACGTCCTTCCATGTTTTAGTATATTTAACCGTCCGTCCATCAAAATACCTTATCTCAGACAATTCATAATCAATACCTGAAATAAAATTACTTTTAGCTGTCATATAATCTTCCTCTACAAAGGCAGGTATATTATTCATGCTATATTTATATAATGCACATTCCGATTTGTAGGGCCCTGGTGTAAAGCAATTACTGATTATTGTTGATTCATTTTTACTCAACGTGATAAACCCCTTTAGCGACATATTGTAGATGTAATTTCCTGGTATCCTAGCCCAAAATTCACTCTTTAGTTTTGGTATATCTGATTGAAATTTCCAGGGCCAAAAATTAAATATGAAGGGTGATTCCAGAATATATCTTACCTCAAGCACGCTACCCACCATCACATCCGGTAAAGTAAACTTGTATTTATCCCAATATTGATTTGTCGATGTTGTAAAAACCTGACTTTTGTTCATTCGTGTCTCCTTAAGTCTGTCATCTACAACATTGTAAGTAGCTGCCTCCACCAAGCGAATTGTTTCCTTACCCCGTTCACCTTTTCGTAAATTAATTTCAAAGTTTGCCTGATCCAAACCTTGCTTGTTTAAGATTTTAATCCTTACATGATATTCCAGCAAAAGATTATTCGCACCATCACTATCGATATAAGCTTCCCCAAATTCATTTAACACAACAGCTTGAGCACTTGTGTCTCTCGAATAGGATTTCATTTCTACCTCTTCTGCTGTAATCCCTCCAAATGAGAACCCATTATTAAATTGAGCAACAGTGGAACTTGAAAAGAAAATTAAAATTTGTAGAACAAAAGAATACTTCATCGTTTTAAGTTTAAGCTTATTCAAGACAAATAAAATGGTGATTCATTATCAATCTTTCTCCTTAATTCCATTAATAGGTAAAACCCAATTTATCCAAGCCCGTCTTTACTTCGGGGCAAGACATAAATAAATTCCAGAGTAACCCAGAACGCTGGTTTTCCATCATCACGACTATAGGCCCCTGATCGATGGCCAGATACCAGGGCTTATACCAATCGTAATGAACACTAAAGCCATCATAAAAACCGTAGGGTCCAAAAATCTTATCCCCGAGATCAAAATAAAAATGTTTCATTGCTTTCATGCTTGCCTCTGGTGTGTAAGGAAAAGAAGATAATGCTGCTGTGGGAGTAATCACACCCATATCCTCACCTGGGCTGTGGGCTGCATAAAAGTTTACTGAATAGCCAGCCGTAAGTCCCCAACTGTTCTCGCCATAGTCTTTAAATCCTTTTGGGTTTTCAATACAATATTGTCTGTTTATTAATGTATGATTGACGTTGTGTTGCCAATAATCTGCGTAGCGATCTTTCAGCTTGCGCGGATCAAGTCCAAGAAATGAATAGTGCGACCAGAATAAAGGTCCACCAAACTGAGGAGAACCGTTGTGTTTCAAATCAAGATGATAACCATATTGCTGATGGGATGGATCATTCTTCATAGCACCACCTCTTGCCCAGCCCTTATGATATACTTCGGCAGGAACATCATGGGTAGGGGAAGCTGCCCCCAGTACATACATGATCAAACATTCATTATAACCTTCCACCGGAAAATTCATTTCCCATTGATACTTAGGTGACCAATGCCAATACTGAACATTTTGATTACCCTTACGATACCAATCAAACTCAACTTCCTTCCAAAGTTTATCGACCCTTGCTGTCAACTTTTTTTCTTCCTCATTTCCATCCTTGAAATATTGACGTACACACAACAGGCCTTGCAAGAGATACGATGTTTCCACCAAATCTCCGCCATCATCTTTTTGGCCAAATGGTTTTACCTTGCCTGTTTCTCCATTCATCCAATGGGGCCATACTCCATGAAACCGGTCGGCTTTTTCAAGAAAGTCTACCAGTGTTGTTAATCGTTCAAGGCCTTGCTCTCGTGTAATAAATTTTCGTTCCATTCCAACCAGAATGGCCATTACACCAAATCCTGTTCCTCCCGAGGTAACAATGTTCTTATCCTTATCAGGATATACATCATCTACATGAAAGCGCTCTCGGGCAGCCCCTGAAATGGGCTCGGCACCCTCCCAGAAATATTGAAAGGTTTTATATTGCACCAGTGTGAAAAGAGAATCATCACTGATTGTCTTTTTGTTTTCAACCTCAACGCGCTTTGGTGTGGTGCATGCGCCCAAGAATAGAGACAACCCCAGTGCTACCAAACAGGTAATGTGCGAATTTTTAATTCTCAGTGCTCTCATGCTCGCGCGATTTTATAATTCTTTCCTTCCAAAGTAGTAAATCCTGCTTTCTTTTTTCCAATTCCTCGTCAGAAGGTTTATACTTTATTAGTGATTTCAAGTCGGGCTGACCAGCATCTACCCATGCGGTGTACCAAACATCACTTGTCATTTTTACGCTGGCACGAAACTGACGCTCCACCATACCAGCAAGCATTTCATGATAACGCTTGGAATATTCTTCAGATACTACTTTAACTGTTTGTCTGCCTTTCGTTTCGAAATTAAATTTCTTACTTCCACTCTCCTCAAACAGTAGTTTTTCAAATCTCAAGACAGAATCGACAGCATGATTTGATTGGATCACTGCCTGCCAGGCAGCCAATTGTACATTAGGGATATACGCTGCTTTGCCAACAAAAAATTCATAATTAGAAAAATACAATTCCGGCAAGCGTGATTCCCAAAAACCGTGAATACCGATTTGATCCGTAAGTTGTCCATCATAATTTTTTGTGGTGTGAAGTGGTACATGCGCATCAGCAATGTAATGACCCAAATCTGCTGAAGTACGTAAAATACGATCCGGATCCTTTAAGAAGAAAGCATCTCTAAGCTGATTGTAAATCCGATATATATGCCAGGGCACAATGCCATGAGCATTCAAAGAATCTTCTCCAAATTTCTTTACCGCATCACCCCAATAGCGAGGCAATATAAAACTCGCACTATCTCCATAGTCATCCAAATCGATATAATGTCGGGAAGCTTCTTCCGGAATTATATACCTTCGTCTATCCGGATTTACGGCCGCTTCAGTGAGGTATTCGATATTCTTTTTATAAAATGCCGCCATGTCGGGAGGCAGTGTAAATACTGCCAGCTGGTTGATTTTTTTATGAGCAAAAAATCCCCAACCGCTACAAAGCAGTACTACTCCGATTAAAACAGTTTTAAAAAATCGAATCACAAGTTTACCTTTCCGATAAAGTTAAGCATCATGAAAAGATCATTAAAATATTTTATTTCGTTTAAGATAAAATATTGATTATTTCTGCTGACCTCTAAAAGTAACTACTAGCTTATGAATAAGATTTTCATTTTTCTACTTTTTATCAGTCCGTTAGTGTGGGCATCCGATCCCTACCCAAAAAATCCTGCGATTGATATCACCCAATATATCTTTCAGTTAGAGGTAAACGACTCCACCGATGTCATTGCCGGTAAAGCTTCCATTTCTATCTCGTTTAAAAAATCAATTAGTGAATTTGAACTCGACCTTATTAATAAAGACGCTTCCGGAAAAGGCATGGAGGTGCAGGATGTTTTGTTGGAAGGAAAGCACCTATCCTTCACTCATAAAAACAATAGGTTAAAAATTATATTTCCAACTTCAGTGAAAGTGGGCGATGTTTTCACTTTTCAAATAGTATATAAAGGCATCCCGCAAGATGGCTTGATCATTGGCAAAAATAAATTTGGCGACCGTGGATTCTTTGGCGACAACTGGCCTGATCGCGGGCATCATTGGCTTCCTGTTGTTGATCATCCAAGTGACAAAGCAGCGGTTGATTTTATCATTATCGCACCTCTGCATTATGCTGTTGTCGCTAATGGAATTAAAATAGAAGAAAGCCCGATTGATTCAAAACGAAAGCTTACCCATTGGCATGAAGAAGTTCCCATTCCTGTGAAAGTGATGGTCGCTGGTATTGCACGCTTTGCTGTTCAATATGCAGGTAAAGTAAATGACATCTCCGTAGAAAGTTGGGTATATCCACAAAATAGATTGGAAGGATTTTATGACTATGCCGTGGCCGTAAAAGTGCTGGATTATTTTCACAACCACATTGGCCCATACTCTTATAAAAAATTAGCCAATGTGCAATCTAAAACACGCTGGGGAGGTTTGGAAAACGCAAACACTATCTTCTATTTTGAAAACTCGGTAACTGGCAAAGGTGAACGTGAATCATTGATTGCGCATGAAGAAGCCCATCAGTGGTTTGGAAACTCGGCCACCGAAAACGACTGGCATCATGTATGGCTGAGTGAAGGCTTTGCGACCTATTTCACCAACTTATACCTAGAAAACAGTTATGGACATGATCGACTGGTGGAAGAACAAAAGATTGACCGCGAACAAGTGATCAAATATTACCTCAAAAATCCCGCACCCGTCATCGACACTACTATTGTTGATATCGGAAAAGTGCTTAACACGAATACCTATCAAAAAGGAGGTTGGGTGCTCCATATGTTACGACATGAAGTGGGTGATCGTAATTTTTGGAAAGGAATCCGCCAATATTATGCTACCTATAGAAATAGCAACGCACTCACCGAGGACTTACAACGCATCATGGAAGAAGTTTCGGGAAAAGACCTGGAACAATTTTATAAACAGTGGCTTTATCAGGCAGGTCACCCAATAATTACAGGTAATTGGCATTACGACAGTAAGAGCAAGTCGATCAATATTGACCTAATACAATCTCAAAAAGGTGTTCTTTTTGAATTTCCACTAGACATTGAGATCATTGGTCAGGATGGAAAAAAAGAGAGTCAAACCGTTCAAGTATCTACCAAATCGCAAAAATTTAGCATTCCTGTGGCATATTCTCCTCTAAATATTGCACTTGATCCAAGCACCTGGCTTCTATTTGAAGGATCTATTACGCAAAAATGAGGAGCATATCTTTGCAATTCTGATAATTGCCCTTATTTTTGCATTCCGTTTGAAAAAACCATTATGGCAAATCATAAATCAGCAGAAAAAAGAATTAGAGCTAACGAGACAAAGCGTTTAAAAAACCGCTATCAAGCTAAAACCACGCGCACACAGATCAAGAAATTGACAGGTGCTACTAAAAAAGATGAGGCTGCGGCTTTATTAAAAGAGGTTTCAGGCATGATCGATAAGCTTGCTAAAAAGAATGTTATTCATTGGAAAAAGGCTGCAAACCAGAAATCGAAGCTTGCGAAGCGTGTAAACGCATTGGCATAATCCAATAATTAAAAAGAATTTATTTTTCCCTTCTTGGCTTCGGTTGAGGAGGGTTTTTTTATGTCTATACATGAGGCACATAGGTTACAATCTTCTTCAAATTGATGCGTTATAGCATAAACTCATTATATGTACAACAAACTGATTGTCTTCTTGTTGCTGTTTTATGCAACCAATACATTCGGGCAAATTTCTTTTGGTATAACGGGTGGAGTTAATCGCAATGACGTTATTGTTACGAATGCTCCTTTTCTACCGACATCTCTTTACCGACCAAACACGGGGTATCATTTAGGTGTATTTACACGCATTCAACTATCTAAATTTTCCTTCAATCCCGAATTGTTGTTCGTGCAGCGAGGATGCAATTCGTCTACTTATTTATTCGGAAGTATTTTACAACCCATTTCCGACACCCGCATAAACCTTAATTATATCGAGTTGCCGCTCTTGTTTACTTTTTTTAGTGCCAAGTGGTTTAGCATAGAAGCAGGGCCCAATGCAAGTATGAAGTTATCAGCGAAAGAAATTTCTGATAATGGAAAAAAGGACGTGAGTGATTGGTTTAATAAACCCTATGATTTTGGAATTAATGGTGGAATTAGAGCGAGTCTAGGTTCTAAAATATCGATCGTTGGTCGGTATTATCATGGACTTCGATCAATCCTGCAATTTCCAAACATCTCACCTAACACGTTTCCATCAAGTTCATCGAAAACTTTTCAGTTAAGTCTTCATTATCTATTGCGAGAATAATTTCTAATAAATAAAGATTCATACCACGGATGATGATTTCGCTGAATTGATAATAGCTGTTAATTTTCCTTATCTTAGTCTTCCATGAACATTGATGACAGTGCTCCTCTTAATATAAAGAGTTGGTCACCCGAAGACCGACCCCGTGAGAAATTGTTGTTGAAGGGAACCTCGGCACTATCCGATGCGGAGTTAGTTGCCATTTTGATCGGCTCAGGCACCCCAAAAATGAGCGCTGTTGAATTGTCAAAGAAAATTCTGCTACAGGGAAACAACAACCTGAATGAGTTAGCAAGGCTTTCCGTAAAAGATCTTATGAAAATCAAAGGCATTGGTGAGGCTAAAGCGATTACCATCATCGCATCACTTGAATTAGGCCGCAGAAGAAAAGGACAAGACCCGGAAGAGAAGCCAAAAATCACCAGCTCAAAAGATGCCTATGAACTGTTAAAGGGTGATATGATGGATTTGCCTAAAGAGGAGTTCTGGGTATTGCTGATGAATCGGGCGAACCGGGTTATCAAAAAGAAACGAATCAGTGAAGGTGGCGTGTCGGGCACGGTGGCTGACCCTAAAATTATTTATAAAATGGCATTAGAAGAATTGGCCAGTGGTCTCATTGTGGCACACAATCATCCATCGGGCAATTTGCAGGCAAGTCAAACGGATATTGACCTTACCCGAAAATTAAAAGAGGCCGGCAAGTTCCTTGAAATACAACTACTGGATCATATCATCATCGCCAACCAGAAATATCTTAGCTTTGCAGATGAAGGAATGATATGATGGGAAAATTGAAACCACTATATATTCTCTTTGGTTTATTGTTGATCGTAACGCTGGCATTTGTCTATTTGCCCAATACACCTAAAGAGAACATTAAATTAACGGAGGCTGATAATACCGAGGCTGTGCCACTCCTCACAAAAGATGTTACCGCTCTTTTTGATCCCAATCCTTATACACAAAAAGTACTGTCCCAATACGAAGCGTTTATTAAGCAGGCGATAATGGATGGAATTTCACCTGGAGCAGCGGTGGCAATCGTAAAAGATTCTTCAATCATTTACCTGAAAGGTTTTGGATTAAAGGAGATTGGCAAATCAGACTCCATCAATATTAATACTGTATTTCGGCTAGGTTCAGTATCAAAATGTTTTGCTTCCGTGCTAGCCGGCACCTTGGTTAGTGATCACCTTTTTAACTGGGATGATCCGGTAATAAAGTACCTGCCCGATTTTGAATTGAAATCAATAGAGAATACAAAGAAACTCACGTTGCGCCATGTGCTGTCGCACACCATTGGTCTTCCGTATCATGCCTTTACTAATATGATTGAAGAACATGCGCCCTTGGATACGCTCTTTAAAGATCTTCGTAATCTGGATTTAATCGGTGAACCCGGAAAAGTTTATAGCTATCAAAATGTTGGCTACAGCCTGATCGGTGAGGTCATCAAAGCGACCACACACCAATCCTTTGAAGCAGCATTGACAGAAAAAATTTTCCTGCCGTTGCAGATGAAAAATAGTTCAGCTTCCTACGAGGCGATGGTAAAGAATCCCAACATCGCCAAGCCTCATCACTTCTCGCAAAAGCATTGGATTTCCATTCCTGTTTCAGACACCTATTACGATGTAACACCCGCTGGTGGCGTAAATGCCAGCATCGCTGATATGGCATTGTGGCTAAAGGCTTTATTAGGAAATGAACAGGATGTACTAACCAACTCAACCCTGGATCAGATTTTTGAACCGCAAATAAGAGCTGTCTCAAAAAACCACAACTTCAGAAAATGGCAAAGGCCGAAGGCTTCTTATTATGCACTTGGATGGCGCGTGCTTACCTTCAAGAACGACACCATTGAATATCATGGAGGATATGTAAACGGCTATCGCAGTGAAGTAGCCGTTGATCGCAAAAACAAAATCGCGATTTGTGTACTCACAAATTCTGTGGGAAATCTGGCCGACCAATCCATACCGGAATTCTTGACTCGCTTTAGTCAGCAGGCAGATTCTATTACTGCCTGGGAAAACCGGAATAAGTATTTGTTGGTTGCCAATCGCCCTAAAGAATTGCAACCTTCCCCAAATAAATGAACCGATCAAACCTTTTTATTATTCTCGGACTGATTGCCGTAATATCCCTTACAATTTATACCATGCGAGGGGGGGAAACGACAGCCGATTATCAGGATTTCATTGTCAAAGAACGAAAAGACAAAGATGAATTTATGAAGTCCGGAGACGAATCTCCTTTCCGTAAAGACACCATTCCTTTTCAGGGTTTAAAATATTTTCCGGTAAATGAAAAATATACGATCAAGGCAAAACTTGAGCCCATTGAAAAAAAGAAAGTTGTGATACTGGGCACCAGCGATGGACAAGAACAAAAATATCTGGAATATGCTTACGCTATTTTTGATTTAGAGGATGTAGAAAACAAACTTCTTATTCTTGAATTGATGGATATGGGGCCACAGCGCGGTAAACTCTTTCTCGCTTTCGCGGATGCTTCTAGTGGGATTGAAACCTATGGTGCCGGGCGTTATCTGGATGTAAAGAAAGTTCCGGCTGCCTCCTCCATTGAATTAGATTTTAACCTCGCCTATAATCCGTATTGTGCATACACAGAAAACTTTACCTGCCCATTTCCGCCTAAAGAGAACATATTAAAAGTAGCAATATTGGCCGGTGAGAAATCTTATCATTAATTCGATAACTAAAATGCATGTGCTTTGCTACGATCTTCGAGCCATGAATTTCGAGTAAGTCATAGCCAGAAACCTGTAGCGCGCAGCCTTTCCTTCCATTTAGAAATAACTTAATAAACTCCTATTTTTGGCGTTCTGATTTTGTGAAAAAATGAAAATATCATACAACTGGCTAAAACAATATATTAACATTACTGAATCTGCCGAAGAGATCGGAAGTGTGTTAACCGCTACAGGTCTTGAAGTAGAGAGTGTAGAACCTTTCGAAACAGTGAAAGGGGGACTCAACGGTTTAGTGATTGGCGAAGTTATCACGTGCGCAAAACACCCCAATGCCGACAAATTATCTGTAACTACGGTAGATGTTGGTGGGGAAAGCCCCTTGCATATTGTATGTGGAGCATCGAATGTGGCAGCCGGACAAAAAGTAGTAGTAGCCACACCGGGCACTACGATTTATCCAACCAAAGGCGAACCTTTCACGATTAAGTCTGCCAAAATCAGAGGAGAGCAATCGGAAGGAATGATATGCGCAGAAGACGAAATAGGTTTAGGCGAAAGCCATGAAGGAATCATCGTGCTTACTACCGCGGTTCCCAATGGCACACCGGCTTCATCATTTTATAAAATTGAATCTGATTATACACTTGAAATTGGGTTAACGCCCAATCGAGCTGATGCAGCATCACACATTGGTGTAGCAAGAGATATTAAAGCTGCTAAGAAGCGTGCTCTGTGCGTACCGTCCGTTGATGTATTCAAAATCGACCATACTCAATTAACCATTCCGGTTGAAGTGGAGTCCACAGAAGCTTGTCCACGTTATTCAGCTGTTACAATTTCAGGTATCACCGTAAGTGAATCTCCTGAGTGGTTGAAAAATCGATTAAAATCCATCGGCCTCTCCCCTATTAATAACATCGTTGATATCACCAATTTTGTATTGCACGAAACAGGGCAGCCATTGCATGCCTTTGATGCCGATGCGATCACAGGCAAAAAAGTAATTGTAAAAACATTGGCTGCAGGAACGAAATTCAAAACGCTGGATGATAAAGAACGTTCGCTTTCCATTTCTGATCTGATGATCTGTAATACCGAAGAACCTATGTGTATTGCCGGAGTGTTTGGTGGAATCAAATCGGGAATCTCTGCAAAAACAAAAAACATATTCCTTGAAAGTGCATACTTCTCTCCGGATTTTATACGCAAAACAGGCATGTATCATCAATTAAAAACAGATGCCTCATTTCGCTTTGAACGCGGCACCGATCCAAACATGACGGTATATGCCTTGAAGCGCGCAGCCTTGTTGATCAAAGAAATTGCCGGTGGATCCATCTCTTCTGAAATCATAGATATCTACCCTACTAAAATTGAGCATAAGACGATTTTTGTAAGAGACAAGAATGTGACACGCCTAATCGGCAAGAACATTTCAAGAGAAGAAATTTTTTCCATTCTCGATGGATTGGATATTGTTGTAACAGACAAGAATGAAGATAACTTTACGGTATCCGTTCCTCCCTATCGTGTTGATGTAACGCAAGAAGCGGATATTGTAGAAGAGATTCTGCGCATTTATGGATTCAACAATATTGAGTTATCAGAAATTGCCAGAACTGATTATCTCGCGGAGTTTCCTGAAAAAGATAGTAACAAATTCAAGCGCTCATTAGGTACTTTACTAGTGAACAACGGGTTTTACGAAATTCTCACTAACTCACTTACCAATGTAGCCTATCAACAAAAGCATGCTTTAAAATTTAATGGTGAGCCGGTTGAAATATTAAATAAACTCAGTGAAGAACAAGGAATATTGAGGCAGACCATGCTCTTCACGGGCTTGGAAGTATGCGCTCACAACATTAATCGCAGGCAAAAAGACCTTAAACTCTATGAGTTTGGAAAAATATATTGGAAGAATAGTGAGATCCCAACTACAGATGAAATAGCGGCCACTTACAAAGAAGAAGAGCGCCTGGCCCTATACATAACTGGCAACTACGAAACTGAAAACTGGCAAAACAAGCCTCGTGCAGTTACCTATTTTGATTTAGCTCAACAGGTTTCACATTTGCTTGAGAAATCATCCATCACAAATCTAAAACAGGAAAAACTGAACGATCCTCTTTTTGATTATGGTATGCGCCTGATGAAAGGCACGAAGGAAATTGGGAAACTAGGGAAAGTAAAAACTGCCCTCATTAAGGATTTCGGCATTAAGCAGGAAATATTTTATGTTGACTTAAATACTGCCTTGCTTTTCAAGTCGGCAAACCCTAAGTTCGTTGCACAGGAAGTGGCCAAGTTCCCTGAAGTTCGTAGAGACCTGTCACTTGTTTTGGATAAGCAAGTAACGTTCGAAGAAATCAAAGAACTGGTGCAGGCAACCGAGAAGCGGTTGATAACTGAGATCATTACCTTTGACGTATATGAGGGTGATAAAATTCCAGAAGGTAAAAAAGCATATGCGCTAGGTTTTACACTACAGGATGAAAATAGGACCCTGAAGGACGAGGATATTGAAAAGGTAATGACCAAATTGATGAGTGCGTTTGAAAGTAAGATGGGTGCACTGATCAGAAAATAGAAAAACTGACTTTGGTAGCCGATTTTTGAAACTGGTTTACATCCAGGATCAAGTATCCAGGTTCCAAAATCCAAAACAATATCAAATGGATCAAGAAGCATTGAAATCCAGCTTGAATGGCCTGGAAAGGAAACTTTTAGTGTTGCTTAATGAGCATAAAAACCTAAAAGACGAATTAAGGGGGTTAAAACTTGAAAACCATGAATTAAAGGAGGATGTAAAGAAACGGGATGAGCAATTGTCTCATTTTAAAAATCAGATTAAAATCACTAAAATTGTAGACCATATAAACCCGGAAGACGGAAGTATTTCGGAGTTGAAAAGGAAAGTAGACGAGTATATCCGTGAAATCGATAAATGTATAGCTCATGTGAGCAGATAACCCGGAAATGTTGATGGACGAACTCTCAGTTAAAATAAAGATTGCAGACCGCGAATACCCCATGAAGGTAAAGCGCAAGGAGGAAGAAAAGGTGCGTGCGGCCGGCAAACTCATCAACGAGAAAATAAAGTATTACCGCGACCAGTTTGGAATTGATGATAAACAAGACCTATTGGCAATGGTAGCATTTGATAGTTTGGTAGATAAAATGGCAGACGAAAAAAATCTGCAGGAGATAGACCAAACCGTGATTGAAAAAGTCAATCAGCTTAATCAAATGGTTTCTCAAGCTCTCTAATTTCTTTCATACTCCCATCTTCAGTTTTTGGTCGGTTGACCATCCGGGTATTTTAACTATAAAATACCAATACAATGGATTCAGTAACAACAGAAGCAAATAGTTTGATTATAGTCATTCTATTGGCCATTATTTCAAGCATAATTATTGCCTTTATTATCGGATCTTTCCTTTACAAAAGAAGGCTTAAGAAAAATCAACAAGCCAACGAAGAGAAAGCCAGGCTGATCATCAAAGAAGCCGAACTACAGTCTGAGAACATCAAAAAAGACAGAATTCTGGAAGCCAAAGAGAAATTCTTGAAAATGAAGCAGGAGTTTGAAGAGGATGCCAACCGCAAGAAAAACCAGATCATCAGCAACGAACAAAAAATCAAACAGCGAGAAGCACAGCTTTCCAAAGAACTGGAAACGCTTAAACGCAAAGAATCAGACATTGATGAAGAAAGACAAAGCCTTGCCCAGCAACATGAGTTAGTGAAAAAGCGTAAAGAGGAACTTGATAAATTCAATGCGCAGAAAGTGGCCATCCTCGAAGGCATTTCAAAGCTTACTGCCGATCAGGCCCGCGATCAATTGGTAGAATCGCTAAAAGAGGAAGCCCAAACGAGGGCAAGCTCCTACATAAAAGACATTATGGAAGAGGCGAAATTGACAGCCACCAAAGAAGCCAGAAAGATTGTAGTGGAAACCATTCAGCGCACTGCAACAGAACATGCCGTGGAAAACTGTGTATCGATTTTCAATATTGAAAGTGATGATATAAAAGGAAAAGTAATCGGAAGAGAAGGTCGTAACATCCGCGCCTTAGAAGCAGCAACAGGAGTTGAAATTATTGTAGATGACACTCCAGAGGCGATTATCATTTCAGGCTTTGATCCGGTGCGCAGGGAAATTGCACGACTATCGTTACACCGTTTAGTGCAGGACGGTCGTATTCACCCAGCCCGCATTGAAGAAATTGTTGCCAAAACCAGTAAGAACATTGAAGACGAAATTGTAGAGATTGGTGAACGTACCGTAATCGACTTAGGTATTCATGGACTTGCACCAGAACTGGTGAAAATGGTAGGTCGCATGCGCTATCGTTCTTCGTATGGCCAAAACTTATTACAGCACTCACGCGAAGTAGCAAACCTATGTGCCATCATGGCCGCTGAACTTGGATTAAATGTAAAACAAGCGAAGCGCGCAGGGTTGCTACACGACATTGGCAAGGTATGGCCAGAAGAATTGGAAAAGCCACACGCTATTGTTGGTATGGAACTCGCACAAAAGCATAAAGAACATCCCATTATCTGCAATGCAATTGGCGCTCACCACGATGAGATTGAAATGACAAGCATTCTTTCACCGATTATACAAGCGTGTGACGCTATCTCAGGAGCAAGACCTGGTGCCAGACGTGAAGTGATGGAACAATACATCAAACGCTTAAAAGAACTGGAAAGCGTAGGGCTAAGCTTTGATGGCGTTGAAAAATGTTATGCCATACAAGCAGGCCGCGAGTTAAGGGTGATTGTGGATGCTGAAAAAGCTACTGATGAGCGTGCCTCACAATTAAGTTTCGATATCTCCCAGAAAATTGAAAAGGACATGCAATATCCCGGACAAATCAAAGTGACCGTGATTCGCGAAATGCGTAGCGTTGCTTATGCGAAATAATCCAACCAAAAAAATACATATAAAAAGCCCTGGCAACAGGGCTTTTTTTCAAAAATAATACATCAACGATTATTTTTTTAACGGTTCGTAATAAACAAACTAACCTATTACCTTTAATCGGCAAAGGTTGGTATGCATACAGAAACAATGAGTTTTGTGAGGGCGGTTCAAATAATATTTTTCATTTTATTTTATTCATTCTTTGCTGCAGGTCAAGTGTTAACCAATTCTGATACACTCGCCAGGAGCAATGCCATTTACCTGGCAAAACAAATCTACCAATCAGCAATTTTTAGCAATTCACAAGTCTTTAACGGTGTGGAATACATCGATCCGTTTCAGAAGAAAAAGCTTGATGGTAATCCGTATTTCTTAAATAACGATTGGCAAGATGGTTTTGTGGTTTATGAGAATCAACTGTATGAGAATCTATCTCTACGATATAATCTATTTCAAAATAAATTACTCATCGAACATAACCAGAGTCACGCTACCATTGAATTGTTCAATGAAAAAATAAAATCTTTCGGGATAAGTAGACACATATTTGTGTGGCTGACGAGTGCAGCAGATCAAAGTGAAATCAAGGAAGGCTTTTATGATCTTTTATATTCCGGCACCGTAAAAGTATATGCCAGAAGGTATAAAACCATGAGTGAAGTAATTGATCCAAAAATAATAGTCACCAAGTTTGTCGATAAAACAAAACTTTTTCTCTTTAAAAATGATCAATATTTCTCTATAACTAATAAAAATTCAGCATTAAATGCTTTTGGAGAAGTCAAAATTGAGATAAAAAAATTTCTATCTCACCAGAAAATCAATTTTCGGTCCGACCCGGAAATGGCCCTGACTGCAATGGCAAGATATTACGATGAATTGAAAAAGTAAGTATGAGAACCCATATCATAGTCGTAATTATATCAATTATCTTTCTTTCCATGATCGGTGCACAATCATGGGGTCAAACTGAAACACGGATAAGTGGCGAGTTCAGAAACATCACGTTCCATCAATTTGTCGAAGACCTGGAAAAGAAAAGTGGTCACCAATTTTTCTACAGTCCCATTTGGGTAGATAGTTTAATGGTAGACATAAATGTGTCAAACAAAACCATTTCTGAGATCTTGAATGAGGTCTTCACAAACACGGACTTAAAATTCGCGATTACTCATACACATCAAGTGTATATCACAGTGAAAGAACCTATCACCACTGAACTCCCGATTGATTTTTTTGACAGCAGCCTGGCTATAAGTGATAGTGTTAAACGGAATAACGACTACACTCGCTTTGAAGAAAGTGAAAAAGCAAATATTGAAAAAATAATTATCCTTGGAGCGAAGGGGGCAAATACTAAATTGATAGCCAGTATTGCAGGATATGTACGAAATTCAAAATCCGGTGAACCTGTGATTGGTGCCACCGTTATGATTGAAGATCCCTTGATTGGTGTAGCTACTGATCCCTTTGGATATTATTCTATTTCGTTACCAAAAGGCCAACATCGATTGATGATCCGAAGCATCGGAATGAAAAACACAGAACGTAAGGTGATGCTGAATGCCGATGGGAAATTGGTTATCGAGATGGAAGAAGATGTAATTCCATTAAAGGAAATCATTGTGGAATCAGAACGGGACGTAAGAGTCATGAGTATGCAGATGGGCACAGAAAAACTCGACCTTAAAACCATGAAACAAATTCCTCTCGCATTGGGCGAAGTGGATATCATAAAAGCCGTTCTTACCTTACCCGGTGTACAAAGCGTAGGTGAAGGAACCGTAGGATTCAATGTGCGTGGAGGTGCCACCGATCAAAACTTAATCTTATTTAATGATGCCACTATTTATAATCCCTCTCACCTGTTTGGGTTTTTCTCTGCCTTCAACCCTGATCTTTTAAAGAATGTTGAATTATATAAAAGTGGTATCCCAGCTGAATTCGGAGGTCGCATTTCTTCGGTACTAGACATCAGCACGCGAGAGGGAAATAAAAAGAAGTTCTCAGGGTCAGGTGGAATAAGCCCAATTACCGGAAGGCTTGCATTGGAAGGGCCCATTATAAAAGAAAAAAGTTCGTTTTTAATAGGAGCCCGCTCTACTTATTCAGATTGGTTATTGAAAAAAATTCCTTCTTCCGGATTAAAAAACAGTGAAGCATCATTCTATGATGTTAATCTTAATAT
>CAYGGY010000078.1:2689-20071 GCA_964349405.1 uncultured Ohtaekwangia sp. | reverse complement strand
TCCATAACCTACTGTAGCATTTTTCTTGATTTGAATTACTTCGAAATCACCTTGACTATTTAAAATATTTAATTTCCCTGGAATGAATTCTAAAAATAAGAAAACGGATTATTGAGGAATTAAAATAACTTTAGCCAAAATAAGATACCACTTGCAAACGAACCCATCCCGAATTACTTCCTGGCTTAGCCGGACCAACGCTCTGAATTTCACGTTATACACTTCTATTTCTGCCTTCTGTTTGTATACATGCATTTTTGCTTTACGCAAAACATTTGGTGTGGCAACCTACGAGGGACTTAAACTTTGGGGTGTGGATTATAAAGTATGGATGGTCATTAGCCAGGTAGTTGGCTACATGCTTTCCAAGTTCATTGGCATAAAAGTAGTTTCCGAACTAGGTTCAAGTTCAAGAGCCAAAGGAATTCTGCTGATGGTGACCATTGCAGGCATTTCATGGTTATTTTTTGCAATTACCCCACAACCATACAATCTGATATTTCTTTTCTTTAATGGATTGCCTCTGGGCATGGTGTGGGGTTTGGTATTTGGTTATTTGGAAGGTAGAAAATTTACTGAAGTGCTGGGGGCAAGTCTTTCCGTAAGTTTCATTTTCTCGGCTGGTTTTGCAAAAACAGTAGGTGGTTTCATCATGGTTGATTGGGGTACTTCTGAATTCTGGATGCCATTTGTATCAACTTGTCTATTTTTTCCACCATTGTTGTTGTTCCTGTGGCTGTTGGACAAAATTCCACCACCGACTCCAGAAGATGAGGCATTAAGAACCAAGCGTCAACCGATGACGGGCAAAGAAAGAGTTCATTTTACACTTAGTTTTTTGCCAGGATTAGTGCTTCTTGTGCTCACCTATATGTTATTAACAGCCTTTCGTGATTTCAGAGATAATTTCTCTGCGGAAATATGGAAATCACTTGGCTATGGGGACAAGCCTTCTATTTTTTCACAGACAGAAGTACCCGTGACCATCATTGTTCTCATCGTGATTGGCAGCTTGATGGTAATCAAAAACAACTATAAGGCGATGATTATTAATCACCTCATCGTTTTAATTGGAATGATAGCTGTTGGGTTAAGTACACTGGCCTTTGAAAAAGATATGATAAGTGCACCCGTTTGGATGGTGCTCGTAGGCATGGGGCTTTATTTCGGATACATCCAGTTTAACAGTATTTTCTTTGACCGATTGATTGCCACATTCAAATATGTCAGTACCGTTGGATTCCTAATTTACCTTGCCGACTCCTTCGGGTATTTATGTAGCGTTGGAGTGCTGCTATATAAGGAGTTTGGCAATTCAAACTTAAGCTGGCTTAATTTCTTTATTCAAACTGGTTATGTCTTATCTATTGCCGGAAGTATTTTAATAACCCTTTCCTTGGTTTATTTCAATGCAAAACACAAAAAATGGGAGGCAACTTTGCGAAAATAATCTGACCACATATTACTTTACCAATCATGAGGCTCCAATGTCTGCGTGAGCGTTTGCAACCGATCCATTGTAAGCGGCTTTGAAAAGAAGTTGATTACATTAGGGAATTCCTTTGCTCTTAAGCGATCTGCCGGGCTATTTGAGCTGGAGAGGATGACTACTTTTATCTTTTGTGAAATACCGCTTGACAAGGAGTTAACTTTTTCAAGAAACTCAAAGCCATTCAATATGGGCATATTAAGATCTAAAAATATGAGGCCAGGAGCATCATCATATGAACCAACTTGAAGAGCCTCGAATGCTTTTATTGGGGAACTAAAGGTAATCACCCTTTCAGCAAATGAACTAAGTTCTAAAAACTTCTTCTGTATAAAAAGGTCCACTTCGCTATCATCAACAAGAAACGCGGTATGTATTGCAGATTTGCCAGCCATCCTTACATATTTAACTAATATCGTACAAAATTGCTACTCTGAGTTATTTTTTACGTTATTTCCCGAAAATAAAATTTAAACGGTTTCGATGAATTCGAAAAATGTGCTAAAATTGAACGCTAAACTATTAAACCATGAAATTTATTCGTCTAAGTATCTACTTATTTTCCTTTTTAACCATAATTGGCCTTTGGTCATGCGGTGGTTCAAAAGAAGATCAAAACCAAAATTCTGAAGAATTTAACGAGGCCGAAGAATCCTTAAAGGAACAAATTAAGGATTTGGTATACAATATTCCATCCCCATCAGAGATACCTTACCTTTTACAGGCTACAGGAGCTGATTTTAATCAATCTCTGTTGAATGATAGGAAAAAGGCTGATTCGTATGGAAGCCGTAGCGATAAAGCTGCTCTTAATTTGGGCGTTTACACGACAGATATTGGCTATTTAAGCTCATACGATAAAACACAGGAAGCGATCGATTACCTGAATGCTGCAAAGAAATTGGCAGACAACCTAGGAGTAATCGGTACCTTTGACACTGAAGTGTTAAAGAGTTTTGAAAGTAATATTTCAAATAAAGATTCCTTAGCCAGTATTTTAAATATGGCTGTACAGAAAACAGATAAATATCTAAAGGACGATAGCAAGAACAAACTTGCAGCACTTCTTATCACCGGTAGTTTTGTGGAGGGTTTGTATATTTCAACTAGCCTTATTAAAACATACCCAAAAGACATTTTACCCGATGATGCCAGAAACCTAATTCTTACTCCACTTGTTCGTGTTATACTTGAACAGGAGAAATCAGTAGATGAAATGGAAAAAATGCTTTCATCGATTGATCAGTCAGAACCAATCGGCTCTCTGAACGCTGATATCAAATCACTTCAAGCCAGCTATCGTTCATTAAATATAGATGAGCAAATTAAAAACAATCGTTCGGACCTGGTTTTAACAGATAAACACCTGAGTGAAATAACATCCATTGTTGAGAAGATGAGAAAGTCCATCGTTGAATAGACGTAACAAATAAATTAAAAAGGGAATGATTGGACGTCATTCCCTTTTTTTATGTATCCCGGCAGCCATTTTTTATTAAATTTAAAGAATTAACCATTTCATAAGTTATGAGTGAACCCGTTTTAAATGCGATCATGCGATTATTTGCCCTGGTAGCAAAAGAAGACTTAATCACAAAACAAGAACGAGAGCACGTGCAGGTGTTCCTTTCAGATCACCTCAGCAAAAAAGCCATGGAAAGTCAACTGCGTCTTTTTGATGAGTTTGCCATTGAAGTCTCAAATAAAATGGGGACAGTAAATGAAACTGATCTCATAGCACAAATTTGTAGTTCTATAAATCGAGAGGTAGCACAGAAGCAGAAGATCGTGATCGTCATAGAACTTATGAGTGTTATCCTGGCTGACGGAACAATCACAGAAAGAGAACGTAACCTTGCGCAAACAATCTGTAAAGAATTCAATATTAATGATAATGATCTGTCCTTGATAGAAAAATATGTATTAGGTCAGACCATTGTAACATCAGATGATGAAAACATTCTGATCATAAGTTCACAGAAAAACACCCTACTACACAGCAAGCAAATTCAACGTGAAAACCTGCATGGGTTTATTTCAATACTGTACGTAAAGAGTTCCGATACATTTTTCTTTAAATACTTAGGGAATACCGATGTGTATCTTAATGGAGTTCCTCAAAAATCAGGAAATATCAATGTCCTAGCCACAGGTTCAACCATACGATGGGATGCTGCAGATGCTGTCTATTATGGGGAAATAATAAATCACTTCAAGAAACTAAATCAAGGACCACGCACAAGCTTTGAAGCAAGATCTATTTCTTACCAGTTTAAAAATGGGAAACTAGGATTACGTGACGTGACCATAATGGAAGAATCCGGAAACCTGGTAGCCCTTATGGGAGCCTCTGGGGCAGGTAAATCAACTCTGTTACATGTATTAAACGGAACAGAAAAACCATCTCTAGGCCATGTGTTGATCAACGGCATCGATATTTATGCAACCCCAAAAAAAGTAGAAGGTGTAATCGGTTTTGTTCCTCAAGATGATCTGCTCATAGAAGACCTGACGGTTTATCAAAATCTCTACTTTGCAGCCAAACTTTGTTTTAGTCATTTAACCGAAAAAGAAATTGACGATCTGGTTAATAAAACATTAAGTGATTTAGGATTAAGTGAAACCAGGGATTTAACCGTAGGTTCCCCATTGCATAAAACCATCAGCGGTGGTCAGCGAAAGCGACTCAATATAGGATTAGAGTTACTGCGAGAACCTGCCGTGTTGTTCGTTGATGAACCTACCTCTGGGCTATCATCACGAGATTCGGAAAACATCATCGATCTTCTAAAAGAACTTTCATTAAAAGGGAAACTGGTTTTTGCTGTTATTCATCAGCCCTCATCTGACATTTTTAAAATGTTCGATAAACTGGTGATATTAGATACCGGTGGATATCAAATCTACTATGGCAATCCAATTGACGCCATAATATACTTCAAGAAAAATATTAATCTTATTAACAGCGATCAGGGAGAGTGCTACTCGTGTGGTAATGTAAATCCCGAACAGATTTTTAATATTATTGAAACGAAAGTGATTAATGAATTCGGAAACTTTACCGATGAACGAAAATTTTTACCCGAACAATGGAATCAACAATACCTAGAAAGAATTAAGCCAAGCCCTATCACTACGGCTAAAGAATCTCCCCACTCTACCCTCCGTATACCTAAAAGACTAAAGCAGTTTACCATATTTTCAAGACGTGATTTGCTATCCAAATTAAGTAATAAGCAATACATGTTTATCAACTTGTTGGAAGCACCACTTCTTGCTTTTATATTGGCTTTTATCGTTCGCTATTACAATATAGACGATCAACTTGAGCCAGGCTACGTCTTTAGTAAAAATCTAAATATGCCTGCCTATCTTTTTATGAGTGTGATCGTAGCGCTATTTATGGGACTCACTGTGAGTGCTGAAGAAATCATACGCGACCGAAAGATATTAAAACGCGAAAAATTTCTTCACCTTAATCGCAGCAGCTATATCGTTTCCAAAATTGGAATTCTCTTTATGATTTCTGCTATGCAAACTGCGATTTTTGTTCTAGTTGGCAATTCCATTTTAGAAATTAAAGGAATGTTTTTAATTAATTGGGGTATTTTGTTCACTACTTCTTGCTTTGCCAATCTGTTAGGATTGAACATCTCATCAGCGTTCAACTCTGCCGTAACCATTTATATTTTGATTCCTGTCCTTTTGATTCCTCAACTTATTTTAAGTGGGGTAGTCGTACGGTTTGACAAACTTAATCCGGCAATTGGAAATACTGCAACCGTGCCTTTCGTGGGAGATATCATGGCTTCACGCTGGGCATTTGAGGCCAGTATGGTTTCGCAATATAAAGACAATGAGTATGAGAGATTTTTCTATCCGTATGACAAAATTAAGGCTCACTCAGATTTTAAAAGAATTTATTTGATCCCAGCATTGGAAACTAAATTGGATTTCATTTATCTGAACTATAAAAATACCAATGAGGTAATACTTCAAAAAGTAAGACAAGATTTACAGATCCTGCATAATGAATTAACCGATGAGCTGCAATTTGTTGGAAAGAAAGACTTCACTCGACTTAACGATTTCACATTGGAGAAATTTGACGATAACTTAAATCAGGAAACAAAAATATTTTTCGAAGCGCTGAAGAAATTCTACATAAACCGATATAATAAAGCGGACAAAGGAAAAGAAAAGGTACTTAACAATCTAACCAATACCTCAGAAAAGGAAAAAGCATACGAAAAATTCAGAAACGCTTATCAAAATGAGGCCATTGGCGACCTCGTAAAAAACACCACTGAAATGCACCGCATTATTGAGAAAGAGGGAAAATTGGTACAAAAGATTTATCCGATCTATAAAGAGCCAGAGCCGGATCACATGGTAGATTTCAATGCTCAATTCTATATGCCTTCCAAACATTTCCTTAATAGAAATGTTGATACACTTTATTTTAATTTAGGTGTGATCTGGACAATGACTCTATTACTAGCTATCACCTTATACTTTGAAGTATTACGTAAGATAATTGACGGCTTAGGCAATATTTCAAATCCGATACCCAAGCGAATGTAATCCATCATTATGTTTTTTATTCTATCAAAAACACTTGGCCTAATTACGAAACCTTTGGTGATCATTATCCTGTTATTTATATCCTCGCTGGCTGTAAAAAATAAGGCATGGAAACGAAGGTTTTATATCGCTGCGTTGGCAAGCCTTCTCTTTTGTTCAAATGGATTTATCAGCAATGAAGCGATGAGATTATGGGAGCTGCCCCCTACCCCCTATTCAGAAATGAAAAAATCTTATCAAGTGGGTATTTTACTTACCGGTGTGACCAAGTCAAATTTCAGTCCCAATGATCGTGTTTATTTTCAACGAAGTTCTGATAGAGTAACTCATACCTTACAACTTTATAAATTAGGATATATAAAAAAAATTTTAATTTCTGGTGGCAGTGGTACCATACTAGATCGCACTAAGGAAGCAGACGAACTTTCAATCGTACTTCAATTGATGGGGGTGCCAGCAGAAGACTTAATCATTGAAAATCAATCTGACAACACATATCAATCAGCCATAGCGGTTAAAAAATTGATTGGGGATATTTATCGGCCAGAAGATTGTTTATTGATTACTTCTGGATACCACATGCGCAGATCACGAGCCTGCTTCAAAAAGGCGGGCTATCCAATGGATACCTTTAGTGTAGACTTTCTTTCAAACAAAAGAACCTTTACGCCTGATGTATTACTGATTCCCAAAATTGAATCACTCTTTAATTGGCAGGTACTAACAAAAGAATGGATAGGTATCTTGGCCTATAAACTTGCTGGATATATATAAAATCAGTAGGGTTATTTAATCACCTGAATCCATCCTTTACAAGTAGTTTCGTTCTCAATTACTAACTCATAAAAATAAACTCCTGACTCAACATTTCTGGCCGACCAATCATCCTTATAAGCCGTACTTTTAAAAACAAGGCCTCCCCACCGATTATAAACATGGAGCGCCACATTCAACGAGGTTTGTGAGATAGGGATTCCCGCATAAAGAACTTTAAAAAAGTTATTATCAGGAAATTCATCAGGCGTAATCACATTGGGTACCAACAACGTGTAAATAGGAACATCAACACGTTTTTCATAAACACATGATTCCCGAACACCGATTACCCGAACCGGAAAGGTTCCATCATTTTCATATTCATGATAAATGTTCGGAAGATCAGAGGTAATACCATCACCAAAATCAAAAAACGTTTGTTGATCCGTATCACTTAGGTTTTCCGCTTGCAAACCAGGTCTTCCATAACAATCATAAATCTTAGCATAAATAAAATCCAAATCGATGCCAGGAATGACTTTAACGTTTACTGTATCTTTTTTTATACATCCATGTTGATCGGTTATACTGACAAAATATTGAGTATTTACATCAGGATTTACCCGTGGTGTTGCCAAGTTGGAAACAAGTGTTCTGGATGTTGACCAATTATATTGTACGCCTCCTCCGGCTATGAGTAAGGTGCCAGCATTAAAGCACATCATCTGGTCTTCACCCGCAAAACCAGATGGTTTATACACAGAAATGGTGGTGCTGGTTGAATCAACGCCTAAACAAGTTCCAATATCGATCGCTTTGAGCTTCACCTTATATACCCCGGGATTTAAATACTGATAAACAATTCTAGCCGTGTCCGTTTTCTCCAATAACATACCGTCACCAAAATTCCATTGATAATATTGACCACCGGTACTTTTATTTTGAAATACAATTTTGTCTGGAAAACATACTTTATTTATTCCGGGCTGTTTTAAAGTGACTGAATTGGTTTGTATTCGTGCTTTTAATAATGATAGATCAAATTTAAATGCTGCATTATTACAATTGGGGCTTTTGTTCAATCTACTCCAAGCCCCAGATGTCGTAGGAAAATCAGATGTTGCATTCTGTGTGGAATTAAGAGCAGCACAACCAGAACATACAGCATGATATACCACACCACTTTTATCGAAACGACTTGTTCCTCCATCCACATGTGTTCTTGATTGAGTGCCACCCAGAAAAGTAGCATATAACAACTGCGAAGCATCATTTGTCAGTACCATAAAATAGAAATCAGAACCACTGGTAGTCTTTTGAAATGCATCAGCGGTAACGGGCATTCCTGCCGTTGAACTATTCCAAAAACCAGTAGCACTATTTATTAATCCTCCCCAACCACTTAGAAAAATATTATCGCAATCATTTACTAAAAATGCAGTGGGCGAAATATTTGGAATGCCAGCACCCGATCCGAAAACGGTGGAGAAAATTATCGTAGATAATGTTGCATCAAACTTTTGTATGAACTGTCCACTGTTCAAATTCTTATAGACACCAGGCGTGATTGGGAAATTGCCATTGGTTTGTCCAAAAGCATAAATATTACCATCACTATCCAAATCAATAAAATATACCTGATCAAATGAAGATGTGCCCGTAAACGTAGACATAAGTATGGATAATCCGTCATTTTTAATTTTGGAAATCCAACCATCAACTGTGCCTGCGTGAATGGTTTGATAGGTTCCTGATGTAGAAGGGAAATTCAAACTGGAAGTTCCTCCTGCGATCACCAAGTTTCCATCTAAATCAAATTTTATTGTATGTGATGCATCCGCTCCATTTCCTCCTAAAAATCCTGCCCAAAGAATTTGCGATAAATCAGGATTCAACTTCAAAAGTAAAGCGTCCGTAAGACCACCCAAATAAGTCAATCCAAAGCTATTGACAACAGGAAAATCAGTTGACGAAGTTACGGTGCTTATATAAACATTATTATTAGCATCCGCAATTATATCACCACGAAGCTGATCTCCATAATTTACTACTAAGGGACTTGCTGAGGGGTTTAACCCATCATTAGCTGAACCACCGAGTAATGTGCTCGCGAGAAGTTGTTTTCCATCTAGACTTATTTTCGCAACAAATAAATCTGAACCAGTATTATATGCGATTACATTTTCCTCATGGGTACCACCATTGTAAGTTCTGTCATAAGCATTTAAGGAAGTCGGAAAATCAGAAGAACCTGTTGTACCGAATACAAGTAGTTCGTTATTATTAGTCATAACCAGACTATGGGGAGACTCTGATCCGGAACCGCCTAAATAGGTAGCATAGAGCAATTGTGAACCGGTGGAATCATACTTCAGAATACCAATATCATATCCACCTCCATATGCTAGTTGAAACGATCCGGTAGTTACCGGAAAAGAGCCCCCAAACATCGATGGATTAGTTACACCTGCCGAATATAAAGTCCCCTGTTCACCGGGGGTGGCTGTGCTGCCCCAATTATCTGCTGTTGATCCGGAAAAAGTAGAAAAAATTAATATCGGATCAATCACCAATGGATAACACGGATCGTACTTATCTATAAAACAAAAGTGTACTACGTTTCCTTGCAATTCATATTCGCTTCGCACATACACCCTATCACCATCAATAATTTGGTAGACGATCGGCTTCTTTTCGATGAATGAAAACTGTGAAGCGTTGACAACCAAGTCTCCTTCCACCAGGTTGACCTGATCGGCTCCTGCATACTCATATATAATTTGCGAAGGGTCAGCTCCCGGTTCTACAATAAACTCATATTTGAGGTTTTCTCCTTGTGAATATACCTTGAGATCTATTCCCGTATAATACTGCGGATATATCACCCCTTCAAAAGCAGCTACATCCGAACTCCATTGGGAATCATCATTACCTAAAAAGTAATTGTAGTATTCCGGCAACTTACCAAATGGAATTGATGTAGCGTTTTTGTTAGACCCAATGAACGTAGTAGTTACGCGATGCCCATATAATTGAATATCTTCTTCCGGTACGCCAGTGGATTCCTGATCAGGCGCATGACTCCTGTGATGTAAATCATCCACTTCCCTTTTATCAATAAAGGTATAACTGAATCCTCCGGGGTTAATTGAAAAAAAAGTGTGTTGCACAGATGCAGAATATTGCACTTGATCAGGCCATTGACATTTGTTTTCAATGAATTTTACCTGGCCTGGTTGTGCGCTTAAAGGAGTCCCAACTATAATCAACCATGCAGGTAATAAACAATGAAAAATATTAACATGATTCATCGCATTAAGTTAACTCTCTTTGCGCAAAACCTGCAAGGGTGGAGTGTTAATTACTTCTCTGGAATTAAACCACCCAATAAAAATCGTTAGAAAAATCACACTACATGATATGTAAAGCAACTCAAGCCAGTCCACCGAAAATTGAATCTCAAAGAAAAATCTCGTTAATAAATAACCGCCTCCTAGCGAAAGCATCAGGCCAGTTAATGAAGAAATGATCCCGATATAGCTGTATTCAATCAGCGTGATATTCAATACTTGTCTCGATCGCGCTCCAATTGTTCGTAATAATATATTTTCCCTCATGCGGGCAAACTTACTATTCAATACAGCGCCTGCTAATACAATAAGACCGGTTACAATACTAAATAATGACAGGAACCTGATCACGATGCTGATCTTATCAAAAAGTTGATTTACGGTGCTCAATATTAATCGCAAATCAATCAATGATACATTCGAAAAACCCATCACCAGTTCCTGTTGAAAACGATTTGCTTTTTGAATATCATTCACGCGGGTGGTCGCTACCCAAATTTGAGGTGCTTCCTCCAACACACCTTTAGGGAATACAAAAATAAAATTAGGCGGATCTTTTGGCCAATCCACTTTTCGTATGCCTGCAATAAAGGTCTTTACAGGAACTCCCTGAATGTCAAATACGAGAGAGTCGCCAATATCTACTTTCAATGTTTCATGCATTCCATCTGATATCGTGACCCACACAGAATCTCTCCTTCCCTTTTTTAAGGAATGTAGTTCACCTTTTATGAGTTCTTCAGAAATATGTAAACTATCCCGATAGGTTACACGATATTCCCTTTTAAGAGCCCAGTTTGGAATTCGAATTGAATCACTATCCTGCAAGGTTTCAATAGACTGCCCTCTTAATTCGGTTAGCCGACAGGTAATAATAGGCACTAACTGATTAAGCGGTAATACGTGGTCTTTTATTAATTTAACGACACCCTCCTTTTGAGAAGGTTGTATATCAAACAAAATCGTATTTGATTGATTTTCATTACCGCGAAATTCAACCTGGTTTAATAAACTGTGTTGGGTAATATTGAGTGTAGTGATGATAAACGCACCCAGTCCAATCGTTATCACCAACACTCTTGTTTGATTGTTTGGCCTGAATAAATTAGACATGGCATGCCTCAGAATGAATGATCCATTGCGGGGAAAATACTTTTTTAATAAAAACAGCAACAAGATTGCTACTCCAGTTAATCCACCTAAAGCCAATAACAATCCAACGGTAAACATCAGGCCATAGAGAAAATTTGAAGTCTGATACGAGGCCACCAGTATTGGGAAAAGAATGATCAGCACAAAGACAATCCAACGAGTTTTAGAAAAACCTGACTCTGGATTGAAATTGGCACGCAACACTGAGAGTGGAGGAACGAAACGAACAGCCACCAACGGAAGAATTGAAAATAACACGGTTACAATATTGCCAAGCAAAACACCTTCACCCACAGCACGCCATGAAACATCAAACTGCAATTCAAGTGGAAGATATTCTTTAAATACAATGGGAAGAATCTGATGTATTCCTACACCCAAAGCAGCTCCGACCAAACTCCCGATGAAGCCCAAAATAAAAATCTGAATAAAATAAATATTAAATGATTGCCATCCAGAGGAACCCACACAACGCAACACGGCTACCTCATCACGTTTCTCCCTGGCATAAATATGCACCGAACTTGCAACACCTATACAACCCATTATAAGCGCCACAAATGCCAGCAAAGAAAAAAAACGATATACCGATTGAAAACCTCGACCTAAATCTCTTTTACTTTCCTCCACGGTATCATAGGAATACCCCAACTTTTCCATGGATGTCTTCAATCGCTCGAGCAAGTTCTCACTTTCTCTTTCTGTAGTTGTTTTAATGAAGAGACTATAATTTATACGACTACCAAATTGCACGAGTCCGGTTGAGTCCAGTGCTGACATCGAGATATACACCGCAGGGGCCAAGGTAGAGGTAAGTCCACCTCCACCGGGTATTTTTTCGACTACGCCCGCCACTTTGAACATGCGATTTCCAACTTTGATAGAATCTTCCGAACTAACTTCATATTGGCGCGCCAACAGTTCGTCCAGCATAACGAAATCGCCTGACTGTGTGAGACTATATGCATTGGATGGTTGTGTAATAAGTTTTCCGTAAAACGGAAAGTCACCACGCATTGCAGTAACCTTTACCAACCTTGATTGACGGGTATTCATAAACATCACCATCGAAGCCATATCCGCTCCATAGGCAACCTTTCGCTTTATTGTATCAATCGATTGGACAAACTCCGGATCAAACTTCCTATTGCTTTTGATGAGCAGGTCTGCACCCAGTAATTCTTTCGCATTTTTATTGAGCTCCTCCTGCATTGAATAATTCAAAGAGCCAATGGCCACAAGTCCGGCAATACCGGTAATTAGTGAAGCAATGAAAAGAAACAAACGAGAAAAATTATGACGACCATCCCGCCATGCCATTTTCCAAACCCACTTATCCTGAAAAACAGACCGTGTCTTTTTTTTCAACTTAATGATATACTCTATCATGCCGTAGTGAGAATCCGTTCGTTAATCAATTTGCCACCTTTCATTTGAAGAATTCGTTCTGTCCTCTCTGCTAACTCCAGATTATGGGTAACCAACACAAGCGTGGTTTTCTCTTCACGATTCATACTAAAAAGCAGATCGGTAATTTGCTTAGCCGTTTCCTCATCCAGATTTCCTGTGGGTTCATCAGCAAACAAAATTCGTGGTGAGGTAATAAAGGCGCGTGCCATGGCCACTCGTTGTTGTTCACCGCCAGATAATTGTGAGGGATAGTGATTAAAACGCTCCGACAAACCTACTCGAGCCAATAAATCTTTCGCTTTTGATGTCACATTTTTTTCACCACGCAGTTCAAGAGGCACCATCACATTTTCGAGCGCGGTAAGGGTAGATAATAATTGAAAGTTTTGAAAAACAAAGCCCACAAATTGATTGCGTACATAGGCACGATCATCTTCATCCATGGCGTTTAGTGTTAGTCCCATGAGCGAAATCGTACCGCTCGTGGCTATGTCCAGGCCAGCACACAAACCTAACAGAGTAGTCTTTCCGCTTCCTGAAGGCCCAATAATTGACAAGCTCTCGCCTTGAGTCGCCTGAAATGATACATGATCCAGTACTGTAAGATCATGATCGGCAGATTGGTAAATTTTTGTGAGTCCTTCAGCAAGCAAAACGGTTTCTGGCATGATATTTTAGTTAATGATTACAGATATAATCGATTAATGAGTAAAATTGTTTCAAGGTTTGTAATAAGCCCGAACTTAGTAATATGATAGTCGCTAAAAAAGTATTGTTTATTGCATGTGTCCTGTTTTTTCAGGCTTCTTCCCCACCTAAAGTAATTCTGTTTTATGGCGACAGTCTCACCGCGGGGTATGGTCTTTCACCGGAAGAGGCTTTTCCTGCCTTGGTTGAAAAAAATCTCAACAAAACTGATAAGAAAGTTAAAGTTGTAAATGCAGGCTTAAGCGGAGAAACATCAGCTGGTGGATTTAGCCGCATTGATTGGATTTTACGCCAACCTGTAGACATCTTTGTCCTTGAGCTAGGCGGTAATGACGGTCTGCGTGGCCTACCAGTAAATCAGACCCGTAAAAATCTGCAGGGTATTATTGATAAGGTAAAAGCTAAATACCCGAATTGTAAAATTGTTTTGGCGGGCATGATGGTGCCACCCAATATGGGCAAGGAATACACCGAAGAATTCAAGAGTGTATATCCTGAACTGGCTAAAAAAAATAAAGCAACACTTATCTCATTTATTCTGGATGGCGTTGGGGGAATTGAAAAACTAAACCAGCCAGACGGAATTCACCCCAATGTAGAAGGACATCAAATTATAGCTAGTAAAATTACTCCGGTGTTTGAGAAACTACTTTAAACCTTGAGCCAAAAACTGTTCGAAACAAAGGTTACTATCGCATAAAGTTTCCAACAATTCGCTCCACCCAAAGCGTGTACATCTTACCAGATGGATGCAGTCCGTCAGTAGCAATCAATGTATGATCTTCTAGTCCTTTTCGGGAGATATCTGTGATGTCGTAATAAGCAACTTTGTATTGTGCAGCGATATCCTTGTTAATCTTATTAAAGACATCAATCTGCTCGCTGATCGTTTCCTGTTTTGCAAGACCAAAAGGTGTATACCCATAATCTGGAATAGATACCACAAATACATTTTCAATTTTTCCTTTAGCTAGATTAATCGAGGTCTTCAACAAATCTTCAAATTCAATAGCGTACTGTTCGGCAGATTTACCCTGGTATTGATTGTTTACACCAATAAGAAGTGAAACCAAATCGAAATCATTTTTTAACGCAGCCTTGATGATGGCATCTTTCAGGTTGTCGGTACGCCAACCTGTAGTGGCTATAATTTTAGGTTGTGTAACGTGAACACCTTGTTTTGAAAGTGTATGTGCCAATTGGTTAGGCCATCGCTCCGATTCGGTTACACTTTCTCCAATGGTATACGAATCACCAAGTGCCAGATAGGAAAGAGAGACAGGTTGTGCCGCCATCGGTGTGGTAAAAATTATAAGAAGGAAAATAATTCGATACAAAGACATTCAACAAAGATAGGTTGAAATAGTTGTTTGAAAATACTTCGAGTTGAAGTAAACAGCGGAGAGACAGGGATTCGTACCATACCCCTAAGTGATTGATCCACAAATTTTTATTAACTTCGGAATTCAAGGTGCTCCGAATTATCCCCTCACCTAATCAGGTTAACTTTAACTAACCCATATAATTTAAAGGTAACTAATTTGAGGGTAGTGTGCTAATATCTTAATTGATTTTACAACAAAAATCCCCTACTTATTTTCAACTTAAAAATCACTTCCCGAGAACAATCCGCTCAATCGTTTTTACAAATGAGATTTAATATTACGATCCTTCTTGCCAATTCGGACGAAAATATCAATTTGATAAGCTCCTGCATCCCAAACATTTGCCACTAATTCTGCCAAGACTTTTTCAGGTTGTGTTCCAAGATTTTCCAGTGTCCAAATTAAGTGGGCAATCGGAACACTAAGCATCGGAATTTTGTCCGATACGACTGTAACCAGATGGTGAATCAAAAGAGAAAGAATGTGTCTTCGATGGTTATTTTAATTCGATTGATAGCCTTATCCACGCATTTTCCTTGAAGAAAATCTACTTTCACCTATTATCTTCTTTATACAAGCATATCTATTGCATTTGTTATCTTTGATTTTGTATGTTAAACCAATATGAGTAAACAGTATCCGGTTCAGGAACAATCACAAGGTTCTATTGAAAAAATCATTAGCAGCATCCGAAAAAAACGAGATGAACGCATCTGCGATTTATTGAAACTACCCGCATTGATGTCTTTTCTAGAAGAACACTTCGCTATATTTGCCCTTAGTACTGTCAAGGTAGAATTCTTAAAACGGGATTTAAAAGAGCTTCAACATTCGTCTCTTGACCTGGCGCATTACTCCTCGTTAATTAAACAGATAAAAGAATCAAATTCTGATAAGCGTGAAGATGATCACCCACTATTTATAAAGGAATTAAAAACTATTTTTCAGAAGTACTGCCCATGATCCTATCAATCCGATAACTGCTTTATATACTTCTGTCATTATAAAGACATCACAAATCCTGATTTTCTTACATCCAGTTTATTTTTATTCCTAATAATTGTAAATTAACATAGCAGCTAAATAAGCTGTATACTTCGTTATTGATACCTGGTCGATTTATTTATTGAAGTTTAATGCCTGATCAGCTTGTCAACGTTTACCTTTTTTAATCAGTAGGTCTGTTCCGTAAATAAATTATGGATGGAAGATACTTTCGACAATGAACGATTCAGAAAATTATTGCTTTGCTTTCCCAACAAGGCAATTGAACTTCTTTATCATCGTTATTATCGTGTCCTCTTGCATATTGCTATGAAGCTCACTCATGATGAAAAAGCGGCAGAAGATATCCTACAAGAAACTTTTGTGCACATATGGGAGAACCACAAGCGCCTTGGCCAACATCATGAGCGGTCTATTCAATATTACCTGGTCAGAGTAGTAAAAAATAAGGCCATAACTCATTACAAGGAAACCATCCGTCTAACGGAAAAGAAGTTCAGGTTTTTTAAGGGTCAGACTTTTAACCTTAAAGACTTTTCTATAGAAGAAAAAATGATCCGGGGGGAAATAAACCAAGAGGTCAGACAACTCATCGCAACCTTCCCTAGAAGGGAAAAGGAATGCCTCTTAATGAAAATGGATGAAGAAATGTCTTCAGAACAAATTGCCATTAAGCTTAATGTCTCAAAAAAAGCAGTGGAAAGAAGCATTACCAGCGCCAATAAACGATTGCGTAAATATTGGCTTTCCAGAAAATAAAATATGAATACGAACATAGGGCAATCCATCTGCTTGAAGAGTTATCATGTAACCATTTGCACATGGACGAGACATATCTCATAAACAAGGTTTTATCAGGTGACGCCAGTGAAACCGAATGTGAAGCGTTGGAAGGGTGGATAGCCCAAAGTGAGGCCAATGGGATCGATTTTCAAAATCATAAACTACTTTGGGAGTATGAACAAGCCCTAATTACAAAACCAGAAGATGACAGGTATTATTATGATGGCCTTCATCGGATCAAAGGCCGGATACAAAATAAGGCACGAAACCGAAAGCAGTTTAAAACCTATGTCTGGGTAAGTACCGTTGTCGTTGGAATGATAACTATCGCATCTTTATTTTTCTTTTATCCACGACTATCGCACAGCCCCCATGAATATTTAAAATTTGATAAGACTGATTTGAAAAGTACTATCCATTCACTTGAAAAAGAATTTGACATTCAAATTGAAGTGGAAAATAGCGAGGTATTGACGTGTAGGGTTACCGGCACTTTTTTCAGAATTGATCCTCCACAGGAAATACTACTATCGCTCGCCAATGCTTTGAACCTCGAATGTGAACCATTACGTGACGGAAAATACATACTGAAAGGAAGTGGTTGTTTGGATGTGCATCCATAAGGCTTTGTTTTTAGCATACTTCAAAATTCTATTCTACGCCAGAATTGTGAACTGTCCATAGTAAACCGATAAGAGTGTGATAGAGTAATGCACCCGAATGTTAAATATGAACTACAAGTGTTGGAAAAGCTCATCTC
>CAYGGY010000078.1:0-2589 GCA_964349405.1 uncultured Ohtaekwangia sp. | reverse complement strand
TACATCCAATACCATCAACAAGCCCTCATCCGTCTCATGGACAGAATGGCATTACTCATACATGGAGATGTTCCGGAAGACATCAAAAAGAAAAATTTTTACCGGGTATTTTATATTGGCTTCGAAGAACTACTTTCATTTATTGAGCGTCACTTCACTAAATATTTTGATCAGGATGCCAAGGCACCAGAAGGGTATATAGCCATGGTACGGAAAGATGTGCGCGTCAATATTAAGAAACTACAAAAAGCCTTGACAAGCAAAAATGCTGACCCACGACTTATCGATCTGTTATTATATGTCCTTAAAAAGATCTTAGATAGCAATCCTGACCAAGGGACAACCTACAGAAATGTGATGTATGCCAAAGAATTACAAAAAGAGATTTTCCGTTTACTCGAAGGACAGGTAGACATTCCAGAAATAGATGAAAGCCTCCGTCAGATAATGTACTACCTGAACTATAACTCCACGAAAGTATTGACCTATCACGCCCATTATATCACGTCCATCCTGGAGAACACGGAAACACGTACTGAAAAAATCGAAAAGTTATCATTTACTTTGAAAAAGATCAACCAGGCCCAGGTGAAACCAGGGATCCGCTATAATCAACACGGACCTCCTTTGAAGGATGAATTGAATAGCTACATCACGGAAGAAATCGATTACCAGGAAAGATTGCAACAACTTACCACTAACTCCCCCGACCGCCCTTCCGATTCCTTCCTTCATGGGTTCAAATTAAAGTTCGAAGCGTCTGTTGCCCAATTAGCCTACCTGCTCAGAATTTTTATTGAAACCAAAATGATTCTGAACAATAACCTTAGCCAGGTCCTGCACTTTTTGGTGAAATATGTTATAACTAAACGATCTGAGACAATTTCATACGGCAGCTTCCGGTCAAAGTTTTACTGCGTGGAAATCGGCACCAAGGAATCCGTGCGGGATCTGTTACTTTCCTTGATCTATTACATTGACAAAACTAAAGGATAGGTTTAGTCCGTTCACGTTGATTAAGATAGGTGTGTAGCCAGCATATATCTTTTCGCCATACATGAAACCCAGCGGTATAGCTCTCCTGAATCAAACAACGAAGCGATTCTAAGCTTTCTTTGGTCTCTTCAAACTGCTTCAGTAGCAATGTCATTTCTTCAATTCTTTGTTGGTAATGGATTTTATTTAAACGCTGCTGAATAATGTGATCCTGATATTTGTCCAGACTGGACAAAAGACTTTCAAAGCGTTGAATAAGTTTCGAAAAATTTCTATGCTCTGTCATTTTATTATCAAAATCAATATGAAATGCCCGACAGCAAAGCAGACCCAACAAAATGATCATCACCAAGGTCATTCCATGCAACCATGACCACTTTAAAACAAGCATTAACACCTGAAAGAAATGTAGCTGTAGACAAAAGCATGCATGTAGCATTTTTCATATTAATTCATGATTATGTTTTATGTGTGATCACTAATCCTAAAGTGACAAGCGATTGATATAACTCTTATCCCCAACCGGATTTTTATGAATCCCTTATCCTACGATTCTGAACAGGTCCTGGGGTAGTTAATCAGCTTGTCCAATTAAAGTGAATTTGGAACAATAGTAAGGATACCAACCTTATATTTTTCTTCATCAAAGGAAATTCAAACCCCATTTTACATTATAGTGAGTGGCTTAGTACCCTATTTTCCCCATATCTTTTTCTAATACCATACACGTTTCCTTTTGTAGTATCCTCAAATGAGTTTGCATCCCATAAAATAACCTTGTCGTTGTTGGCCTCTTCCTTTTTTACTACAGAAAGAGTAGTTATTAGTACATTGATTTATTTCACTTATATCCTGCCTTGATCTTTTATTTCAGATTATAAGCGACAATTACTATTGCCTTTAAGTATGTTGATTGGAACCAAATTGCCTTATTTTAAAATTAATTTACAATCGCTCCATCCTTTTCTGGTATTTATCCTGCCTCTAACGATAAGTTATTTGAGAATTTACCGTTCCATAATTTTATCTCATCACATGATGGGAATCAACAAGGTGCAAAGAAAGACTATATTTCCTCGAAAACTTGGAGATTACCCATTCCTTACTGTCAATAGAATTCTACGATGCAAATATATGCCAAATCAATTTTAATGAGCCAATCACTACTTTTATCCGCTCACTTACTCAATATACCCACCCACTTACTCATTACAGCTTTAATTCAAGCCGCACTTAATCGAATATTAAAAAAAGTATTTAAGAACCGGTCATAACAAACATTGTTACTATGTACTAAAAACAGATCCTGGAAATACATACCATCTAAACATATAAGTATGGATAAATTCAGTTTGAGAGAGGTGTTGAATGCCCTGATCCAGATCCTAAATAAAAATATTGGAGACAAAAACATTATTCGTCTTTGGGTTGAAAATGGTATTCCCGATTGGTATCTGGGCAATCCTTCCGTACTAACGCAACCCTTAAAAACCATATCAGCATTTATGGCGATGAACCTTGTCAATGGCATTATCTCGCTAGAATTGAAACAGGGCAGTAAACTAAAAAACAACATCACTTTAGACGTAAATA
>CAYGGY010000077.1:2435-20104 GCA_964349405.1 uncultured Ohtaekwangia sp. | reverse complement strand
TACTAATAAATTAATTTCTTGAAAAGAATTTATATATCATCGGCAACGGATCCTTTAAAGCAAATTTTAGTGGTGTGTTATTGAAAATAAATCCTATTCTAAACAAAAACTTTTTATCAAGTTTTATCATTTTTCCTAGACCCTTCATACTTAAGTATTTTATAAACTTGTATTGTGGCTTTTCAAAATCTTTTCCCATACTTGCCAGGCAATATAAATAAGGAAAATTTACACCTGCTAGTATTGACCCATCCAATGACCCCCAAAATCTAGTATTAACCTCAAGAACCTTATACTGTTTGTCATTTTTATCATATCGCATATCAATATGGGCAATACCAGACCATTTAATGGATTTCATTAGTGCTTCTACAACATTATACAATTCATATTGATAAAGAAACTCCACACCTACAGGTGGCGCGAATTTCTTTTCATCAGGCACATTCCCTTTTTGAATGGTAAACGTTAAAATATTTCCTTCTTTACACAAAACACTACAATCAATATCATAACCTTCAATATACTCTTGAGCAAGATTTCCATAATCGATCTTTTTCTCAATAAAAAATAATTCAATATCTTTTTTAGAATTAAACATCCTTATCCGGTCACCTCCAGAAAAACCCTCCACTGGTTTAATCAACATTGGAAAATTTAAACTGTCAACTTTGTCAAGTTCATGAATAGACTCCAAAAGAATACTTTTTGGACCTGGAATATTATTAGATTCTAAATGAGCAGACAAAAGCCCCTTATTCCTTGCCCTATTAAATTCTTTTAATGAAGGCAATAAACCTAATTTGTGTTTAAATGAAATCTTATCTCTCTGTTCTATAAGTATTTTAATACCAACTTCCCATATTGGCATCACCAAATCTATATCATGGGTTCCAATTTCTTTATCTATGTTAGCAATCCAATCTAAATCAGAATCAGTTTTGGCGTAATAAGAAAAATTTTGCACATATCTTGAATATCGCATTTCGTTATGCTTTTCATTTGACATAACATAAATCTTAATACCACTTACCTGAGCCAATCCGTTTACAACAGATTTACAGATGTAGCATTCGCCATCCGGTATTAAAATAGATATGGTTTTCCTTTCATCATGCTGTATCGTTGACATATCAACTTATATATTTTCTATCATCATCGGTTGAAAAATATTTAATCATCCTTGTAGTCTTTCCGCCAAAAGATCTAATTTCTTTCCCTTGCATATTGAAAACTCTTACACGGTAAGTGATCTGAAAGAATTTTAAAAAGTAAAGAAAGAAATTCTGCGGAGAGTTTGGTCAATCATAACTAGCCGATTAATTACTCTATATTAAAAATTATTCGAGCCATTTCAAAGCACAAATCAGATGCCTGACAAATGATTCATTGTTCGCCTTTGAAATGATTCCACCCCTGCGCAGAGATCGGCACGAGGGTTTGTTGTTTTGTTATCATCACATTCTGATTGCCATTATCATGCATGTGCCCGATAAAATGAATATCGGGATGATTCTTTAGCTTTTCGTAATCTGTTGGGGAAATCGTGAATAGCAACTCATAATCTTCGCCTCCATTGAGCGCACAGGTGATAGGATCCAGGTTGAATTCTATCGCGGTTTCAAACGTGTCGTGATCAATAGGCACCTTGTCTTCAAAAATTTTCACGCCTAGTTTTGAATTCTTGCTCAAATGTAGCAACTCAGAAGCAAGCCCATCGGAAATATCAATCATGGAAGTGGGCACGCAATTTCGCTCTGCCAAATCATAAATAACATCCATGCGTGCCTCCGGCTTTAATTGTCTCCCAACCATGTATTCATATTTTTCCAGATCGGGCTGCATCTCAGGATTAGTAAGAAACACTTGCTTCTCACGCTCCAATACCTGAAGACCTACGTAGGCTGCCCCTAAATCGCCTGTCACGCAAATGATATCATTGGCTTTTGCCCCACTTCGTTGCACTACTTTATCTTTTAAAACCCTACCTATCGCTGTAATGGAGATCACTAATCCTGAAACAGAAGAGGAGGTATCACCGCCCACTAAATCGACTTTATAACTTTCGCACGCTGCGCGTATGCCTTCATATAAAGCATCCACTGCTTCCAATGAAAAGCGATTACTAAAACCAAGACTTATCACGATCTGTTCGGGCTTGGCATTCATCGCTGCAATATCCGAAACGTTCACCGCCACTGCCTTGTAACCTAAGTGTTGCAAAGGCATATAGGACAAATCAAAATGAACCCCCTCCAACAACATATCCGTTGACACCACCATCGCATCCTCTCCGGCACTTAACACAGCAGCATCATCACCAATACCCTTTAATGAGGTTGCATTATGAATTGGAAATTGTTGTTGAATCCGGTCTATTAATCCAAATTCACCGAGACTCGATAACTCTGTTCTTTTTTCACTCATATTAAAAAAATAATGACCGTAAAAGTACGATTACCCTTTCAGATAAATGGATGCTTTACTTCTTTTCCTGGCATAATTCCACCAACACACCATGGGTGGTTTTAGGGTGTAGGAACGCAATCTCTTTATTATCGGCACCTGATTTTGGTTTATCCGAAAGCACGGAAAATCCTTTTTCGTGCAACTCATTCATCTTGTCTTGAATAGAATCGGCTTCAAAGGCAAGATGATGAATGCCTTCGCCTCGTTTTTCAATAAACTTTGCAATGGGCGAGTCGGGCCGGGTTGCTTCCAGTAATTCTATTTTAATTCCACCCACGTCAAAAAAAGAGGTGCGAACACCCTCAGATTCAACTTCTTCGACTTTATAATGCGGTTTCCCCAATAATTTCGCAAAAAGTGAATTCGATTCTTCGAGGTTTTTTACGGCAATACCAATATGCTCCAATTTCTTCATACCTTTCATTTAACCTGCTTTTATTAATTTTGACAGGAATTTGAGAAACTTTTAAGGGTTTACGAAAGTTTTAAAGAACGAAATGGCAAAAATAAGTATTGAAACAACCAGTGACGCTCTCATAGAGGCTGCTCGCATACAGCAACAGATTAAAGATTATCTGGGCTTACGCACGAGTGACCTTATGTTTGAATATAGTTTGCAAAATGGCAAGACCAAGTTGGATCTGATCACCATCAGTCCACGCCATAACCAATCCTTTTTATTTCATTCCGAAAGTGGTGCCGACAAGGTAGATGTCCTGAAAAAAATGTTGGAATATGTACAGATCTATAAAGAGAAAGAAAACTCTTATACGATTCAGTGGGTGACCAAAAGTGATAATGAGTTGCACACCTCCTATTTCCGCGCCAGTAACATATTGGATGCGTTGGAAAAATTATATTATGGCCGCGACCGGAACACCATTACCGTATTTAGTGTTGTATTGAATCCTATATCTTAACTATTATGATTAACGTTACCGAAAAAGCAAAAGAGAGAATCATCAATTTGCGCATAGAGGAAGGCAAATCAGAAAACCATAACATTCGTGTGTCGGTAAAAGGCGGAGGCTGTTCTGGGTTGATGTATGATTTAGGATTTGATGATCAGATTAATCCGGTTGATCAGGTGTTTGAAGACAATGGCGTTAAAATTCTGGTCGATAAAAAGAGCTTATTGTATTTGCTCGGCACCACCCTCGATTTTTCTGATGGCCTCAACGGAAAAGGATTTCAGTTCATTAACCCCAATGCATCGCGCACATGTGGTTGCGGTGAGAGTTTCTCAGTATAGTGAACCTGTTTAAATATTGCTTCGCCATTGTGCTGGCGTTAGCTGCCCTAGAATCCAAAAGCCAAACTACGTACATCCCTCAATGGCAAGCCTGGTTTAGATACTATAATCAAGCTCAGCTTAGCGAAAGGCTCGTGCTGCATACAGAATTTGATGAGCGAAGAATACTCAATCCTTCCCTTCAGTCACAGTTTTTCACTCATGTTCATTTACATTATCGGGTAAAACCTTGGTTGGACGTGGCTGCTGGTGGAAGCTATATCCTTACTAATTCGTCTGTAAATCATTCCCTGGCGGTGCCTGAGTGGCGAACCTGGCAGGAGGCTTCGTTAATAAATAAATTCGGAAAAGAAATACAGTTTCAATTCAGATACAGACTGGATGAGCGTTACATCCACCGAAATGATAATCAAGTGTTGTTAGAAGGCTATCATTATAACTGGCGTCATCGATTCAGAATTCAGTTCAGCAAACCAATCGCTAAATTTAATAACAACCGAATCCTTACGTTAAAGCTTTCTGAAGAAGTGATGCTCAACACAGGCGATGTACCCCGGTTATTTGATCAAAATAGAATGTATGCTTCACTCGAAATTAAGCTAAACGATCAGTGGTCTTTTGAAAGTGGCTATCTCAATTTGATACAGCCAAAAACTGACATCGTATTTTTTGAGCGAAATATCATTAGATCAACGCTATATCATCGGATCGATGTACGCAAAAACCGAGGGTAATACAGTATTACATTTTCAGCAGAGAAAGATCAAGATCAAATCCGTCAACAGGGCCTTCACCACTTATTTTTACATCCAAGCCCTTTACTTCTTCCATTTCTTTTTCGGGTCGGTAGATATATGATGTTTTTTCTCGTGGGTCGATGAGCCAGGCCAGTTGCGTCCCGTTCTTTATCCACACCAGCATTTTTTTTTGCAAATCTTCTAATGAATCTGACTTAGAGCGTACTTCAATTACAAACTCAGGGCATATAGGCGCAAAGCGGTCTTTATCTTCCTCTGAAAGTGCATTCCATTTTTCAAGTGAAACCCAGGAAGCATCCGGTGAAAAAACAGAACGATCGGGCAGTGTAAATCCAGTAGATGAATCGAACGCGTAGCCATTTTTATTTTTAATGCTCCACATATAAAGTTGTGCAAATGCAGCTCCGCTTCCATAGTTGGATTTTGTCGTAACCGGACTCATAATGATTATTTCAAGATTGCTATTGCGCTCAATTTTCAAATCCTTGTTCTCCTGGCAAAACCATAGAAATTCCTCATCGGTCATCCCAGTACTAAAACGATCCTTCAACACAACTGTATCCATAAATTAAAGTTACAAAATCTTACTGATCCAAAACAGCGACACATTTCAATTCAACTGCTATTGGTGTAGGCAATGCATTTACGCCAATGGTAGTTCTACATGGTTGAGTAGCCTTATCAGGAAAATAAGACGCGTAAATTCTATTGAATGTAGGGAAGTCATCTTTCATGTTGGTGAGATAAATGGTAATATCTACCAGATTTTCCCAGCGCACTCCTGCTGAGGTGAGAATATGGCGTACATTCTCAAACACAGCATGGCATTGTTCTTCTATGTCATACGAGATAATATTCCTGTTTTCGTCTAAGGTTACTCCTGGAATTTCCTTCAATCCCTTTTTGCGTGGTCCCACACCCGAAAGAAAAAGTAAATTACCTACCCTGCGCGCATGCGGATAGGAACCTACGGGTTCGGGGGCATTCTCAGAAATAATGTTACTCATAAAAATTATCAGCTTTTTAAATTTCAAATACTAAACTTGCCCACAGGCTGTGATAATCAGCGCCTTCCATTTCTGAATGAATCATCATCACACTGCTCACCATCCACTCGCCATGGGTACTGATCGGAAAACGAATGGATCCATCATTTTCCGTATAGATGTTTTGCAAAAACGTAGTGCTATTTATTTTACTCCATACTTTCACCAGGGTATGAGGTGCGGGCTTGCCTTCAAAATATAGTTTACATTGGAGGTAATCACCTGTTTTAAGTACGTAGGGATTCTGATCAGGCACAATTTCATACCGCAATCCTATTTTCTTTTTAAATGTTTCATCCGTTTTATTACCTGCTTGTATCATCAACTTGGCAAAGCGTGTATAAAACTCGCGTGAAGGTTTATCTAACTGATTTAATTTTTTACGTTCATCAAACACATTATCAAGTCCATCTTCCTTTAAATATTCATTGAACTCGTTTCCAGCCATTACCAGATAGGCCGCATCACTCTGCATCGAAAAAACATAAGTACCCTCCTGATCAGCCTTTATCAAAAGATTATTTCCCTTTGTTGACTTTACCTCTTTGGTGATATCTTTTACTCCTGATACGCGATGCAATTCTATTTTCTCCGCCTTGTGCCGGTTCAAATCCCAATAATCACCTGTAAAATCTTCACCGACCATAAAATCCACCTTCACTGCTTCACCTAACTGATAGCGATATTTTTTTGATTGTAACCAAAACTCATGCGCCTGCACAATACTTGTAACCAAAATCACCACTCCAAGTATTCCCAATTTTTTCATTGCACTTACCGCTAGTTATTGTCAGCTCTTCCTGCTTCCCATAATCTCCTCAATCTCCTCCGCTTCAATCGGAATATTCTTCATCAGGTCGAAATTCTTATTCTTCCCAATCACCACGTTATTCTCGAGGCGAATACCCATTTTCTCTTCTTTAATATAAATTCCTGGCTCGATCGTCCAAACAGAACCTACTTGAATTTTTGCATGCATGTTGCCCACGTCATGTACATCCAATCCTAACATGTGCGATGTGCCGTGATAGAAATATTTTTTGAACGCAGGGTTATCTTTATGCTGATTTTTGATATCGGTTTTATCAATCAATTTAAGTTTTACTAATTCCGACTCCATCATTTTCTCAACTTCCTTATGATAATCGAAATACACCACACCCGGTTGTAGTATTTTATTGGCCTGTCGCTGAATGCGTAGCACCGCATTGTACACTTCTTTTTGCCGCTTGGTGAACTTGCCGCTCACCGGAATGGTGCGCGTGAGATCGGAATTATAGTTTGCATATTCGGCTGCTACATCCAGCAACAACAAATCACCAGCATGACATTGCCTGCTATTTTCGACATAATGAAGAATCACATTATTTTCTCCGGCAGCAATGATAGGCCCGTAAGCAAAACCTTTTGATCCAAGCCGGATGAACTCATGAATAAACTCCGCTTCAATTTCATATTCCATTACACCGGGGCGTACATAATTCAGCACTCTGCGGAAACCACATTCGGTGATATCGCAGGCTTTTTGCATTACTTCTATTTCCCGTTGTTGTTTTACCATACGCAACATACCCATCAGTGGAGCAACTCTCCTGTATTTATGTAATGGGTATGTCTTCTTACACCAATCAATAAATCGAGCATCGCGTGTTTGCACAATCTCCTCAGCACGATAATGTTCATTCGTGTTAAGATAGACATTCTCTGCCCCACCAATTGTCATCATATGATGCAACATCTTTTCGAAACCCGACAGCCACATAATTGTTTCTATGCCCGATATTTCAGTGGCTTCTTTTTTAGTAAGCTTATGTCCCTCCCACTTCTCCATTAATTCATTGGGCTCTTTGAGGAATAGAACTTCGCGGTATTTTTTATCAGGAAAATCCGGGCAGATCACCAGGATGCTTTCTTCCTGCTGGATGCCGCTCAAATAATACAGATCACTATTTTGCCTGAAGCCCATCGTGCCATCGGCATTCGTGGGCATGATGTCGTTGGAATTAAATACCGCCACCGAACCTGGCTTTAGCAGTTTTACTAATCGTTTTCGGTTGATCGTGAACAGTTCCTGGCCAATAGGTTCGTGTCTCATAATTGAAAATAATAGTACTTGATTAATAAGTTTACATCTGATAGATTTTGGAAAGTTACAAAATACCGCTTCACATGAAACCGAGCATTAGCGTAATTTTTACAAATGAAAACAAATACTTGCGAGGATCCGTCTGAGTTTAAATTTTAAATTATCTACATATGAAAAAACAATCAATCACAATTGTCTTTTTTCTGATCTCGGTGGGATTACTTACCGCACAAGAAAAAAACTACACACCGACACCCGAAAACATGAAGTCGCGCGAGTGGTTTCAGGATGCCAAATTCGGGCTATTCATTCACTGGGGGGTGTATAGTGTGCTGGGCGATGGCGAATGGGTGATGAACAATCAGCAAATCCCTATTAAAGCATACGAAAAACTTCCCGCTTTCTTTAATCCCACGGAATTCAATCCTGCCGAATGGGTGAAAATGGCCAAAGAGGCAGGCATGAAATACATTACCATCACCAGTAAACATCACGATGGCTTTGCTATGTTTGATTCTAAGGTTTCAGATTATAACATCGTTAAAAAAACACCGTATGGAAAAGACATTTTGAAAATGCTGGCGGAAGCGTGCCGCAAAGAAGGCATCAAATTATTCTTTTACCACTCGCAACTCGACTGGCATCATCCGGATTATTTTCCGCGTGGCTTTACCGGTGGAAGCTGGACCGGCAGACAAGAAAAGGGTGACATGAATAAATACCTCGACTACATGGATGCCCAACTCACAGAATTACTTACCAACTACGGTGATGTTGCGGGCATCTGGTTTGACGGTATGTGGGATAAAAAAGACGATGACTGGCGTTTGGAAAAAACGTATTCTATGATTCATAAATTACAACCAGCGGCATTAGTAGGAAGCAACCATCATAGAACTCCGTATGAGGGAGAAGATTTTCAGATGTTTGAAAAAGATTTACCCGGCCATAACACCACGGGCTTTGCACCAGAACAGAAAATCGGAGAATTACCTAAAGAAACGTGTGAAACGATTAACAACAGTTGGGGATTCAACCTTCGCGATGACAGAAACAAAAGCAAAAAAGACCTTATCCAATATCTGGTGAAGGCTGCAGGCTACAGTTCGAATTTTTTATTGAATGTTGGCCCTATGCCAAACGGGAAAATTCAGCCTGAACATGTAGAATTATTAAAACAAATGGGTGATTGGAATCGCCAATATAGTGAAACTATTTCCGGTACAAGAGGCGGCCCACTAAGTGCCCGCGAATGGGGCGTGATGACACAAAAAGGAAATAAGATATATGTTCACATTCTGAATTGGCATGACGAAACCCTTACGCTGCCCAAACTTGGAAAAAAAGTAGTTAGCGCAAAACTGTTTATCGATAAAACGCCTGTTAAGTTTTTAGAAAATGATTTTGGTCTGAGTTTAAAAGTGCCAAAAGATAAAATGAATGAAATTGATACGGTGATTGAACTGGAAGTAAAATAATTATGAATAATTGACAGTTGATAATGGACAACGAGTTTGTCTCTAAATTATCAACTGTCAACTATCAATTAGTTTGTTTCTCCCTGCGGATCGTTCACATCATCCGTATCTACATAATTAATGATGATGAAGGTGAATAACAATCCTGAAAATAAACCTTCGAGCGCTACCATAAAGGCCGATATGTAAGGGTTGAGATACCGGCCCATCGGCTCATTCTGAATAATTCCTTCCATCAAACTCTTGTCAATTGAAAAATAGATAAAAAGGAAAAGCGCAAAAACGCCAGCGGCAATTGCCCCGGTAGCTACACCTGTTATCAAGGCTCTGAAATAGTTCATGTGATCCTCATGGGTCTGCTTGAATTTCTTCAACGCAAAATAAATACCTCCTACCTGAATGAACACATTCAGGAAACGAAGTTCATAATGGTGTACCAGGCCTACCAGTTTCATTAGCAGGAAAAAGGCGATCAGGCCACCGGCTATTTTCAAACCATAATTTTCGGGAATGCGATTGGGATTAGTGAATAAGCTCATGGGTATGTGGGTTAGTGGATAAGCTAATTTTTAATTTTTTTACCACAATTACAATCTTTTAATTCCCCTATTATTTTGATACCTTCATTGCCCAATTTGAGAAGGGCTTACAAAGTGAAGGCTGTTATCTACAAGTATGTTTACGCTAAACTTATTGCCTATCTATTTCATTTAACTATCCATCAGCGTGACGCTATTAGAATTTAGACACACATTAAATGATGCCATTGCTCCACCGGTATCGCCACTTTTGAAATCGCTTTGGTATGATGCCCGTGGGGAATGGGACAACGCTCATGAACTGGCACAAGAAGTGAATACGCTAGATGGTTCGTGGATACATGCCTATCTGCATAGAAAAGAAGGCGACCTGACAAACGCACAATATTGGTACAGCCGTGCTAATCGAAAAATGCCGGCCTATTCGCTAGAACAAGAGTGGGAGGAGATGGTGATTGTATTTCTTTCCAATACCTAAGCGTTTATTGTTTTTCGAAAGTCATACTTTTCAACCTGTTATCATAGTAAAACCTCAGTCGCCTGCTACTTACTATGAAGTCCAAATGACCACTCACCAGTGCAGTACTAAATTTATTACCCCAATCTGGTTGTACCACTTCAGTGGTAAATAGGGTCTGAATTTTCATCTGCCTGGTGGAGATATATTCAAAACCACCCTCCAGCCTGTTGGTTGTATTTACCCCAGAGAAGACAGGCGGGGTCATGGTGTCATCCAATGTAATGATGACGTCTTGTCCTCTTGAATTTGTTTCGTTATTCAACTCCACTTTTTTGTTCACCAAATCTTCAAATGAAATCAATCTCCAGGTACCATTAATAGTTTGAATGCTTTTGTCGTCTACAAATGTATGGATGTCATTAAATCCGTTATCCGAACAAGCTGATAGAATCAAACAAAGTAATGTCAGTTTAAGAAATGTCCGCATAACTAGATCTATTTCCTTTCCATATGAATTCTTATCACTTCGTTGTTAATTTCATTGCTGCTAAACAACTCACTTTACCACATCAATAAAAAATTCTCCCCGCACAGGCTCCCCCGTTGCAGTCACACCTTCCACCACAACACGATAGCGTGTTGCTGTATCCGCGGCAAAAAAGGCAATAGCAGCATTTCCAATTTTATCAGTGACCACCTGCGGTGCCCAATAAAGTGTTGAACGATAATCCGGTTGAATAGTATGATCGATCACATTACTGTAAGAGGGGGCCACAAACATTAATGGCTTTGAATAGCCTTTCACATTTAGTATCAACCCTAAATCAATGATCGATGTATTGGTAATCCCACCCTCTCCACTCTTTGTCGTTACAATGATCACACCATTACTACCCCTTGTTCCATAAATAGCAGCACCTCCATATTTAATAATATCTACCCGTTCTACTATTTCAGGATTAATTTGATTGAGTCGTTCACCAGCCCCACTGGTTATTTGAAGACCATCCAGAATAAGTAGAGGCTCGGTAGTAGCGGCACCCATAAAATTTGATTGGCCGCCAAATCGTATAAGACCATTCACGACATTAAATCCCGGCACCCTGCCTTTTAAAGCATTCACTAACGATGTCCTGCTTAGTCGAACAATCTCCTCACCACTTATGGAGAAATCTGCCTTCGAATAAACCCTGGGTATATTATCTTTATTCAATTGATCAATTTCATTCGTGTCTTCAAGTTCTGCTACGTTTTTTATAAGAGTCATTTCTTCAAAAAAAGTATCAGGTAATTTTTTACGCTGTTCCGTTTCAGTTTTTACCACATGTAGTGATTTATCAGCGGTTAACTTATCAGCAGAGGGGACTTCTCTTTTATGTAAAGTTACTGATCCTTCAAATTTCTTCTTCTTACCTGGATTTTGAAACACTAGTTCTGTTGAATCATAAAACTGAAGGTTGCTCACGACAAAGTTTCCTTTTCCGTCTGTTTCCACTGGAAGCATTTTATTTGACTTTTCAACCAGCACCATAAAGCTTGTTTTTGCGGGCAACCCTTTTTTGTTTTTGTATTGCCCGGATATACAGATGCCTGATTCAACCGGGTACTTTATTTCGTTTGCAAATCTTTTCTCGGATTCATCTTCAGTAAACAAAAAGCTATTCAAACTATTTTTTCTATCTGGCACATTCACCACCTGTTGCATGTCCGTAACGGAAACAGAAAGATCAGCATAGATCGGGTTATCTTCTTGGTCTCTCAATGAAAATTCAAGATCGATTTTTTCATGTGGATGAAATAATGTTTTGTCCGAAGTGAGCTTGATTTTTGTTTTTGATAGCTCAGTGACTTCACTCACAGAATCTACTCCTGGTCGCTCATACAGATCCAGTACTGGTAGGGATTTAACAAAAAATGAGTCGTGATCATAATTCAACATCCATTGTGTGTATGCTCTTACCATGTAATTTCCGGCTTCAATTTTCTCCGGTAACACAAAAGATCCATCACCGGATCCATCTTCTATGAATACCACTTTTGTCTGTTCAATTTTTCTGTCCGGACTGACCAACTCCACATACAACACGCGACTCAATGAATCCATCAATTCCGGAGTTTTATAATTCATATATGCTTTAAACCAAATTCGTTCTCCGGGATAATAGTAGGGCTTATCCGTTTGCACATACACCTTCTCCTCAAGGCGCTTTAACTTTTTAACGACTGGAGACTCCGCTATTTTGGCTTGCGCAGCTGTTGTTTGATCAGGTGAATAATTATACGGAAGCAGATCCGCCACGCGATTTTCATACATAGCCCCCGAAACAGTGGCACTAGAAGAATTTAATAAAACACCATTGGCGTGAGTGCGCAGAATTCCACTATTTGCCTGCACCCAAGAAACCGGGCAAGGAATATCACTATACACTTTCAGTCGCGCGCGTGCATGCGAGAAATGAACTTCCAGTCTTTGTGGCAACTGAATTATAAATTCGTCTTCAGTCTTGCCAGGCAGTACACTATTTTTCGTAGAAAAAACCTGAATGGTTTTATCCAGTTGAGATGAAAAAACGGAAGTGCGGTGCATATTATTTTCATATCCTTTCTTGTCCGTGTAAAGATTAAACCCTTCTTCTGCCACCCTACCTTCAATGATGGATTTTATCAGGTGTCGCAACGAACCGTTATAAGCATCTACTCGATTTTGATTCCACATCTTTACTGTTTTCAGATCCGATGAGGTGAGTTCTTCAAATCGCACTTCGCCTGTAATGTTATGACCTTCTGAATTGGAGATCATACTTTTCAAGTAGTATACCACACGATAACCCAATGCCCTATTTTCTATTTCAAGAGGTTTAGAGGCAGTAGCTGTAAATGCGTTTTTTCCATTTACTTCCAATTCTTTAAAGTCTAACACCCAGGCGTTAAGAATTTTAGTAGCTCCGGCAAATTTTGTCGTACCGAGAAATATTTTTTCAAATTTCTTCAGTTGCTTATCCCACTCTTTGTCACGCGTGCCTTTAACCTCCACTGTTTCCAGTTGTGTGTCATCCGGTTGCAGGCGTATATCTAATTGCTTTGATTCTCCATTTTTAATCTGAATTTTTGTTTGATAAGGATGATAGCCCACAAATGAAAACACAATTTCATTTGTTCCCACCGGCACATTGGTCAACGTATAGTTGCCCTGTTCGTCTGTCACAGTGCCAATAGTGGTTTGATTAATAAACACATGGGTGAAAGGAAGCGGCTCTGCCGTGTCAGCATCCCGTATTTTGCCTGTAATAACACCTGATTGAGCTAGTGATTGGGTAACATGTGTCGTTAGAAACAACGCTACACAAGTATAAAAGATGGGAGAGTTCAGTTTAAACAGACGCATGGCTAAAACCAGTTTAGTACAAAGGAGATGAATGTTAAAATTCAAGTTACAAAAATAAACCTGGACATTGGCTTGCTTTGCGCCTTCTCATTAAAGATATATAGGTGTTTAGTGCAAAGCGACCAAATTGAGTCACCAACGATGGATCAGAGCTTTAATTCCTCTTTATAAAGATTCTGTCAGATATGAGTATTTTAAATCATTGTTCGAATTAAAAACCACCAATGAATATTCTCCTTTTTCAGAATTCCCCCAATAATATATCATAACCGAATTGATATCTGTCTGTTTTGTTTTAGGCGACTGATTCATTTTGGTTTCCATCCTTTAATCAATATTTCCGTATTCTTACGGATATTTTCCAGGTAAATTATACTGGTGTAAAGTTTCCGTCAAATGGCTTTATTTGCACGTTATTTTGCCGAATATACAGGCCGAGTGACCTAGCGTAATACCCGGTTAAGAATACTAGTAAGAATAATGAATCAATAATTCAATGGATAACATAAACATGGAAAACTCTTCAGGAAAAACGCAGAATGTATTAGTGGTAGAAGATAGTACCCTGCAAGCCAAAATGATCACCGATTTACTCACCGAACATCAAATCAATTCAGAAGTGGCCGTTTCAGGGGCAATTGCCATTGAAAAAGCCTTAACCGGAAAATTTAATCTGATATTACTCGATATGGTATTACCGGACACCAGCGGACTCAACCTCTTGGCCCAATTAAGGAGGAGTACCCATACCAAAGAATTGCCGATTATCATGTTAAGTGGTGTAACGGATAAAGAGAATGTGGTGCAGGCCTTATCTCAAGGTGTAAACGATTATGTGACCAAGCCTTTTCATCCGCAGGAATTAATAACGCGCATCAACATACAGCTAACCTTACAAAAAAATGTAGAAGAATTGCGGCAGCACAATGCAAACAAAGCCAAAATATTTGCGGTGTTGGCGCACGATATAAAGAGCCCTTTTAATGGCTTGCTGGGTTTTGCGGAAATATTAACTCAGGAAGGTTTGCTGGAAGATAAAAGAAAGAAGTATATCAGTTCCGTGTACAATAGTGCCAAAACCATTTATAGCCTACTCGATAACGTATTGATTTGGATGGGTATGCAATCAGGAGGATTAAAACCAGCCCTAAAAAACCTATCACTCTCAGAGGTGATGACTGAGATGCTTGAACTCTACCTACCGATTGCACATGAAAAAGGATTGACTATTGTAAATAATTCGAAGGAAGAAGTCACTGTTCTGGCCGACAGCAACATGTTCAATGCAATACTTCGTAACTTACTTAATAACGCCATCAAATTTACACCTGCCGGAGGCATCATTACTATAACGGGTGTAAACAATAACGGAAGTGCTGAAATTACTGTTAATGATACCGGTATTGGTATTGCCGCAGAAGATATGCCTACCCTCTTCAGTTTCGACAACAATATGCGCCCTGGCACGAATGGCGAAAAGGGTACCGGTTTGGGCCTGCTGCTCTGCCACGATTTTGCAGAAGCCAACGGAGGTGAAATCTCGGTGGAAAGCACTGTGGGTGTTGGAAGTACTTTTAAAGTAAGGTTGCCAAAGTAACATAATCTGCAGGAACTTTCTTTACCTCGTTTTGTGTATTCACTGACCGAACTAAACTAAGTTGCCCGGGTTTAGGAACTTTATCATCCATCACACTTATGAAGTATCTTGTTACTCATTCAACAAATAAATGAAAGCCTGACTCGCTATCGTAACTAAAAGGGAAAAATATAGTAGAGAAAACTAATTATTGTTATCAAAAAATCACTTGTATGGTAGGTCGTAACAAAAAATCTAAAAAAGCTGATGTGCCGAATGAAATCAAGACCAATCAACCTATTGAAAAACAAAAGTTGCTATTACAGTTTTCTTCTAAATACATGGACTACGAAGCGGCCGATGTTTCGTATCAATCATTGTGTGACGATTTGCTGAAAATATCTGGTGCGGCTTATACAATACTAAACCTACTGACACGTGATAAGAAATCCACCAAAACAGTAGCTATTTCAGGGCTTGGAAATAATGTAAAAAAGGCGTCTACCATTTTTGGGTTTAATCCTGTCGGAAAAGAATGGGAGGTAGATGATTTTGCCCTTGCCTCCATGCGCTCCGATACGCTCCTGAATCAGGGCGACATTCAAGCAGCGAGCACACATATATCAAAAAAAATTGGGACACTTCTGAAAGCCGCTTTCGGCATAGGCGATATCTACAGCGTGGGGTTGTTCAGAAAAGACAACGTGCTGGGCACGTTGGTGCTGATCATGGAAAAAGGCAAATCAGTTGAGTTTCCAGAGATCATAGAAATCTTTGCCCATCAGGTGGGATCGCTTCTCTTTCGAATAGAGCATGAAAAACAACTGGAAAGAGAACAGGCAAAGCTGGCACACCAACAAAAACGATATGAACATATTATCGAAGGCACACAGGTTGGAACCTGGGAATGGAACATAAAGACCGGGGAAACCATTTATAACTCACATTGGGCCGAAATCATTGGCTACACCTTACTTGAAATTTCACCCTTATCTATTGAAACCTGGACCCAGTTTGCCCATCCGGATGATTTAATTAAAAATTCAACGTTGTTGCAGGCACACTTAAAAGGGGAGAGTGAGTTTTATGAAGTGGAAACACGAATGAAACACAAAGACGGCCACTGGGTTTGGGTGCATGATCGTGGAAAGGTGGCTGTTTGGGATGACGATGGAAAGCCTTTATGGATGTATGGCACCCATCAGGACATTACCGTGCGAAAAAGAAATGAAGAGGAACTGTTGCAAAAGCATCGCATGCTTGATATGATCAACACATTGCAACAGTCTTTCCTGTCAGAAACACATTCGTCAGAAATTTTTGATGGTGCCCTCAGCATGTTGTTGTCATTAACCCAAAGTGAGTATGGCTTTATTGGCGAAGTATTGACAGCCACGACCGGAGATCCATACCTTAAAACAAATGCCATTACCAACATAAGTTGGAACGAAGCTACCCGTAAATTCTATGATGAAAATGCCCCGCAAGGTTTATTATTTACCAACCTGAAATCTCTTTTTGGCGCGGTGCTTACCAGCCAAAAGCCCATGATTGCCAACAGCCCGGCCACTCATCCACAACGTGGAGGACTGCCCGAAGGACATCCTCCGCTCAACGCATTCTTAGGGGTGCCGTTATTTGTAAATAATAGGATGGTGGGCATGGCAGGTATTTCCAACCGGCCAGGCGGATATGATGAAGCACTGGTTAAAGAAATACAGCCCTTACTCGCTACCATTGGAAGATTGATTGAAGCGCAACAGGCAAAAATCGCCTTGCAAGAAAGCAAAGAGCGCCTTGATCTGGCTGTGGCCGGTGTGGGTGATGGCATTTGGGATTGGGACATGCCCAGCGGAAAAATGCTGTTCAGTAAATTGTATGAAAACATGCTCGGTTATGAAGAGCATGAATTGATTCCTCATTTGGATACCTGGGTACAGAGTGTACATCCGGATGATCTTCCTCAGGCACAGCAAAAGTTAACGGATTACCTCGAGGGGCGCACAGACGGCTACCGGGTAGAACTTCGGCTACGGTGCAAAGATGGAACCTACAAATCCATTCTTTGCCGAGGAAAAATTTTCAGTAGGGATGAGCAAGGACGAGCTACGCGCATGGTAGGCATTCACAGCGACATCACCAGCCGAAAAAAACACGAAGAGGCACTGGAGATCAAGAATAAGGAACTTTTTGATATCACTGAGGCTGTAGACCAAAGCTCACTCGTTTCCATAGCAGATATAAAAGGAAATATTATCAAAGTAAACCAACGGTTTTGTGAAGTTTCTAAATACAGCGAGGCGGAATTACTGGGGAAAAATCATCGCATTATTAATTCAGGCTACCACAACAAAAGCTTTTGGCGCGAGATGTGGAAAACCATCAGCAACGGAAACGTGTGGCGTGGTGAAATAAAAAACCGCGCTAAAGACGGCAGCGAATATTGGGTGTCATCGGTGATCAACCCGATTGTTGGCAACGATGGAAAAATCACCCACTATCTTTCTATTCATCAGAACATCACCAGCCGAAAAACCGCTGAACTGGAATTAAGCGATGCCAAACAAAAACTCGACAGCATCTTTAATGAAATGGAGGATGTGGTGTGGTCGGTAAGCCT
>CAYGGY010000077.1:0-2335 GCA_964349405.1 uncultured Ohtaekwangia sp. | reverse complement strand
TACGCGAAAGTGAAGCCGAACTGAAAGAAGCCCAAAACATAGCCAAGATGGGCCGTTGGGATCTGGACATTGTAAACAAGCGTTTACAATGGTCTGATTCTATCTTTGAAATTTTTGAAATCGACCAACAAAAATTCGGGGCTACACCTGAATATTTTACCAATGTGATTCACCCCGATGATCGCGACAGGGTTAATAAAGCCTATGATGATTCCTTAATAAATAAAACCCCATACATTGTTGAGCACCGTTTGCAAATGGCCGATGGTCGCATAAAATGGCTCAAAGAAACCTGCCGTACTGATTATGATAAAGAAGGAAATCCAATACGCTCGATAGGCGTAGTGATAGATGTCACCGAATCGAAGCTTGCGGAAAATGAACTATTGCGCACCAAAGAAGTGCTGGCCCGCACCAATGCAGTAGCCCGCGTGGGTGGCTGGGAAGTAGACCTTGGCAAAAACTCACTCTACTGGACAGAAATCACAAAAGAAATTCACGAAGTAAATTTCGATTATCAACCGGAGGTAGCGACTGCTCTTGCTTTTTACAAAGCCGGAGAAAACAGGGAAGCCATTCGCACTGCTTTTTCAAATTGCATTTCCACGGGAAAATCGTTCAATTTAGAACTACAAATTGTTACCGCCAAAGGCCGTGAAATTTGGGTACGGGCTATTGGCCAGGCTGAATTTGAAAATGAAAAGTGCATACGGCTATACGGTACTTTTCAGGATATTGATGAAGCCAAGCAAGCTGAAGAGTTAATCATACGACAAAATCAGTTCAGAAAATTAATTGCAGAGATCTCTTCCAACTTCGTAAAGTCAGGTGTTGAAACAATTGAAACAATCATAAACGAAACGTTAAAGAATAGCGCTGAGTTTTTTGATGTGGACCGTTGCTTCCTTCTCCAGCTTTCACCAGGTGATGGCACCTTCTCGAATACACACGATTGGACGCGTGAGGACACCCCATCCATGAAACACCGCATACAAAATGTTCCGATAAACAACTACCCGTGGTTTGCAAAAGTGATTCTTGAACAGGATGTGTTTATTATTTCAGATGTAGAACAATGCCCGGTAGAAGCGGCTGCTGAACAGCAAGAGTGGAAAAACCAACAGATGAAATCTATTTTGTTCGTTCGGTTTGATATTGACAATCGCCCGGCTGGTGTGTTGGGCCTATCCACCATCAATAACTATTTTCTTTGGAATGATGAGCAAATCTCCGGGCTTCGTGTGATCACCAATATAATTGCCGATGCGCTTACCAAATATTCACTGGAAAAGAATTTATTAAAAGCCAAAGAACAAGCAGAAGATGCTAACCGTTCAAAAACAGAATTTCTGGCAAACATGAGTCACGAAATTCGCACGCCACTAAACTCCATTCTCGGCTTTTCAGAAATTTTATTACAGTCCACCAGCGACCCGAAGTCAGTAACTCACTTGAAAACCATCCTGACCAGCGGACGCACGCTGCTTAGCCTCATCAACGACTTACTGGATATGGCCAAGATTGATGCCGGTAAATTAGAACTAAATCCAGAGCCGATTAATCTACGCACCACGATGCAAGAAGTGCAGCAGATGTTTTCAGCACAGGCCATAAATAAAAAACTCAACCTTGCTGTTGAGTTCACGTCTAGTTTCCCGAAACAAATCATCATTGATGACGTGCGTCTGAAACAGATATTGGTAAACCTGGTAGGCAATGCGGTGAAGTTTACGGAAAAGGGAGGCATCAAAATAAAGGCAGACTTTTCTCAAATCAAGCCCGATGTTACAGAAGGGTGTTTAACGATTGCTGTTGAGGATACGGGCATTGGCATCCACCAAAAGGACCTCGAAACAATTTTTGAATCATTCCGCCAGGGAACGGAACAATCGGTAAAACACTATGGCGGCACTGGCCTGGGGCTTTCAATAACCAAACGATTGGTATCGTTAATGAATGGCACCGTCACCTTGAAAAGTGAACTGGGCAAGGGAACTGAATTTACGATTACACTTCAACACATACAATATACAGAGATTGAAAAATCACCAAAAGCATATAAAGAACAGCCTGAGAAAATCAGGTTTAAAAAATCAAAATTACTTGTGGCCGATGACGTGGCTACCAATCGCATATTGATTGAAGCCTACCTGGACGACCATGATATAGAAATATTCACAGCAAAAAATGGGCGCGAAGCCATCGCCAAAGCAGAAGCGCACCACCCCGATGTTATTTTAATGGACCTGCGTATGCCCGAAATGGACGGACGGGAAGCGGCTAAAATCATTAGCCAAACGGATTCACTAAAACACATTCCCATCATTGCCTTCAC
>CAYGGY010000076.1:0-20524 GCA_964349405.1 uncultured Ohtaekwangia sp. | reverse complement strand
GTCGTGTTAATATTTAATACTTTGCTTATGCTAAAACATGAATTTATTGAATATGACCATTAACCATTGTGCTATTATGAAAAGAAGTAAGATCATCATGATTCTTGCTTTTCTCTTTTTCGGGTGGACTGCACGTGCGCAGGAAACCTTTCCCCGAAATGATGTCAAAGACACCCGGGCTGGCGTGTATGCCTTCACCAACGCTACCATTGTGGTAGATTATCAAACTACGTTACAGAATGCTACACTGCTGGTAAAGAACGGACGAGTAGAACAAGTAGGTAGTAACATAGCCGTTCCTAAAGGATATACGACTGTCGATCTGAAGGGGAAATTTATTTATCCTTCCCTGATTGATATGTATACGAATTATGGATTGCCCGATGTGGAGCGCACGCGAGGCAGTGGCTTTGGTGGTGTAGAACAAATGGAGTCTAAAACGAAAGGAGCCTATAATGCTAATCAGGCTATTCGCTCGCACTACAACGCAGCTGATGAATTCACTATGAACACCAAAGTTGCTGAAGAAATGAGAAAACTTGGATTTGGTGCCGTGATGACTTTGAAACACGATGGCCTAGCCAGAGGTACTTCTTCCTTTGTTACTCTTGCCGAGAGTTCGGATAATAATGCCATGCTACGGCAAAAAGCTGCTTCAAATTATTCATTAAACAAAGGCTCATCAACACAAAATTATCCTATTTCGATGATGGGATTTATCGCAGTGTTAAGACAAACGTATATGGATGCAGAGTGGTATGGAAGTCAAAACCCACGTCCCTTTACTGACAATTCATTAGAAGCGTGGATACAAAATCAACGTTTACCACAAATCTTTGAAGCAAACAACTGGATGAATGTGTTACGTGCTGATAAAATTGGAGATGAATTTGGTGTTCAATACATCATCAAAGGTGGTGGTGATGAATATAAACGTATTAACGAAATCAAAGCAACCAATGCTAAACTCATCGTGCCGGTAAATTACCCCGATGCCTATGATGTAGAAGATCCTTTTGATGCAGAACGTGTTTCCATTGCAGAAATGAAACATTGGGAACTCGCACCAACCAATCTTGCCGCATTAGAAAAGGCAGGTATTAATTTCGCAATAACCACCAGCGGCCTTAAAAAATTATCTGATTTCATCCCCAACATAAGAAAAGCAATTGAAAATGGTTTGAGTGAAACGACTGCACTTAAAGCGTTAACCAATACACCTGCCCAATTATTAAAAGTAGATGATCAGGTAGGCAGTCTGAAGAAAGGCATGCTGGCAAACTTCATCATTACATCAGGCAAACTGTTTGACGAGAAAACTACCCTCTATCAAAACTGGGTGCAGGGAAATTCATTTGAATTGAAAGCATTGGATACCCGCGACTTTGCTGGGATTTATAAACTTTCCATTAGTGATAAGACCTATAATCTTGAAGTGAGCGGAGAGCCGGGAAGTCATAAATCAAAAATCAAAGTAAACGATACTACTGCGATAGATGTAACCGGCACATTTGGCAAGGATGTAATAACACTCAGTTTCAAACCCGAAAAGAAAAGCACAGGTAGTATTCGTTTATCAGGATGGAGTGATGCCAATGGATGGAAAGGCAAAGGACAACTGGTAGATGGCACATGGACTACCTGGTCAAGTACACGCACGGGCGATTTACAAACCAAAAATTCAGCAAAATCGGGTGGTGCTGATAAAAAAGAAGAAGTTGGAAAAGTCTATTATCCTTTCATAGCACACGGCTATCCTACTCTTCCGATATCAGAAACGATGCTCATTAAAAATGCTACCGTATGGACGAACGAAGCAGATGGTATTTTACAAAATACTGATGTGCTCATCAAAGACGGTAAGATTTCAAAAATCGGAAAAAACATTACTGATCCTGCGGCTCGTGTTATCGATGGAACAGGCAAACATCTTACGGCAGGAATTATAGACGAACACTCTCATATTGGCGCAGGAAGCATTAATGACGTAGCGTCCAATTCCAGTATGGTAAGAATTGGTGATAATATTGACGCGGAAGCTATTAACGTATATCGTGCACTTGCCGGTGGCGTAGTGGCCGTACAAATATTGCACGGCTCGGCCAATCCTATTGGTGGTCAGTCAGCATTAGTGAAGCTACGCTGGGGCGAATCACCAGAGAATTATAAGATACAAGGGGCAGACGGATTTATAAAATTTGCACTTGGTGAAAACGTAAAGCGCACGAGTAATCCTACATCTGTTCGTTTTCCTCAAACCCGCATGGGTGTTGAACAGGTGTACGTAGATGCATTCACTAACGCACGTGAATACGAAAAGAAATGGGCCGCCTACAACAGCCTTCCCGCCAAGGAAAAAGCGCTGGCCATTAAACCACGCAGGGATCTTGCCGATGAAACGATTTTGGAGATTCTTAACAAAAAGCGTTTTATCTCATGTCACTCGTATGTTCAATCAGAAATCAATATGCTGATGAACGTAGCCGATCGGTTTAACTTCCGCGTTAATACATTCACACACATACTGGAAGGTTATAAAGTAGCTGATAAGATGGCGAAACATGGTGTAGCTGCCTCTACCTTCTCGGATTGGTGGAACTATAAGTGGGAAGTACGATATGCGATTCCCTATAACGCAGCCATCATGCATCGTGCCGGTGTGCTCACAGCCATCAATTCGGATGATGCTGAAATGGGAAGAAGATTAAATCAGGAAGCTGCAAAATCAGTGAAGTATGCGGGCATTTCAGAAGAGGACGCATTGAAAATGGTAACGCTTAACCCAGCTAAGATGCTGCACCTTGATAATCAGATGGGAAGTGTGAAAGCAGGCAAGTCTGCTGATGTAGTTCTTTGGACTGATCATCCGCTATCCATTTATGCAAAACCTGAGAAAACCATCATTGATGGGAAAGTATATTTCGATATCGAGAAAGACGATCAGAATAACAAGGATATGGTAGCAGAGCGTGCGCGCATTATTCAGAAGATGAAAAATGTAAAGAAATCAGGTATGCCAACTCAGCGCGCAGAAAATCGCAGCCAACTAGATTTTCATTGTGATGATGTGTTGGGTTTTGAAAAATCAGAAGACTAATAACATTTAATCAGAGAGACACTATGAAAAAAATAATTTATACACTTTTGATGGCACTGTCCGTGTTGAACGCAGCCTTGGCGCAAACACCTGTACCAGCAAAGTCTCAATCAAAACCCATTGCTCTTACCGGAGCCATTGCTCACCTGGGCAATGGTCAGGTGATTCAAAATTCCATTATCGGATTTGATAAAGGCAAACTTACTATGGTGGCCGATGCCAGCACCGCAAAACCAGACCTATCGGGTTATGAAGTAATCAATGTGGCAGGCAAACATGTTTATCCTGGTTTCATCCTTGCCAACTCACAAGTGGGTTTACAGGAAGTGAGTTCTATACGCGCTATGAATGATAATACCGAGCACGGTGAATTGAATCCCAATATACGATCCGTTATTTCTTATAATACGGATTCTGAGTATGCACCTACGTTCAGATATAATGGAGTTCTGTTGGCCGAAACAACCCCCACAGGTGGGATAATTTCAGGCACTTCTTCAGTAATGGAAATGGATGGCTGGAATTGGCAAGACGCCACGCACACAGCGGATATTGGCATCCACATGAACTGGCCCGCGATGATGAAAAGGCAGTTTGATTTTAACACCTTCACATTTACTGAATCAGAAAATAAGGATTACGAAAAGCAAGTAACCGATCTGGAGTTATTTTTCGCAGAGGCCGCTTCTTATGGTAAACTTTCATCAAAGGAACCCAATTTGAAATTTGAGTCCATGCAAGGCTTATTTGACGGCAAGAAGACACTCTTCTTGCATGCCAACAATCCTAAGGAAATCGTAGCTTCCGTTCGTTTTGCGCAACGCAATGGCATACAACGAATTACTATTGTGGAAGGACTTGGCGCTTATCATGTGGCTGAGTTCTTAAAGGAAAACAAAATACCGGTTATCCTTCCAGCTACTCAAAATCTTCCGGCACGAGCAGACGATGATGTGGATATGCCCTACAAACTTCCTCACTTGCTCACACAAGCTGGAGTGATGGTTGCATTGTCAAACGATGGAGCGTTGCATGGCGCACGAAATTTGGGATTCTATGCAGGCACAGCCGCTGCCTATGGCATGGACAAAGAAGATGCATTGAAAACGATTACTTCTAATACAGCCAAAGCCCTGGGTATAGATAACCGGGTGGGTACTTTAGAAGTAGGAAAAGATGCTACCTTATTTGTCTCAAGTGGAGATGCCCTTGACTACCGTGGAAATGTATTATCTCATGCGTTTATTAGTGGTAAATTGGTAACATTACCGGGCAATCAACAAGAATTATATGAACGCTACTCGAAAAAATACGGGCAAATGAAGTAAAAAATAATACGCTAAAACACCCCAAAAATGACTGCTTTCTTAGTGACAGCAGTCATTTTTTTTTGGTGCCGCACGACTTATCTTCAAGTATTGGCAATAATTGTTGTCGGTTCCTTTTATGGCCTCTTTAATTCCAGGATATGAATATGACATCTTTATCAGCTACCGCCAAAAAGATAATAAATACGATGGCTGGGTCTCAGAATTTGTTTCAAACCTAAAGAAAGAACTGGAAGCTACAGTAAAAGAAGATATCTCCATCTTTTTCGATCTAAACCCATTTGATGGTATATTAAGCAGTCATGATATTGATAAAAGTCTTCAAGCCAAACTCAAATGCCTGATCATTATCCCTATACTTTCACATACCTATTGCGATATAACTAGTTATGCCTGGCAATATGAGTTCTGTGCTTTCAATAAACTTACTAAAATAGATAAGTATGGCACAACCATTAAACTACAAAATGGTAACGTTACGAGCAGAATATTACCAGTGAAAATTCATCACCTGGATAATTCAGACCTACAACTTATACAAATCGAAACAGGAAGTGTGCCCCGCAGTATTGATTTCATCTATGAAGAACCTGGCGTTAATCGTCCTCTTAGACCTAATGACGACAAAAAAGAAAATGTAAACAAAACCGACTATCGGAATCAGATAAATAAATTGGCGAATGTAATCAAGGATATTTTTGACAGTCTAAAACTTGGTCAGCAACAATTGTTTATATCTCAGCGATCCAATTGGTGTACCTTGAATAATGGACAAGTATCTATAAAATCAATTGCTGTTTTACCTTTTGTTAATTTAAACAAAGATCGTGAGCAGGAATATCTTGGGGCTGGCATTGCCGAAGATCTTATTAACTCGCTTGTTCATTTACCTGATCTTAAAGTATCCGGGTTTATGTCCTCACAAAAATTCAAAAGTAATGAAAATGACTTACGCGAGGCAGGAACAAAATTAGGTGTCTGTAATGTATTGGTTGGAAGCGTACGTATTTATGGTAAAAAACTTAAAATGACTGTGCAATTGGTGAGTGTTGAAGATGGGTTCAATATATGGAGCGAAAAATACGATCGCAGCGTGGATGATTTATTTACTATACTGGATGAAATTGTGATCGCTATCATTGAGATACTCAAGGTTACCGTGTACATCAACGAGCGAGAAAAATTAACCAGAAACTATACGAAGAATCGTGAAGCATACGAATATTTTTTAAAAGGAAAATTTTATATCCACAAAAGAGGTCCTCATATCCTCACTAGCATTAAATATTTTCAAAAAGCGATTGATCTAGATCCTGATTTCGCATTAGCACATGCGGGATATGCTGATGCAAACTTGCTTATTGCCTCCTATGGCTTTGTACCTCCAAAGTTGGTGAAGAATAAAATTAAATTATCTGCGGAAACTGCTATCCGGCTCAATCCTGAAATTTGTGAGCCCTATGGTTCGCTTGGATACTTCCATACCTGTTTCGATTGGAATTGGAAAGAAGCAAAGAAGTGTTTTCTGAAATCTTTGGAATTAAATCCAAACTATGTACAGGCTCACTATTGGTATGGATGGAATTATCTTACCTGGGTAGAAGGAGATTGTGAAGAGGCTGAAAAGCATGGCAGAATGGCCATTAATCTGGAACCTCTTAGTGCTTTGTGTTATGGAATCTATTCTAGAATTCTACATGCCTGTGGCAAATATTTACAAGCACTTCAAGTCTGTCAAAAAGGACTTGAACTGGAACCCAATTCTTACCTATGTCGACTCAACGAAGGGAACACCTATCTTTCTATGCAACGATATGACCTCTCGCTATCATCCTTTGAATCGGCATCAAAAATATCCAACAGGCATCACTTTGCTTTAAATGGATTAATATGGGCTAACTACAAACTCGGTCAGATCAATGAAGCCAAAAAACTTATGATCGAAGTAAAAAGAAAATCTCAGAAAGAGTGTGTTGGGTTCACCCTTACTGCCATTTCAGCAGCCTATCTGAATGATTTAGATTTTGCTTTCACGTGCTTAGAAAAGGCATTTGATGATTTGGATCCTTTTATCATGACCATAAAAAAAGAAAGTTGGTATCCTCTTATCCTAAGACAAGACGCGCGATTTCAAAAATTGGTGGACAGAATTTACCACGAAAACCATGCATTGTCTTAATACACATACCAAAGCCGGGTTGATGTACATCCCCAAATGTCCATCAACACTTATATACCAACCTTAATAAAATTCCTTACTCAGGTGCTTGCTTTTTTATTTATATTGCTTTAACGCTATGGTCTATCTAAAGCATGAAAAGAACATTTATCATCATTAATTTTCAGCTTACGCTGTTCCTGTTTTTTACCTTGTTCACCCATCTGGTCTACGGCTCGGCTGAAAACGCTCCATCTTCAGATTCCTTCTTCTGGTTATGGAGTTTTCTAGGACGGTTACATCCAATGATCGTTCACTTTCCAATTGCGTTACTGCTGCTGGCTGTAGTACTAGAATTCATCTCGCGTAAAAATTTTAATTCACCACTACGTGCTGGCATCAATGTATTGGTTTTCATAGGTGCGCTTTCAGGAATGTTAACTGCCTTGTTTGGGTGGTTGCTTTCCCGACAGGAAGAAACGATTGGAAATAGTTTTGATATTCATCAGTGGTCAGGAAACGCTACAGTATTATTCAGTATTGCCACTGCCTTGTTACTGTACCGTATCGTAAAAAACAATCAAGTGAAGTTAGTGAACGTGTATCGCCTGAGTCTATTTGTGTCGACTCTGGGAGTAGCCATTGCAGGTCATTTCGGTGCATCACTCACCCATGGCGATGACTTTATTTCCAGTACACTACCATGGACAGAAAATTACGTTCAGGTAAATAATTTTAACCTGGCCTCACTTCCTACGGATAGCATTCTTGATGAAGCACAACATCAGGAACTTATCATTCAAGTAAAGGGAATTTTTGCACACAATTGTTATAAATGTCATAGTTCAAAAAAGGTAAAAGGTGAATTGCGACTCGACCAAAAACATATGGCACTTAAAGGTGGTGAAGATGGACCGGTAATTATTCCTGGCAAACCTGAAGAAAGTGAATTAATAAGAAGAATTATGTTGCCACGAAGCGATGAAGAATCGATGCCGCCTAAAGGGAAAACATTGAAGCAACCGGAGATTGAGCTATTGCGTTATTGGATTGCGAGTGGTGCACCCTGGCCAGACTCTTCAGCACAATCCAACGAATTTCGGGTGGCCAACCTTGCTCCTAGAAAACCTGTACTTCCCATCGGTACATCATCGGAACTTACAAATCCCGTTGATGTATGGGTGAATGATTACTTTACTAACAACAATATTACCTGGCCCCAAGTAGTAGATGATCGCATTTTTCTGAGAAGAATTTATCTTGATATCATTGGCATCCTTCCAACCCCGGAGGAACAAGAAAAATTTATTCATAATCAACAAACCGACAAGCGATCGACTTTGATAAAACAATTGCTCAATCGAAACGATGATTATGCCATGCATTGGCTTACCTTCTGGAACGATGCCCTCCGAAACGATTATACTGGCACAGGCTATATTACCAACGGACGATACAATATTACAGGATGGTTGTATCAATCACTTCAATCAAACAAACCATACAATCAATTTGTAAAAGAAGTAATCAGTCCCAGTAAAGAATCAAAAGGATTTATTGAAGGTATTCGCTGGCGAGGCGTAGTAAATGCCAGTCAGACTACCCAAATGCAAGCGGCACAAAATGTCTCACAAGTATTTCTGGGATTAAACCTCAAATGTGCTTCGTGTCATAATAGTTTTATTAACGATTGGAAACTAGAAGATGCATATGCGTTTGCAAATATTTTCTCGGACTCAACCCTGGAAATAAACAGATGCGACAAGCCCACCGGCAAACTGGCCAGCACAAAATTTTTGTGGGAAGAATTAGGTAAAATTGACAGCACCGCCAACCGAACAGAAAAGTTGAAACAATTGGCAGAATACCTGACAAAACCAGCCAATGGTAGGCTCTATCGTACGATTGTAAACAGACTGTGGGCACAGTTACTTGGTCGCGGATTAATAGAACCTGTTGATGCCATGGACAACGAACCGTGGAGCCAGGATCTATTGGATTGGATGGCTACTTATTTCACCGAACATAATTATGATATGAAGGAGTTGATCTATCTGATTACTTCATCAAAAACTTATCAACTACCTTCTGTTGGTGTGAATGATGCCAATACAATTACAGGCAACCAATTTAAGTTTGTCGGAAGACTACGTAAAAGAATTTCGGCAGAGCAATTTTCAGATGCCATAAGTAGTATTCTGACACCTGCCTATACGGATTCAGTGATAAAATTTAATCCCTTTGGCAACATGAAATTTGGTCATGCTAATCAACCCTTTGTGCGCGCTTCCTTAGTGGCCAATGATAATTTCCTAACCGCCTTGGGCCGACCCAATCGCGAAACGGTTTCGACCGGAAGAGACTCACAAGCTAATCTGTTACAGGCGTTGGAACTTACCAATGGTGAAAAGTTTAACCATGTGCTAATGAATGGTGCCGCGCATTGGAAAAAAGAATACACTGAAAGTGAAAAACTGGTGAATCAATTTTTCGTAAAATCATTAGGAAGAGCACCTGACAAAAAAGAATTATCCATTTCCGTGCAAAGGCTTGGTGACAACCCAACGATTGAATCCATTGCTGATATGTTTTGGAGTGTATTACTGTTGCCTGAGTTTCAGATTGTGTATTAAGTAGAAAGTTCAAAGCAATAAATTGAAGGTAACCCTTGAAAGTCGTTTTATCATGTATCCAGTATCAAACATTGAATACCTATGAATTTTAATTGGAACAGGCGAGAATTCTTAAAAAAAACCAGCCTGGCATCGCTTGCTGCCTTGGCTACCTCCACGCCTATGGCAGGATTGGTTTCCTGTGATTCAAAAAAAATTACTTCAAAGGCAGATACCGTGATCTTATTGTGGATGGCTGGTGGTATGGCACACACGGACACCTTTGACCCAAAACGATTTACTCCATTTGAAAAAGGGATGGAATCGAATAGTGTGTTGAGTACCTTCAAGGCTGTTCCTACCGTATTGGATGGTATTCATTTTTCGGAAGGACTTGAATCCATTGGCAAAGTGATGGATCGGGGAACATTGATCAGATCCTATGTTGCCGCTGATCTGGGTCATATCCTTCATTCACGGCATCAATACCATTGGCATACCTGTTATGAACCACCACAAAGTGTTTCTGCACCACACATGGGTGCATGGATTGCCAAAGAATTAGGACCACTCAATCCGGTTATTCCAGCATTCATTGATATCGGCCAGCGTTTCACCGTTGGTGAGGGCGAAGAATTAAAAGCATTTCATACGGCAGGTTTTCTGGGAAATGAATTCGGACCGTTTATGATTCCTGATCCATCATCCGGTTTGGAAAGTGTGAGACCACCGGTAGGCATGTCTTTAAAGCGATTTGAAAGCAGAAATAAATTATATAATGACTTGATCAGTCAAAGTCCGTTGGGGGAATTTGGTAGCGACTATCAAAAAGAGTCGCTTAAACGCTCCATGGAACAAGCATACATTTTACTTAACTCGCCAGAAGCAAAAGCATTTGATTTATCCCAAGAGCCCAGGGAGATTTACGATAAATATAATACCGGACGCTTTGGTCTCGGTTGTTTGATGGCCCGAAGACTCACCGAACAGGGAGCGCGATTTATCAGCGTTACCACTGAGTATGAACCTTTCAAAGGTTGGGATACTCATGAAAATGGAAACACCCGGCTCAAAGACATGAAAAAACAAATTGATGGACCGATCGCACAATTGATTTTAGATCTTGAACGAACCGGAAAATTAGATAGAACGCTGGTTATTCTAGCCAGTGAGTTCAGTCGTGATATGATGGTGGAAGGCAGGCCCGGTCTTAAGGTATTGGAGCAAGTGAATCAACCCAATGTAATTCAAGAAATGAAACATTACGGTATGCATCGTCATTTCACTGATGGATGTTCAATGTTGATGTTTGGTGGGGGCGTTAAGAAAGGTTATGCCTATGGAAAAACAGCGGACGAACGACCCTGCAAGACAATCGAAAAACCAATTCGCATTGATCAAATTCACCAAACCCTTTATCATGCCTTAGGCATTTCTCCAGACACCAATTATCTCATTGAGGAACGGCCATTCTATACCACACCGGATGGTAAAGGAAAAGCAGAATTAGAATTGTTAGCGTAGGCATCAAAGACGTATCACTGTGGATTGCGACTAATACTAGTTACGTTTAATCTTCATTGACTTTTCTGAAATATTTAAGTAATCTTATAAACGTATTATATCGTACTCTTTCATTTTCTAACCTACCCTACTATGAAAGGCTTAATGATGAATTATCAACTCACCTTGCCAACTATTATGAGGCGGGCTGAAACACTTCACGGTAAAAAAGAAATCATAACCCGATTACCCGATAAATCATTGCACCGTTATACATATGCTGATTTTGCATTGCGCACTAAGAAGTTAAGTGTTGCCTTACAAAAATTAGGTATTAAGCCTGGAGATCGGGTAGCTACCCTATGTTGGAATCATTATCAACATCTCGAAATTTATTTTGGAGTGCCTTCGTTTGGAGGTGTTCTTCACACATTGAACCTGCGCCTTTCGCCAGACGATCTCGAATACATTGTGAACCATGCAGAAGATAAAGTAATTATTATTGATCAGGTTTTACTACCCTTATACGAAAAGTTTAAAAGTAAAATTCATGTTAAACATGTAATCATCATTCCCAATGCCGGTCAGCCTGTACCTGAAGGAACTTTAAACTATGAAGATGTTATTTCTTCGGGTGATGAAAGTAACTATATTCCTTTTGAAGGAGATGAAAATACGGCTGCCGCCATGTGTTATACTTCCGGTACTACAGGCAAACCAAAAGGCGTGTTGTATTCTCATCGTTCCATTGTGCTTCATTCTATGGTTTGTTCATTTGCAGAGGGCATGTCTGTATTAGAAGCGGATGTTGTTTTGCCAGTAGTACCGATGTTCCATGTGAATGCATGGGGTTTACCTTTCACATGCACGATGCTGGGTTGCACGATTGTGTTCCCTGGCCCCTATCTGGATCCATTGAGTTTACTTGAACTCTATGAAAACGAAAAAGTGACTGTCACGGCCGGTGTGCCTACTATCTGGCTTGCACTACTGAATGTACTGGATGCAAATCCGGGTAAATATAACCTGAGTGCGTTGCGCTCCATGATCGTGGGAGGTTCCGCTGCGCCAAGCTCCATGATTAAAAGTTTTCAGGAACGACATGGATTAAGTATCCTACATGCCTGGGGGATGACCGAAACATCTCCGTTGGGAAGCATCGGCATTCTCACCAGTGAAGTAAAAAAGGAAGATAAAGAAATTCAATATGCATATCGCGCCAAACAAGGAGTACCTGCCACCTTTGTTGAAGTACGAGGCCGAAATGAAGACGGGCTGATACCTTGGGATGGTAGTACCATGGGAGAACTTGAGGTAAGAGGTCCGTGGATAGCGAGCGCTTACTATAATACTTCAGAACAAGAAGACAAATTTACTACGGATGGGTGGTTCCGTACAGGTGATATCGTGACTATTGATAAAAAGGGATACCTGGAAATAAAAGATCGTAGTAAAGATGTAATTAAATCAGGAGGTGAATGGATTAGTTCAGTCGCACTGGAAGGCGCATTGATGGGGCATCCCGCTGTAGCGGAAGCAGCCGTATTTGCCATTCCAAATGAAAAATGGGTAGAGCGCCCAATGGCCTGTATCGTATTTAAGGAAGGCAAATCCACAACCCCCGATGACTTGAATAGTTTTCTGGAACCCCACTTCGCCAAATTCTGGTTGCCCGATGCGTATGAGTTTGTCAAGGAGATTCCCAAAACATCCGTTGGGAAATTTAAAAAATCCGTGTTGAGGGAGCAGTATAGTAATTACAAGACCTGATGCAAAATACATGCTTATAACGTTGGTTGGTCAAATAAATATTTCAATATCTAAAATCTCTCTACTCTTGAAATCCGAACAGGTCATATACATTAAATCAAAATAATGAATAGAATCAATTAACATGTTCTATTCTAAAATCATGCGTTTCCCCAAAAATATTTAACCTATGAAAAAAATCACTGTTATCGTTTTCACAACCTTTCTCCTATCTTCAGCGGCTTTGTCGCAAAAGGTGAAGCTTGATACAAAAACTAAGAATGCATTGGACCGTGTGAATAAAGAAATAATAAAAAGTCACATCACTTACCTGGCGGATGATAAGCTGAAAGGACGTAAACCCGGAACGGAGGGCTACCAAATAGCAGTTAATTATGTGGTAAGTCAATTTACTCAAATGGGAATAATTCCGGCAGGAGAAAATGGCACCTTTTTACAAAAACTTATATTGCGAAAAGCAACCACAATTAATGCTATTTCTAAAGTAGCTTTAGTCGATAAAATCGGAAATGTAGATAGTCTTATCGTTGGTAAAGATATTTTTATTACGCCTGGTGTATTGCAAAATGAAGTACAAGTAGAAGCACCATTGGTCTTTGTCGGTTATGGAATTGAAATACAAGGCAAATATTCTGATTACAAAAACATTGATGTAAAAGGTAAAGTAGTAGTGTTTTTAACTGGCACACCACAGGGGCTTGACTTACCCTCAACACTCACGGCTCATTTTGCCAATGCTGCTTCTAAAATGGAAATTGCTGCACAAAAAGGAGCCGTGGGTGCCATCGTTGCACCCAACTCACCGGCTATACCTTTCAGATCTTCAAGTACCACTACTGCGGCAATGAATCAAGAAAAGACGATCGCCTATGGCCGTTCGGTGGCAGGTAATCTTAATGCGGTTGCCAATGTGCCCTTTACCACCTTGCAAAAACTGTTTTTTAATTCTGAAAAAAATCTAAAACAAACTTTAGCTGATTTAAAAAAAGGAAAATCCTCTTCCTTTGAATTACCCGGTTCTCTTTATATTAAATACGGCAGTACGTTTGAAGATGTTGAGAGTTATAATGTGATCGGTAAAATTACTGGTGGTGACAAAAAACTGAAAGATGAATACGTAGTTCACACTGCACATTTAGATCATGTGGGCATTGGCAGACCAATAAAAGGTGATTCGATTTACAATGGTGCACATGATAACGCATCAGGGGTTGCCTCGTTACTGGAGATTGCCAGAGTTTACAAACAAATGGGGTCAAAACCACTTCGTTCCATTTTAATTGTGATGGTAACCGCAGAGGAAATGGGTTTGTTAGGATCTGCTTATTTTGCAAGTAATCCAACCGTACCAAAATCACAAATTGTAGCTGATGTAAATACTGATATGCCAACACTCATTGCTCCGCTGTTATCCGTGGCTCCATTAGGAGCTGAACACTCCAGTCTGGTAAATAATGTAGATTTTGCTTGTCAGCAATTAGGTATTGTAAGACAACAGGACCCTATGCCGGAAGAGGTACGGTTCATTCGCAGTGATCAATATAGCTTTGTGCGAGAGGGCATTCCAGCCTTGCATGTAAAATTTGGAACATTAACAAAAGACAATTCTTTTGATCTTGTGGAATTCACAAAAAAATGGCGTGATGAAAATTACCATAAACCCTCTGATGAAATCACCAACAATTTTGATTTCGATGCCGCACGAAAATATGTTCAGTTAAATTTTCTCATAAGCTATTCAATTGCTCAAACCCCGGAACGCCCCACCTGGAATAACGGTGACTTTTTTGGACAACGGACAACAAAATAAATGTACGTTGTTTTTGATGAACGAACTGGAATCTGAAAGAAGAATGATTGAATTATCAGTTGAGTATTTTAATCGCTCGTTATCACCCACAATCAATGACGTAAATCATTGTATAAAACTTAATATAGTGATAAACTTTGATGGTGGCATTATAACGTTTTGACTTTATGAAGTTCAATTTATTTCGATGTGAAATGTTACTTTGATGGGTTAATGACCATTTAATGATAATCCATCATGAACCTCGAATTATCAGTTTTATCGCAACCTTCCATTTCAATCTTTGGCATCCGTGTTGATGAGCCTGTCAACACACTGACGGATTTACTTGTATCTGCCATATGCCTGTTTGCGTATTATCAATCAGGGAAAAAAAAGCTCTCTGGCAAAACTCAGATTTACTTTCGTAGATATTTCCTTTTACTTGGATTGGCTACCTTTTATGGAGGAATAATCGGTCACGGATTTTTGTATGCATTCTCCTTCGCATGGAAACTACCCGGTTGGATAATTAGTATGCTCTCTGTAGCATTCATTGAGCGATCTGCTATTGAATATGCCCGGCCACACATCGATACACGAATCGGTAAATTATTTTTAGCACTTAATATCATTGAATTGTTGACAATCATGACCACTTCTATTTATACTTTAAACTTTAAATGGGTAGAGTTTCATTCCGGCTATGGACTTTTAGCCGTAGTGCTACCTTTTCATGGTTATACCTATTTAAAAACCCGTGATAAAGGAAGTTTAATAATAATGGCTGCTGTTATGATTGCGTGTATGGCAGCAATCATTTTCACCTTCCACATCTCGCTCCATACCTTGTTTAATCACATCGACATAAGTCATGTATTGTTGGCGATTGCAGTGTTTGTATTTTTTAAAGGTGCCATACAATTAAAAAAGAATTAAGAGTGAAAAGTCCTACTAATCAATTCTTAATCAGAAATAATGTTACAATAAACATAAAATCAAATTAAGGGCAAGCCCCTTTTTTTTCGTCTTTAATTTGGAGCCAATTCCTTTAAAAGATGAAATCTTCATGCATTTCGCGCATCCAAAGGCATGATAATAGGCTTGGCGTTTTCATCCCGATGAATCGGGACAAGTAGTGACCTTAAGTATTAAATTCTATTAAGACATGAAGACCAACAACCCAAGACGCAACTTTTTAAAACTTTCACTCGCCACCACCGCAGGACTTGCCGCGACCTCAATCCCTGAAAGCTTTGGTGAATCTTTGAAAATAAGTTCTATTGAAACAAGTAGTAAGACATCATCTATAAAACCAGCATCGTCTATCCGGTTTTCAGTAGTCGGTCTCAATCATGGTCACATCTATAGCCAGGTGGCAGCAATCATACGAGGTGGAGGTCAACTCGTTGCATTTTATGCAAAGGAAAAGGATTTAGCTGAAGCGTTTGCAAAGCGCTATCCGGACGCCAAACTTGCGCGAAGTGAAAAGGAAATTCTCGAAGATAATTCCATTCAATTAATTGTAAGTGCATCCATCCCGATCGATCGGGCACCACTGGGTATCGAGGCCATGCGTCATGGAAAGGATTTTATGGTGGACAAGCCCGGTATCATCACCTTAGCGCAACTGGCGGAGGTTAGAAAAGTGCAGAAAGAAACCAAGCGCATCTATTCCATTATGTATAGCGAGCGGCTTGAAAATAAAGCTACCATAAAAGCCGGTGAATTGGTGAAGGCAGGTGCTATTGGCAATGTCATTCAAACCATAGGCCTTGGTCCGCACCGCATGAATCCTAAGTCGCGACCAGAGTGGTTCTTTGATAAATCAAAATTTGGTGGAATCATCTGTGACATCGCCTCACATCAATTTGATCAGTTCCTATTCTTCACCGGATCAACCCAGGCTGAAGTAGTTGCTTCTCAAGTGGGCAACGTTCACTATCCACAATATCCATCGTTCGAAGATTTCGGAGATGCCATGATTCGTGGCAATGGTGGCACTGGCTACATTCGCGTGGATTGGTTTACACCGGACGGGCTCAATACCTGGGGAGATGGACGCTTAACCATATTAGGCACCGAAGGGTTTATCGAAATAAGAAAGAACATTGACATTGGCGGACGTGATGGTGGCAACCATCTCTTTTTAGTTGATAATAAAGAAACACGCTATATCGACTGTTCACAAGCACCTCTCCCTTACGGAGAGCAACTCGTCAATGATATTGCGAATCGAACAGAAACTGCGATGACACAAGAGCATTGCTTTCTGGCCACCGAACTTGCCTTAAAAGCACAGAAACAAGCACAAAAGGTTAACCTTAAAAAATAGTTTCAAGCCTTGGAATAGAGCATCGTCCGATATATAACTCGGGCACAAGTCTTATTTCATTCTAATCACAATATCAAAAGGTGGATATAACAAAGCTGCTGTAAAAATGAAAAAGTACAGAAAGAAGGAAGCTTAAAGCTACCTTTGCACTATGCAAAGCCATATCACTACAAAAAACACAGAATTTTTAAAGAATTTATCCATAGCAGCGTTCAACGAAATGCAGACTACATTTATTGAAAAGGCTGATTGTTCTAATAACCTCATGCTGCTAGCGCCCACCGGATCGGGCAAGACTCTTGCCTTTTTAATACCGCTGGTGAATAAACTACAATCGGATGTACCAGGCGTACAAGCCTTAATTGTAACTCCCTCACGCGAACTGGCACTCCAAATTGAACAGGTTTTCAGAGCCATGAAAACGTCATACAAAGTAAGTGTTTGTTATGGTGGCCACTCGATGAAGATCGAGCAGAATAGTTTGAGTGAAGCACCGGCTGTGATTATAGGTACCCCCGGAAGAATAAGTGATCATTTGTTGAGAAAATCATTTGATGCGCACACCGTGAAGATGGTCGTGTTAGATGAGTTTGACAAATCGCTCCAGATGGGTTTTCACGAACAGTTGGGTGTCATCTTCAAAGCCCTTACGGGGAAACAGCAACATATACTCACTTCTGCAACACGCATGGATGTGTTGCCGGTTTTTTTACCTTTTAGAAAACCAGAAACGATCAACTATCTTAAAGACGAAGCCGAATCAAAGTTAAGATTACGGGTTGTGCATACAGCCAGTCTTGACAAGGTGGAATCGCTTATGCGACTGGTGGCAGGATTTAACCAGGAAGTCTGTCTGGTTTTTTGCAATCATCGCGAAGCAGTGGAACGCATCAGTTCTCTTTTCACTCAACATAAATTTGAACACGGCATATTACATGGAGCCATGGATCAGATCGATCGTGAAAAAAATCTAATTCGCTTTCGGGGTGGTGCACATAATGTACTAATTGCTACGGATCTCGCTTCACGCGGATTAGATATTCCCGAGATCAAACATGTGGTGCACTATCAGTTACCCCCTCAGCAAGAGTCCTTTATCCATCGTAATGGCCGCACGGCACGCATGCATGCAGAAGGTCAAGCCTACCTGGTTTTAGCCGATGATGAAACATTACCCGGTTACATTGACAAATCTGTGGAAGAACTAAAGATCAGTAACAAATTACATCTTCCGCCACCACCGCAAAATACATGCTTATACATCAGTGCAGGCAAGAAAGATAAAATCAGCAAAGGGGATATCGTTGGACTTCTCACCAAAAAAGGAGGCCTTCAAGGCGATGACATAGGTCTGATTACCCCCCTCGACTTTTCATCCTATGTTTCTGTGAAAAGAGCGTTGGTTAGTAAAGTGCTGGCCAACATAAAAAATGAAAAGCTGAAAAATATCAAAGTAAAAATTGAGGTAGCTAACTAAATCAACCATAAAATTGAGCCGTGTTACTGAATTTTCTTTCATAACAAAATCATAGCTAAAGAGGAAGTTAGCCAGGGATTGTATAAACTTGCGGTCGAATTTGACCATCATGACTAAATACACTTTTACCGAAAAGAAAGACACCCGTTCAGGCTTTGGTGCTGGCCTTCATGAACTTGGAAAATCCAACCCCAATGTGGTGGCCTTGTGTGCTGACCTCACGGGATCACTGAAGATGGACGCTTTTAAAAAGGAATTTCCAGAACGATTCTTTCAAATTGGCATAGCCGAAGCGAATATGATGGGACTTGCAGCCGGTATGACTATCGGAGGAAAGATTCCCTTCACAGGCACCTTTGCCAATTTTTCAACAGGCCGTGTTTATGATCAGATACGCCAATCGATCGCATACTCAGATAAAAACGTAAAGATTTGTGCTTCACATGCAGGCTTAACCTTGGGCGAAGACGGAGCGACACACCAGATACTTGAAGACATCGGTATGATGAAAATGCTTCCTGGAATGACGGTGATTGTACCATGTGATTATCACCAAACAAAAGCAGCCACGATTGCTTTAGGAATTCATCAAGGCCCCGCTTATCTCCGTTTTGGCCGACCTAGCTGGCCTATGTTTACAGCCGACCGACCATTCATTATTGGCAAGGCTGATAAGATGATTGAAGGAAAAGACGTAACCATTTTTGCAACAGGTCACTTAGTCTGGGAAGCTATTGAAGCAGAAGCGATATTGGCAGAAAAAGGAATCAGCGCAGAAGTAATTAACATACATACCATAAAGCCTCTTGACGTAGAAGCCATTCTTACTTCAGTTCAGAAAACAGGTTGTGCCGTAACCTGTGAAGAACATCAGATGAACGGAGGTCTTGGTGATAGTGTTTCCCAAGTGTTATCACGCTTCCACCCATCTCCAATTGAAATGATTGCTGTAAACGATTCATTTGGAGAAAGTGGTACGCCCACTCAGCTGCTGATGAAATACGGACTTAGTAAAGAGAACATAATTGCTGCTGCCGAGAAAGCAATCAGCAGAAAAAAATAAAGGAAGAGCCTGCCATAATAAAGCAGGCTCTTTTTTTTCGCCCGCTATAGCGTAGCCATATCAATAACAAAACGATAGCGCACATCCCCCTTCACCATACGTTCATACGCTTGCTCAATGTCTTTGATGTTAATTAATTCAATGTCAGAAACAATGTTGTTGGCAGCACAGTAGTCCAACATTTCCTGTGTTTCAGCTATTCCACCTATCATTGAACCCGCTAATGTTCTTCTCTTGGGAATCAAGCTAAATGCCTCAACAGGAACAGCATCCGGAGGAGCGCCCACCAACACCATTGTACCATCTACTTTAAGCATTTCCAGATAAGGATTCAGGTCATGATTTGCTGAAACAGTATCAAGAATAAAATCAAATTGATTTTTAGCGTTAGTCACTGCCTTTTCATCTTTAGTATTCACAAAATGATGCGCACCAAGACGTTTTGCATCGGCCTCCTTGGATGCGGATGAGCTCAGGACAGTAACTTCAGCACCAAATGAAACGGCTAGCTTCACTCCCATATGGCCGAGACCCCCCAGTCCTACAATAGCTACCTTTTGTCCCTTACCTACTTTCCAATGACGCAAGGGTGAATACGTGGTGATACCTGCGCATAGTAAAGGGGCAACCGCCTTCAAGGGCAGTTTATCCGATATTTTTAAGGTATACTTTTCATCTACAACGACACAATTTGAATAGCCTCCGTAAGTGGGTGTTTTCTTATCCATCTCATAACTATTGTAGGTGCCTGCCATACCTTGTTCGCAATACTGTTCATTACCAGCGCTGCAGCTAGGGCACGTGCGACATGAATCAACAAAACATCCAACGCCTGCCAAGTCTCCCACTTTAAAGTTCTTCACCAGATCTCCGATTTTGGAAATCTTACCAACAATTTCATGTCCTGGAACCATTGGATAAATTGAATTATTCCATTCATCGCGTACCTGATGCAAATCCGAATGACAAACGCCACAATATTGTATATCAATCAATACATCATGTGGTCCTACTTCCCTACGTTCGAAATTGAAAGGTGCCAACGATGTTTTGGCACTTTGTGCTGCATAACCTTTAGAAGAAATCATAGTAATTTTTTATTCGTTTAAACCGGGTCAAATTTCAAGGTATTAATCAGTTCAAACAATAAATTATCAATGTAAAATCAACCAAGAATGAAAGTGGATGACTACTGCCGGGCTTATCATTCCTTTTTCCAGTAGCCGAACTATTAGTAATTAGCTTTTATAGAGCTTTATAGGGGCAAAAGAATTTTTTTAAAAAATATGGAAGTATGAGAAACATTTATCGTAATATTACGATTAAATAACCTATGGTACTTTCCAAAACTGAAGAATACACTAAAATACAAAATGAGATCGCGCTACTGTC
>CAYGGY010000075.1:0-22595 GCA_964349405.1 uncultured Ohtaekwangia sp. | reverse complement strand
GTAGCCCACACCTTCGCCTTCGTAATCAAACACGAAGGCTATGTTCAATTCAATTTCCTGGCAAGAATTTCTGACCACACTGGCCGTAGCGGTAGGTAGCTACTATGCCATCACCACGCTGTTTTTCTACAGCCGTGAAATCACCACCCTCTTCAAACATAAGGAACCGGAACAACTCACTTCTGAAACCAACGATGATCAATACGAGACAACGGAATCCACGGATCTCATGGGGAAAATCAAATATGAAACGGAAGTAAATGTGCCACGGGAAAAAATCGTGACTACGGAAGAGATCAGGGTTCTGTCACCGGATGAAAGTGAAGAGGTGATAACAACATCTCCATCCAACCATGCCGATACGGTACTGATCGGAACCATCGCTGACTTATTACAGGAGGTGAAAGCGCTGGCAGTAGTTGTTTCCGACTGCAGCAAAGAAGACGCAGTGCTATTGTTCAAATCCCTCCTATCAGGATATCCGCAGTTAGCTGGAACACATTTTCAGGAAGCGGTGAGTTTATACATCTTCAATTCCTGCAAAGAGAATTGTGCATTCAGTATCGCATCAAATGAGATCAATTCCTGGTGGTCATCAGAAGAAAGTATTTCAGCCAACAATCAATAATAATTTAACCAATTCAAATTTTATGAAAAGAATAATTCCATTCACCATCCAGAAAGGCAAAGCCCTGGCGCTTGCCCTCATCGTTTATGTACTAACATTCCTGTTCGCGCAAGCACAGGATGGCAATGCCGGAATAAACGAAGCCACCATGCGCGTACGCAGCTACTTTGCCACCGGCACGAACCTCATGTATGCCATCGGGGCAATTCTGGGACTGGTCGGTGCGGTCAAGGTTTATCAGAAGTGGAACAGTGGCGACCCCGATACCGGAAAGGTAGCTGCCGCCTGGTTCGGCAGTTGTGTGTTCCTCGTGATCGTAGCAACGGTACTCAGATCTTTTTTTGGACTCTAATCACTAACCACGTAACAAGCCCTTCAGCATTTCCTTCTCTTTGGGAGAAGATGCCCCAACCAAAGTCGGGACGGTGGAGGCGAAGAGGAATCTATGAACAGCGTCTACAAAATCAACAAAGGCATCAACAAGCCCATCGAGTTCAAAGGGCTCAAGGCTCAATACATCGCCTACCTCGCGGCTGGATTGATTGCACTGCTGATCCTGTTTGCAGTGCTCTATATCCTGGGGGTGAACATGTTTGTCTGCCTGGCCCTCATCGCCATGCTGGGTACGGTCTTGTTCATGTCGGTGTATAGCCTGAGCAATAAGTACGGTCAATACGGCTTATTGAAAAAGCTGGCCAAACGAAGCATCCCCGATTCCATTAAGGCAACTACACGAAAGCTTTTTACCGATTTGTCAAAACATCATTAAGTCATGGCGCAACCAACCGCTCTATCAAAAGTGTTTCCGATCTATAAAGTAGAACAGGATTGCATCTTGTCAAAGCAAGGTGACGTAACGCTCGCGTATGAAGTAACCCTGCCAGAGATATTTACCCTGTCCGATCAGGAATATGAAGCCCTCCATCAGATTTTGGTAAAAGCCATCAAAGTCCTGCCTGCCCATTCTGTTTTTCATAAACAGGATTGGTTTGTCGCCAGAAAATATCAGGCTGACTTTGCCTTGTCCTCTGAAACGTTAACCATGGGAGAAGCAGAACGATCATTTCTCTCGCGCTCCAGCGAACGGTTCTTCAACGAACGTCCCTACCTCGATCATAAATGTTATATCCTGCTCACGCGTAAACCGGTGAACCGCAAACCATCCAGCTCCATGTTTTCCAACCTGATCAGAAGAAGCATGGTACCCGAAGAAACAATCAACCCCCATCGGATGCAGGAATTTTTAGACAGTGTCGGTCAGTTTGAACGGATTCTGCAAGACAGCGGCTATGCAAAACTTCAGCGCATCAAGGAGGACGCGCTGGTGGGTACAAGTAGGAAGCCGGGACTGCTCGAACGTTATTGCTTTCTTCTGTCTGAATCGGATAAGCCTGTCATCAAAGACATTCACTTGAAAGATGAATTGAGAATCGGTGATCAGTACTGTCAGGTATTCTCCCTGGCCGATGTGGAAGACTTGCCTTCCTTATGTGGTTCCAGGATCAACTTCGATAAGTACTCTACGGACAAGACCAAGTTCAGTGTAGGGTTTGCCTCTCCCCTGGGACAATTGCTTTCGTGCAATCACATCTTCAATCAATATATTTTTATGGAGGATGCTCAGAAGACCATGAAGCACCTGGAAAGCAAACGCCTGCGATTACAATCGCTCTCTGCCTATTCCCGTGAGAACGCCATCAGCCGCGATGCTACCAATGATTTCCTGAACGAAGCCATTGGCTCGCAACGTACGCCTGTAAAAGCACATTTCAACATCATCCTCTGGACGGACAATAAACAGGAACTGAAAGAACAGAAGACTCAGGTGTCTTCCGCTCTGGCTCAAATGGATTCCATCGCCAAACAGGAGACAGACGGTGCACCACAAATTTTTTGGGCAGGGCTGCCCGGCAATGAAGCAGACTTCCCCATGAACGACACATTTGATACGTTTATAGATCAGGCCACGTGTTTTCTGAATTTGGAAACAAACTACCAGTCGTCCATCAGTCCGGTGGGCATCCGCCTGGGCGACCGGTTAACAGGCAAGCCCATCCACGTGGATATTTCCGATGAGCCCGTAAAGAAAGGGATCTGTACCAACCGGAATAAATTCATCTTAGGCCCCTCCGGTAGCGGAAAATCTTTTTTCACTAACCACATGGTCCGCTCCTACTATGAGCAAGGAACTCACATTGTGTTAGTCGATGTCGGCCATTCCTACAAAGGATTGTGTGACCTGGTAAATGGCTACTACTTTACCTATGACGAGACCAACCCTATCAAGTTCAACCCTTTCTACATCAGCAAGGATGATGCACTGGATACCGAAAAGAAAGAAAGTATCAAAACCTTATTGTTGGCGCTTTGGAAAAAAGACAACGAAACATTCAACCGCTCCGAGTATGTGGCCCTGTCCATCGCGTTAAAGATGTATTACGAATACCTTAAACCCCCTTCTCATTGGCAGAAGGACGGGGGGATGAGGCCCTGCTTCAACACCTTCTATGAATTCCTGCGCGATGTATTTGTGGGCGTCTTGAAAGAAGACCGGGTAAAAGAGAAAGACTTCGATGTAGAAAATTTTCTGTATGTACTCAGGCCCTATTACAAAGGGGGTGAATTTGATTACTTGCTCAACGCGACTGAAAACCTCGATCTGCTGAAAGAACGGTTCATCGTCTTTGAACTCGATAACATCAAAGATCATCCCATTCTCTTTCCCGTGGTCACAATCATCATCATGGAAGTGTTCATCTCCAAAATGCGCAAGCTAAAAGGTATCCGAAAGATGATCTTAATCGAAGAAGCCTGGAAGGCCATCGCCAAAGAAGGAATGGCGGAGTACATCAAATACTTGTTTAAAACGGTGAGAAAATTTTATGGTGAGGCCATCGTAGTAACGCAGGAGGTAGAAGACATCATCAGCTCACCCATCGTCAAGCAGGCCATCATCAACAACTCCGATTGCAAGATCCTGCTGGATCAAAGCAAATACCAAAACAAATTCGACCAGATCCAACAACTGCTCGGCCTGACCGAGAAAGAGAAAGCCCTCGTCCTTTCCATCAATAAGAGCAACGATCCATCCCGGAAGTACAAAGAAGTTTTTATCAGCCTGGGTGGAATGCTTTCTAAAGTGTATGCCACCGAAGTATCCTTAGAAGAGTACCTGGCCTACACCACGGAAGAGTCAGAAAAAATGAACGTACACGCGTATGCAAAGAAGTGGAATGGTGACATCCGAAAAGGCATAGCCGAACTCGCACAAGACATACGATCGGGAAAAATTAAATCCTAAACACCATGCATCAATTCAGAAAACACATCGCCATATTTTTAATGAGTACCCTGCTGCTTACCGCAGCACCCGTGCAACAAGCACAATCAGCCATACCGGTAATGGAAATTATCAAGCAAGGAGTCATCAAAGTAATCAAGGCCATCGACTTGATGATCCAACGGCTACAAACGAAAACCATCTGGCTACAGAACGCACAGAAAGTGCTGGAAAATAAATTATCTCAATTCAAACTCAAAGAGATCGCCCAATGGACAGAAAAGCAGCGACAACTTTATAAAAAGTATTATGACGAACTATGGAAAGTCCGGCAGACGATTGCCACCTATCACCGCATCACCCAAATCATTAATCGGCAAAAGCAGATTATTGAACAATACCAATTCACCTGGAAGATGGTCAAGCAGGACAAGCACTTTACGAAGTCCGAGATCGATTACATGTACTATGTCTATACCGGTATCCTCAACGAAAGTGTAGATAATATCGACCAGATCCTGTTGGTCATCAACTCTTACAAAACTCAAATGTCGGACGCAAAACGACTGGAGATGATCGACAAAGCCGGTGAAGGCATCGAACAGAATTACCGCGACCTCAAACAGTTCAATGAACAAAACATACGCCTGAGCATCAATCGCGCTAAAGACGAACACGAAATCGAAAGCATCAAAAAACTATACGGTTTACCGACCAACTAAATCATGAAATGGCCACGAATATACGCTACCCCTAAAGGCATAATAAACTCTGGCCATTCCATGTGACCACAATGAATCAAATAGAAATTAACAGATGAAAAAAATACTGATCATATTATCCATGACCATTACCTGCACCATCCAAAACGTGCACGCCCAAACCTGGGAGGAATGGTTCAAACAAAAAAAGACGCAAAAGAAATACCTCATTGAACAGATTGCCGCTTTAAAAGTCTTTATGGCCAACCTAAAGAAAGGAATAGACATTGCCCACAATGGATGGAATACCATTCACAACATCAAGGACGGCAACTTCAACCTGCATCGCGACTTCTTTAGCTCCCTCAAAAAGGTAAACCCGCACATCAGCAACGCGGCTCGGGTAGCCGACATTATCGCATTCCAACTGTATATCACCCGTGACCTGAAACGCCTCACCGGATTCTGCAAAAGCAACGACCAGTTTACGCCAGAAGAAGTTCGCTATGTGCTTCACGTGTACACGAACATGCTCTTTCTATGCGATGCCAATCTGGCTGAATTGCTGATGATCATCCGGTCAGAGGAAGCAACGATGAATGACAATGAAAGGATGAGGCGCATTGACAACATCTATGCGGACATGCAGGACAAACGGGCCTTTGTAAAAGAATTTGAAAACGATACACAGACGCTTGCCCAGGAACGGGCCCGCGAACAAAGAATGATAGTCGTAATAAAAGGAAATTATCAATCCCTCTAAACATGAAAACCATGAAACAATTCGTGACCGCTTTTCTCATGATTCTTGGTATATCGGTGGGGCACTCGCTGCAAGGACAGTCAGACGAAGCGCAACAACTTTTACTAAACTGGGAAAAATTAAAAACACTCGAAGAGATTCTGGATAACATGTATGCCGGATACAAAATCCTTGACAAAGGATATACTACAATTAAAAATATATCTGAAGGAAATTATTCCCTCCATCAATTATTTCTGGATGGACTGATGGCCGTAAACCCTTCCGTACGAAACTACAAACGAATACCGTTTATCATTCAATACCAAAAGATACTGGTGGAAGAATATAAACGCGCAAACAATCGCTTCCGCAACGACCCCAATTTCAAGCCGGATGAACTTCAGTACCTGGCCCGTGTGTACAGTTTTCTCTTCCAGGCCAGCGTAAGAAACATCGATGACCTCGTCATGATCATCACCGCCACTAAACTACGCATGAGCGATGATGAGCGGATGCAAGCCATCGACCGTATTTTTTACGACATGGAAAGCAAGCTCCTATTCCTGAGAGGCTTCAACAGCAACACACAACTGCTTGCCATTCAACGGGCACGGTCTGCCAACGATGTACATACGCTTCAAAATATTTATGGCCTCAACCAATAAGACCCATGAATCAAACCACCATTAAAAAAAATCGTCCTTGGTTTTCCTCTTCCTTCAGAGAGGGACGAAGGAGGAAGTTATTTCTCCTGGCAACTTTCTTGCCTGGCGTTTTACATGCGCAGAGTTTCGCAGGGGAAATCCACAGCCTGCAAAGTGTACTGGACCAGCTATACAATGAAATGCTGCCGTTGTGCAGTAAACTGATCGGGGTGGGCCGAGGACTGGCCGGCTTTGCAGCGCTGTGGTATATTTCTTCACGCGTATGGCGGCATCTCGCCAACGCTGAGCCCATCGATTTCTATCCGCTGCTCCGACCTTTTGCACTGGGGTTGTGTATCCTGCTGTTTCCGTATGTGCTTGCCACTATCAACGGTGTGTTGAAACCCATCGTGATCGGCACGGCCGCCATGGTAACAGGGTCAAACAACGCCATCGCTTACCTCTTAAAAATGAAAGAAGAGGCCATTAAGAAAACTCCCTCCTGGCAAATGTATGAAGGACCCGATGGAAGCGGTGACCGTGATAAATGGTATCGCTATACGCACCCCGAAGGTACTGACGAAGGTACATTGGATGGCGTAGGCAACGACATCAAGTTCGCTATGGCCAAGGCATCCTACAATCTCCGAAACACGATAAAACAATGGCTGTCGGAGATTCTTCATGTACTCTATGAAGCAGCCGCTCTTTGCATCAACACCATACGTACATTTTATCTGATCGTGCTGGCAATTCTCGGTCCTGTCGTATTCGGACTTTCAGTATTCGATGGCTTACAACACACACTGTCCGTTTGGGTGGCCCGGTACATCAATGTTTTTCTCTGGCTCCCGGTAGCAAACATTTTCGGTGCCATCATCGCCAAAGTACAGGAGAACATGCTGAAGATTGATATCCAACAAGTGTTGACCTACGGTGACACATTTTTCAGCTCCAACGACACCGCATATTTAATTTTCCTGGTGATGGGCATCATAGGATATTTCACCGTGCCCAGTGTAGCCAACTACATCGTTCATGCAGGCGGTGGCAATTCATTGTTGTATAAAACATCCAATGTTTTTACGGGTGGCTCGCGGGCAGCCATAAGCACAACCGCAGCAGGTGCAAGCACAATTTTCAGCTCATCCTCACATCAACCAGCCGGGGGAAACAGATCGGAATATGCTAAATCGGAAGCACCCCCCTCCTCCAATGGCGATCCTGGTAATGCCAACTATATGCACAACAAACTATCCGGACAATAAACAATGTTTCAACAACTCAAAAATATTGACTCGGCCTTTAAGCACATCCGCTTGTTCTCCTTTATATTGATCGTGGCTTGTGTGGCGGTGTGCTGCTATTCGGTGTACTCAAGTTTTCAATTGGTCTCCGAAGTACAGGATCGCATCTACATTCTCTCGAATGGAAAGGCACTGGAAGCATGGTCTGCAGAACGCAAAGACAACATACCGGTGGAAGCACGGGATCATGTGAAAATGTTTCACTACTTCTTTTTTACGCTACACCCGGATGACCGCGTGATTGAGACCAACATAACCAAAGCCCTCTATCTGGCAGATGGGTCCGCAAAACGGCAATACGATAACCTGAAAGAAAGCCGCTATTTCTCAAACATCATTTCAGGAAATATCAGCCAGGAAATTGTACCCGATAGCATTCGAATCGATACCGATCAATACCCTTTCTACTTCCGGTATTACGGTCATGAACAATTAATTCGAACCACCTCAATCGTTACCCGCAGTCTCATCACAGAAGGATACCTGAGAAACGTATTGCGATCCGATAATAATCCACACGGCTTTCTGATTGAAAAGTGGAGTACACTCGAAAATAAAGACATCAAAACGGAGAATCGACAATAACATGAAGACAAAAGAAAATAATTCCATTATCGGGCTCCAACGATGGAAGCATGGTATCAGAAACAAGGTACTGACTTTTAACACCTACTTCAACAGGCTCCCAACACAAAGAAAAAGGATAATCGTTTTAGGTGCAGGTATGACCATGGCCGTGGCCTGTTTCCTAATCCTCTTTCAGTCACTGTTCATTCAATCCGATAGTCCAATAGAAACGGAATCCATCACAGTACCCAACGATATCTTTATGAATGCACCCAATCAACAACTAACACCCCTCGGCAAAATGAAAGGCGAAATCGAAGGTGAGTTTGAATCCTTTCATGTGGCCATCGATACAGAAGGACAGCTTTTTATCAACCGTGATCCCGAATTATCCAAAGACTCTTTGAACAAAGAGAAGGGTTGGAAACCCATTTCTCGGAAACAACTAAAGCAATACGAAAAACAACTCCATGTTATTCCTTCCCCAAAAAAAGGAAGGAAGCAGTAAGCCGATACCATTATTCACTAAAACAATACCAATTATGAAACACACACAGAAATTCCTACAAAAGAGAAAATTTGCTATGGTGTTACCCTTGCTGGTACTACCATTTCTAACGATGATTTTTTGGGCGCTTGGCGGAGGAAAAGGCACACCTGCACAAGCTCATGCGATAGAACAGACAGGGCTGAACCTGGAACTCCCCAACGCCCATTTTAATGTAGAGGAAGTATGGAACAAACTGAACCTCTATGAACAAGCCGAACGGGATTCCTTGAGATTTCAGGAAGCGATCGAAAACGATCCCTACTTTGACTTTACTAGCCTGGAAAACCAACAGAAAGTAGAACAAAAATCTCCCCCGATAAAAAAGGGTAATCCTTCCAACTTCACCGATAGAAAGTCTTCAAGATCAAAGGAAATCATTGACCCCAATGAAGCCAGGGTAAACCAGAAGCTGGAAGAACTTTATCGCGAACTGAATAAATCTCCCAAAAACAGCACGGAAATAGAAACCGAAAAAATCGAACAGCAACCGGCCGATCCTCAATTCTCCGCAGAAGTAGAAAAACTGGAACAAATGATGGAACTGATGAGCGAAGGAAATCAATCAGACCCTGAGATGAAACAAATTGAAAGTATGCTGGACAAAATCCTTGACATACAACACCCTGACAGAGTACGCGAAAAAACAAAGGTGCAAATCCAGCAACGCCAGGACCAAACGTTTGCCGTGGAGGCGTTACGCCAAGACAACAATATTACTTTGATGAAGTCATTGGGTACTGAGCCGGCTAACGTTACGGATAGCGCTGCCTTCATGAACAAAAGTTTTGTGACGCAAAATTCCTTTTATGGATTGGAGGAGGATTCCGACACTGGGCTTCAATCCGCAAATGCCATCGAAGCAGTTGTGCATGACACACAAGAACTCGTAACCGGTGCAACGATAAAATTGAGATTGCTGACGGACGTATATATCAAGGAACACCTGATCGAAAAAGACCAATTCATTTACGGTACATGCGCCATCAAGGCAGAACGCTTAACTATTGATATCAATTCAATCCGAAGCGAAAAATCGCTGCTACCCGTCTCCCTTTCGGTATACGACCTCGATGGACTAGAAGGCATCTACATCCCAGGGGCAATCACCCACGAGGTAGTGAAACAATCGTCTGACCAGGCACTGCAAGGAATGCAGTTTGTAAGCATGGATCAATCGTTGGGTGCTCAGGCTGCTAGCGCAGGCATTCAAGCTGCTACCGGATTGTTTGGTAAAAAAATAAAAACAGTAAAGGTGACGGTAAAAGCAGGTTATAAAATTTTACTCCAAGACGGAAACGCCAGGTAATTCATTAAAAATAAATCTATGATAACAAACTATGTGAAAATGATGTGCCTGTCCCTCATCATGACGATGAGGGCAATGGCACAACCACAGAATCAAGCTACGGAGTGGTTGAAAGGATATCCCCTGGAAATCACGTACAACAAAACATCAAGCATCGTTTTCCCAACACTAATCAAAAGTGTTGACCGGGGAAGCCGGGATGTGCTCGTGCAAAAAGTCAAAGGGATAGAAAATGTACTTCAGGTAAAAGCCAACCGCCCAAATTTTCCGGAAACCAACCTGACCGTTATTACGGCAGATGGCTACTTGCACCAGTTCACGATTAATTATTCAGACGAACCGAAAAGCTATCGGTTGGAAATTTTGGGCGGGGATGGTGGCAAGAAGGTAATAATATTCCATACCGAATTAACGGAAGCCGGTATGGATCAATATGCTGAATCCATTATTCAATCAAAAAAGTCCATACGTTTTCTCAAGGAGAAAAAGTATAACGTCTGTCTTGCGCTGCAAGGAACATACGTGAAGAACAACGTAATGTTCTTTCGCCTAGGAATTGAAAATACATCAAACATCAACTATGATATAGAATCGCTTCGGTTCTATATCCGCGATAAGGCGAAGTTGAAACGCACCGCCTCACAGGAAATTGAAATAAAACCATTATACGTGTTTGGAAACGTACCTACGGTAGAAGGAGATTCATCTATTGAGGTGGTTTACATCTTCGAAAAATTCACGATACCAGATTCCAAACGGCTCTATATGGAAATGTTCGAACACAAGGGAGGAAGGCATTTCAACCTGCTGGTTAAGAACAGAACCATCGTAAAGGCACAGTTGCTTCCCTGAAATGATGCATTCGGAACTTTATTATAAACTTTTAAACAATAAAATTATGAACGTAAAAAACTTTGAATTTCTAAAGGAGGGTCTCAAGTACATGGGCTTTGGCGAAAAGCTGAACGAAGACCTTCAAAAGCAAATCGAAAAGCAGCCTGCGGATTTCCAATTAAGCATGGTGGGCGAATATAAAAAGGACAACGCAATGGAAAAGGTAATGTACAACCTGGACTTTAAAAAGTCAGACCAAACCGACATGTACTTCTTTAACCGCTACAAGGCAACGCTCACCCATGACGACACCGCCAAAGAGAAGTCACAAACTTTTTACATCACCAAAAACACGGGCATTACTGCCAAGGAAGCGTTTAATTTATTGAGCGGTCGCTCCATCAACAAAGACCTGACTAACAAAGAGGGACAACCTTTCAATGCCTGGCTTCAGCTGGACTTCACGGAAAAAGACAAAAACGACAACTTTAAAGTGAAGCAGTTTCACTCCGGGTATGGATATGACTTGGACAAAATCCTGGATAAATACCCCATCAAAGAACTGGCCACTGCCGAACAAAAAGAAAAGTTGATGAAGTCATTGGAGAAAGGTAACCTCACCCAGGTCACCTTTATGAAAGAGGGCAAAGAAGAAAAAACGTTTATCGAAGCCAACCCAAAATTCAAAAACCTGAATGTCTATGATGCCTCCATGAAGAAGGCCTTTCAGGAAAATGAAAAAAAGGAAACCAATCAGGCTACCGACAAAAGCCCGGAGAAAAAAGAAGCGCTCAAAAAGGGAGCGAACGAAGAAGATGAAGACACCACTCAAAAAAAAAGACCAAAGCGTAGAGGTGTAGGAGTGTAGATATCTCATCAGGTGAAAGAACAAACTTTTCAAGAGCAGTGCCAAAGAGGCGTGATGGAGGAAGGTGAATAGAGCCTCTCTGGCACCCCTCTTGAATCCATTCCTTAAAGTGAAGTTTGAAAAATTCAAAGCCCTTGTTGAAACACGGCTAACTTCCAGGATTAACTAACGTAGGGCATCCGTGTTTCAACAAAGGCTTGATTTGAATATTTTCTATCCCCTTCTTATCATGAGAGTAAACTTAATAAACATACTTCGGTAGTATAACTAAATCTTCAAGATTTGTCAACTGTGCTTGGGCAATGGAAATTTTGAATGGAGTTCCAAGTTTAATGTCTGAAGTAATTCCTTTGCATAATTTTAATTCATCTATTTTGGAAAGGTTAATGGCAACACCATCCACGTTAAGTGTGAACGTTGCAGGGTTAGATTTTATTTTGGCTACGAACAGGACACTTTCTATCTCGGCTGTATCAAATGGTTGAACCATGTAAGGCAATCTTGTTTTGTCAAGGGTTAAATCAATGGTGCCATTTTTCTTAAATAGTAACCACTCGTTTGGTAAATCGTGTTTCATATTGAGAGCTATATGCAATCCGGTTTGACCTAATCCTTGCTTGATTGCTTCGAGTTGGTCTTTAAGAACTGAATTTGCCGCTGTTTTTAATCCAGAACCACCTTCTCGTGCCGTATATTTAATATGAACAATTACATCCGAAATGGTATTATAATCAAACTGTCTCACTTCTGTTGGTAACTCCAATCTCCAGCTGCTTATGGCTCCTGTGTTCTCAAAAGGTAAATAACGTTCGTCTCTGAAGTTTAATTCAAATATGCCACTATCGTTTTGAGCATTACTGGTAGCAATGGATTGAATGGCTCCGATGTTATAAATAAACCTTTCGTCATTACCAGGATTTTCGGCATATTCTGTGTTCGCAGCATTGTCAGGATTTATGTTCTTGCGGTATCTGTTATTTACCAATGACAGTTTAGCACTAACAGAAGTATAAGGTCCGGCTATACAAGGAAGGCTTATACTAACTGATTTTAATCTTCTGAAATATTGACCTGCGTGATCCATATCATAGAGTACTTCTGGTATCTCAAAATCACAAATACCACTTGCTCGAAGCCTAACCAAAGCCAATGGATCAAGTTGTGCCAGCGAAACGTGCTTTGTAATTTCATATTCACGTTTGTTTTTATCCAGATAACCTGCCTCCATGCGTTTAATATCATGAATTAAGTTATCTGCACTTTGTAAACCCTTTTTCATGCTATCCCAATAGCCGTAGGAGATAAACGAATCATCATTACCCAATTCAAAACGATAGCAACGTTCTGCTTTCTTGGCAAAATCATGTGCTAACTGGTACGACTTAAAGTAAACTGCACTGATTTGCCCTATCATCCAATCATACAAATCCTTATTGGTAAATTTTGAACGCATGAAGTCATCCGTTTTCTTTGCGTTATCAATTTGCAGTTCATGATTTTTTAAGTCGGTTTCTGCAATTTCTTTCCGAATTTCTGCTGCGGTAATTTGTTTTTCAATAGAAGTTAATTCTTTTGTTGCAAGGCGTTCCTGTAGCTTCCAATCGTCAAATCTTCTGTCATATCCGCCAAGTATTGATGCGCGACTTGCTTCATATGAAGCAATAGAACTTAAAATATTTAAGATGTCTGCACCTATACTTGTTGCCGTTGATATTGCTGACCCTCCTAATTGCATGACAACTTTAGGTGAGCCGCCAAATCCTGATGCTCCGACATGAAATTCCGGAATCAACCTTAATGCCCCTGCTATTGTCCTTACTATCTGAGATTTAATCTGATAGTCATTTGCCTCCTTCAACTTATCCAAATTCAACTGCTCTTTCGAAATAATCTTTTGAATTGATGTATAATATTTTTGTCTTTCCTCAGTAACTTTCTTAGTCCGTTTCAACACCTCAATCTGCTCTTTGGATTCATTGATTTGAAGCTTTTTAATGTCCTTTATTGCATTGAGGACCTTTAATTCCAGTTCACTCCTTAGCAAGGTCAAAGCCTCAGCATCTTTTTTCTCCAATGCCTGAAGCAATGAGTTTCCTAATCCTCTTACTTCCTGTGCAAGTTCTGTTGCCTTTTGTGACAATACATTAAAACGGTAATAAGGAGTGGGTGCATTAAATCCCGCAATCACAGATGACAAATCCAAACCTGAAGCAGCAGCACGAACCAACATACCCGGATCAATGGGTGGTGCGAATAATGCTAAGCTTCTTTCCACGCCATCAATATTTTGACAATGCCTAATTTTGAATAAGCGATCAGCAACCCGATCCCAGTATTCAAACATTTTTTCGTTTGATGGAATACAGAAATACAGCATGGACAGTGTAACAGGAGATGCAGGCAATTCATTGCCACCTTCAGGTAGTACTGAAAGGTCAGGGAGAATATTTTCTAATTCAATCAGGGCATTTCCAAAACCATCTAATTTAGCTTCAATTTGATTATAGGTTTCATAAGGTTGCTTAACAGCAGCAGGAATTATCCTTGGTTTTGGACCCAATAATTTATCTGCAAGAATATACATCTGTGTAGCCTGGGCAACAGATTCCATGGTGTCCTGTCTGAATAAATAATCTCCCCATTCTGTGAGATTATCAATGTATTTCATCAGCAAAGCTTTTTGATAAGCCACAGGTCGGAAACGGGCAACCACATCGGGTCGGAATGGTTTGTTTCTCCATTCAGAAATGGCAAATTCCAAATCCCTTATTGCCGGGTCAGAAGATGCCCCAGTTGGAACATTCGGATGCAAAGGATTAGAAACTGCATACATTAGTGTATCAATTCTTTGGATAATATAATCCGTTTCCTGATTTAAATAGAACGGCTTGGTTACCCAATATTTTTGTACTCCATTTCCGGGCAAAGCACCTGTTGGATTAAACATATAATGGAACCAGGTCAATGCTTCTTCAAATCGCTGGTTCTTGGTGAGACTGCCAGCAATATGCAACGGAACTCTGAAAAACAAATCCCAGTTATAAACACTGTAACTTCCGTCACTATTAAAATCAACATCTTCAATCGGATAACTTAATGTTTCTGTTGCATCCGGATTTTTGATAAATGTTTGAGGAACAATTTGCGGGTTTGGATTGTAATGGGACTTAAAATCAAAACTAGTCTTTTGCAATTGAGTATCACCTTTCATCAATGCAGGAATTCCATCCTTGTACAGAACGCTTCGTAAAGCACATACTAACGGGTGGTACATATTTTTAAATTGCTCCCCATATTTCAGTGGTTCATCTTGGATCAGTTCTTTTAAAAATTCATCCACCTTTGCATCATCGCTTTTACCTATTAGCAGATTTAAGAAAACATCCATCTCTGCATACCTGCTAAGCTCCTTCAGTATGTCCTGAAAAGCGGCATCAGTTAAGATATATTTAATAGCAGCATCTGAATTCACAGGAGGGTTTTGCTGAAATTCAAATGAGATTTTTTTGAACCAATTGGTAATATCATCCATCAACTGAAAAACGTTGGATGCGGTTCTTTTTTCGGAATCGTTTAAAGTATAGGTTTCGACAAATTCACCAGCATCCATTTCCTTTTTATAGAAACCAGGAATGATTACATAGGCATGATTGCTGTCTTCTTCAAAATAGGGAAGCAAGGTTCCCAAAGGAATTTTGAACTGGTTTCTCTTATCTCTGTTTTTACCGGAATGAATAATTATTTGAAAGAATTGATAGATTAACGCAATCAAATCAAGGCTAGTGAATTGGTGAGGATATGAAATCCTGAACTTGCCGGGTGTTTTATCTAATATCTCATAATAGTCAAATGGGGAAATTCCATTTCTAACTGATAAATCATCAGGACTGACCCTTGGTGGTACATTAGCAACAAGTGGCCTTTCTAAATACTTTTGGATTTTGAGTTCAGCATCTTTAAAATCAGGCAAAAAGTCTGGGAAATATTCGTCTCCTTGGAATACTAATTCTGGATAACCTTTACATCCAGCAATATCAAACACGCCTCTTTTATGATGATAATCTGTCCCATCCCAAACACTACTAAATATCATAATTTGATCTGTGAATTGGAGGTAGCGAAGGTTGAACTTATCCTTTCTGAGCAAACTTTCTGAAACAGTATAATCTGTTGGAGTAAGAATACTGTCTGAAGAAACTTTTTTAGGTTGCCATTTCTTATTGGTATATTCACTGATTGCCAATTGAATTTTCAATTTCTTCTTTGGTTTATCATTAGTTACAACTGCTCCTGTAGTTGCAGGTGGAATGGTTGATTCTTGTTCAGGTTTAGCCTCTTCACTAAACATTGGCCATGCCAGATGCAATCTATTATTCCGCTTAAACGCAAGCAAATGATCTCCTGTAATATCCAATTCCACTTTTTCCCAAGGACTCCAGTAACGTTCGTTTTCAAAACGTCTATAATAGTAAATGGAAGGGTCTCCTCCTTTGGTACGGGCAAATACATGCATATCTCTTGAAGGCACATCATACCAGGTAGCCATCACTTCAAGGAAAGCAATGTTGTCTAATTTCTCAAGATATTTCTTAATGGCTTCTTCTGCCGTATCATTGGTTAATTCATTTTGCTGAATTTCATTGATAAATTCGGTCAGTAGATACGTTTTATCATCCGTTAATGTAACATCATACCAGTTTTCCGGATAGAGGAACACTTTTCTATTCGCTTCCCAAACCCTGTAGTTTTTCATCCATTTCCATTGGTTCCAATTCGGGTCTTTTTCTACATCAGCAATAGCATCCGGTTCCAGGCCCATCAAACAGCGTTGAACAAAAAGCTGGATACTGTTATGAGCCAAAACGATTCTTGAAGAAGGCATACAGGCTTCCATCTCCACATCTACCAGAAAATATTCATATAAATCATTTTCATCCTTCATATCAGGATTAGTAGCCAATAAGTAAGCTACCAAGGCATTTCGTTTTTGCGGACGAATGGCATCCATGATTTCTTTCAATGTACTCAACCAAGTATCCTCGTCATAGCGGGATTTTAAAGTAGCACGCAAATCACTTACCTCTGAAGCAGTGAGAACCGGATTGATGTATTTTTTTATTTGATCAACAGATGCTCCGAGTTTTCTGGCATAATCAGCACAATCAAATACCCTTTTCCAATTTTCAGGATTTTTATAATTGGCTATATCAAAAGCGGCAAATAAATGTGCATCAATGGCGTCTAAATCTTCTTTCTCATAACCTGTCAACAAAGCCAGCTTATTTAGGAATTCATCCCTGCCAGCTGCGGCACCAAGCAAAACAATATCTGCAATTGTAAAGAAACTGATTGGATGCTCTGCATCCAAAGGATTCGTAACTGCAGTAAATTGTTTTGAATAAGAAACAATTCTACAGAACGCAACATACTTAGCAAAGTCAATTGCAATTTGACCCGCTTCATAGGGAATACCATCTATTTCAAACCATCCCAAAGCAGGATCTGCATTGTTTTTTAAATACCATTCTATATCTGTGTTGGGTAATTTAAATGCATTCAGCAAGGATGCTATTTTATGCATTAACCTTATGACCGCATATTGCTTTGCATAATTTACCGGGGTAATTGCATTGTCAAAATTGTCTAATAATAAATCGAAAATTAAATCGGTACCGGGTGCAGGTTGTTTGAGTTTGGCGTACTTTACAACTATTACGGTTAAAGCCAAGTCTGCCTTGAATGCAGCTGATAGCGTTTGTTCTAAAAGTGCTTGTTTACTTACCGTTATTTGGAAATAGGAAATGGAATCCAATAGTGCCTGAACCAAATCCTTTTGCTCGCTGCTTGAATCTGCTCCGACAGCCAATGCATCCAGTGCATCAATGGCAGCATTGATACTGGTTCTGTAGATTCTTTTATCAAATTTATCGTCAATAAATGTTTTAGCTCCTGCTGCATTCGTTACATCTGTCCAGTCTTTATCAAAAAATTTGACAATTGTCTTTACATTGCCTTCCTCTACGCCTACTAAACCTGAAAGCACACCAATTAAAATTTCCTTCTGCTCTTCTGCCGATAAAGTATCATCAAATTCTGACTTCTGTTCTTCCTTGATTTTTTGGTAGCCAGTTTTTAGTTTACCCAGCAACTCTTCAATTTTTTCGACCTTTATTTCCCGGTCATTCAAGTTGGTCGCTTCATGGTTTAAAATAAACCTGACATCGGTAGTTTTTAAGGGTGAATTTTTAAAATCCTCAATGACTTTAATAAATTCTAACGTATTATCCGGACTTGATGAAATATTTATTCCAGATAGCTTTTGAATTATAGCAAAGTCCTCTGCCTTTAGTTTGAGCTTTTTAATGAGTCTTGAGGCAGCAAACAGAAGACTCAAGTTAGAAAACGTCAAATTACCATCAGGGAGCAATGGTGTAATGTATTCCAAATCTTTTTGTTTCAATTGCAGGCAGGTGGCTATGTATCCGATGTACGTAGTCAACAATTGAGAACCATCTACTTTTTCGGGCAATAAACCTTCATCAAGTGCTCCATTTTTTGCTTTGTTGAGAAATATTTGATGATAGAGTGGTTTTGGTCCGTCCTTGTCGTCATCGTGCAAGATGGCGTGAGGAATTTCTCCAAAACAACCAGGAAGTTCTTCTATTTTAATATTTGACTTCTCTGAAATTTCTTTTAATTGAGCAGCCTTTACAAGACAGGCATCATCTAAATTTCCTGTTCCAAGATTTCCTTGTGAAATAATTTCATCCAACACTTCATATTTCCATCCTGTTTTCTTTTGCAAACGGAGGAAACGATGGATGCGGTCTAAAGCATCCAAATCTAAATTGGCTATTTCTTTTTGCTCCGTATCGCAGGTTAAATCATTGTGCTTGATAAATAGATTTCCGTTTTTATCTATGAATTTCAGCTTCAATAACAAGTCCAGTTCCTTGTACTTAAGTCCGGTTCTATCCAGGAAATGATCAACTTGCTTTAAATAGTCAACCACATTGCCTGGAGCCGGGACATTCCAATATGATTGTTGGGCTGCATTGTCGTTGGGAGCCGGGTTGTTGGCGATGATATTTCTTTCCGCATCGCTCAATCCCAATCGTTCTGCTGCAATGCTTTCTTCGGTGGGGATAGCTGCACTTTGAAAGGCTTTCATTAAATCCGCCCTGTTTACATCAAAGCGGCTTAAGTATGCTTTCGCTTCGGTATGCTGTAAATCAAAAGGAAGTTTAAAAGCAAAAGCTTTGTTTCTTAGTTCTTGATAAGCACTTTCATTTACATATTCCGGTGCAGCATCCAATTCTGCTGCGGTTCCAAAAGTTTGTCGTAAGCGATAAATCTTGTAATTATTCCCTCCTGTATTTTCAATTTTGCAAACAATTCCTTTGTCCCTGAGATAATGGGGTTTGGTTGTGGATGATTCAGTTTCAAAAATCAAGGCATCGGCCGTTACTTTGAAACCAGCACCAGTTAAGGCAGTCAACAATCCGTTAGAAATCTTTCCTTTCAATGGATCGGCATCATCTGAAAGCACTCCAGTGTAACTGATTCCTGTATTAGGAGAAACAGCTTCTTCTAAAATTTCACACACTAAGTCAATGTACTTTACAGGAGTATTGGCATTGGCACAGCCAAGGTCAATTTCTCCCAGCTCTGGCCTTCTCGAAAATAACTGACCTTTAGCATCTGAGAATTCGTATTTAAAAAAGCTGTAGTTATTTTCTCCTAATTCATTTTCCCCCATTTTATCAATTACAAAAAGCTGGCTTCCATCTCTAATTTCAAATCTGGTAAAGCTGGTTCCTGAAGGTTTTACTTGAGCTGTTGCTGAAATTGCATAACCTTCATTTTGAATAGCAGTTATTAGTTCATTTGAAATTAATCCGATCTGAGGATTTGCACCAACTGCTAAATTTCCACTAAAATCAAATTTCTTAGAAATCGCAAAAGTTGCTCTTTTATTTAAAAACTGGAGTATCTCCACTAAGTAAGCTGCAGGGCTATACACCGAGCGGCAATGTTCACACTCACAGGTGTCAACGAGTTTAAAAAGAGATTTAAGATTTGGAAAGTCCTTGCTTACGGCTTCCAATTTTTTTGCCAAGGTGGTAGTTTCAAAAGAAGCGATGTCCATCACACTCATGCTGTCCTGCAAATCACCCACCATGAGCATGGCAGCGGTATGTTTTGTTTCTGCCTTGCGGTAAATTTCTTTGGCTTCCTTTTCTTCAATACCTGCTTTAGGAGCCACTTCTTTTACAAAACGGGTTTCACCTATGGAAACAATGCTTTGAGAAGAATGGATTTTCGCCTCTCTCAATGCCATAGTTTTGCTGTAATTAGGAACTAATTTAAAAACCCGCTGCACCGATTTCAGCTCTTCAGTGATAGCTTCCTTTTCCTTCGCAGCAACTTTTTTGTCTTTGAGAAATAAATCCACATTGTGTTTCATCAAGTCAAAGTCTTCGTGCTTGTTGAAGAAGGCCACAATTTTTTCCTGATTTTTCAGCACTGTTTTTTTTGCTCTTTCTAATTGTGCAGCAAAAGCCAGAGTGGGAAATTCCTTTTCCATTTTTCTTACAATAGCAGAAGCGTACATACTGATGATCTGCTTATCCTTAATATCCGGTCTTGCTTTCGAAATTTCTTCTACCCAGCCTGCCTTGTTCAATTTAGCAAGCTTTCGTGCATCTTCCGGCTTTTTGATGCCTTTTGCTTTGGCTATTTGAGGAATGACTTCATTGCCAAAACCAAAGAGTTTTCCCAACCCAATATTCGTCTTGGCATCTTTTTCTTTTCCCTTGGAAGCATAAAAAGAAGGATCAGTTATTTTGTCAAAAAAGGAATTCAGATCATTCTTGCTTTTTGAAAATATTTGTTGAATCTCCTGTAGCTTGCCTACTTTGAAAAAATTGGCAAGCAGGTTAATGACTTTTTGGGGATGTTCGTTTTTGTAATACTCATCTGCCTTTTTCCGGTATTGGTTTAACAATTCCAAATACCGATTAACTTGTTTAACAATCTCAGGAGAAATAATTTTTACTTCCACCGCAGTTTTGATATCGGCTTCTATTTTTTTGCCATCAGTAAGAGCAGCATCGTAGAGCAAGGTTTGGTCATCCACGCCAATACCAATGGAGAGGCGGGCATTGAGGTTTTTTGCAAAGTCATTATGCAACAAAGTATTCTTGCGGAACAAGGCATAAAAGAAAGCGGCATCTATTTTTGAAAGCTTATGTAAGCGGTGGGCAACAATCAAATGTTCAATCTTATGAGCAGGCACTTCTAGCTCTTTGGAAAGAAAAGTAACATCCCGGTGATCTTCGTTTTCCTGTAAATCGGCAATGGCAATTTTATTGGCTAAGAAAGAAACTTCTTTTACCAGGAAATCGAATTCAACCACTTCTTTTGGCACTGCCTGCCTGATGGTGATATTTATCTCCTCTCTTTCCGAAGCATTGAACCGCACTTCATCCATGGAGGATTTAAAGAGTTCTGTATTATTTTCCCGTGTAAATACCTTTACTGCAATATCTGCTTCTCTTTTTTCTCGATCACCTAACTGGTCATGTGTCCACTTAAGTTCATACTTACCTTCCTTATTGGTGAAGGTATCCGCCAAAGCTTGCCAGTCTCGCATTTCTACATTGAAGATTTCAACTTTGAGGTTTGCTAATGGGCGACCGTTTACATCGATTACTTTACCGAGAACGGTATTTACGTTTTGAGATTTGATTGCAGTTGCCATTATAATTTATTTTTAATGTTTTTGAACTACATATTAATTTCAGGATCCTTCGATCTACAATTCTTTATCTATGCCAGATTGATTAATACAAGCAATACTATTAGAAGCCCAACCGAAAATATTATAGCTGTGGAAGGGGTTGTAAGCCAGAAGGAAGTTGTCTTTTTCATTTGAGTTACATTTTAGTTGCCGTAAAAGTTATCCATCGTTTATTACTAACAAACTTTACTTCATCTTTAGCATCAATATCAGGGTGATTGTTTTCCCTGTTTGCTTTTAGCGAGTCATTCATATGAATTATTCCTGGCGGCAAACGAATTCTCTGGCGTTGTCAGCTCAGGAGGTAACCAATTCAGTTTCTCCAATTCTTCCCAGCTTCTGATCAGAATGAGAGCGTCATCATAAATAACTTTACTGTTATCCATCTCAAACAAGTAGGCAGGACTTACGACATAGAGTACATGACATTCTTCGCTGTGGGGATTAATAATCTGAAAATATTCACCCTTTCCTGTTACACCTGCATTTCCTGATTCAAGAGCAATTTCATAAGGATTTCTATCCATCATGCCCTTCATTTTCAAAACAACTTTCCCTGAAAGCACAAAAGTTACCTGAGAAACATGTGGATGAACATGAATTAATGAAGTGGGTTTGCCCTCCACTTTTCCCTTGGCGATGCTGAATCCATCAATAAGATCAAACGGTAGGTCGCTCATGGAATCGTTTGAATTAAGGAACGGAGATATCCATGTATCATCAGGTATTTTAAAGAAGGCAGAAGGTTTAAATGTCTTATTCATTTTTCATGTTTTATTTTCCCAATAACCACTAACCGAAATAGCTTCATCGGTACCTGGCCAGTTCGGCAGGGTTGCTATTAATATACATAAGGGCTCAGCCCCTATATTCCTGAACTGAAAACTATTCCCGATCGGAATATTCACTGAGACGCCTTTCATAACTCTGAATGGCCTACCCTCATTTACTTCCTTTTGCCACATCTCCCCTTCACCAGAAAGGAAATACCAAATCTCTTCAACGGTTTTATGCTTTACGGCAGCAGAAGTTTTGCCTGCGGGTAGTGTACAATGACAAAAGCCCCCAGCATTTATCTTGGCCAATAATCGGATTTCTGAACCATCTGGTGCCAGATAGTCGTAATTAGTTTTAAGAGGTATTGTTTCAAAATTTGATATCATCTTAAGATCTTAATTAATATTTATTTGATATCCATATTCCATTGTTATTTGCTTTATATGCTTATTTATATATTTTGATATTAATCGGAGAGATGAAGCGTTGTCGGAATTTGGTTACAGTTTTTCATTTTCATTTCTGGTTGTTAGGTATCTGTATTATTATCGCAGGATCAAGAAGCTGTGACTCTACGGGAATAATA
>CAYGGY010000074.1:0-22646 GCA_964349405.1 uncultured Ohtaekwangia sp. | reverse complement strand
GGCATCATTCTGTCGCATAACCATCCCTCCGGAAATCTAAAGCCCAGCCAGGCAGATATTGACCTAACCAAGAAGATGAAAGAAGGTAGCAGGCTTTTGGAAATCCAGTTGCTGGATCACGTCATTGTTACCACGGAAGGCTATTATTCCTTTGCGGATGAAGGGATGATTTAAGCCTGACAGCAAATCTTACCCATCAGCTATTGACATTCATAAAGCTATTGGACAATGTTGAAATTGTTATTTTCACTTCATCGAGATCGAAAACAATCAAAAGAAAATTCGACACCCTCAACCGGTCGTAATAAACACGTGCGATTTCAATCAGACTTTGTGCAAATAAGAATGGCAAAATCATTCTGAACATTCCTTATTTGGACAACAAAATAACGTAATCAAAAATAGCAGGATGGAAATCCACGCTCAACAGAGGTCAAAAAGAATTAGTTGATATCGTAAACAATACAAGCTAGCGATCTAAAGAATATAAACCTGACTTCGGGATAGATATGGAAAGGGTAAAAAATAGTTGATAAATGAAGTGCAATTTATGATAGACCCGCGCATCATAACCATACAAATAATCATTGATAAAACTGAAGCGTAATAAAAATAAGAGCCCCTATTGTGAGGCTCTTATTCTAGGCAATCCGTTCGAATTAAAAGGTGCTAACATTTAACCGTCCACCCGTTACACACTTCCCAACAAGTGAAGAGGTGGGTGTTGTACTACTCATGATGGCAGACTTAATTTGACTCGCTGTAGCTCCCGGATGCGAGGCAGCATAGAGCGCAACTCCACCAGAAACATGAGGTGTCGCCATGGAGGTGCCACTATAACTTGCATAACCGGAAATGACAACTCCACCCGATCTTATTGGAACACTTGAATAAATAGCGGAGCCGGGGGCACCAAGATCTACCGTAGTAGCACCGTAATTAGAGAATCCACTAATCGCCCCTGTATTAGTAATAGAAGCAACAGCAATAATATTGGTATTGCTATAAGAGGCAGGATATGATGCAACGGCATCGTTATTGTTGGTATTATTACCGGCAGCAGCAACAAAAAGAATATTGGCTGCATTGGCTCGTTCTATGGCATCAAATAATCCTTGTGAGAATCCACCTCCACCCCATGAGTTACTGGTGGCAACCAAATTGATACCTTGACTTTGTTTTAGGTTGGTGAAATAATCAACTGCTTTTATAGCGTTGGCCGTAGTTCCACCATTCCTTCCTAAAAACTTAGCATTCATCAACTTTACATTCCAGGCTACTCCAGCCACACCTATCCCGTTACCACCTATGGCACCAATAGTTCCTGCTACATGCGTGCCATGATCATCGTCCACGCCATCGAAAACGGTATTGTTGCCACCCGCAAAATCCCATCCATACACATCATCTATATATCCATTTCCATCATCATCCACACCATTGCCTGCAATTTCTCCTGGGTTCGTGCCTGCATTAGCAGCAAGATCTTCATGGGTGTACATATAGCCTTCATCAATGATCCCGATCCACACCGTATTTGCACCAGTGTTACCAGTTGCCCAGGCTTCTCCAGCCTGGCTTCCATATTGGTTAGATGGTGAAGTGGCATCGCCATACATCCCCCAGAGTGATCCATTGGTATAGTAGGTATCAGTAGAAGTATCAAAATGATCGTAAATAAAGTTAGGTTCAGCATATTCGATTTCGGGTGAATCTTTAAGCCTGGAAATTGCTTCCATCGTGCCAAGCTTACTCACTACTAACATGAGTTCCCCCTCTCCTGCTCCCCTTTTAGCAGTGGCGGATTTCATGGCTTCTGTACTAATGACCTCCACAACTTCACCCCCAATTAATGACAAGGCACTGGCGGATGCCCTGGCACCAGCTTCACCTCCTGTCTTAAACTTAATGAGCACTTGGTTGGGCACAAAATTATTGTTCTCTTGACGTATTTGAGTAGCCTCTTGGGTGATGACATTTTCATCAACACATGATACTAACTGTATCATGCCGGAGATAGCTACCAAGGAAAGAATGCGATTTAATTTCATAGCGTTAATTTTAAGTTAATGATTTTCGAAAATAATACTGCTAGCTTTTACAACGGCCTTCAAGTGGCCGTCAATCACGTTTAGAATGGGCACGGAAAGGATTTTAATCATCCGGCATAATATTTTGGGTTAAGTGTTGCCTACTCTTTTTGTCGGATTTTCGGTATGCTCCGTTATAATTTTTCGTTTGCACTTTCTAATTTGGATAAAGTGTTTTTTTTATTCGCTTGCGATAGTAATTCATTAATGAACCAATTGATAAATCTGATAGGAGTTTATCCTATACAAATATTGGCTTGAATTCACCCTACTCCGAAAAATCTTTCTTATGAATCCTGAATGAATAGAGTTTTCTAATGTGTGAGAAGGATAGAACAGGATAAAATGGTTGACAAAAGAGATTAAGTGCCTTGGGGTTTAGGCAGCTTTGAAGTAATATAAAGTACCCCTGCAACTGTTGACCTTTGTGATTGCAAAAAAGGAAATCCCATTAAAATATCTCAACACAATCATCCTTCTGGAAATCTACCTCCAAGACAGACGGTTATTACAGAAAGTTATTATCATTTGCCAATGTAGAGGTGTTTTGTAAAACGCTTTTTTTGTGACTTTTATAAATGACATTAATTGAAAGATGATCAGAAATTCCATACAGTTAAAAACTGAAAAATTCTTTAAAAGTATGTGTTTGAAGGGTTAGTAGAGTAGCAAAAAAAGCTCTGTTTTGGTTTTATATTTAGTTCTCAAAACACATTGAAAATAAGTGTGTATACTGAGCGTTCCGTTTCCAGTGGGATAACAATAGTCCGTGATTGGATTTTTTTCCTACATAGAATATCATAGTACACGACTGTTTGGTTGCTCCGTAGTTGATACATCTCCTACCAAAATCTCTATTTGGCTAGCCTTTACCGGGTGATAGGATGGATCGTATTTCAAATAACCAAACACTTGCAGTTCTTTAATTACTTTATGATACGTGGCTATCGAATGAATATGGGAGGCCCGCATGAGCCGCCTTCGGGAAACATGGTAAGTACTTTGAAACTGGCTTTTGATCCATGCATCGCACAGGGCTAATAAAAGGGAAACATGGTTAGGCCGCAGATGGGTGTCCTCCGTAATCCTGTCAATGTATTGCACCAGATTTTGAAGCCTGTTCATTTCAGACCCAAGTTGGTAGATCATGGAAAAGGATTTCACAAGTTCACCCGAAGTTGGGGAAGAAAAACTTTTCGCGCGGGAGAATTTGGAATAAAGAGCACTCATGCCTTGAGTTAGAGTCAACCCGAAAAATCCAGGAAATGGTTTGATGGCAGCAACAGCAACTAATATGCGCTAATGTTTATGTGGTTACTAAAAAGAAAGCGAATGTGTTAAACACACATCTTCTGGTTCGGATTTTTGGTTGCGGTATCAAATTTGGCACGAAGCGACTGCATATCTGAACTTACTTTTAAGTCAAGAATTTTCGCATAATGCTGTGTTGTCTTTAAGTTCTTATGACCTAACATCTTACCCACCGATTCAATTGGAATACCGTTGCTCAAGGTTACAGTAGTTGCAAAAGTATGCCTGGCCGAATGAAAAGTAAGCGGCTTGTTTATGCCGCACACATCAGTAATTTCCTTTAAATAAGCATTCATTTTTTGATTACTTAAGATTGGAAGTACCGTCATTTGGTTGACGCATTGAGGATGCTCCTGGTACTTTTCGATTAAAGCCAATGCTGGAGGAAGAAGTGGAATACGGGAAGCAGTTTCTGTTTTTTGGCGGTGCGTAAATATCCACTTATGACCATCAATACCGGTAGTGATTTCCGAGGTCTTAAGTTGCTTCACATCGATATAGGCAAGGCCAGTATAACAACAAAAGAGAAAAGTATCACGCACCTGATTGAGTCTATCTGTAACAAATGATTTTGATGCAATTATCTGCAGTTCATCCCAGGTCAGGTAAGCACGTTCCACTTCTCGCCTCACCATTTTGTAGCCATAAAACGGATCGCGTGGAAGCCAACCATTTTTCACGCAGATAATAATAATCTTCTTAAAGTTGGCCAAGTACTTCATGGTGGTATTGTGGTTACAATTGCGCACCGACTTTAACCAAAATTCATAGTCTGTAATAAAATCATAGCAGATTTTTGAAATAACCATATCATATTTTTTAAATTTCCAGAATATGAAAGCGCGGGTGTGCGCTAACGAAGTTTCGTAGCGCTTCCATGTACCTAGGGCAACGCCCTTTCCAATCAGGGCTTTAAATTGGTCGTTATGATACTGGAATATCTCCAGGAGCATCCGTTGATTTTTAATAACACCATACCAACGGTTGGCGAATTCCTTTACCGTGAGCCTTTTGTCTTCGAACATTACTTTTTTTTGAATATCAACCGCGCGTGTTCGGAGCGATTTTAAAAAATCATTGACCTCCATGGCTTCATAGGAGTTGCCTTTAAGTTTTCCTGCCTCTACTGACCATTTTTCTATTTCGACAAACCTCTTGGTACTTGTTTCAAAACGTTGACCAGCAATGGTCACGCGCATATATATGGGAACTAATCCGTTTTTATTGGTTTTAGTTTTCCTGGCATAGAACAGAACGTTGATAATGAAGTTCATAAAAGTGCACCGCTTGAGGTTGAAAATTGATTTATTATTGCCTGCCAAACAAGATATTCATTTGATGAACATGCTTGAAGATCAGATACTTGTAGCGCATTCGGGGCACTTGATGTTTTTCATTTCAGGTGCCCCGAATTCTCCACCTAGGGTTTGATTAAAGTTGAATGATTTGGCTTGTGAGAAACAACCAAAAGCCCGAATTCATACTCGTTTCAAGCTTTTGATTAGCGTTGGTGAATAACCCGCGGAGAGACAGGGATTCGAACCCTGGTACCGACAAGTCGGTAAACGGTTTTCGAGACCGTCCCATTCAACCACTCTGGCATCTCTCCTATTACTATGCAAAATAAAAACTCTCCCGCAAAAACAGGAGAGTTTTCTATCATGACTTTAAACAGAAACTTATTCGAAGCGAAGGCTTTCTATTGGGTCAAGTTTTGAGGCTTTATGTGCCGGGTAATAACCAGACAATAAACCCACCACTATACAAATACCCATACCAACCAACATCCACAACCAGGGTATCACAAAGGCATGAATGCCGATCGCCCGTGAAATCAGGTTACCAATCAGAATACCCAACACCACGCCACCGATTCCACCTAACACGCAAACGACTATGGCCTCAATGACAAACTGCTGCCGGATTCGAAGCGTTGTTGCACCCAGTGCCTTGCGCACACCAATTTCACGCGTTCTTTCTGTCACAGAAACAAGCATAATATTCATCAGTGCTATCGATGCCCCTAATAATGTAATAAACCCAACGCCAAATCCTCCGAAGCGTAATCCATTGGTAATGCTTTCCAATTCCTGCGCCAAGGACTCACTCTTTTCGATCTCAAAGGAATTCTCCTGCCCAACATCATCCTGTCGGATTTTTCGCATTAAGCCAGTAGCCTCGCCCATGGCATAATCCAACTGCTGCATATCCTGAATGCCTACATTGAGTCGATAACTAAGCTGTTGACCAGCCGCCAATTGATTGGCTACCATAATGGGTATTATCAACATGTTATCATAGTTGTTCTCCGATAAATCACCTTTCTCCTTTAACAGGCCAATCACCCTAAACTGTGTGCCTCTAAATGAAACATCTGTACCAATCGGGTTAGGCTTGTCGCCATACAATGTCTGGGCAAGTTTCCATCCGAGAACCGCCACCTTTCCTCCATTTTGAATTTCAAATTTTGAAAAATTTCTTCCCTGCTCAATATTCAAACCTTTGATGGCTATATACTCTTCATTGACTCCTCGCACATCTACATTTGGACTGGTCTTTTGGGATTTGTATTTAATCTCTCCCAAAATGGTTAACCTGGCCGATAGACTTACCACCGAAGGGTAATCAAACTCGTCAATAAATTTCTGTGCTTCCGAAAGAGTTAATTCTGAAAATACCTTTTGCTTTACGCCTTCCTGACTTGCGTTGCGGTTCCACCTCGAATAAATATCGAACGTATTCACACCCAGCGAAGACAGGCTTTCAGAAACCGAATATTCAATGCCATCAATTGCAGTGAGTATTCCAACCAATGACGTAATTCCAATCGCTACTATCAGAGCCGTCAATACCGATCTTAATAGGTTAGCTTTCACCGAGCGGAGTCCTTCTCTAACATTTTCTACTAAATCCATTCTTTATCGATTTTTAAACCGCATCATTAATATTTACAAGAACTTTAAGATCAAAATTATATCTTTAATCGTTTCTAGGAGGAGACTTTTTGGGGTTTATTTTGTTACAGTTTACGTGTAAATGAGTGTTTTAACGATGCGAAGTCTTATTTTGTTTTTGATTATTGTCTGTTCAAGGCCTGCCTTTAGCAATTATATTTTCATTCCTATGGATGAGAAGCAGACAAATCACCTAAAAGCCTATGGCATAGCCTACTGGATTTTAAAAGGTGATATGGAAGTAGACTGGCTGCTGAATTACAAAGGTGGAAGTTTTATGTGCAAATATCACCCTAACATTCAGAATGAGCTGGTGGTGCGGGGCGTCAGTTACGAAATAATCTCCGATGCACAGGCCACGAACATTTTAACAGAAATTGCAAGCCCCGCCTTGAACTATGATGTGATGAAACTGGAAAAGTATCCACGCATTGCAGTTTATTCTCCAAAATCAAAACAGCCTTGGGACGATGCCGTGACTCTCGTGCTCTCCTATGCCGAAATTCCTTATGATGTGATTTTTGATGACGAAGTCCTGAACGACTTACTCCCAAAATACGATTGGCTCCACCTACACCATGAAGATTTTACTGGCCAGTATGGTAAGTTTTATAGCAATTATGCCAATATGCCCTGGTATATCGAGCAGGTGAAAGAAGCGGAGGATGCGGCCCGAAGATTTGGTTTTCATAAAGTATCACAAGCAAAGCTTGCCGTGGCAAAACGAATTAAAGAATTTGTTTCCGGTGGGGGATTTCTATTTGCCATGTGCTCGGCTACCGACACCTATGATATCGCCCTGGCAGCAGAAGGTGTAGACATATGTGAACGAATGTATGACGGAGATGCTGCTGATCCGCAGGCTCAGGAAAAATTGAACTTTGAAAACACGTTTGCCTTCACGGATTTCAGATTGGTACGTGATCCATTACAATATGAATTTTCTGACATTGATAATAATTTTCCAGACCGGGGCCTTCGACAAGATAATGACTACTTCAATATTTTTGAATTTTCTGCGAAGTGGGATCCGATTCCTTCTATGCTCACACAAAATCACACCCGGGTTATTAAAGGCTTTTATGGGCAAACAACTGGGTTCAAGAAAAGATTAGTAAAATCGGACGTGACCATCATGGGAGAAAACAGTTCCATTAAAGAAGCAAAGTATATGCATGGGGTTTTCGGCAAAGGATTCTGGACATTTTATGGAGGTCATGATCCCGAAGACTATCAGCATACGGTTGGCGAAGAGCCTACCGATTTACACTTGCACCCCAACTCACCGGGTTATCGACTGATTCTCAACAATATTCTTTTTCCTGCCGCTAAAAAGAAAAAACAAAAGACATAAGCATGAGAGAACTTAATCTGATCATGTTGATCATACTAGTAACCTCATGCAAAACGGTCACCTTGCCTACCACGCAAGTGAAATCACTTGAATCGATAGTAGCGGAAAAGCTGGGCTCCAACGCTGTCATTCAAAAAAATAAAGACGCTACGTTTGCACTCTGTACGAAAGAAAACGAATCTACACTTTCAGTTTCCTACCTGATCATTCGACTAAATGATCTGGCCATTGTTGAAACGGATAATACCTCTCGTGCTTCATTTTCATGGATTGACACCTTCAAAATCGAAATAAAAACAATCCCAGGAATGGTAAAAAAAGATGAACAAAATATTGAAGGGAAAATTATTGATGTAACTAAATACATTACCAAGTTGTGAAACGAATACTACTCAGCCTTATTATCGTTGCTGGCGTTCTATTCTTGATTTCAAGAAGATCGGTTGAAGTACTTCAAAAAAATGGACTGGAAAATCATGTCCAAAAACAAGATTCACCAGAAGAATTCATCTCGTTTCACCGAGGCATACGCACACAGGATGGGATGAATGGTCCTTCCTATGAAGACAACTATCAATTAAAAGAATTAGCGCTTGCAAGAAAATCAGGCGATAGAAAATATTTCGCTGCCAGAACTCAATCCGCTAACGGGGTACTCGAATATATAGAGCGTGGTCCTGCCAATGTGCCCGGTCGCACACGCGGACTTATTGTTGATCCGGATGACGCAACTCATAAGACCTGGTTCGCAGGTTCTGCCAGTGGAGGTATATGGAAAACCACCAACGCTGGAAATACGTGGCTATGGCTAACTCCTGGATTACCCAATTTAGCAACCACCGTGTTGGTGATGGCAGAATCTAATCATAACGTAATCTATGCTGGCACCGGAGAAGGATTTGGACTTCTGAGTGGTATACAAGGACATGGAATTTTTAAAAGCATCGATCGTGGAGTCACCTGGGATCTTCTTACCAACACTGCTATGATGGACGAAATAAATAGAATTATTATTGACCCCGCTAATGCCAATCGGCTTATCGCAGCTAGCAATAAAGGCGTCTATCGTTCGGAAGATGGTGGTGCAAATTGGACTAACGTTTACCTAGGGTTGGTTCAAGATCTTCGGGCAGAGCCAGGAAATTTCAATATACAATTTGCTACCCATAATGGCGTTGGCATTATCAAGTCCATCAATGGTGGGTTAAACTGGATTATCTCAAGTTCAGGTATCAATACCAATGGTCGCATTGAAATTGATATTTCGCCAATAAAAACAGATCGGATTTTTGCATCCTCGCAAGGAACTTTATCTGGCAACAATTCAGATCTGTATGTTTCGGATGATGGCGGAGTCACCTGGTCATTAGTGGATCTACAACTTTCCAATAAATCACTCAACTATTTAGGCACGCAAGGTTGGTATAATAATACAATTGTCTGCGATCCATATGACAAAGACATCGTTTATGTGGGCGGCATAGGACTTTATAGAATTAAATTAACACAGGGTGGCACAGGCACCACGGTGGGTAGTTATACGATGGAAGAGTTTAACACCGCTTCGTTTATTAATCTGGTGAATTTTGGAGGTGATGCTTATCAGGGCAAGCTCGACTTGGGTGCAGCCGCAAACAAGACTAGTGTTGAAATAAGATTTGGCCCTGGAAAAAGCCAGAAGGCACACCGCTTTCTGGTGCCCGATGGATCTACTTCAGGTGTGCCCGATGCCAATTATTTATATCAAGATTATGTAGTTGTACCTTTTGAAGTCTGGGACATTTCTAGCAATCGACAACTCATGATTTCCTTTCGAGACCAGGACCGTAATGGTAAATTTAACCTGTATGAACAAAACACGACAGGATTACCAACAGAACAAAGTAGAGAATATCTTTTTGTAAACAATTCAAACTATGACGCTACAACACCTAATGCTTCCATTGCCGTGGCTGGCGGTCATATGTCTCAATTGATGTACAACATCTGGCCAACATTGACACTCGGTGGCACCTGGACACCCGATGCACTTCCTAATTCCACATTGCGCGTTCTCTATAATGAAGTAGTAAAAGTATCAAGTACCACAATTTCTGCTTCAGATTCTTATAGTGAATATGATGGCAAAAACAACCGCAACTTCGTTCATCCAGACCAGCACAATATCGTTTTTATTAAAGAAAATGAAACGTCCAAAACATACCGCTTATTGATTGCCAATGATGGTGGCATATTTCTCTCGCAAAATTCCACTTCTCCAGGCACCACCCAGGGAGAATGGATGATGGCAGGTAATGGATATAATACTAGCCAGTTCTATGGCGCTGATAAACGCCCTGGGTCTGATCAATATTTTGGTGGCATGCAAGACAATTCAACCTACTTCTCACCAGAAAATTCAGTTGCCTCTGCTACAACCCAATACACCACCAATGCATTATTAAGCGGTGATGGATTTGAAGTGATTTGGAACAACCTGGATGGCAAAAAGATGATTGGCGGATCTCAGTATAATAATTTTTCACGGTCACTGGATGGTGGGCGCACCTGGGAGAAAGCAACTTCTGGGCTATCCTTATCTGGTAATGAACCTGATCCATCAAAAAAATTTCCTTTCCTATCTAAATTAGCAAACTCAAGACAAGCACCTGATATTTTATATACCGTTGGATCAGAAGGTATTTGGAAATCTTCCGACTTTGGTGGCAACTGGTCATTAACACCTGTCACAGAAAAATGGGGACTAACAAATTTTATGGATGTTGAAGTTTCGCGTGCTAATGCCAATATTATATGGGCAGGAAGCGGAATGAGTTCAACCCGTGGATTATATGTTTCTAAAGACGGAGGCACTACGTATAACATCACCAACAACTACACGGGAGCTACCCTTGGCAATCTTACCAAGTTGGCGAGTCATCCTACGGAAGAAATGACCGCCTTTGCACTTTTCTCTATTGCTAATTCACCAAAGATTTTACGCACCAAAGATTTAGGGCAAACTTGGGAAGATATCTCCGGCTTTGGCTCCAATAATACAACAAGCACAAGAGGCTTCCCAGACGTAGCTGTATACTGTTTGTATGTGCGCGCTGACAATCCAGATATTATGTGGGCTGGAACAGAGATTGGAATTGTAGAATCGCTTGACGGAGGAAATTCATGGGCGATACTCAATGATTTTCCTAATGTATCTGTTTGGGATTTAAAAGCACAGGATGATCAGATTATCATTGCAACACACGGCAGAGGCATCTGGACAGCCAAATTAGAAACAACACAATCCACCGTGATCAACCCCGTCATTACTGCTATTGGTACCTCTCCAAAATCAGACCTTGTTATTAAAATAAAGCTTCAGGATAATTTTGATTCTTCGCATGTGTGGATCAACGGAACAAAGTCTGGCAAAATACCTTCGGTAGCTAAAGGTGAATATGCAATTAAAATTAGTACCGCACGAAAAGGATCCATTCAAGCACGATTAATTAGCTTCAAAGGATCTGCCCCTATTCACTCCGTTTCTTTCTCAGGTGAAAATCTAACACTGAATCCTTATCAACGGCAATACTTTAATTATTTTACTACAGAGTCCGATTTTTTACTCAATGGTTTTTCTATTCAGACTTTCGGAAACTCCAATACGAGTTTAAAAAGTCAGAGTGATTATCTGGTTAACACAGAGAGTATTGCTGTATTAAAACAGCCGATCATAGTTGCTTCCGATTATCCATTCTTCTTCTATCGAGATATTGCAATCGTTGAACCCGGCACTATCGGGTCTGTATTTGGCCAACCTGAATTTAAAGATTTTGTAGTTGTTGAAGCCACCAAAGATGGACTTACATGGACGCCTATTACCAATGGTTACAATGCTTCTTTCAACGGCAATTGGTTGTCTGCCTACAATAGTACACAACCTGTAAATTCAAGCCTTTTCATAGACCATACTATTGATTTGACATCCAAATTTATGGTTGGCGACACATTATTGTTCCGTATGAGATTATTCTCGGACAATACAAACACAGCATGGGGCTGGGCCGTGGATGATCTATACATTCAACAAAAACCTACGGGTGTTTCAGAATTTGTAAACCCGTCTTTGGCACTACAAGCGTATCCAAACCCTAACAACGGAACATTCAAAGTTTCATTTACCATCAAAGAAACTTCGCCCGTAGAATTGACTGTTTTGAACCTAGCCGGCAAGGTTGTCTATACCAAATCATGGGAAAGTAAAACTGCCGGTCAATATGATGAAAGTATAACTTTGAATGATGCCCATGGAATGTATCTACTGAGATTAAAAACCTCGAACGATCAGCGAATACAAAAAATAATAATTCGATAAGGGAAATCAAAAAGTGCTCTCTTCGCAATTGTGGGTTTACTAATCCTGTAAGGTATGTTCATCAAAAATCAAGTAACCCAGTGCAGCGTCTGAGACTTCACAGGGTTCTCGAAGGGCACATTGTTTTGTTGAGATAGTGCATACACCCTTTTGATCTCATAATACCAACGGGCCTGCATATCGGGTTCTCCGATCAACATAAGCGAGGGTTTTGATTTTAGCCCTTCACTCAGTTTTTGAAATACACCCAAGTCCTGACCAATAAATTGTTTTCCCAATCGTTTCAATGGCCACCAAAGCCACCTAGTCAATGGCAATGTACTGTAGAAAATGTGTGTAAGTTCCGTTTTATTTTCATTGATGGGTGTGAGCACCGTGATGGAAATCACTTCATGCTTCTCTCCTACCTTGATGTGCTCCGTGCGGATACCTGGAATCTCAAAAGTAATTTCGGTAGAAGTTCCACCCTTCAACACGCTATAACCTTTTGAATTAGAAGAAGGCGCATGCCGAACCATCTTGAATCCTTTTGCAGTTGGTTCAAATCTTTTTTCTTTAATCCTTAATTTCTTGGCCGAGCGCCAATACCACGATTGATGCACAAACGTAACATGCGATGGATCGATCAAACCAATTACTGAATGGTCAATGTCGGCAGGCATCGTAACGGTCTCGACATGCAGGAATTTTTTATCGGATGACAATAATAAATTGGGTGGCTGTTCCTTCGGAACTAGATTAGGAAGTTTTTTATCAGGAATGTAAACCCAAATCGTTCCACTGATTTCTACGCACGGATATTGAAACACCTTAATCTTTGAAATATCAATGGTATTGTCCGGAGGCAAGGCAGGTATACCTTTACAAGTGCCTTTCGTATCGAATTGCCAACCATGATAACAGCATTGAATGGTGTGATTATTATACCAACCTCCTGAAAGAGGCACGCCACGGTGTGGACAATTATCTCTCAAGGCGAAAGGTTTGCCCTGCTCATCACGACCAAACACAATCTTTTCACCCAACATTTCTTTGCCTATGAGTTTTCCTGGTTTCAAGGATGAACTGTGAAATGCGAGGTACCAAAGGTCTTTCAGAAAGAGCGATGCATCAGCGGCCATAATTTCTAAGTATGTCTGACAAAAGTAAATGTAATTTGGTATTAGTTAAACCTATCGCGTGTTATCTTTCTTTCCGCAGAAATTTTGTTTTCCGGTATAACGAATTGCTCCTGATAATTAATTTTTGAACTTAACGAATCCTGCTATAATCAGCGCAACTAATAATGATGATATGAAAGAAACAACAAAATTTCCCAGATCAAGTTCATCAGGAGAAATAGCAAATCTAAAAAAAAGAATAAAAACTGAAATAGTAAGTATTAACAGCCAATAGGTTAATCCAGGTTTTTTGATCAGATGGATCTTTTGAGGTTTTATCATTACAGTGTAAACAGCCAAAATGATGATTCCCATAACTGTGCTAATGTGTTGTAATCCATAAAATAGTGGATAACGAACCCCATCAAAAGGAATAACTACGTGTTTGTACAAGGATATCCGCTGAGCAAAGTATCCATCATTATGAGTAAAGGCATCCCAAAATAAATGAGAAAATGATCCAATGCCAGCAGAGACAATTACAATCCAAAAATAGGATTTGAAATACTTCTTAAAATCTAATGTAAGTAGATCATGAAACCGATATTGAAAAAACACTGGAAGATTTGCTATCAAATTTCTTTTCACTACTCCATGAAATAAAAATGCTAACACTATGGTTATTGGGATATTAAAGTATAATATGCCTAATAGCGTGTGGCTATATACACTACTCACTGACATCTTTAAGAAATATTCAAAGTCAGGAGCCACGCTTCCAATCACCAATGCAGTAGCCGAAACAAGTTGTGGTCGCAATCGTAACAATGGCAAAACAACGGAAGTATGTGCAGGGGTAAATGGCATAACTATTCCATCACTTCTGCCCTTTTACGATTACTTAAAAGAATCATACCTATTACAAAACAGATTGCTGCCACTCCAATCGGGTACCAGAGACCCGCCAGTGGATCATTGAATGCGCCCGACAAATAGGTTGCAATAAATGGAGTAAGTCCACCAAAAATTCCATTTCCTATGTGATAGGGTAACGACATGGATGTATACCGTATGCGCGTTGGAAATAATTCAACCAAAAACGCAGCGATAGGCCCATAAACCATCGTCACTAAAAACACTTGTATTGTCACTAAAGCAATCATTGCCCAGTAATTTGTTCCTCCAAGCAATATTTCTTTCTTGGTTTCCTTATTATCTGTCATTGAAATAACAGCAAGAGTTTGATCAGCATAGGCTTTCTTCAGAATGGTTGTTTCATTGATAACCTCCTCACTCCGTTGCTCTGCTAATTCTACTTTAGTTGACAAATTGGTCAAATCCATCATCCCTTTATAAATAGGTCGATATAAAAAGACAGCCAGAATCATTCCTGCCATCATGATGTACTTTCTGCCTACCCGATCAGACCATGCTCCGAATACAATAAAGAACGGAGTACCGATCAATAATGAAATAGCAATAATGTCTCTCGTTTGCACAAAATCAACTTGACAGGTCTTTTCAATAAACGTCATGGCATAAAACTGACCAGTGTACCATACTACTCCTTGTCCAGCGGTAGCGCCAAATAAAGCAATCAATACCATGATTAGGTTTTCTTTTTTTCCAAAACTCTCCTTTATGGGATTTTTAGAAATTTTACCTTCCGCCTTAAGCTTGGCAAACAACGGAGACTCCTTCATGCGAAGACGTATAAAAATGGAAACGCCCACGAGCACAGCGGAAAGGATGAAAGGAATACGCCATCCCCAGCTATTAAATTCTTCAACCCCTATTGAATGACGCACAGCAAGAATAACGCCTATAGATACAAACAGTCCAAGCGTAGCAGTCGTTTGGATGAAGCTGGTGTAATATCCTCGTCTGGCTGCCGGTGCATGCTCGGCAACGTACGTAGCCGCACCTCCATATTCACCACCCAACGCGAGACCTTGCAATAGTCTTAATGTCAATACAAGCAATGGAGCAAAGACCCCAATCGATGCATAACTGGGCACCAAACCAATAGCAAAAGTAGAACCGCCCATTAAAATCAGTGTGACAAGAAATGTATATTTTCTTCCAACCAAATCGCCTAATCTACCGAACACGATAGCACCAAATGGACGCACTACAAAGCCAGCAGCAAAGGTGGCCAATGTTGAAAGAAAGGCAGCAGTTGGATTAGTCTGAGGGAAGAATTGTTGCGATAAAATAGTAGCAAGGCTACCGAAAATATAGAAGTCGTACCATTCAATAAGCGTACCTACCGAGGAGGCCATAATTACCGACCAGAGCGTTTTCTTTTCTTCTTTTGTAATAACGGATGTAATCATGAATTATACTTTTACAGGAAAGTTAAAAGAAATAGAATAACCCTATGCTACCGCTTAAAAGAAAATATTCTACAGAACACAAAATTAATCGCCTGCGGCTCTATACTATTACTAACATTCTACGAGCAGCCATTACTCCTATAGAAATATAATATTTATTGATTGTTACAGGAAGACAAATGAATCGGCCACGTCTATTCCTATCCTAATAAAGCATAAAAAAAAAGATTCGCTTTTACATTTCATCAATCTGTTTAGTTGGTGTTGATGTGTCTGTTCGGCTTTCTTCCAGTCTTCCATTATACAACGAAAACTATGATGTAGACCTTTCGGTGAAGTCGCGATATAATCATCTTCAGTGCCTGTATGTCTCTTTTAAGTTGAATCAATTGCTCCTTCATTTTTTCATTATAAACCTTATTAGAAAGAGACATGGATTTTTATTTTAAAGCTTCTAAAGCAAACACTTCTGCCAATCGTTTCACCGCTTTAAGATTGGCAGAATCATGTTACAGATGAAATACTTTTGACATGATCATATGGAATGAATCCAACCCGTTCCATTCACTATTGATACTTGGTTCCAATATTATTTCTGACTTATCTTATTTCATGCAAGAATAGAAACTAACATCAGTTATCAGTAATAATATCATCGAATTAAATCTCATACCATACCCACTATAACATTCGTTATACTAATTCCTACTTTTCCATAAATATCTCCTACGTAACTCTAAACTATTAACTAAACGCTTTAGTACCTGGAAATAGAGTGTGACGTATAACAAAATAGAAAAACACCAAATCATTGATAAATTAAAATATAACGTATCATATTTTCTGCCAAGAAAATGTTTAGTGGGATTATAAAAATTTGCTGTAAAATCAAACTGGTTCCTTGGGCGATGATCATCAAAGTAAACCGGATATATTTTTTGCACTAATCTGCCTTGCCATTCAACAATTTTTGTCAAGCTATTTAGGTTTTCAACTGTACGATTAACTTCTTCATTTTGATATTTCATTCTTGCTGTATTGAAGGCAGTTAATTTATCTGGAGTATTTGTAAGTGAATTCACAAGTGCATCTTTTTCTGCAGAAGCCTTCGTTGAACGATCTATGTAATACTTCTTTAATGCCATTAAAAAATGATGGGTACTATCATAAACCATGGAATCAAATTTACCAGGGGAAAGGAGATCCAATTCAGGAAATTTGTCAGCGCCAATTTTGCTAAGTTCATGACCAATCTCCATGTGAAGCAAATCCAACGATTTTTTTACAGGACTATCTTCACTATTATCATTCCATTTTGTAGGATTGTTGCTAACATTAGAAAGTTCCGTTTCAAGTTTGGGTATATAATAAGTCTTCATGTAGTCGGCAACAGCTACTCGCTGATCCAATTTATAAAACTGAGCTTCAAAAGGATTATCCTTGAATTGAGTTACCATAAACGCTTCAAACGCCCAGCGCGAAGTCATCATCTCTCCTAATATAGGAATACCATCAGGCGTGCCAACTTTCGGATTAAACTTATCAAAACTTACTACCACACCGCTTAACAGCAATTGTGGAATTATTAAAATCGGAATAAGAATGTAAATCGTAACGGCAGAGTCAAATGCAGAAGAGATATTCAATCCCAAAACATTGGCAAAACAGGCTGCTGAAAATAATATCCACCAATAGCGCATCTCCGTGAGAGGAATTCCTAAAATCCAATTACCTACCATCACAAAACAAAAAGTTTGCACAGCTGAAATTGAAAAAAGAATTACCAATTTTGAAATCAAATAGCTGCTACTACTTAAGTTAAGATAGCGTTCACGTTTTAATATTTTTCTGTCCCTGAAGATTTCCTCGGCACTTATTATCAACCCTATGAAAAGTGCAACCACCACACTCATGAAAAAATACACAGGAATATTTGAGTTGTTAAAGAATGTGTACTCAGTACCTTCAGCACCAACCTCTTCATAATATTTAACAAAATAGGCTATAAAAATTCCTAATACAGGAGCGAGCAAGAGATTAACAACAACATATTGCTTATTGGCAAATTTTGACAACACATCCCGAATGATAAATATCCAAAGCTGTTTAAACCAATTAGGTATCTTCTGGACTACCGGCAATGGATCATTGATTTCAGTAATCTTTGGCACTTTTTGTTTCTGCTTAAAATATTGATACCACTGACCCGGGGAAACCTTACGGGAATGGGTAAATCTTCCATATTCATTGACTACTCGAGTTTCAATGATATTGAATATCTGTTCAGGATTTATGTTACCACATTCTGGACAAGCGCCCGGAGTCTTGTTCGCAGCATTTACGATCTCCTGAAAATAATTGACTGACTCAGCAGGATTACCATAATAAATTTGAAATCCACCCACATCCAAAATAATCAACGTATCAAACATTTTAAAAATGTCTGATGACGGTTGATGAATGACAACAAAAATCATTTTTCCACGCAACGACAACTCTTTGAGCAGATCCATGATATTCTCTGAATCGCGTGACGAAAGACCTGATGTCGGCTCGTCTACGAATAGTATGGTTGGCTCTCGCAAAAGTTCCAAACCAATATTAAGTCGCTTGCGCTGACCGCCACTAATCGTTTTTTCCAAGGGAGAGCCAACTTTCAGATTTCGTGTTTCTTGCAATCCAAGATTTTGCAAAACTCGTTCAACCAGCTCTGTTATCTTTTCCTTTGTATAATGACCAAAACACAGTCGGGCAGAGAAATATAAGTTTTCAAAAACGGTTAGATCTTCTATAAGCAAATCATCTTGTGGGATAAAGCCAATGGCACCCTTCAGTTTTTCAGATTCGCGATGGATATCTATACCATTAATTATAACCCGGCCACTGGATGGCTTCTCCGAACCATTAAGCACACTAAGCAAGGTAGACTTACCCGAACCACTGGCACCCATTAAGCCAATTAATTTACCGCCACTCTCAGCAATATTAATATTTTGTAAGCCTGCCTTACCACTCTTAAAATGATAGAAAACATGTTCGGCTAAAAAACTGATGTCCGTTTCACTCTCATCGAAAAGAAATTTGCTGACTATATCTGAATAATATATTGTATCAATTTTCGCTCCCCGTATAGCACTTCCCGTTGGGAATACATCAATTTTTCTACTCTTCAATAAAACTGTATTCAAATACAAAGGTGTTATACCTAAATATTTGATAAAATAGGTTTCTATATCCTGAAGTCTTAAAATTGCAATTAGACCGGTAAGATCCTTGGCAACAATACGAGGACCGGGATATTCAAAATCATCAGAGCCCTCGTCAATGATTAATATATTTTTAGATGCGAGTTCTTCAATGTCCTGCCCCATAACAAAGGTGCGCATCACCTTTATGTCCTTCTGAGGAAGTTTTAATGCTTCACCTATATAATAGATAAGGTTGCTCTGACGTTCGGACAACTCTCCATCGGCATAGCATAACTCAATAATCTTAAGTGTGAGTACAACCTTTTGCTGAAGGGTAAGTGCCTGATTAACTTTTTTCGCTATTTGTATAATCTGTGACCAGTCATCTACAAATTCAAGGGTTGCTTCATCTACATTGAGAGTAGATTCTGTATATCGTTTATTCTGTTTACAAAAATCATCAAACAAAGAAAGATAGTATCGGGTAGACTCCTGGTTAAGATGAAGAGAAATAAATTCCTTAATGTTAGCTCGTTCATCTTCAGTAATCCGCTCTTTTGCTACAATAGCAAAAAGTTGAACGATCGCTTTTAATAGTTCTTCACTCATTTGGCTTCAATGGGTGGTCTAATCTTAAACCACGATATTGTCAGGTCAAAATAAAGAAAATTTAGCTTCCAACTTTAAAAAGTTGAAACATTAAAGTTTTAACGCTGACAAACAGAAAGCTAACGAACTGTTAATTAATTGTATTAACCAATACGCTTCTTGATCAAATCATTCAATATTAATAGTCCCTCCCTTAGGTATTCATCATTTACTGGCAAAAAATCTCCATTTGTCAATCCTTCTTTGGTAGTGACTTTGGTATCAAGTTTATCTTCAGCTTTTAACTTTTCAGCTTCCTGAATTTCACTTTTTCGTTTCGCCTCGTTTAACGACACCTTCGTTTGAGAAAGGTTCTTTTTAAGCTGTTCTGTATCAGCGATATATTTTTTCAGACTTTTATCAAATTTGGACCGATCCAAATAAGAGGAACTAAGCGCATCCACTACTGATTTGTTAACCTGTAAAGATTTATGATAATTGGTTGGATTTATAACATCCCATGGTAATGCATTCGGGCTTGCACTTTCCCCATAGTGTTCCGCATCGTACGCAGATGGTAAGTTAATATCAGGAGCTACACCTTTATGCTGTGTGCTACTTCCTGTAACTCGATAAAATTTCTGAAAGGTGATTTTTAATTCCCCCACTTTCTCTTTTTCATTTATAAACCGGCTTAAATCCAGCACCGTTTGAACGGTCCCCTTTCCATATGTTGATTCCCCTACAATTACACCTCGCTGATAATCCTGGATAGCACCAGCGAAAATTTCGGAAGCAGAAGCACTAAATCGATTAGTTAGAACTACTAATGGTCCACTATAAAAGACCTCCTTATCATCATCGGGAAGCACTTCAACTTTTCCTCCGGAATAGCGGACCTGTACCACTGGACCTTCCTTAATAAAAAGCCCTGTAAGATCTACTGCTTCTGGCAAAGAACCACCACCATTATTGCGTAAATCCATTACTACTCCATCCACACCTTCGGTCTTCAATTCACCAATCAGTTTTTTTACATCCCGTGTGGTACTACGAAAATCAGGATCTCCCTTTTGATAGGCTTCATAGTCCATATAAAAGCTGGGAAGAGAGATGATACCGAGCTTCATGTTTTTTCCATTCGACTGATAATTAATTATTTCCTTTTTTGCAGCCTGATCCTCCAATTTAATCTTATCTCGTATTAAGGTAACTTCTTGTGAAGGGCCGTTAACCCCTGTCTTAGCTGGCAAAATTAATAATCGAACGGTAGTACCTTTTGGGCCTTTGATCAATTTTACCACTTCATCAATTCTCCATCCCACCACATCTACCATTTCGCCATCCTTACCCTGAGCAACTCCAATAATCAAATCGTTAATGTTGATCTTTCCGGATTTTTGTGCATCCCCTCCTGGTAAAATCTTTACCACCTTTGTATAATCATTTTCTGTTTGCAGCTGTGCGCCAATTCCCTCTAGCGAAAGGCTCATTTGTTGTTTGAATAAATCTGATTGCTTGGGAGATAGATAATTCGTGTGCGGATCATACGCCTCGGTGATGGCGTTCATATAGATGCTAAAAACATCTTCCGTATTAAATTGAGTGAAAAACTTTGTGAATCTTTCATACCTTCCTTTCAACGTTTCTGTTATTTCAGATTGTTTCTTGCCTGCCAGTTTTAAACTAAGCGCCTGGCTTTTAATGATTTTGCGCCAAATATCATTCAATTCTTCTTGTGTCGTGGCCCAAGGTTCGTTGTCTCGATCTGTTTCATAGTATTCATCTATCGAATAATCAAAATCTCGCTTTATAAGGTCATTCATCACATAATCCATGCGCTCCTTATACCTTTTCTCAAAGACATTATAAATTTCATATGCAGGATTTACATTTTCATTTCTGATCATATCATCTAAGGAGAACTTATATCGATCAAAAGAATTGATATCGGAAGCAAGAAAATAAGTCTTACTGTTGTCCAATTCTTTTAAATAACGACTTAGAATCACAGCTGACAATGAATCGTTAAGACGTATCTTACGATAATGATTATTATCTAATATATAGGAAACCACACGTGCTTCCTTTCCATAAACTGGTTTTGGTTTTAACTCCAATGAGTCTTTCACAGAACCGAACCCTACAATTGTGTTTACTAAAACAAGAATAACAAAGGCAGACCTTTTTACCATATAATAAATTTTCTTACTTCAACGTGGTTCTTGCAAATGAGATGCCTGATTTTCAGGCAACTTTATCGAAATCAAATTCGTTAAGGAATTTCTGTGCCTCTTCAACAGAATGAAATTCAAAGGTCTTTTTTGATCCCAGGCTAGAATGAATATCAATCTTTATAAGGTCTATGTTTTTAGTGTTTCGGGTAGCACGTGGTTTGATATGCTTGTAGTCCTCAGTTTCCTTCCGCGAAACTGAAAATTGAGTAGCCCGAACATTCTTGCAATAAGTACACTGATAATGCTTTAATAGTTCCTTGGGTGAACCATCTTCATTCCTTTCTATGATCTCTTCGTGGTTTACGCGCATCGTATAAAACCCACAATTATGGCATTGCAATGCTGTTAGATGCCCCTGGTATTTTTCAATTTTTAGCTCTTTTGTCTTTTCATCAATCCATACATCGTAATCAATTGAAAAAATATTTTCTTCAGCCTGCATACCCTCATCTAAGTGAACATCTTCCTCATCTTCCGTCAGTAATTTCATTCTAGAACCGGTGCTGGAAATCCGTGGTGTATAACGAAGTCTTCGAAGTTTAAGATTAAGTCTTGTGGGGTAATAATATTCTAAAATAAGTGATGCCACATAACCAATCAGCGTGGCACCAGATATAGAAAAAAACAATCGAACAAAGAAAGCTACACTCGTTGATGTCATAGAATCTTTGCCATATAAATTAATGGCAAACGCAGCGCTAAATCCCAATAGCATAAACACAACTTTATACCACTTAATCTCTGCCTGATTAATGTACTCATATCTGTCCTTTAAATCCTTTATTAAGGAAACCTTAATTTGATAGATAAGAAAAATAATCAAAGACAAGGCCACCATCAAAACAGAACCCATCAGCATGATATCATGCCATAAGCTCAAAAATGCTTGTTGCGAAGAAATATCCATATGAATGAAAAAATTAAATTATACTTAAAGGTAATTATATTAAATATATCTGTATGATTTTTAGTGACTTTGGGCCTCTTTAGGTGAAAGCTTCCCTCCTTCATAAAACTGAAAATATTATTGATAACAGCTAAACACTTCCATTTTATTTAATACGTAAACACCTGCCACTTTTTCCAATATTTATTTGTACATTTTTACACATAAAATATATATTTAATATCATA
>CAYGGY010000073.1:0-23123 GCA_964349405.1 uncultured Ohtaekwangia sp. | reverse complement strand
TGATGCCGATGGCAAGCCGCTACGAATAGTAGGTACACACATTGATATTTCCAGTCAAAAACAGACTCAAAAATTAATTCTGGAGTCTCAGCAAACGCTTCATGAAATGGGCGACAACTATCCTGGATTGTTTTGGATACGTGATGCTCACACCAATACAATTATCTATGCCAATCCAACGTGGAAGAAATTCCTGGGAGTGCAACCGGCCATAGGTTCGGATTACCGAATTTTATTCAAGGTGGTGCACTCCGATGATATAGATACAATCCGTAAAGCTGCACAAAAATCAACCGATAGTGGCTTTGATGAAGAAGTGCGCATTGTCGATCAGGATGGTAACCAATACTGGTTTCACATGCGGGCCTTCGGAATCAAAGAAAACACGGGCGACAGCTACCGGGTGGCCGGCATTGGTGAAGATATAACCGAACGCAAAAAAGCAGAAGAAGAAATCCGCAATAGCGAATCCCTTTTCCGTTCGGTACTTGAAGCCCTACCTGTAGGCGTTTACCTGGCTGACAAAAACGGAAAACTATGGCTCAGCAATAAGGTAGGCGAGCAAATTTGGGAGGGCGTAAAAGAAACTAACAAAAAAGAAGAATACCAGCAGTATAAAGCGTGGTGGCCGGATACGGGCGAACAATTAAAAGCGGAGGAGTGGGGTATGTATCGCGCCTTAACAAAAGGGGAAACTTCTATTAATGAAATTCTTGAGATAGAAGCCTTTGATGGAACCCATAAGTTTGTACAGCATTCGGCTGCACCCATTCTTAATGAAGCCAATAAAACGATTGGTGCTTTCGTGGTATCCGAAGACATCACCGAACGAAGAAAAAACCAGGAAGCGATAATTCGAAGCGAACAATATCAGCGAAGTATCATTGATGGTATACCGGTATTTGTTGCTGTGCTTGATTTGGAAGGAAGGATGATTGACATGAATTTATCCGCCCGGGCTGTCACTGGCTTGGACAGAACCCAATTGGTTGGTAAGTTCTTTGCGGATTTGGAAAGTTGGGCTTACTCACCAGCGGTTCGTACTCGAATAAAAGAAAACATTTCACGGGCAGCAAAAAGAGAAACAGTGCGATATGACGAAACGGTAATTGTGGGTGTGGATAAAAAAATGTTTCTCGATGTAGACATCACCCTGATCCCCATGTACGATATCGATGGTGAAATCATTCAGATACTAGCCACGGGTGTCGATATCACAGAACGAAAAAGACATGAAGCTTCGCTGAAAGAGAAAGAAGAACTGCTCGAATCGCTATTCTCTCAATCACTGGATGGATTTTTCTTTATGATGATGGATGAACCGGTGCGCTGGGATGATACGATCGACAAAGAGAAAATGCTTGATCATATTTTTACACACCAACGCATCACCAAAATCAATGATGCCATGGTGTCACAATATGGTGGCTCCAGTGATGAATTCATTGGCCAGACACCAATTGATATGATGGGGTATGACCTTGCGTATGGAAAATCCATATGGCGCACCATGCTTGACAACGGCAGGCTTTCCATTAAAACACAAGAACGCAAAGTATCGGGCACACCGATGTGGGTGGAAGGTGAGTATGTATGTTTGTATGATGAACAAGGGCGCTTCACCGGCCACTTTGGAATACAGCGTGATATTACAGAACGCATCAAAACTGACGAAGCCTTACGCAATAGCGAACAGACACTCAAAATAGCACAGCATGTTGCAAAAATTGGAAGCTGGACATTCGATTTAAAAACCGATCACCTGGCATGGTCAGAAGAAACCTACCACATTTTTGGTATCACCCCAGGCAAACCAATGCGCTACGATGATTTTCTTTCCCTTGTTCATCCGGATGACAAAGAGTTAGTCGACCAATTGTGGAGTGATTCACTACAAGGCATACCTTATGAAATTGAACACAGAATAGTCGTCAGTGGAAAAGTAAAGTGGGTGAAGGAACAAGCCAAGATAGAATTTGATAATCATAACACACCAACCCTGGCGGTGGGTGCTGTGCAGGATATCACTGACCAAAAAAGAGCCGAAGAAGCGCTGCTTGAAAATGAACGAATCCTGAATCGTGCGCAAGCCTTGTCAAGCACCGGTAGCTGGCGCCTGGATGTAATCAACAACAAGTTAGATTGGTCCAAAGAGGCCTACCATATTTTTGAAGTGTCCGAAGAGATAGCACTCACCTATGATGATTTCCTTTCCTACATTCACCCCGATGACCGGGCCTATGTGGACACCGCATGGAATGCAGCCTTGAAGGGAGAGGATTACGACATTGAACATCGCATTATTGTACACGATAAAATAAAATGGGTGCGTGAGCAAGCCGAACTTGATTTTGATAAAATCGGTAATTTGATCTATGGTGTTGGCACAGTGCAGGATATTACTGATAAGAAAGCATCTGAAACCGAACTAAAAATTGCCAAAGAACTGGCTGAAAAAGCCAGCCGGGCAAAGACAGAATTCCTGGCTAACATCAGCCACGAAATTCGCACACCGATGAATGCCATTTTGGGCTTCTCCGAAATTTTAGTGAATACCCAAAAAGAAAAAAATGCACAAGGCTATTTAAAAAGTATTATCGCCAGTGGCAAAACCCTCTTGAGTTTGATCAATGATATTCTCGATCTATCAAAAATTGATGCTGGCAAAATGGAACTTCACAACATCCCTGTGCAAATGGGTGGATTGATGGAAGATATACGCGAAATGTTCCGTCACCAGTATGAATTAAAGTCGCTCGAGTTCGATATTGAAGAGTCGGAAAATTTTCCTCGCACCATTAACATCGATGAAATACGCCTGCGCCAGATAATGATCAATATGGTGGGCAATGCTCTTAAATTTACCGAAGCAGGAAAAATTACCATCGCGTTACGTTCGACTCGCCATGAAGAAGAAGGGTATTGCGATTTACAAATTAGCGTAACGGATACCGGCATCGGCATTGATGAATCAGACCATGAAGTGATTTTTGAATCCTTCCGCCAGGCAAAGGATGGTATGGTGCGGCACTATGGTGGCACGGGCCTTGGGTTAGCCATTACGAGCAGGCTGGTAACCCTTATGGGTGGCAGTATCTCCGTGAAAAGTAAGCTGGGTGAAGGCAGCACCTTTACCGTGGCCATCCCGCACGTTGAATACATGAATCGTTCGGTGGTGCAGGAAGATCATTTGAAATGGAAAAATCCGGGAGTGAATTTTAAGAACGCGCGGGTGATCATTGCCGATGATGTGCCTGTCAACGTCATGCTGATAGAAGCCTTTCTGGAAGAACATGGGTTAGAATTTATGACAGCCGCCAATGGTAAAGAGGCGGTTGATCTGGCCATCGAACATGTACCTGATTTGATTTTGATGGATTTTCAAATGCCCGTGATGGATGGACTGGAGGCAACACGCATTATTAAATCAGATGAAAAAACCAAACATATTCCGGTCATTGCGCTGACTGCTGCCATACATATATTAAACGAGCAGAAAGAAGTCGGCTTGTTTGATGGTTTTTTGGCTAAACCCATAGGCAAAAACACGTTGCTCAGCGAACTACTGAAATTCTTGCCGAGCAACCAATCACAGCTGGACGACAAACAAGGAAATAATAAAACTTCGGTAACGATCAGCGATGCTGATTATGAGAAAATGAAAGAACAAGCTTCTTACCTGGTTGAACACTTTACTGCCAGAATTGTTACCTTGACCGATGTGATGGACTTAAAGGAAATGAACTCCTTCATTGAGGACTTGAACTCTTTTGCCCAAATACATCAAATAGAATTCTTAACGGAGATCGCCACCATTCTTGGTGAATTCCTAGAAATATTTGACGTGGATAGCCTCAATAACCAACTGAAATCGTTAGCTAAAATTATTAAGACAGTAGCAAGCAAATAAACAAAGGAACTATGGAATCAATCAAATCTTCTGTATCACGTCAAACAATTTTAATTATTGACGACCAGCCACGCAACCTGCAACTGGCCGCTCATGTGCTTAATCCGTATTATGAATTGATCCTGGTTAATTCTGGTGAAAAAGGCTTGCGCATAGCTGCTGAAAAATTACCCGACCTTATTTTGCTCGATATTATGATGCCCGAAATGTCGGGCTATGAAGTATGTACCCGGTTAAAGCAAAACGATGCGTTACGAGAAATTCCGGTAATTTTTGTGACCGCCAAAACCGAAGAAGAAGATATCATTCAGGCCTATGAAGTGGGTGGCGTTGATTATGTGATGAAGCCATTCAGGGCCAAGGAACTACTGGCACGGGTAAAAACACATTTGTCTATTAAAGAAGGACGGGAAAAAATAGAACGGTTAAACGTCTACCTGAATGAATTAAACGAGAACAAAGACAAACTCTTTTCCATCATTTCGCATGACCTGCGCGGCAATGCCGGCCAAGTGGATACGCTGGCCGACATTATTATGAAAAGCCCAGGTTACAAGGAAATATCTGTTGAATTAAAGGAGCCTTTCGTTATGTTAAAACAGAGTTCTAAGAATAATCGGGACATGCTGGATGAGTTGTTGTTATGGACACGCAATCAGTTCAATAAACTTGAATTTAAACCCGTTCCGATATTAGTGGAAAATATTATTGATCAGGTGATCACGCAACTACAACCACTGGCCGACACGAAACAAATTTCCTTACGTCAACAGCTGGATGATAACCTAACCCTGACTGCCGATGAAGATATGCTCATTGTCATCTTTAGAAACCTGATTTCAAACGCCATTAAATTTTCGAATGCAGGCGATGAAATAACTATTCGTGGCTCACAACAGAATGATGACATCGCCATTGAAGTAACAGACCATGGAGTGGGCATTGCCAAAGAAGATTTAGGTAAACTATTTAATAAGAATGCCCATCTATCAACGTTCGGCACTGCAGGCGAAAAAGGAACAGGCTTGGGCCTGGAACTGTGTGCCGATTTTGTAAATAAACATAGTGGAAAAATTGAAGTGGAAAGTGAGCCGGGTAAAGGAAGTACATTTCGGGTAGTACTACCTGTTACCAACGAGTAGGTACTAGGTAAAATATAAGGCAATCTTTTAAGTTCTTCTTACTTAGGCAGGTTGGTGTCTCACGAAAGAAGATCATGTTGCTAGCGTAAGATAACATGTAACACGGGTTCTGATAACTTAACATCGTAACAAGTAACACATGCTGATGATTAATAAAAAAAGAGGGGTTTATTTAGTGGTGATCATCATCAGTGCATTGCTGATCAGCAAATTATTGATCTCTTATCAAAATAGTCGCATCATCGATGATAACGTACGCATTCAACATGATGCGGAGCTAGCCAAAATAAACACATTGGATATTATCCGCAATGCTCATTTATTAGACATGGGCCTGCGTGGCTATGCCATATATCCCGATCCCGGCATCCGGGGGTCTTATGATTCTGCCTGGACACGCAACGATAATATCTTTAAAAATCTTGAACTGGCTTTGCATGAGCAACATTATGACATGAGCGAGGTAAAGGAAATGAGAGAAATGGTGGACGACTACTTCGATGTTGCAAAAGAAATGATGAGCTATCTTGAATCAGGCCAACGCGAGAAATTTGATTCACTTTTTAAACTTGATAAAGGATATGACCTGTGGGTCTATCATAAACTGTTTACCGCCAATGTCAATAAGTTTGAAAACATTATTCAGAAAGAAGCGAAGGAAAACTATGAACGTGCGCTGAAGCGTAATTATTGGATTCTTTCCTTCATGTTGGTACTGATCATCCCCACTCTTTTTTACACCACCTATCAAACGATTAAGGAAATTGAGGTTTCAAATAATTTAAAAAAATCAGAAGAAGATAAAAACAAAATGCTGGTTGCTCATGCACAAACGTTGAATAGAACCCAGCATATAGCGAAGATCGGAAGCTGGACCTTTGATTTAAAAGCCAACCTATTGGAATGGTCGGATGAAACCTATACCATTTTTGAAGTTAAACCGGGCAAGCGCATACGTTACGATGATTTTCTTTCTTACATCCATCCAGATGACAAAGAGAGGGTGGATCAATCATGGAAAAACGCACTGCAAGGCAAGCCACATCAAATCGAACACAGAATAATTGCTGGGGGAAAGGTGAAGTGGGTGAAGGAACAAGCCCAGATTGAATTTGATAATTTAAATGAACCGGTGATGGCCATTGGTGCTGTGCAAGACATCACCGATCGTAAACAGGCTGAAGATGCTCTCTTATATAGTGAAGCACAACTTAAGCTGCAAGTCCAACGAATGCCGTTGGGCCACATTATGTGGTCTCCGGATTTTAAAGTTTTATCATGGAATCCGGCAGCTGAAAAAATATTTGGCTTTACCGAACAGGAAATGATTGGACAACATCCGTATGGAAAGATCGTACCCCAGGAAGCACAAGCAGAAGTTAACTCCATTTGGCAACGACTGCTGGAAGGCGACATTACCACCCATAGCACCAATACCAATCTCACCAAAAATAAAAGCATCGTTATTTGTGAATGGGCGAACACACCATTAAGAAATGCAGAGGGCAATGTGACCACCGTACTTTCAATGGTAAATGACATTACCGAACGCAAACGGGCGGAGAATAATTTATTCGAAAGCGAGCGATCGTTGAATCAGGCGCAGGCCGTATCGCAAACTGGTAGCTGGCGTCTGGATGTCATCAACAATAAATTAGATTGGTCGAAAGAGGCTTACAACATTTTTGAGGTGCCCGCAGGAAAAGCATTGACCTATGATGATTTTCTTTCTTACATCCACCCTGATGACCGCGAATATGTGGACATTTCATGGAATGCCGCGTTGAAGGGAGAGCATTACGACATTGAACACCGCATTATTGTTAATGATAGAATCAAATGGGTGCGTGAACAGGCCCTGCTTGAATTTGATAAAGTGGGCGGCCTATCGTATGGCATTGGCACGGTACAGGATATCACCGAGAAAAAGGAAGCAGAAGTTGAATTGAAACGGTCGAAAGAACTGGCCGAAAGTGCCAGTCGTGCCAAGACTGAATTTCTTGCTAACATCAGCCACGAAATACGCACCCCTATGAATGCTATTCTGGGCTTCTCCGAAATTTTGGTGAATACCCAAAAAGATAAAAATGCACAGGGATATTTAAAAAGTATTATCGCCAGTGGCAAAACGCTCTTGAGTTTGATCAATGATTTGCTCGACCTATCAAAAATTGATGCCGGAAGATTAGAACTTCACAACAGCCCGGTGCAAGTGTTCGACATCATCGAAGATATACGTGAAATGTTTCGTCACCAATATGAATTAAAGTCGCTGGGTTTTGAAATAATTAAGTCGGAAGCTTTTCCACGCACGATTACCGTTGATGAAATTCGTCTAAGGCAAATATTGATTAACCTGGTGGGCAATGCCATTAAATTTACGGAGTCAGGAAAAATAACGTTGAAGTTACATTCAACCCCACACCAGGAAGACGGGTTTTGCGATTTGCAAATTAGCGTAACAGACACCGGCATTGGCATTGACGAAACAGACCATGAATTAATATTTGAATCGTTCCGGCAAGCCAAAGATGGTATGGTACGGCATTTCGGTGGCACCGGCCTGGGCCTGGCCATCACGAGCAGATTGGTAAAACTAATGGACGGAACGATCACCTTGAATAGCAAACCAGGCGAGGGCAGTACATTTATCGTGACGATTCCAAAAGTAGAATGTATGAATCGCACCGTAGTAGCTGAGGATACGATCAAATGGAAAAATACCGGTATGCAATTTCAACATGCACGGGTGATGATTGTGGACGATATACCAATTAATGTTATGTTGATCGAAGCATTTCTGGCCGAACATGGACTGGAATTTATCACGGCAACGAATGGTAAAGAGGCTGTAGAATTAGCCGGGCAACTTCTGCCCGATTTGATTTTAATGGATTTTCAAATGCCGGTGATGGATGGTCTGACGGCCACACGCATCATAAAATCCTCAGAGAAAACAAAACATATTCCGGTGATTGCGCTTACGGCTGCCATTCATATTTTAGGCGAGCAACAAGAGAATGGTTTGTTTAATGGATACCTGTCTAAACCGATTGGAAAAAATACACTATTAAAGGAACTCATGAAATTCTTAGTGCATGACAAAGCGCAAATACTGGATGATGCGGGTGCTAATAAAATTTCGGTGACCATAGCCGATGACGATTATGAGAAAATGAAACAACAGGCACCGTATTTAACCGAACACGTTGCTGCCCGAATAATAACATTAACCGATGTGATGGATTTGAAAGAAATGAATGCATTCATTGAAGACTTGAAATCATTTGCTCATACTCATCAAATCAATTTTTTAACAGAAATTGTTAACCTGCTTGGCGAATTTCTTGAAATATTTGATGTGGATAGCCTGAACAATCAATTGAAAGAATTGGCCAAAATTATCAGGACAGTAGCAAGGAAATAAAGTGAATGTAATTATTAAATAGGACCGTCTTAAGTCAACTAAGATTAATCATGTATAAACACTAGAATAGACACTATACCCGATTGTTAAAATTGATAGAATCTGATAATTTTTTTTTTCAACAAGGCGCATAGATTTATTGTTTATAAAGGAAACAGCATTAGAGTTTGTCGTAATGTCAACACTATAAATTAAAAATGAAGATTGAAGGAATAGAGCAGGATACTCGGAATCTCAACATCATAGCCAACTTCTCGCCCGATCTGTTGATTATTATAAACAGACAATGGCGCGTAACCTACATGAACAAGGTATTGCCTGGTTTTGACTTGAAGAAAGTTATTGGTGATGATGTACTCAACTATGTATTTCCGGATTATCGTGATGCCTACCAGGAATGGTTAACACTGTCATTCCAATCAGCAGTGCCGTTAACAAAAGAAGTAAAAGCCGTTGGCCAATATGGCGCAGAAGCTTTTTATAAAGTAACCTTCAATCCAGTTATTGAAGATGGCAAAATCGAATCTGTCTATATTGTTGCCGCTGATATCACGGAACAAAAAAAGGCCGAAAACAAATTAGACGAAAAAGAAGGGTATTTCAGAAAACTCATCGAACACAGTGCATCAGCCATTATTCTGCTTGACATCAATGGCAATTTTATTTATCAGAGCCCTGTCATCAGTAAACTGGTGGGTTATGAATTGGAAGAACACGTTCATTCGAATGTTTTACAATTTGTTCATCCCGATGAAAAGGAACAATTTAAATCAGAATTTGAAGAATTGGTTGCCAACCCAGGCATGACCAAACAAGGCGAACACAGGTTCCTGCATCAAAACGGAAATTATATATGGATAGAAGGAACCTTTACCAATTTAATAAACGATCAAAATATAAATGCCATCATTGGCAACTATCGGGTAATAGAAGAAAGAAAAAAAGTTGAAACAGAATTTAAAGAAAGTCTCGATTACCTGGACCTGGCATTGCTGTCGGCAGAGATGGGTGTTTGGAGTTGGGATATCGTAAACAACACCCGTCATTTTGATAAACAAGTTTGCCGGTTGTTGGGTATTGATAACGATACGTTTAAAGGAACAGCAGAAGAGTTTTATAAGGCCGTGCATCCTGACGACCTGGGAATTCTGAAAGAAAATATTATAAAAACACTGGAAAGCAATCAGTCTTATACAACCCATTACCGCGCTGTATGGCCCGATGGCAGTGTGCACTACATCGAAGGACGAGGAAAACTGACTCGCGATGAAAAAGGCCAACCATTAAAAATAAATGGAATTCTTTGGGATACAACCGAAGAAAAGCAAGCTGACGATGAACGCAAAGACCAGGAGTATCAACTCAGTAATTTCTTTAACCATGCCCCCGATGCCATTGTCATAATTAATGATAAAGGAAAGATCACCAATTGGAACCCGAAAGCAGAAGATATATTTGGCTGGACAGCAGAGGAGGTTATCGGAAAATATTTACACGATACCATCATCCCAATACAATACCGTGATGCCCATCAGCATGGAATGAAACGGTTTCAAAACACGGGTAAAGGTTCCGTGATTAATACCACCATCGAGATAACCGCTTGGCGCAAAACCCACGAAGAGTTTCCGATCCAACTGAGTATCTCCACGACCAAAATAAAAGGCGCTCATTTTTTTATCGGGTTTATCAATGACATCACAGAAAAGAAAAAGGCAAATGAAGCACTGCACGCGAGCGAACTCTTTTTGAAAGAAACTCAGTCCATTGCAAAGCTCGGAACTTATACCATGGACATTACCGCGGGCAAGTGGACAAGCTCAGAAATACTTGATACCATCTTTGGAATTGATGAAACATTTGACCGGACGTTTGAAAATTGGTCTACCATTCTTCATCCTGAATGGCGCGAAATCATAAATGATTATTTTCTGCAAGAAGTACTAAGCAAGAAAACCAAATTTGATAAAGAATATAAAATCATCCGGATCAACGATAAAGCAGAGCGCTGGTTGCATGGAATAGGCAACTTGAAATTAGATCAAAAAGGTGACCCCATAACAATGGTTGGCACGATCATGGACATTACCGAGCGCAAGCATGCCGAAGAGAAGCTGAAACAACTTTCATTAGTAGCCGAAAAAACCACCAATGGCATTACCATATGCAACGCGGACGGCACGATTATCTGGGCCAACCAAAGTTATTTAGATATGACTGAAGCATCGCTGGAACAATTGATCCATAAACGGCCACGCGATGTATTCAATCAAAATGATTTTTCATTTCATAAACAAATAGAAACCATAAACTCAACCGATTTTACGATTGAATTTGAGTTAACAACCTTGAAAGGGCACAAAAAATGGGTGCGACTAAACAATACCGCTGTTAAAGATGTTAACGGAGTGGTGCAGCAACAAATCGAAGTATTAATCGATATTACCACTCGCAAAAAGACGGAAAAAGAGTTAAGTGACGCCAAGCAACAGTTGGATAGTATATTTCAGGAAATGGATGACGTAGTGTGGTCGGTCAGTTTGCCCGATTTTAAAACATTATTTATTACTCCCTCCTGCGAGAAATTATACGGCATATCCTACGAGGATTTTATGAACAACAGTTCGTATTGGGAAAAATCCGTTCACCCGGATGACAGAGAAATAGTCAGCCAACTCCAACAAAATTTATTTGCGTATGGACATCATGATGGGGAGTACAGAATCATTACTCCCAATGGAAAAATAAAATGGATATCTAATATTGCGAAAATAATTAAAAATGAAAATGGCGTTCCTATTCGTCTTGATGGATACAACAGTGATATTACCGAAAGAAAAAAAGCAGAACAAGAATTAATTCTAGCCAAAGAACAAGCAGAAACTGCCAACCGCGCCAAGTCAGAATTTCTGGCCAATATGAGTCATGAAATTCGCACGCCTATGAACGCCATCTTAGGGTTTTCAGAAATCCTGACTGATCAATTAGCGAATGCCCGATTGAAATCCTATGTCGAACAAATAAACAGTGCCGGAAAAAATCTCTTGATGCTGATCAATGACATCCTCGATCTTTCAAAAATAGAAGCAGGAAAAATTGAAATTATAGCCTCCAACGTTAATCTGAAAGAATTTGTTGATGAGTTGAAAAACATGTTTACATTAATTCAGGAACAAAAAAAGATTGAATTTAACCTTGAGATGTCGCCTTCTCTGCCCGGACAAATTCTCATTGACGGTATCCGGCTACGTCAGATACTTTTTAACCTGTTGGGCAATGCCTTTAAGTTTACAGAACAGGGAAGTGTTACCTTAAAAGTATTCCCTTCCAATCATGACCAAATTTCTTTTGTAGTAATCGACACAGGCATAGGCATTTCGGCCAACCAGCATGAAATAATATTTGAAGCCTTTCGCCAGCAAGACGGCCAAAGCAATCGCAAGTATGGCGGCACAGGTCTCGGTTTAACCATCACAAAGCGGTTGGCTGAATTATTGGGGGGTTCCATTTCAGTGCAAAGCATCCCGGAGAAAGGTTCATCGTTCACCGTGACGGTGCCATACAAAACAAATAATGAAAGTAATAGCGTGATCATGCAAGAACCACCTAAAAAAATAAATATGCAAAATGAAGTAGCGATTTTGGTAGCTGAGGACAACGAACCCAACCGTATTTTGTTGTGCGAAGTATTGAATACACTTGGCTATAAAAATGTTATTGAAGTTACCAACGGCAACGATGCCGTAGAGGTCGCTATTCGCGAACAACCCGGAATTATTTTTATGGATTTGATGATGCCTGGAATAGATGGCTATGAAGCAAACAAAAGAATTAAAGAAAATAAATCAACGGTCCACATTCCGGTAATTGCATGGACGGCTGCAGGAATGAAAAGTGATGAGCCAAGAATCAAAGCAGAATTTAATGCGCTTCTTAGAAAACCCGCGCGTATGGTGGAAGTACAAGAGGTCTTGCGAACTTTCTTGAAAAAGTAATCACACACACAAAGCCTGAAGAAAATAAACCCTTATGAATTCTCTCATTGGGTCTTCAATCGAATCATAAAGGGTAATTCAGGAAAGAGTACGTTGGGTTTCCGTATCGGAAGATAATGACAAAAATAAATCAGTGAATCGTTGGCGCTTAAATTTTCCCTACGCCATTGTTAGATTAAAGATTATTGTAAAATATATTTTCCTACAATAACACAGAAGGCTCATCCTCCACCATACGTCTCCTGGCACGATAGCGCACCGCCACTTTTCCTACGCCAAGAATAATGGCACCACTCACCACCGAAAACCACATGACAGCAACCATTGGTAAGGCTGTGCCATCGTGCCAGGCACTCACCCATACCGTGATAATACCTCCCACCGTCATACGAAAACTACCCATCAACGAGGCGGCACTTCCTGCATGTTTTGAAAATGGCGCAAGCGCAAGCGCTGAACTATTAGGGCCAGTAAGCCCCTGACCAAGTACAAATAAAAATATCATCACCGTTAGACCTACCATGTCATACCAATCCAACCACACCCCGGCCACCAACATTGAACCCACCAATGTTTGATACGATAGCGCATATTTTACCAACTGCTGACTGGTGAATCGTTTCAATAAAAAATGATTAAACTGTGCAGAGCCAATCATACCCGAAGCCACAAAAGCAAATATCCAACCGTACTCACGTTCTGATGCTTTGTAAAGATTCAGAAACACATCTGCTGAAGCAGCGATATAAGCGAATGGTGCCGACATGGCAATGCCACCTGCCACGGTATACATACTAAACTGTGATTGCTTAATTACCAGAAAAAAATTACCAAGTATCGATTTTGGTCTGAGTGAAATATCAGGATCTGCTTTCTTCCCTTCCGGCAACAAAAAATAGGTAGCTGATAAAATCAGTAAGGTTAATCCCGCCAACATGATAAACACGGAATGCCAGCCAAAAGCGGCAGTCAGGTAACCACCCACTGTGGGTGCTATCATGGGTGACACTGCGATCACTAGTATAATGGATGAGAATGCCTGAGCCGTTTTGCGGATGGGAAATAAATCACGCACCATCGTCTGCGCTGCCACCATACCTACGCATCCGCCCAGCGCCTGCAGAAAGCGCATTGCAATCAACGACTCCAACGAAGTTGAGAAAACACACGCTATCGAACTTATGATATAGATTATCAATCCTGCATACAAAGGATTTTTTCTTCCAAAACGATCAAGTAAAGGACCATACAAAAGTTGACCTACAGCAATACCCAGTAAATAGGCTGTAAGCGACAACTGCACTTGCGATATATTAACTCCCAGTTCCCTGGCAATGGCAGGGAAACCCGGCAGGTACATATCAATCGAAAAGGGACTGATCGTAGAAAGTGAGCCCAGGATGAGAATAAGCAGGATATAACGATTGCGTGTCATGAATAAATGGTGCAAAGATATTAATGAGGCAGACTATAAAATGAATGCACAGCAATTATTTAGACTATGCGTGATTTTACCTTGTATTTGATGTAATTCACCCGCCTACGGCAGTAGGGAAATTTAGATGAGTAAAGTCTCTTTGTTAATAATGTTATTGGTGAGCGAAATTGAAAAGCCATACTAAATGGCAAGAGATTATGTCAATAAGTTAAAGTCGAAATTATTTCTCTATGACTTTCCATTGAGTGTTTTGAATAGTATTCTTCTCCCCAACAACACCTGATTTCCATTCACCATTTCCATTCACCATTTTCATTTTTTATTTCATCCATGGAAATCGATTCGATACTTAAAACACCACTCACACTGATTTCGTTGCCCTCGGTGGTTGGGTTCCATTTCTCCAACCCATCTACATAGTAAACAGAACCGTTTTCCGTAAAAATCAATGCCCCATCTTTACCATTGCGGGCCGTTCCCGTCACCGTAATATTTTGATTACTCATAGTATTAGTTGATTTTCCATTATGACAATTATTGAAAAGTACCCACAAGGCAAGGAGTAGTATAAACCCGCCAATTTCATTTTTCATAGAATCAGGTTTTACAATAAATCCATCACTTGTTTTAAATCAATCATCAGCACAAACATATTCATCTTGTATAAGATCCATAATATCAAAGACATTCCATCCATATCCGTTCTTTATCAATAAAAGATATAATGCATGGACCAAAACCTGGTTGCTTAATGGAAGTATATCGGGCAAAATCAAAAATAAAATGGACACTAACCATTCCTTATCATAAAGATTCATGACTATATTTACCGCATAACTCAAGGGGTGCCTTAATGTACACATGCGACCTAAAAAGCAATTGTGTCATTGAAAGAAAGGCTGAGATTATACCCGTTGGAAACAACCATGTTTTCCATGAACCTGATCTGGATAATACCAGCGTAGGAAGAGGTAATTAAGGAATTACTTTTAAGACACCCCTTAAGTCAACCGGTAATTTTTTTAGTATGCATGATATTCAGGAATTGATTGTTCATCAACTCAACACGATTGATAGTATTCAATTGGTGGTTTTGATTTTTGGAATTACAGAAGTGTTATTGGCAAAGGCGAACAATATTTTACTTTATCCGGCAGGAATAATCTCTGCCACCTTTGCCACATACAGTTTGCTTGATGCACATCTCTTTGCCGAAAGCCTGCTTCATTTTTACTATATCGTAATTAGTATTTATGGTTGGTGGTTTTGGAAAGCAGGAAGAAACAAAGCACCCGCTGAAATTTCATATGCAACAAAAAAAGAATGGGGTATCACCTTGATGATTTCATTGGGCGGCTGGCTCGTACTCTACTTCGTTCTGGTTACCGTAACACCTTCCACGGTTCCACTGTGGGATGCATTGATAAGTTCAACTGCGTGGGCAGGAACCTGGCTATTAGCCAGGAGAAAAATAGAAAATTGGATTGTACTCAATATTTCGAACGCCTTCGCGATCCCTCTTTTGTTTTATAAAGACCTTCCTCTCTTTGCCTTACTAACCGTATTTTTATTTGTCATTGCCTGCGTTGGATTCTTTGACTGGAAAAGAAAATTCACAAATAAAAAATTGGCAAAAAACCTTGCAGCATGATACCCCATCCTTCCACTTTTATCGCTGAAGAAATTACCACTGTACTTCGCCAGAAAGCAGTCGAGGCTGAGGTTTTACAACAACTTCATAAAGACCAGTTATCAATCGTACTAAATCAAAACTGGTTTAATATGTATCTACCAAAAACCCTTGGTGGCCTCGAGATGACTATTAATGAAATTTTAAAAACAGAAGAAGCCCTTGCCTGGGCAGATGGGAGCGTTGGCTGGGTAGTAACACTCTGCAGCGGTGCTGCGTGGTTCGTTGGATTTCTCGATCATGACTTATCAAAGGAAATTCTAGCAGAGAAAAATGTATGCTTTGCCGGAAGCGGGGCTACAACAGGAACAGCAGAAAAAACGGAAACAGGTTATTTAATTAATGGTCGTTGGAAATATGCAAGCGGCTCCAATCATGCAACCGTTTTTACGGCTAATTGCATCCTCACAAAAAATGGGGTGCCCTTAAAAGATGATAACGGAATGACGTTGACGCATTCCTTTTTGATGAAACGGAATGAAGTAACATTGCATAAGACTTGGCATGCCATCGGCATGACAGCGACAGGAAGTAATTCATTTGAAGTTAAAAATTTAAATATTTCCTCTAACCGATGTTTCACCATCGATGCAAGCCTTGCCAAAGTGGTGCATCCTGTTTTTCAATATCCATTTTTACAGCTAGCAGAAACCACGCTTTCCATAAATCTCTCCGGAATGGCGGCTCGGTTTCTTGATTTATGTGCTGCGCTATTTGAAAAAAGAATCAATCACAATCCATTATCAACAAAGAGTCTCAAAAAGACTGAAGACAATGCCCGGCAATCGCATCAGGAATATCGTGATCAGTTTTACTCGGCAGTAGAAGAATCGTGGAATGAATGTGTATCAGGAAAACTATCGTCAACAACCTTGCATAAAGTAAGTGAAACAAGTCATGCGCTGGCACAGCAATCCATCAGGATCGTAGATGAGCTTTACCCTTATTGCGGGCTCACAGCTGCTGATCCATCCGAAGAGATTAATCGCGTTTGGAGAAATCTGCATACGGCAAGCCAGCACAGCTTGTTCAGAAGATCATAATATTATTAAAATCTTCTTTTATTAATCCAAGGCAATCTCCCTGTGGTTGCAAACAATCATGCCGGAGAAATAAATTCCAATAGGTTGCTTCAAACTACAAATTTCCTTTATTGATCTCTTCCACTGCATAGTTTGCCGCACGTGCAGTCATAGCCATGAAGGTGAGGGATGGATTCTGATTTCCAACCGAAGTCATACACGCACCATCGGTGACAAATACATTCTTGCAGCTATGGAATTGATTCCACTTGTTTAATAAGGAAGTTTTAGGATCTCTACCCATGCGCACACCACCCATCTCGTGAATGTCAAGCCCAGGCGCTTGGTTGCTGTCGCGGGGCGTAATGTTTTTGCACCCAGCTTTGTCGAGCATCTCCTGTGCCTGTGTTAAGAAATCATTCATCACCTTCACATCGTTATCAGTATGCTCAATGGAGGTGATCAACTGTGGAATTCCCCACGCATCTTTTTGATCCGTGCTCAGGCGCACATGATTGCTCTCAATCGGAACGGTTTCTCCCTGCATCATCATACCTACATACCAGATGCCGGGCTTGGTGGCTGCTTCCTTCAGTTCTGCACCTATGGCCTCTGATCCCGTTCTCATGCGGGAAGCCGAGTAGAATGACATGTAACCACGCATGAAATCTTCCTCCTGCTTGTGCACATTGCGGAACGAAGGAAGCATGATGGATGTAGGCCTGCGCCCATAATAATACGAGTCTTCGTAGCCTTCAAACGTAGCGCCCACCGTGCCACGATAATTATGGAATGCTACAAATTTCCCGAGCAAGCCATTGTCGTTACCCAACCCATTCGGAAAACGATTCGAGGTTGAGTTCAGTAATAGTAAGTTGCTGTTGATGGTGGCCGCATTCACAAAAATGATGCGCGCATAATATTCAAACACTTCTTTGGTCTCAGAATCGATCACACGTACGCCAGAGGCCTTGCCTTTTTTCTCATCATAAATAATAGAGTGCACAACCGAGTGCGGACGTAACGTCATGTTACCTGTTTTCATCGCCCAGGGCAAGGTAGAGGAAACCGAACTAAAGTATCCGCCAAACGGACAACCACGTTCACACAACGTGCGTGCCTGGCATTGTCCCCTTCCCTGTTGCTTATGTATTTCCTGTGGTTCGGTGAGGTGTGCACAGCGACCAATTACAAATTGGCGATCTTTATAACTTTCTTTGATTCTTTGTTGAATGTGTTTCTCCACACAATTCATTTCCCACGCTTTCATCACTTCACTATCGGGCAATGTTTCAAGGCCATCGCGATTACCACTGATGCCTACAAATTTTTCTACGTAAGAATACCAGGGCGCCATATCATCATAACGAATTGGCCAATCCACGGCAAAGCCATCACGACCGGGTGCTTCAAATTCAAATCGGCTCCAACGCTGCACCTGACGGGCCCACAATAATGACTTACCTCCCGTTTGATATCCGCGAATCCAATCGAACGGTTTTTCCTGTACATAAGGATGCTCTGCATCTTTCACAAAAAATTGTTTGGTAGCATCACCAAAAGCATAGCACCGGTCCACAATTGGGTTTGCTTCATTCACCTCAAGAGGCAACTGGCCCCGGTACGGGAAATCCCATGGATTTTTTGTTGCCGTAGGATAGTCTTCCAGGTGTTTCACTTCTCGGCCACGCTCCAGCACAAGGGTTTTAAGTCCTTTGTCGCATAATTCTTTGGCCGCCCAGCCACCACTCATTCCAGAACCAATCACGATCGCATCGTAGGTCATTTCTTTGGCGGCATCTCCCTGTATATTCATAGTCAGAAAATTTAAGATGGTAAATTAGGAAGGTTTTCCATTTGAGCAAGGTGAAAATGGGATGAACGCGACCAAATGAAAAGTAAAAGGTCTTAAGCGGTATTCTTTCTTGAAAATTGTCGTTTAATAAAACCATGATCCTGAATTATCCGAATGTTGCACTTCGTGATCTTGTATAAATCAATGGCCAGACACCTTCGTTGATCATCTCATCATAAATTTGACGATCATTAAGTTGATCGCGATGGTGCTGTTATGCTTTCTTTAAAAAACCTTGGAAGCCAACATGATCAACCCAAGCAACACGTTGAGGTACGAATGATTACTCCATGTGCATTTTTCGCATAGCTATATGTTTGATCGTGTAGCCGATAAGAAGGCCTAGTGTGCCGAAGCCAAGAATGATGAAGAGTATGTTCTCTTCAAAAGATTGAATCCGTAATTCAAGCAATCTGCCGATCCAGTAACCGGTAGTACTCACGGAAGCGGCCCACAATAAGCCAGTCACAGCACTGTAGAACAGAAATTGCAGGGGTCGAAGGCCACTCATGCCAATGACTAGAGGGATGATAATCCGGAAGCCATAAAGAAAGCGATAGCTGAAAAGAATTTGAAATTTGTGACGATGAAAGAAATCCGTCACGGGCTTCACCTTCTCGCTCAGCTTGGGTCGCCTGGCTAGAAAATATTTTCCGTTTAGTCTTCCTACGAAATAATAAATCCAATCACTGATGAAGGAGCCCGAGAAGGCAGCCAACACCGTGAAGGGGAAATTAAAAAGCCCTTTATAAATCAGTGATGAGGCCATGAGGATGGCCGTTTCCCCTTCCATGAAGGTGCCGATCAGCAGCGCAATATATCCGTATTGGTCAAGAAAGTTTTCCAAGTTGACGCAGTTTAAAAAAGTTTTTATAAAAATGAACTAACAATTGAAATAATCGTTTTTTTATACATTATTTTTGTAAAAAATTTTTTGATGCATTTTATCTGACGATTTAAACGCAACAACCGAAATTGAAAACAACCTTTGCCCCTTTTGAGCCCGCTGACGCCACTATCAGCTTTGCCCTTCCGGCAACGATGCTCATTTGTAACGAACTCTCCCCCCGATCGGGGTTCAAGAGCTTTCGAAGGCAAATCAGAATCTGATACCTTTCACTTACTAACAAACGTATGGCGGACCTGCAAGGCAGATCACGCCTGAAGTGCTTACGCATTTCTTAAACATCATTCATTTTAAATCAGAATTTACATTGGAACAAAATATAATTGTCAGGGCAGCTACGGTTGCAGACATTCATTACGCTGAAACCATCATCAACGAGATGGCCGAATCAGCAAAAGCAAGAGGTACTGGCATAGCCAAGCGCACCACCGAATATATCATGATGAAAATTGAAGAAGGGAAAGCGGTGATTGCTCTTACGGCCGAAGGGACATGGGTGGGCTTTTGTTATATAGAAGCATGGGAGCATGAAAAGTATGTTGCCAACTCAGGGCTCATTGTGTCACCTCCTTTTCGCAAGTCGGGAGTCGCCACTCAAATCAAACGCAAAGTGTTTGAACTGTCGCGCAAAAAATTCCCCAACGCTAAAATCTTTGGATTAACTACTGGTCTGGCGGTGATGAAAATCAACTCTGACCTGGGTTATGAACCGGTTACCTATTCGGAGTTAACCACAGACGAAGAGTTTTGGAAAGGGTGCCGCAGCTGCGTGAACTTTGATATTCTTGTAAGCAAGGAGCGGAAGAACTGCATGTGCACTGCCATGCTATTCGACCCGGCAGAAGATGCAAAGAAAAAACTAGAGCTTACCAAAACGGTAGTTACCTCCGATGGTGATTTAGAACATCATCGCAAGCGTGAGTTTCAAGGAAACTTTAAGTTGTTTGAACGTTGGGTACGTTTCAAACAATTCGTCCTGCTGAAGGGATGGAAAAAAAAGGATAGTAATGAAGGTAAGAAACCTTCCATGTTTAGTTTTTTATTTTTCTGGTAATCAATAATTGTCGATGAAGAAAGTTGTATTAGCATTTAGCGGAGGATTGGATACCTCCTACTGTGCCATTTATTTATCCAAAGATCTCGGTTACGAGGTACACACCCTTACGGTGAACACAGGCGGATTCAATGCTGACGAAGTGAAAGAAATTGAAAAGCGTGCATTGAGTCTTGGTGTTGCTTCTCACAAAACGGTAGACGAAACAAAAAACTATTACGAAAAAGTAATTAAGTATTTGGTATTTGGAAACGTGTTGAAGAATGCCACTTATCCGCTCAGCGTAAGTGCCGAGCGTATGTCGCAAGCGTTAGCCTCGGCCATCTATGCAAAAGAGTTGAAGGCCGATGCGGTCGCGCACGGAAGCACAGGAGCTGGTAACGATCAGGTACGTTTCGATATGATCTTCCAAATTCTTGCCCCCGGCACCGAGATCATCACCCCTATCCGTGATAAAAGATTAAGCCGCGAACAGGAGATTGAATACCTCAAGGCTAATGGAGTTATTTATAATTTTGAGAAAGCGAAATACTCTATTAATAAAGGAATCTGGGGAACTTCAGTAGGAGGAAAAGAAACACTCAACTCCTTAGGACAATTGCCGGAAGAAGCATGGCCAACGCAAGTATCGAAACAAGGAAGTGAAGAAGTGAAACTGGGTTTTGAAAAAGGTGAGTTGGTGTCGGTGAATGGAAAATCATTTTCACACCCGGTGGATGCGATCCATCATTTGCAAACGCTTGCCGGACCTTACGGGATTGGTCGCGACATTCATGTGGGTGATACGATCATCGGTATTAAAGGTCGCGTAGGATTTGAGGCCGCTGCACCCTTGCTGATCATCAAAGCACACCATGCGTTAGAGAAGCACGTACTTACCAAATGGCAAATGAGTTGGAAAGATCAGTTGGCACAATTCTATGGCAACTGGCTGCACGAAGGTCAATACCTTGATCCGATCATGCGCGATATGGAAGCATTCCTCACCAGCTCACAGCAAAATGTGACAGGTCAAATTTCAATTACTCTTTACCCTTACCGCTTCGTGATTAATGGAATTGAAAGTAAATACGATTTGATGTCAGCAAAGTTTGGTAAATATGGTGAGATGAATTTAGGCTGGACGGCAGATGACGTGAAAGGATTTACGAAGATTTTCGGAAACCAGGTAGCGATTTATCATCAGGTGAAAGAAGAAGCGGAGAAGTAAAAAACGTAAAGTGTGAACTAGAGCTTATTGCTTTACACGTTAAGTTTTCATCTAATAAAATATGGTTAACAAAATAAAAGCAGGCATCATTGGTGGGGCCGGATATACCGGAGGGGAAACACTTCGACTACTTCTATTGCATTCACATGTAGACGTTACGTTTGTACAGAGCAGAAGTCAGGCTGGTAAACCAGTAACGAGTACTCATGCAGACCTACTGGGGGAAACCGATTTGATTTATTCATCAGATTTTAATCAGTCGGTAGATGTTCTCTTTCTATGTCTTAGTCATGGAGAGAGTAAAAAACTTCTTACCGAAAATAGTTTCCCGCCAACAACGCGGATCATAGATCTTGGCAATGATTTCAGATTAGGCGATAGGGCAGCCGGACGCGAGTTTGTTTATGGCCTTCCTGAATTTCAACGTGAAAAAATTAAGGAAGCAAAAAACATTGCTAATCCAGGTTGCTTTGCTACAACGATTCAATTGGGATTGTTGCCCTTAGCAAAGGCCGGTTTACTGAAAGAAGTATATGCTACAGGCATCACAGGATCAACGGGTGCCGGGCAAAAATTACAAGACACCACGCATTTTACGTGGAGAGCAAATAATATCTCCGCCTATAAGACATTAACGCACCAGCATCTAGGCGAGATCAACCAAACCTTAACGAGTTTACAATCTAACTTTTCAGATGCCGTCAACTTTGTGCCGTGGCGAGGTGATTTCACAAGAGGTATTTACGTGACGTCCGTTCTGGAATGTGCTTTAAGTCTTGAAGAGGTGAACAAACTCTATAAAGAATATTATGCTTCACATCCATTCACACACGTAATCGATGAGATGATCGACTTGAAACAGGTAGTAAACACCAATAAATGTTTGATTCACTTGGAGAAAGTAGGAAGTAAACTTGCCATTCATTCCGTGACTGATAACCTATTGAAAGGAGCGAGTGGACAAGCTATTCAGAATATGAATTTAACGTTCGGATTCAATGAGTCGGAAGGCTTGAAATTGAAAGGAATAGTTTTTTAGTAAGAGTTAATAGTACTAAGTTGAAAGTAAAAAGTTTGACTGGAGTATAAATCAAAAACTAAGAACTTATGCAAAACTTCAAGGATCTCATCGTTTGGCAAAAAGCTCATGAAAACGCTCTATTAATTTATAGTTCAACAAAAGGATTTCCGAAAGAAGAATTATTTGGTATAACTAGCCAAATAAGACGAGCCGCAGTTTCTATACCTACTAATGTAGCCGAAGGGTGTGGGAAATTTACGAAGAAGGATTTTGCCAATTTTCTACAAATTGCCTTTGGGTCAGCTCAGGAAGTAGAATACCTCATCCTTCTTTCATCAGAACTTAATTACTTTGACAAGGCCGAATATCAAAAAAATAGAATCCTTAAATAATGAAGTAAAAGCTATGCTAATCTCGTTAATTAAAAAAGTGAGGGGATAAAACTTTTAACT
>CAYGGY010000072.1:0-23208 GCA_964349405.1 uncultured Ohtaekwangia sp. | reverse complement strand
TCTGAGTAACGATCGTTTCAAATTACAAAATGATACCGCTTACAGCTACAGCAATAAAATGGCTGCAATTAAATGGCGACATATTTTCAACAATAAATTCTTTGGTGAATTTGGCGGTAATTATAGCGGCTATGACTATGCTATATCAAGCAACAAAAATCCAATTAATGCATTCGACTTATCGTATGCTTTACATCAATCTAATATAAAAGCTGACTTCAATTACTTTCTGAACACAAAGCATACATTAAACTTTGGCGGCAGCACTATCTTGTACAGTTTATCACCAGGTAGCCTCAAACCTACTGGAATTGAGTCATTGATTGTACCTGATATTCTTCAAAAAGAGCAAGCAACAGAAAACGCCCTCTATGTGGGTGATCAATTTGAATTAAATTCACGCCTGTCCTTATATGGCGGAATGCGCTATTCATTTTTTAGAAATAATGGACCCCGTGATGTTTATATTTACGAACAGGGTGCTTCAAAAGATGTTACCACAATCACGGATACTTTGAGATATAAATCCGGAAAAAATATCGCTACTTCCGGTGGTCCTGAAATACGCCTTTCAGCTCGGTATACCCTGTCACAAAATTCGTCTTTAAAAGTTAGTTTTAACCGAATGAGACAATATTTACAGATGCTATCCAACACGACAGCCATCGCCCCTACCGATATCTGGAAACTCAGCGATCCTTATATAAAACCTCTATTGGGTGATCAACTCTCCATTGGCTATTACAAAAACGTAAAAGCACTTGAGTTATCGGTAGAAGTGTACTATAAAAAAATGCAAAACTTTCTCGATTATAAAGGTGGCGCTGAATTAATTTTAAATCATCATATTGAAACTGATGTGATCAATGCTGCCGGAAAAGCGTATGGAGCAGAGTTTCTGATCAAGAAACCCAATGGAAAATTAAATGGCTGGATGAGTTACACGTATTCCCGATCGTTGATCCGTTCAAACGGCAATCTTCCATCAGAAGTCATCAATCAGGGCAGCTTCTATCCAAGTAATTATGACAAACCACACGCATTCAATTTTATTGGTAATTACAAATTCAATCGAAGGTTTAGCATGTCGGCTAATACTACCTATAGCACAGGTCGGCCGATTACGTTGCCACTTGCAAAATATGATATAGACGGTACCTCACGATTGTTTTATTCAGACAGAAATCAGTATCGTATACCAGATTATTTCCGAATTGACTTTGGAATTAACATAGAAGGAAATCACAAAATAAGAAAGCTTGCTCATAGCTCCTGGAGTCTTTCCGTCTATAATCTTACAGGACGAAAAAATGCTTACTCTGTTTACTTCACTTCAGAAAACGGAGTAGTAAAGGGCTATAAACTTTCCATCTTTGGTCGTCCGATTCCTACAATCACATACAACTTTAAATTTTAGCCGAATGAAAAAAGTTGCATGGTTGTTGATTCTGATGGTTGGTTGTATTGAGCCATACATGCCTTCTGAAATAAAACCATCAGGTGCTATTTTGGTTATAGATGGACACATTGATTCTAACAGTAAGAGTATAATTAAACTAACTCGTTCCCAGAATCTTTTTGAAAATGGCGAAACGGAAAAGGTAAATGGAGCAATTGTGACGCTTGAAAATGAAAATGGAATAAAATACCCGTTGACGCCCGAAGGCAATGGCAACTATTCCCTAGCACCTCAAACTCTTTCCTCGTTAAAACACAGGCTCAAAGTAAGAACCAATGACGCCAAAGAATATCTATCTGAATTTGTTGAAATAAAAAACAGCCCATTAATTGATAGCGTATCATGGGATATTACACCTGATTTGGATGTTGAGATTTACGCTAATACCCATAGCATAGAATCAACTAAAGGTTATTATCGATGGAATTTCGAAGAGACCTGGCTTTATACATCGGCTTATCAGTCTATCTATATTTATAATTATACGAGTCATCGTGCAGAACTCCGCCAAGATGATATCTTTAATTGCTGGCGTTCAAAATCATCCACTAATATACTTATTAGTTCTTCTTCCCATCTTAGTGAAAACGTAATAAGCAAATTTCCCCTCACAATCATTGATCAACGTGATATAAGATTAAGATACACATATAGCATTCTTGTAAAACAATTTTCTATCACAGAAGACGCATTTTCTTACTGGAAACAACTGAAGAAAACTACTGAAGATCTAGGTACCATATTCAGCCCTATGCCATCACAAGTTAAAGGCAACTTTCAGTGCCTATCAAATCCTGAAGAACCAGTGCTCGGCTACTTCTCTATTGGGGCAAGCTCAGAAAAAAGAATATTCATTAATTCACTTGAACTTCCACGACCTAACACCTATAACACTCCCTACGAAGGCTGTGAGTTATACGAATTGGATATGGCTGATGTTTTTAAATTCAGTGGTCCATATTTATTGGTTGGTGGAATTCCCAATCCAAACGGGCCAGGGATTATTGGATATTACTATTCGGTAACCCAATGTGCCGATTGCCGGGAAGCCGGAGGAAAGAATGTAAAACCTGACTTCTGGCCATGATGAACCGATCATTCATTTTCATTCTATTTTCCTTATGCATTGTTACCATCAGCAGTTATGCGCAACGCGAAACATTAAATGGACTTGTTGAAAAAACACAAAGCCACCAACAAAACAACTTGCAGGAAAAAATATTTATCCACCTTGACCGTACCTTCTATGTAGGGGGAGAAACTATGTGGTTTAAAATATATCTGGTAGATGGGTATTTCCATCAGCCACTGGGTGTAAGTAAGGTGGTTTATGTCGAAGTGCTTGATCGTAATCAACAACGGGTAATTCAAACAAAAGTAAAAATCGAAAATGGCTACGGAAATGGTTCCGTTCCAATACCAGCAACGTTAGACTCAGATAATTATACCATCAGGGCTTATACAAACTGGATGAAAAATTATAGTCCTGAATTTTATTTTCATCAGAATATTACCATCGTAAATACTTTTCAGCGCCTTGAAGAAAAAAATAAAACACCTGACACAAAACTAGATGCGCAGTTTTTTCCTGAAGGAGGCACTCTAATCGATGGCGTCAAAGGCAACGTTGCCTTCCGTGTAGTCGATTCTTCAGGAAAGGGAATCATTTTTAACGGAGCCGTTCTATCTAAAAAAGGAGATACCCTTTTAACTTTCTCTCCGCTTAAATTCGGAATAGGACATTTCACACTCACCCCCAACACTGAAGAGGAATACCATATAGTCATCAAGGAAAAAAATGGTCGAATAACTTTTGCTGACCTTCCTACTATTCAATCTGATGGTTATTCCATGATGGTGACTGACACTACACACAATCAACTAAAAGTCTCCATTAGAGGAAAAGATGCGAATGGCACGTCACAACTTGTTTATTTGATTGGACACACAAGGCAACTTGTTAAAACAGCCGTAGCACAAAATTTAACCAATGGTAAAATAATATTGTTGCTTAATAAAAATGAATTGGGCGATGGAGTCGTTCATCTTACGTTGTTTAATCATAGTTTGCAGCCGGTGTGCGAACGACTTTACTTCAACCGACCTGCTGTATCACTTCCTTTATCAGTAATTTCAGACAAACCCGTTTATGAACCCAGAAATAAAATTACCTTGAACGTAAATACCAATAGTGATGTGTCCCAATATGTAAATGCATCATTGTCTGTTATTAAAAGAGACTCCTTGCAACAAATCAAACCCACTGATATACAAAGTTACCTTTGGCTTAACAGCGAGTTGAAAGGCAATATAGAATCACCTGAATATTATTTTTCTCAAGATGCAACGGTGGATAAAGCCATGGATGATCTTATGCTTACCCATGGATGGAGTAAATTTAAATGGGATGAAGTTCTTCGGTCCAAAAATAAGGCTCCGCAATATCCCCCTGAATACAGAGGACATATTATTAGTGGAAAAGTATTCGATTTGACTACCACCAAACCCGTACAGGGTATACCCGCCTACTTATCTACACCCGAAAAGAAAATACAACCCTACATGACATTTAGTAATGCTGATGGCCATGTTTTATTTGAAACCACGAATTTGGTCGGCAACAAAAAATTAATTGCACAAACCGGAACTGGTCAAACCAATACTCAGATAGAAATTGATTCACCTTTCTCAAATGAGTTCTCCACAATAAAAATTCCATTTCTAAAACTAGCTTCTAAATTAAAGGAGACTTTAAACCAACGAAGTATTTCCATGCAAGCGGAAGATGTTTTTTACCGTGGCAGAGTAAAGAGTCAATCTCAATCTTTGGATAGCACTGCCTTTTACGGGAATCCTTCAGAACGATATCTCCTGGATGACTACACTCGTTTTCCTGTTATGGAAGAAGTGATGCGCGAATATGTGAAGGGTGTGCGTGTTAGAAAAACAGGTGATCATTTTGTTTTCAAAGTTCTTGATGCCAGAAGAAATTCAATTTTTGAAAATGGAAGCTTACTCCTTGTGGATGGGGTAGCCGTGTTTGATACGGATAATATTATGGCCATGGATCCCTTAAAAATAAAATCCATTGATGTTATTACCAATCAATATTACTATGGCAAATTTACGTTTGACGGAGTTATTAGTTACCGAACCTATTTAGCTGATTTAGGTGGTTACCAACTTGATCCGAAAGCAGTAGTTATCAACTACGAAGGGTTACAATCAAAAAAGGAATTCTTTTCACCTCAGTATGAAACACCGGCTGCACAACAAAATCGCTTACCGGATTTAAGAAACTTATTATATTGGGCTCCTGATCTCACGATTAATTCTTATCCACAACCCATTGAATTTTACTCCTCTGATCAAACCGGAACCTTTCAGGCCATCATTCAGGGAATTTCAAAACAGGGGCAACCTGTTTTTAAAACATACACCTTCGAAGTTAAATCAAAAACCCAGTGATGATCGCATTTCAATCGGTGTAGGAAAAATTTCATACGTCAATTTTAGAACCTATGTATGAATGCCTTACATTTAAAAATTGAATTAACACCAAGTTGACTCCTGCACGCATCGCTGTAAAGCTTGTATTCTTTATTAATGGATTTGTTCACGCAAATTTAGCTGCACGCTTTCCACGTCTACAGGAAATATTTTCGATCGACAACGGTATCTTGGGAATTGTACTCCTCTCCTCTTCGGTAGGCGCTTTAGTTGCTATGCCTTTTACGGGATGGCTGATTATCCGTAATGGAAGTAGAAGAATTACAATCGCAGCCGTCTTTTTTTATTGTCTTTTTGTGCCATTGATCCCTGTCATGCCAGGCATCGTTGGATTAGCATTCATTTTTTTTATCATGGGGTTAACAGCCGGTATGCTTGACGTAAGCATGAATGCACAAGCCGTAATGGTAGAGCAACAACATAGCAAACCCATTATGACCTCCTTCCATGCTCTGTTTAGCATTGGTATGGTGGCCGGTGCTGGTTGTGGAGCGCTTTTCGTCAAAATGCAGACCACGCTCTTTTTTCATCTGAGCATTATTGCGATTCTGGGTTTGCTTGGTTCCGCGTGGGCACGCTATCATCTTATTCATGATAAGCCAACAGAAAAAATTGCAGAAGGACCCGCTTTTCGTTTGCCAAATGTTGCCATGATCAGCATTGGGATAATTGCCTTTTGTTGTATGCTGGGTGAAGGGGCGATGGCCGACTGGAGTACCAACTATATGGAAAAAATTGCAGGAGCAAGCAAGGCCTTAGCACCAATAGGTCTATCATCCTTCGCATTAGCAATGACAATAGGAAGATTTTTTGGCGACTCTGTTCGCGCTAAATTGGGTGATCGAAAACTGATGATTTATTTAGGTTTAATTTCTACACTCGGTCTAACGATCACATTATTCTTTATTCATCCTTATGTCGTCATTACCGGATTGTTCATCACCGGGTTAGGCCTTTCGTCAATTGTACCCATTGCCTATAGTATTGCAGGCAACACCAAAGATCTTTCACCGGGTGTTGGCCTGGCAATGGTAACTACCGTAGGATATTCCGGATTTCTGTTTGGACCCCCGATCATAGGTTTCATCGCTGATTGGCAATCGTTGCGTCTGGCACTCGGTGTTGTTGCTATTTTATTTGTGGCGATGACCTTATTGAGTGCTCGATATAAAGCATAAATTCATTTCATGATCATTGAAAATTCCTCGTATACAAAACCTCCTAATTATCTATTCAATAGTCATCTTGAAACAATTGTTCCAAGCATGTTCAGAAAAATAGAAGGTGACTTTGTGCGCGAACGATTGGAGTTAATCGATGGCGACTTTCTTGATCTCGATTGGATGTCGGGTAAAAGTGACAAACTCGTTATTATCACCCATGGATTGGAAGGTAGTAGTGATCGCCATTATTCAAAAGGAGTGGCTCACTATTTTTATCAGCGAGGCTGGGATGCACTGGCCTGGAATTGCCGGGGTTGCAGTGGTGAGATGAATCGCCTGCCACGATTTTATCACCATGGAGCAACCGAGGATATCGCTGCCGTTATTGATTATGCCGTACAAAAAAAATATTCTCAGATCGTGCTGGTGGGCTTTAGTATGGGCGGTAGCATGTCATTGAAATATTTGGGTGAACGGAAAGATACGCTGGCTGCTGAAATAAAATCGGCAGTCGTTTTTTCGGTGCCTTGTGATTTAGGTTCCAGTGCTCGCGAACTGGATAAGCCTGGCAAAAAATTCTATCTCAATCGCTTCCTGAAAAAGTTGGAGAAAAAAATAATAGCAAAATCAATAAAGTTTCCTGAATTAATATCAATAGAAGGAATTAAGGAAATCAAAACCTTTCGGCAGTTTGATGATCGCTATACTGCTCCATTACACGGCTTTAGGGATTCCGATGATTTCTATACGAAAGCATCATCAGGTCAATATATATCCTCTATTCAAATTCCCACCTTGATCGTGAATGCACTTAATGATCCTTTCCTGCCGGAAGCTTGTTATCCATTTGATATCACAAAAAATCACACGTATGTTCACTTAGAAACTCCAGAACGGGGTGGTCATGTTGGGTTTTCGCTGGCGGGTAAAACAGAAAGCTGGATGGAAGTCCGTGCTTTTGATTTTATTTCTTCAGATGGCAGTAAGTCATCATACTAGTGCCAGATCCTTATTTAAAAGGATAAACGGAAAATCAAAAATTCATAAGTTTTAGTATCTTGATTCCTCATTAAAAATTCAAATCTATGAAACTATTATCCCTACTCTTTTTTCTCACCTGTACAGGTAATCTACTCGCACAAAATGACGGTATGCTCGATATGAAAAAGCATAAAATCGTAATGCAATTCACCAGCAGCGACTCTGTCTCCCAAGCTTCAGTAGTGGGGCAGGTGAAGAATATTCGTACCGCCTGGCCCAATGCACAGATAGAAGTTGTTTGTCACGGCCCCGGTCTTGATTTATTGCAAACAACTAAATCAAAAGCGGCCAGTCAGGTGGCAGAGTGGAGTGGGAAAGGTGTGGTATTCGCAGCCTGCAACAATACCATGAAAAGAAAAAATCTTAAAAAAGAAGACTTACTTAACACGGCCGTTGTCGTACCATCAGCCATGATCGAACTTACCCTTAAGCAAGAAAAAGGCTGGGCCTATGTGAAGGGGGCGCATTAAATTGCACATCGTATGAAAACCATTTTTCGCTCGTATTTAATTCTTGTCTTTAGTTGTTTAGCGATTACAACCACCGCACAAACGTGGGACAATAAAGTAATCACCTGGAATTTCCCCTTAAACAGAACTCACACCGGCATTTTGTTAGGTAACGGAACGCAAGGATTAATGATCTGGGGGAAAGAAAATCAACTAAACATTACAATTGGTCGGGCCGGATTCTGGGATCATCGCGGTGGCAATGAGTTTTCTGCACGCACAACCTATAAGGAAGTAAAAAAATTACTGGAAGCCAGCGATGAAGCAGGTTTGCGGAAAGCATTTGAAGTTCCTAAAAAACAAGAAGGCCAGCCACAAAGACCCCAACAAATGGGTGGCGGTGTTTTGAAAATTATCTTCCCTGAAGAATTCAAACTGGCAACAGGAAAATTAATTTTAGCATATGCCGACATCGTGATTATTCTTCGCGATAATATCGGAAGAGAAAGAACCATTACCATCGGGCAAGACCCCATGACAGAACTTACGTGGATTGATATGCCTTCCGATCTGGCAGGCAAGGTTAAGATAGCGTTGAAGGCCGCGTGGGAAAGTGAGAAGGTTTCTACGAGAATGGAACAAGCAGGCATTGCACCACCCTCCTATTGGAATGACAAAGTAGTAACCGGTTTCACACAAACTTTACCGGATGATTTACCGTTGTCAATGGTTTATAAGATTTTCAAAAACAGAATCTATCTGAAATCTCAGTTAGGAAATGATGTCGATGGGTTAAAAAAATCTGTAACAAATCTTGTTGCTGCTCCCATCGAATCAAAAAATCAATGGTGGAAAAACTATTGGGCCGATGTTCCGAAAATAAAATTACCCGATCCGTTGTTACAGGAAATCGTTGACTACGGATTGTATAAGCAAGCATGCAGCACACCTCCACAGGGCGTTGCATGTGCCTTGCAAGGTCCGTTCATGGAAGAATATCAGTTGCCACCATGGAGTAATGATTATCATTTCAACATCAACATAGAAATGATTTATACTCCTGCGTTGGCCAGTAACCGGGCAGCACACCTCAATCCCGTCTGGAGTATGATGAAGGCATGGATGCCCCAATTAAAAACAAATGGTGAAAAGTTCTTTGGGCGCGAAGGCGCACTCATGTTACCGCATGCAGTTGATGATCGCTGTCATGTGGTGGGCACCTTCTGGACCGGCACCATTGATCATGCCTGCACTGCGTGGATGGGTTATCTTGCCTGGCAGCATTATGCCTATACCATGGACGAAACGGTATTAAAAGAAACTGCCTATCCTTTACTGGTTGGTGCCTTTGAAGGCTACTGGGCCATGCTCGAACAAGTAGATAATGGAATAGGAGGAAAACGTTTCAGCTTGCCTGTTTCTGTGAGCCCTGAATTTCGTGGAGATGCCATGAATGCCTGGGGACGGGATGCATCCTTTCAATTAGCTGCCTTACATAAGGTAGCTAAGTTGTTACCACTCGTTGCAAAAAAATTGGGCAAACCTATCGATGCACGTTGGGCTGACGTATCGAATCGCCTTCCTCCTTACACAACGTGGAGTGACGAGGGATCGTCAAAAAAACGTATCGCATTATGGCAAGGGCAGGACTTGGTTGAAAGTCATCGACATCATTCACACATGGGTGGCATCTATCCCTTCGTCACCTATGATCCCGCTGCAGCGGAACACAACGCTGTTGTACAGGCGAGTATTAATCAATGGGTGAATCGTGGTATGGGTATGTGGTCAGGATGGTGTGTGCCTTGGGCCTCTACACTTTTCGCGCGCACCGGAAACACCGAAGCTGCTGTAAGTACTTTACATTACTGGAATGAAAATTTCGTAAACGAAGGCAGAGGTACTTTACACAATTCAAATAAACCGGGCGCAAGTATTTTCTATCATCCTATATACGATAAGGTACCGGAAGGAACATCGAACAATGAAGTCATGCAACTTGATGCTGGCTTTGGTGCCTTGAGTGCGGTATTTGAATTGCTGGTTCAAAATCGTGAAGATGGAATATACGTGTTGCCTAATCTTCACTATCAATGGAAGGAACTGTCTTTTGAAAATATTCGCACGGAAGGGGCCTTTCAAATCAGCGCGAACGTGAACGAAGGAAAAGTGAAAGAAATAAAAGTGAAGAGCCTGGCTGGTGGAACACTACGACTCAACCATGGCATGGGGGATAAATTTTTGCTGAATGGAAAACCTGTCACCGGTAGTAAACTGGAAAAAGACTGTATTGTCGGTGAAGAGATTATCCTAACACGATCAATGTAGGTAGGATTATTTTTTCAATCTCGCTTCTTTAAATAATTCATATAGAGAGAAAATAAAATTCATAACTCGAACATTCAATAGCTATCATTTTAATCCCCGTCCATGAATACCTTATACTTCTCCCGTTATTTTATTCTTCTTATAGCAATCTCCATTTTTTCGCAAAGTTTCAGCCAGACAGAGAAACCAGATCAAGACTTACAGGGCATCATGAAGCAACTAAACGTGGTTGGACTTTCCGTGGCCGTGGTAAAAAAAGGGGAAATCATTTATACACATTCATTGGGGTTGAAAGATATTGAAAGCAACACACCGCTTAACAATGATAATATTTTCAGGATAGCATCGATATCAAAGTCTTTTTCGGCTACCTCTATCATGCAGCTGGCAGAGGCTAAAAAATTATCCTTAGAGGATGACTTTAGTGATCTGGTAGGTTTTAAGATTAGAAACCCAAAATACCCGAAAACGGTAATCACCCTTAAAATGGTGATGTCGCATACTTCGAGTATAAATGACAGTCAGGGCTATTTCAATTTAGATGTAATCAATCCCAACTCCAATCTAGATTGGGTAAAATGTTATAATGATTACGAGCCCGGAAAAGGATACCAATATTGTAATCTCAATTACAACATGGTAGGAACGGTGATCGAAAAGAAATCCGGAGAGCGTTTCGATCAGTATGTTAAACATCACATTTTAGATCCATTAAAATTATACGGAGGCTACTGTGTGGACTCCTTAGATAATAATCGTTTTGCCATGCTGTATGCCTATGATTCAGCATCGGAAATATTTACCGCCTCTCCTGCTGCTTATGCTCCACGCAGAGAAGAAATCAATAACTATGTGATGGGTTACAGCACACCCGTATTTTCGCCCACGGGTGGAATGAAAATCTCCTCTACCGATCTGGCTAAATACATGATCATGCATATGAATAAAGGAACTTTCAAAGGCGTTAAAATTATTTCCAAAAAGAGTGCGTCATTAATGCAGACACCCATAGCCGAAGAAGAAGGTTACGGGTTAGCCATCAGCAACCTGCCCAATTTAATTCCTGGTAAAATGATGACAGGTCACACTGGATCGGCTTATGGACTTTACAGTGCCATGTTTTTTCACCCCAAAGAGAAATTCGGCATCGTAGTAATAACCAACGGATGCAATGGTACCTATACAAATGGGATTAACGATGTATTGCGAACGACACTCAATAGCTTGTATAACAACTTTATAAAATAGATAGCTGATTAGGTTGATACTCGTCTTTAAAACCCAAACATAATGCGATAACACTAAACTACCTTTATTGCATTTACCGGGCAAGCTTTTGCTACCAGTTGTGAGATAGGCAGAGAGGCTGCAATAGACGCCTGATGAATTTCTTTTTTAATGGTAGCCCTTAGTAGATTAGCCTTGCCATCTTTTTTTGATATACTCCAATGGGTAGGTTGAAGTTCAAAACAGATTCCACAGCCAATACACTTCTTCCGGTAATGTATAATCTTAACCATGGTTGGCCTCAATCACTTTATATAACTTATCATCTTCCCAAATTTTATGTTCCCACGGAAAGGTAATGAGATCACCTTTTCGTGCTTCTTGTGCTTCTTGACCATTTACGCGTAAGCCTTCCAACTTGGCCTGATACACCCCTTCATTTTTACCAATCACCATAATGGTATCGCCCGCTTTTACGCTTCCGCTTTGAAGCAAAAATTCCCCCACCTGAAGTTTAGTATAATAGCGCTTGCCACTGCCTAATAAAATCTTTTTTTCAGTAGCTACCGATCCATATTGTTCGGTCCACTCCCCTAATTTTCGACCAAGGTAATATCCTTCCCAAAAGCCACGATTATATACCTTAGCTAATTCTGTTTTCCACTGTTCAATTTTTTCTATTGTGTACGAATTGTCAACAATAGCTTGCACTGCTTCTTTATAGCATCTGGTGGTGGTATATACGTAATCAGCTGAACGTCCTCGCCCTTCGATTTTCAGAACTGAAACTCCGGCATGAAGTAATTGGTCGAGTATATCAATTGTGCACAAATCTTTTGCACTCATGATATATTCATTGTCAATTTCAAATTCAAAACCTTCTTCTTTATCAGTCACCACATACTGCCTCCTGCAATTTTGAACGCAGGCGCCCCGGTTTGCCGAAGCAAAATGAGTGTGTAGACTCAGGTAACATTTACCAGATACGGCCATACACAACGCACCGTGGGCAAATACTTCAATGCGTATGGGCTTTCCGGATGGGCCTGTAATCTTTCTTCTTTTTATTTCGCGTGTGATGTCAGCTACCTGCTTCACGTTTAGCTCACGAGCCAATACCATCACGTCCGCGAAGGCAGCAAAAAATTCTACCGTTTCTATGTTGCTGATGTTCGCCTGTGTTGATATATGCATCGGCAACCCAATGGATTTTCCATACGCCATCGCGGCATGATCTGCAACGATGACAGCATGCACACCACTTTTTTTAGCAGCATCCATAATCCTTCGCATCAGTTGGATATCATGATCATACAGCACCGTATTAAGTGTTAAATAAGCACGAACATTGACACGATTACATTGTTGCAAAATGTTGTCGAGGTCATCCATGAGAAATGTATTCGCTGATCGCGCCCGCATATTCAACTGTTCTACACCAAAGTACACAGCATCGGCTTTGGCCTGAATGGCTGCCGTTAAGGATTCAAATGATCCGGCTGGTGCCAGCACTTCAATGCGTTCGGATACTTTTTTCATTTCTAATTAATCATTGCCCTCGGTGGATAAACATACCATTGTAGGTGTATTATTTTAAGTAACACCATGATTAGAATGATAGCCATAAACTGATGCAACACCCCTAACGCTACCGGCACCGCCATGAGTAAGGTGGTGATACCAAGTGAAACTTGAAGGAGTGTAACTATAACTAACCACTTTATATTTGTGGATAGTTTTGGGTCAGACTTGGCCACATACCATAATCCAGTAAAACTAAACAGCACACCAAAGGCAAACCATCGATGAATGAATTGCAATACCACGCCATTATATAATATCGGTGTAGCAGAAAAGATCGAAGGGGGAGGAAAGATTACATCACCCATCCACGGAAAATTAGTATAGGAAAATCCTGCTTTCAACCCAGCTACTAAGGAACCCAATACAATCTGAAGAGCAAGCAACAAAATAGCACCGTTGGAAAAGACAAACAGCGGTAATGACTTTTTTATCTCCGCATGTTTTTCTTTATCAATGGATAATACCATCCAAAAAATAGAAGCAATCAAGAGCAGTGCAATTCCCTGATGAGCCGCCAACCGGAAGTGACTTACCTGTGGAATATTATTCAATCCACTTTTTACCATATACCAACCCATGAATCCTTGTAATCCACCTAACAAAAAAATCATCAATAGCGGGTAGGTTAATTTCTTAGTAAACCACCCCTTGAAATAGAAAACAAGGAAAGGCACCATGAACACCACGCCAATAAGTCGCCCTAACAGACGATGTAGATATTCCCAGAAAAATATTTGTTTAAACTCTGGCAGTGTCATGCCCAGGTTTGCCTTCTGGTATTGCGGAAACTGCTTGTATAGATCAAACTCCTGCTGCCATTGTTCTTGATTCAAGGGTGGCACGACACCGCTGACGGGCTTCCATTCTACGATAGAAAGCCCCGAACCTGTTAACCGGGTGATGCCACCGATTAACACCATGATCGCCACGAGCACGATACCAGACCATAACCATGCTTTTATATACTGCTCCGATTTCATCATAGTTCATCAAAAATAAAAATCCGGCAAATATACTTTTTGACTTTTCATCAATTCATGATTTATGTCATGAATTGCTCACATGGCGAGGCAATATTCCATGACAATCCCTTTCTGGTTATGATTGTTTTATGGCGCTCCATTATAGTGCAGTTTATTAACTGGACTTTGCATAGAGTGATCTTGACGACTTGTTCCAAGTAGATTTCAAACCTTTTCGTAAGTACACTTATTAAAAGTTAAGAATACTTTTTTCAGAATGTTAATGATTCTGATACTTTGGTACGCAATCCATAAAGCATGGTTTACTTCCATCCCGGACCTCTTACCACCCGGCCAGGTTTAGCGCCAGTATGCTCTCCATCCTCTAACACCAGTGTTCCATTTACAAACACATGTATCATGCCTGTGCTGTATTGATGTGGATTTTCAAACGTAGCATGATCCTCAATTTTGGTTGGATCGAATATAGTAAGGTCGGCATAATAGCCGGGCGCGAGTGATCCTCTCTTCTGTATTTTTAAATTGGTTGCCGGCAAGGAAGTTAGTTTACGTATCGCTTCTTCTAACGGAATTACTTTTTCCTCGCGCACATATTTTCCAAGCAATCGCGAAAAATTACCAAAGGCACGAGGGTGATCTTTATATTTTAAAAACATCCCCTCCGCTGCTGGGGAGCCGGCATCGGAACCAAAACATACATACGGTAAGGCAATCTGTCTTTTTATATTTTCTTCATTCATTAAAAAATAAGCCGTCTCCACGCGCGTACTATCCGTGATCACCAAATCCATCGCAGTTTCTTCCGGTGACTTACCATATACTTTTGCTACTTCGCCCAATGTTTTTCCCGTATATCGCTTTAACGAATCGTTGGTGAAACCAAGCAACAATACACGCTCCGGATCACCCGCATTCAATAAAAGATTTTCCCACTTGTCGGTTGGCGTTCTCATTTCTTCTAACACTTTTTTTCTGATCGAAGGATTTTTCAATCGCTTGATCCATTCTTTTATTCCACCTTCCTGAACCCAAGGCGGCATGGACGCATCCAATCCGGTTGCCCCTGCGGTGTAGGTGTACATATCGGCAGTGATGCGAAGACCGGATTGATTCGCTTTGTCAATTTTCGCGATCACCGAATCTAACTTTCCCCAATTTTCCTTGCCACCCAATTTCAAATGATAAATTTCTGCCGGCAAATTAGCTTCCCGCGCAATACGTATCGTTTCATCCACTGCAGCCAGTATGTTGTTTCCTTCGCTGCGCATGTGAGAAATATACATACCACCATATGGAGCCGCTACTTTACTCAGTTCAATGAGTTCTTCTGTGGTCGCATAATTATCTGGAGCATAGATCAACGCAGTTGTAACCCCCATCGCACCTTCTTCCATAGCTTGCTTAACAAGCGCTTTCATGCGCTCCAACTCCGCTGGATTTGGCGCATGATTTTCATAACCTAATTCATGTATACGAATCGTATTTGCACCAACAAACGAAGCCACATTGGGTGACACACCTCTTCGCTGTAATGATTCAAGATATTCTCCTAGTGTAGTCCAGTCAATATCAAAGGTCCAGTCGGGGTTACGCTTCATCTGATCCTTCCAATCACTTTTCATTTTATCATTTACCGGCCCCATCGAACCTTCCCCCAACACTTCCAGCGTAATACCCTGATGAATATCACTCTGTGAGTTTCCATCTATCAGTAATGAAACTTCAGCGTGACTCATCATATTGATGAATCCTGGCGCCACCGCTAATCCCTGTGCATTAATTTCTTTCGTCCCTATCGCCCTGGAAAGATCACCCACATAGGCCAGTGTATCCGCATTGATTGCCACATCGGTTACCACACCGGGATTGCCCGATCCATCATAGACAGTGCCACCTCGAATGATAATATCGAATTTTTCTTTTTGACAGGATGTGAAAAAGAGTGGTATCGAAATAAAAATGATTAGGTATTTCATAGGCTTGGGTCAATTAGTAAAGAAAGTTAAATCAAAGTTTTTTGAATTCTGTGTCGCGTAAAATATAATTTTGTTACGGCCTTAGACATTAACAACTAACTCAAACTTCTTCCTGATTGTATTGAAACATTATTAATCGTTAATTTATTCACGTGCGTGTTAAACAATTACTATGGTTTGGAGATCTATTGAACATACAATTATTATGTAAATTAAAATCCAACATTTAATCTCATAGATAGAATACAAATAAATATTATTAACCACTTTACATTTATGAAGATATTTTTACTGGTTCTATTTGGGCTTGCCATCACATCCCAGTCATCTAAGAGTCAACCTTTGCCGAAAAGAGAATTCAGAGGAGTCTGGATAGCTACTGTCGCTAACATAGACTGGCCCTCCAAACCAGGTCTTACAAGCCAAGAACAGCAATCTGAGTTCAAGGCAATACTGGACATGCATCACTCCAATGGAATGAATGCCGTACTCGTTCAAGTGCGACCTTCTGCAGATGCTTTCTACGAATCCCGCTATGAGCCATGGTCCTCTTATCTTACTGGAAAAATAGGAACAGCCCCAAATCCTTATTACGATCCTTTAAAATTTATGATTGCCGAAGCTCATCAGAGAGGATTGGAATTTCACGCCTGGTTTAATCCATACCGGGCAGTTGTTGACTTCGAGAAAAAAGGAATTGATAGTACAAGCCTGGCCTTCAAAAAGCCTGCATGGTTTGTTCAATATGGAAACAATCTGTATTTCAATCCAGGGCTTTCAGAAGCCAGAAAACACGTGGTTAATGTAGTTATGGAAGTTGTTAACCAATATGATATTGATGGGGTTCATTTTGATGACTATTTCTATCCATACAAAATAAAAGGTCTCGATTTTCCGGATAGCCTAACATTTTCAGAACAAGGAAGTTCATATACAACCATTGAAGATTGGAGAAGAAATAATGTGAATTTGTTAATCAAAGAAATCAGTGATAGTATTCGTTTAATAAAGCCGCAAGTACAATTCGGAATCAGTCCGTTTGGCGTATGGCGTAATCAGGATAAAGATTCTTCCGGGTCTGCAACGAAAGCAGGACAAACTTGCTATGATGATCTCTATGCTGATGTGGTCAAATGGCAAAAAGAGAAATGGATTGACTATGTTGTTCCTCAAATATATTGGAGCATTGGCTTTGAATTGGCCGATTATAAAACACTAGCTGAATGGTGGAATAAAAATGCTTATAACATTCCAGTTTATATTGGACAAGCTACCTACCGGATTGGAAATAATAAGGACCCACGCTGGGGAGAGCCAAGTCAATTGCCTCAGCAAATCCGAATAAACCGGTCGTTAAGTCAAATTAAAGGAAGTGTGTTTTTCAGTTCCAAGTCCTTTCTTCCCAATCCATTGGGAATTAATGATTCACTTCGTATTAAATTATACAGAACAAAATCATTGCCACCTGAAGTGTCAAACAAAATAATACGAGAAATTGGTAGTTACCCTCTTCAATTCATTGGCAGCAAAGATGGTATTACACTTCTCTGGCGCGAATCTGAACAACCTATTAAACTTAATTCACATCACAGATATGTAGTTTATCGTTTTGATAAAAATAATATTTCGTTTTCTGATGCCGACAATATCATAGCCATCCTTCCTGGATTTAATAATTTGTCAATACAAAACTTTACAGACCATACCGCGAAGGCACGAAGAAAATATGAGTATGCGGTAACTTCATTAGATATTTATAATCATGAAAGTATGGCAGAGGCAGTTTATCCTGTGATCAATAAGAAAGCATATTATCGAATATTCCCAAGAGTTCTTATTAACCAAAAATAAAAAAAAGGCCGTCAGTTAACTGAACGGCCTTAATAAAAAAACAATTAACCTTAATTATCTATTTATTATTCGGTTTCCACCAGGAGCTTTAGCACCAGTAACACCTATTTGACCACGGGCAAAAATAGTATACACTTTATTGTCAGAAAATGTGCTTACGTTGGAGGCAAGTGTCGCGATAACCTTTGGTGGGATAATCGATTCATCAATTATCTGAACACTGGTATATGTGCCTGTTAACGGAAGTGCGGTAAATCCAGAAGCAGATTTATAGGCAATATTAGAAAACAAAATTACCGGAGCATTGACCGTGCCATCTTTATTTACCGGAGGTGTTGCCCGTAATGACAAACCCGGTGAGTTGTGGATAAAATTAGCAAACTTGATATACGCCTTGCCATCAATGGGTGCCGTTGACAAATCATCTGACAGCAGCACAGTTTCATAGGCAGGTGTTACTCCAACAAAAGCTACTGTATATGAAGAGCCAGCAACCAAGCTAACATTGCCTGTATTAAGCGTTTTAGTTCCATAAGTTTTCGTGGTCGTATAGAACTCCGGCACAATCACCTTCGAAGCCAATGCACCTGGTGTAACGGTTGTGTAATCTGTAATCGGGAAGGCATTGAGGTATGGGACTGTACCAATATTGGTGTTGGTTGTGCCAGTTAAAGTGGATGGTGTTCCGGCCGTAACTTTTAGGTCACCCAAAAAATAATTCACACCTACAGTATCTGATGCCGCATGTACAAATTTCAAGTAAGCAACAGAACTGTTATCAATGGCTGTCTTTGATGGAAAATAATCTTGTTCCTGTCCACAGGAGAATTGTAGCGCTAAAAGCACAATAAAGAATGATCTATGTTTTATTTTCATATGATTCGATTTAAGGTTTTATAAACCATGGTTCATAAGTGTGATAGTCCAGGTTAGTTGCGCCTATAACTTCCAGCGCTTTAATATTCCAAACGTATTCAGAATTATATCGTGGCCTGGCACGATACGCTGGTTTACCACCGTTGTCAGCAGCCAGTGGATTCGGTAAAGAGAAACTCATATATATAGCAGGATCATACCTATATCTTCTCATATCGACCCATGTTTCAAGAATACCATGTCCATACATAGCAATATATTTTTGGATCATGATGTGGCTCAAAGTAAGTTCTCCTGTGGTTTGGGCTACAGCAGCACTGGCCATGTAGTTATTTTTCTCATTGGAAGTTGCACCTACATAATCCATATGGGCCTTTATACCTGCATAATAAGAAGCAAGTGCTGTTGCCATATCATTCTTTTTGAATGCTGCTTCTGCTTTAATGAATTGCATCTCTGCAAAAGTATACAAAGGAATATCTGCCTTGTCCTGATATATATATTTACCATAAAATGGAGGTATTGCTTGCCCTCCACTAAATGTATTTCCAGTACCGTTCGTTAAACCCCGATAGGTACCGTCTGTAGATTGTTGAAACATACGAGCCATACGAGGATCTACCACTCCAGGATAAACCGTTCCATTCACCAAGCGTATAGCAAAAGCAGACTGACGATAAACCCCCATATTAGATCTTGTAGGACCAAAAAAGTTACCATCGTTACTGTTTGTACCTGCGTGTGGCACGTTGAAATTGTCACTATTTGAAGCCATAGCTTTATCAACAAATCCAATCACCGCATCGGCATTGTAAGAAGTTTTGTTGCTAATATGATGCGCATTGCGAGCCAGTGTAGCATACACAAATTTCTTCCACTTGTCGCGATCTCCCTTATAAACTAAATCGCCTTTGACTAAGGTGTTAGTATTGTCTGTCATATCGAGGTATTTCAAGGCTTCATTACAAAGTCTAACAACCTCAGCATAAATTTCCTCTTGTGGATCGTAGCTAAAAATATAACGATTTGGTTCCCACGCCTGACGAAGGATCATTTCATTATATACATCTGTCGAAGTTTGCCAACTCCAGGCACGAATAGCATAAGCAGCACCTACATACCACCATTTTTCCTTGGCAACACCATCGACAATCATCAGGTCGATATTTTTCCCAATTGCCCAATAATGTTGTCTCCACTTTTCACCGAGCGCATCAGACCCGGCAAAATAGCTATGAAGGTCTTCAGCACGATTTGCTGTAGTATGCGCCCAGTTCTGAATATAACATCCAAAATACCGTGAATCGAAAACTTCGCCTCGTACCATTTCCTGAAAAATAGGAGGTAACAATACTTCACCAGGAGCTTCTTGTGGAAAGCTCGGATCACTATTAACATCAAGCCAATCTTCACATGAAGACAGCACGAATGCAAAACAAATAATTGATATAATCTTAAACTTTTTCATTGTACTCGCTTTTAATTATAAACCAATTTTAACTCCGAAGGTATAGCTCCTTGGCAAGGACAGAGAACCAAAGTCAAACCCAAATGCTCCTGCTCCAGAAGTTGCAGGATTCGTACCATTGACCATCGGATCAGCGCCTGTATAATTAGTAAGCATAAATAAGTCAGTAAGCGTTGTGAACACACTGGCATTCTTAATTACCTTTTGATTCGATAGCATTTTCGAAGGGAATACATAAGCCAACGTTATATCCCGTAGCCTCATCCAATTAATATCATGTTCGATAAAGTCAGACTCAGCAAATGCATTACCGTAGATGCTTCCCATTGTATAAGGATTTAATTGAATGGCGTTTTGAGTAGGTGTGGTCGAATTTTCTAAGCCATCACGCAAAACCCCTTTAATAATAACTGGCGTTTCACGATCCAACGAACGTGTACTTAATCCATTCTGATATAAATACATTTCATTGCCATTAAACACATCACCACCTTTTCTAAAATCCAACAAGAACGATAAATTCCAATTTTTGTATTTAAATGAGTTGGTTAATCCGATTACAAAATCCGGGTTGCGATCTCCTATAGGTAAGTAATCAGCTGTCTTCAAAGGAAGCCCATTAAGCGGATTGATCAGAATATCACCGTTGTTATTTCTTTGATATGTTACTCCACCAATGGCTGTGGCCGATCCTAAACCTCGTTGCAGATAGTTCCAATTATAGTTTGGGAATCCTGTAGGACTATAAAAATCCTGAAGATTGGAAGGAAATGCACTTCCACGTGCGCCTCCATACAGCCATGTGTCAGAATTATAATATTCTCTTACTTCAGCAGGAAGTTCAATTACCTTTGACTTAGACTTAGAGAAATTCATAATCACATTCCACTCAAAATCAGCAGTGGCTAAAGGTGAACCAGTCAACTGGACTTCCAACCCTCTAACTGATATTTGACCTCCATTGAGCAATCCAAAAATAAACCCGGTTCCGTAACTTAACCGTTGTGTTGAAATTTGACTTATCCTATCATTTTTATACAAGGCGAGGTCCATTCCAATTCTGCCATTGAAAAATTTAAGTTCCGTACCCACTTCATATCCTTTGGCGCGTTCTGGCTGTAACGAAGGATTTCCACCATAAAAATCATAGGTAAATCCTGCACCCGTACTTGATCTGCTGGTGAGGCTTGACTTTACTTTGTATGGTGGAGCGTCTTTACCAACTTCGGCATACGATGCTCTTAATTTACCATAAGACAAAACACCTAAATCTTTAAATACTTCAAGTTGGGTGAAAGGAAAACTTACCGCAAATGAAGGATAGAAATAAGAATTATTTCCAGGCGGTAGCGTAGAAGACCAGTCGTTTCTTCCTGTTATGGTCAAATAAACCAGATCATTATAATTCAATGTTAGATTTCCAAAAGCGCTAACTGATCGTTGCTGAATCAACGTGGTTTTGAATGTACGACCACTTAAATCAGTATTATTCATACTATTGAACTCCGGTAATAAGAGCCGAATACCATACACAGAATTTGTTTCGTAGCTTTTATCATCAAAGGCAGAACCAATCAATAGAGTCGTTTTTAGTTTATTAAAATTTTGTTTAACCGTGGCTAAAAATTGGCCATTGTACAGTTTACTGTTTTCAAAATAATTTTCAATAGTTCCTGAGTTTAATAAACTGGCCGGTGACACGCTGGTGTTAACAATAACCTGCCCCTGCCCTTCCGGGTGTAAAAAAGTATTTCCTTGTGTCGAATAAATATCAGCACCAAAACGCCCAGTAAGGTTGAGCCATTTAAACGGATCATAACTGATTGAAGTATTTGCCAAAATTCTGTTCGTCTTGTCTGTATTTCTATTTTTATATACTGAGAAAAAAGGATTGTTTGGTTCGCCATAAACTGTGGCTGGACTTGTCAAATCAGGTATAAGTCGTCTTCTGGATCCATCTGGATTCAGGTAGTTGGACATATCATCATTGGCAGGCCAAGCCAGCACTCCCAATAGAAAACCTGTAGATCCCCGGTTCGGCTTAATATTATTGGTAAACACATAATTAATAGTGGTTGTACTTTCCAGTTTGTTGGCAATTTTCATTGAAGAAGTAAGCCTTGCTGAAAATTTTTCATACGAATTATTCGGCACTACCCCATCTTGTTTAAAATGGTTAATCGAGAGCCTGTTTGAAATTAAATCAGACCCACCTTCCATAGTTAAGTTATGATTCTGATTAAAACCCGTCTGAAAAAATTTATTTTTATTATCAAAAATCTCAGCCCCATCCTGATACTTCTTTCCAAAGTAGGTAAGCTCTTCTACTAAAGGATTATCGTAGCCAAAATCTCCACGACCATAAACGGTTTGCACCTTTGGGAAACGGTATACTTTCTGAAACCCAAAGTTATTATCATAATTTATTTTCAATCCTCCGGCAGCTCCTCTTTTTGTAGTAATAAGGATCGCACCACTAGCACCACCCTGTCCATAGAGAGCGGCTGCTTCAGGTCCTTTCAATACTGTTACTGAGGCAATATCGTTAGGGTTGATATCTGCGGCACGGTTCAGGTAATCGTTATTTCTGTTGTCCTGATTAGAAACTAAATTATGTTGATCGAATACTCGGTTTTCTACAGGTAACCCATCAACTACAATCAAAGGTTGGTTATTGCCCGATATGGAACTGACACCTCTAAGAGTAATGGATGTTGATGAACCCGGTAATCCGCTGGTAGAAATCATAGATAATCCAGCAACTCTTCCTTGAAGTGATACCATAAAGTTGGGTCTTTGAGTCTGCATGATATCATCTCCTCTTACTTCCTGAATCGAATAGCCTAAGGATCTTTTTTCCTGTGCAATACCAAGTGCAGTAACCACCACTTCATTTAATACTGAAGCAGCCTCTACCAAACTCACATTAATCACGGTTTGTGATCCGATATTTATTTCTCTGGTCTCGTATCCAATCTGACTAATAACTATTACATCAGCATCAGTGGCACTAAGTTTAAATTCACCGTTGGCATCGGTTACGGTTCCCCGACTGGTTCCTTTCAACAGAATGTTGACGCCAGGCAAAGGGGAATTATCCTTCGAATCGGCAACCTTACCGGTTACGATCCTTTCTTGTGCATATGCCCCCGTCATCAAAAGGCATAGGATAATCGTCAAAAATCCACCCGATATTTGTCTGGCCGAAGGCCAAAGCCATGAAGGGCGTTTAATTAATAGATAATAATTTTTCATAGGCATAAAATTTATTGGGAATTTATAGAATGCAATAT
>CAYGGY010000071.1:0-23374 GCA_964349405.1 uncultured Ohtaekwangia sp. | reverse complement strand
CGTCTTCTGACTGCTTCCATTTTTTCGGGTGTTTGTTTTATTTATGAGATGCAGTAAATAATACTTTTATAATTGAACAAGTTTTCAATTATTTATTTTTGATTTATACATTAAACCAAATAAATATTTGGTGTAAAACCTCTTTACAATAAAGCAAATAATGCCCATGAAAATTAACAAAAAGAATACTACCCAGAAGGCACCAAAGTTTTACACTGATTTTTTAAAGAAATATCCGGAGGTCGGGGCGCAATATGAAAAAATGGGTGAGGTGGTGCATCGCCAGGGACCTTTGAATGAACGTGAATACGCGTTGGTGAAATTGGCCATTTCCGGTAGCCACTTATTTCATAGCGTGTTCAAATCGCACATCCGTAAAGCAATTTCTGCCGGGGTTACGCGTGCAGAAATGGAACACGTAGCTTTATTAACACTTCCAACGATTGGGTTTCCTACTATGATGGCAATGCTCGCTTTAATTGAAGAACAGTTCTCAAAAAAATAATTCAATTAGCCTTTCCTTAGGGTACTGATCAATTGGGCTAGTTCTTCCGGAGTATTAATATTAAAAAGCTTATTGCGATCGGGGGCTAGTATCAAGTTAATATCATTCTGTAGCAGAAATTTGCGCGGACTTACTCCTCCACTATTATAGAATTCCATTAAAAGTGGACCCGCTTTTTGTTCCCATAAGGTAAACAATGGCTCAGGAAATTTTTTGTCGCTATCCCAAAAGCAAGTTGCCACTTGGTCTGTATTACGATTTTCAATCAAAAATAATAGTATAGCATTATCAATTAAAGGCATGTCGCAAGGCACGGTAATCCAGGCGTTTAACGGATTATTATTAAAGGCTGAAAGTATTCCATTTAAAGGACTATTAATTTCAAACTGATCAACAATTATTGGAATAGAAGTTGGTTTAGTTTGGTCCTTTCTTTTTGAAAGGAATACGTTATCGCAATGGTGTATCAGAAGATTATGTAATACCTGATATTGCGGTTTCCCGTAATATTGTATTTCACTCTTATCATGCCCCATTCTACTACTATTGCCACCGGCCAGAATCAGTCCGTTAAGATGTGTCTTTTGTTTCAAGTCTTCTTATTTACAATTCAATATTTCCCATTATACTTTATTTGTGTTTAGATAATGTATCGATGAAATTCGACAATCTGAGGCAACATTTAAAAAATCAGTCAGGATATTTTTTTAACATTACGTTGTATGGGTTGTAAGCTACCCTCACAAACTTAAAGGATATGAAAACTAATTTTGATGCTATTGTTTTGGGCGTTGGCTCGATGGGGTCTGCTACCTGTTATTATTTGGCAAGCAGGGGTTATAGTATTTTAGGTCTGGAGCAATTTGATATTCCTCATGATCAGGGTTCTCATGCGGGGCAAAGTCGTATCATCCGCAAGGCCTATTTTGAACATCCAGATTATGTGCCTTTGTTAGAGAAGGCATATGGGAATTGGAAAGAAATAGAAATCAAAACCGGTTCACAGATTTATTTCCCTTCAGGACTTTTATATGCTGGTAGACCGAATGATGTTTTGATCAAAGGTGTGCGGGAGTCTGCAAATAAGTATAATCTAACTGTAGAATCGATTTCAGCAAAACAAGTGAAATCACGTTTTCCACAATTTCAAATTCCAACGGAATATGATGTGTTGTTTGAGCCTGATGCTGGATTTGTTACACCTGAACGCGCTATTTTACTTTTTGTAGAACAAGCGATACGTGCAGGGGCTCATATTCATACTAAAGAGAAAGCTGCCTCCTGGGCAAAACACGGAGAGACCATAACAGTCAAAACCAACAAAAACACCTACACCTGTAAAAAACTAATTATATGCTCCGGGCCATGGGCTGGCGAGATGATCCCCGGTTTTTCTAACCAACTCAAAGTAACCCGACAAGTTATTGCATGGGTTAATCCAAAAGGGTCGAAATCATATGAGCTAGGTCAATTTCCTTGTTGGTTAATTGATGATGATACACAAAATGGAATGTATTATGGCTTCCCGATTTTACCAGTAGGGAAATTTGGTGCCCCTATTGGATTAAAAGTAGCACAACATTATCCTGGTCAGGTTTCCAATCCGGATTCAGTCAATCGTATCCCATCTAAAGAAGAGGAAGACAATCTGATTTCTGCTATGGATAAATTTTTACCTGGGGGTTATTCATCCACCCATGTAATTAAGACTTGTCTCTACACCAACACTGCCGATGAAAATTTTGTGATTGACTTTTTGCCGGGCCATGATAATCAGGTTGTGATCGCTGCTGGCTTCAGCGGTCATGGATTTAAATTTGTTTCGGTGGTAGGAGAGATCATGGCAGATTTGGCTATGAAAGGAAAATCGGAATTGCCTATTGGATTTTTAAATGCTCAGCGATTTAATAGTTCGTTGTGAACATTATTCATTATGTGTTAAATGAAATATTTACTCTTCATATTAATATTCAGTGTTTTCGGCAAGCAGTTAATTGCCCAATTACGTCCCACTCCAGTTAGTGCGTTCGAAGCTTCCGACCCTGCTTCCATGAACAGCAGGATTTCAACCGATTTTGAATCCTATTTTTTCGTTGCCGCTGCGAGGTATTATGCCATACGACCAGGATATGAATATGGCCTTCAAAACCAAAAACATCTCTTCGGGATGTCATTGCCTTTTGTGCATACAATTTTTGTAGCAAACTATGGAGGATATGAAAACACTACCGGTGTAGGTGATCTTAAAATGCGTTATATGTTGGTGCCTTGGCGGCAGTCTGATAGAGCAGGGTTGCAGCGCGTGTCCATGTATGTAGAATTAACTGCTCCAACAGGAGAATCTGCATTGGGTAGAGGTACGGGTACATGGCTTTATAAACCAGGAATGATTTTCACGTTCAGGCCCAATCCATATATTGCTTTTTATCCTGAAATAAAATATAATTTTTCAACCAAGGTCGGTAATAATTTGGGAGGCGATGGTGCCCCTGATCAGGGTAATCCAGACAAAGACGGAATTATCAAAAATCTCAGCGTTTCCATACCTGCAGTGGCTTTGGTTAGCGATTGGAATGGGTGGGCCTCAATGAATGCTGTTTACATTCAATCATTTTCTGAAAAGAACTATTATCTTTTTTTGCGGTTGGATTTTGGGAAGATGGTTGGTGATAACGCATCAGCGGCAATCAGCATCTCAAAGTTTATTGCAGGACAACCTCGATTGGATGCTTTGGTGCAGGCCAAAGTTCAATTCTTCTTACGATGAATTGTTTTTTTACAATTTGTGAAAAGGATTGGAACTGTTCGAATTTATAATTCGTTGAATCCTATTATTTTGTGTGTGAAATATTTTCAGGCTTCAAAGAAGGTTACGTCAAATGAAAAGTTATTTATCCGTCAGAAAGTCTTATCTTGCGGGCTATTTATACTCAATATCATCTTGAAACTCTATTATTTCATGTCATTTACACTAGACAGAGGAGAGCAACCGATGATTTTTCACATTCAGGGGAGACCCAATTTCAAACGATTATTCTTTAATTTTTAATAAAAAATGAGACAACTCAAGATCAGCAAACAGATTACGAACCGAGAAAGCCAATCCCTGGATAAGTATTTACAGGAAATAGGAAAGGTGGATTTAATTACCTCGGATGTAGAAGTTGAGCTGGCCAAGCGTATTCGCGAGGGAGACCAGATAGCACTGGAAAAATTAACTAAAGCCAACCTGCGATTTGTCGTGTCAGTGGCAAAACAATACCAAAACAACGGCCTTACCTTGGGTGATTTAATCAACGAGGGAAATTTGGGCTTAATTAAAGCCGCAAAAAGGTTTGATGAAACCCGTGGTTTTAAATTCATTTCCTATGCCGTTTGGTGGATTCGCCAGTCTATCATGCAAGCGTTGGCTGAGCAATCCAGAATTGTGCGTCTTCCTCTAAATCGGGTGGGTTCCTTGAATAAAATCTCCAAGACTTTTTCAGATTTGGAACAAAAATTTCAACGTGAGCCCTCTGCGGAAGAATTAGCAGAAGTATTGGAAATAAGCATGGAAGAAGTAACTGATACCATGAAGATTTCAGGCCGCCATGTTTCTATGGATGCTCCGTTTGTCAATGGAGAAGAAAATAACCTGTTGGATGTGCTTACCAACGCTAATGATATAACACCTGATTCGGAACTTATGATTGATTCGTTGCGGAGAGAAGTGCAGCGGGCACTCGCTACTCTTACGCAAAGAGAATCGGATGTAATTGCCTATTATTTTGGACTTAATGGTGAGACCGCGATGACGTTGGAAGAAATTGGTGAGAAATATAACCTTACCCGTGAGCGCGTACGCCAGATCAAAGAAAAGGCAACACGCAGACTCAGGCTCAACTCAAGAAGCAAAGCCTTGCGAACTTATCTGGGATAACAAAAGCTACAAAACGATCACAGCCTTTAGAATGGCTAAAAACCGAAAAACAATTATTTGTCTTTCGGTTTTTTATAGGCAGCAACTACCACAAATGATCCTTCACCATAGCCTGATTTGGAATGCTCCAATTCATGTATTTCATCCAATGGATGAAATAATGTTTGAGTAAATTCAAAATGTCGGAATCCAGCATCCTTCAATGCTTGTTGAACCCGTTCTACTGAATAGAAATTAGCATGCTTGTAGAAGATACTATCCGATTTGCGTTCTTCATATTCTTTTCCGATTTGGCTGTCTTTATCCAGAAAGCCTACCACCAAACGACCATCGTTTTTAAGAACACGAAAGGCTTCTTTAAATGGTTGTTGAAGTTCGTCAAAATAGCTGATGCAAAAAGCCATTAGCACAAAATCAAATCTCAGATCGGCATAAGGAAGTTCCTCAGCAAGACCGTCCATAATTTCGATTCCACGACCTATCGCAAGTTCACGCATCGGTACAGATGGCTCAACGCCTTCCTTTATCTCAAGTGCTTTGGAAAAGCGACCTGTGCCAAGTCCTACTTCTATCCCAGACAACTGATCACCTTCTGGTAACATTTCACGAAGAGCTTCTACTTCAGATTGAAAAACATAGGGATAGGTATCAAACCATGAGTCATATTCTGCTACATGTTCATCAAAGGGCAAATGCTTTTTCATAAGGATACATTTTAAATTATTCTTCTGGAGGTGGCGGGATTTCATAGGGTGGTTTTTCCCTTTCAGGTTCTTTCTCTGGCGGAATCTCAGGTTCTTTCTTGGGCCAGGTTCTGGTTGGCTCTTCATCCGGAGGTTTTATTTCGGGTTTATCCGGTGTTGAAGGAATTTCATATGGTTTCTTTATAGGCTTAGCCATAAAATTATTTGCGCTTAGTGGTGATTCTGTTTACGGATAGAATACGTCCAGATAGGACAGTCCACATGATTGATAACATCTTCTGTTACACTTCCCATAAACAAGTGAGCTAACCCTCTACGGCCATGCGTTCCCATCGCAATCATGTCTCCTTTTATTTCATGGACAAAATTTAAAATACCGTCTTCCTCGTTAAAATCATTTCGGATATTGAGCGTGAAATTGCTCAGCTTATAATGCCTGGCGAATTCTTCCATTAGATCCATTTCGTCTTTGGTACGTTGCATATTACCCGGGGTATTTACCAATAACAAATGAAGTGTGGCAGAGAACAAAGATTGTAACATTTTTACTCTGGTGATTAAATCATTTTGATCGAAGTTAATCAACGTAGGAAAAACAATATTTTTAATCGTAGCTAAGTCAAATGATTTTCTTATTGCAAAAACAGGAACATAAGAAAAGCGAACAACTTTTTCAGTATTGGAACCAATCCAGTATTCTTTCCATCCGCTCGCACCACGTGTACCCATTATAATCAAATCGATTTTTTGATCTTCCGCAAATTGATTGATCGTAAAGGTTACGGCTCCTCGAAGAACAGTAAATGATACTTTCTCACTGCCTGGATATTTGTTTTTAATATTTTCGAAATTATTTCTGGCATCCTCTTCAAGTTCTTTAAGAATACTGGGATCAAAATACTGAGGTGTAGTTCCAAAAGTGGTTTCTTGGAAAAAGGGTACATCAAGAACCTTTAAAACCAAAACTTCTGCATTCGTTTTTGCGGCTAAGTTAATTGCAAAGTTATAGGCCTGTATTGCTGACTCTGAAAAATCAAAAGGCACCAGTATTTTTTTCATGACTTTATTTTTATGAAATATATAAAAGGGTTCTCCATCAGGCGATGACTCACATTTAAGTTTTCAATGAGTGAAATCACAGGAATTTTCTGATTAACCATTTCTCAATTTCAATTCAATAGGGTTCGCTATTTTTCTGAGAGATGATTGGTGGCGTTATGCAGGGAACCTCTAATAAGTTCTCTCAACGGATCATTGCTCAAATTCGAATCTTTGAAAATCAGCGATGATTCAAATCATCAACGCGCCTGATGGTAATCATTCATTAACTCATTATAAAGAACAAAATTCAAGTAATTGAATACGGTGAAAAAATCCACACAAAACGAGATACAGAAATCGCCCAAAAGAAATTTCGGATTTCAGTGGTTGTATCTACTACTGGTCGTTTTACTTATTGTCTCTTTTTTTATAGGAAGTTCAATATCACCCAAAGAAATAACGTGGAAAGAATTTGAAACAGATTTGATTCAGAAAAATGCGATTGAGAAAATTAATGTTATTAACAATGAGGTAGCGGAAATATATATCAAAAAAGAACTGGCTGAGAAACCTGAATTTAAAGAGATAATGAGTGTTCGTTTTTTTGACGGAATTAATCCCGGGCCACATTATCAATTCTATATTGGATCCGTTGACACCTTTGAGAAAAAACTGGCGGAAGCTCAACAATCATTAACTACCAACGAAAAAGTGAGTGTTAATTATATTAAAAGAAACAATTGGCTGATTGATTTTCTTCCCTGGTTATTGCCTGTTTTTTTATTGATGATTACTATACGGTATTTTAGTCGTATTGGTTCTGGTGTTCCTTCTGGTGGATCACTTTTTTCATTTGGTAAATCAACGGCTCGTTTATTTGAAAAAGAAAATAAGAGTAACATTACCTTTGAAGATGTAGCTGGCCTGGAAGAAGCAAAGCAGGAAATTAAGGAGATTGTAGATTTTCTTAAGGCACCAAAACGATATACTAAATTAGGAGCGAAAATTCCGAAAGGCATAATGATCGTGGGTCCTCCAGGCACAGGTAAAACTTTGTTAGCGAAAGCAGTTGCAGGTGAAGCACAGGTTCCTTTCTTTTCATTATCAGGTTCAGAGTTTGTTGAAATGTTTGTTGGTGTTGGTGCATCGCGTGTACGCGATCTTTTTAAACAGGCCAAAGAAAAATCCCCGTGTATTGTTTTTATTGATGAGATTGATGCGGTAGGCAGATCCCGGGGAAGAAATGCATTTTATACCGGTGCTAATGATGAACGTGAGAGCACACTTAACCAATTGCTTACAGAAATGGACGGTTTTGGAACAAACAGCGGAGTGATTGTACTTGCGGCCACCAATCGGGCAGACATACTTGATCCTGCCTTGTTACGACCTGGACGTTTTGATCGCACTGTCTATCTTGAACTACCCAATCTTACCGAACGAAAAGCGATTTTTAAAGTACATCTGAAACCTATAGTACTATCGGAAGCAGTGGATATTGAGTTACTAGCCTCACAAACGCCAGGATTTTCTGGTGCCGATATTGCGAATATTTGCAATGAAGCGGCTTTGATTGCAGCCAGATTAAACAAGGATTGTGTAGAGAAGCAGGATTTTATGGATGCTATGGATAGGGTTATTGCTGGTTTAGAAAAGAAAAGTAAAATCATCTCACCGGCTGAGAAAAAAGTAGTGGCGTATCATGAGGCTGGCCATGCTGTCGTTAGTTGGGTGTTGCCACATATAGATTCTCTCGTTAAAGTGTCCATTATCCCCAGAGGGAAATCATTGGGTTCAGCATGGTATCGGCCAGAAGAACGTCAATTAAAAAAATTAAGCGAGTTAAAAGAAAGTCTTAGCGTGTCCCTCGCAGGTCGTGCTGCCGAGGAAATTATCATTGGGGAGGTATCATCCGGAGCATTGGATGATTTGGAGAAAGTGACGAAACAAGCGTATGCAATGGTGGCCTATTATGGCTTTGATGAGAAGTTAGGCAATATCAGTTTTTATGATTCTACTGGCCGTCAGGAGGGGGCATTTCAAAAGCCGTATAGTGAAGAGACAGGTACGATTATAGATGAAGAGGTTCGTAAATTAGTAAAAGCTTCTTACCAAATTGCAAAGGAAATTCTTATCAACAGAAAAGATAGTCTTATTAGGCTGGCAGAACTTCTATTAAAGAAAGAAATTGTTTTCAAAGCAGATATTGAAGCAATTTTAGGTGAACGGTTGGATACATCTAAATTGGACACTATTCCGGTTTGATGAGATTAGTTTACTTAACTTCATCGATCTTTTATCAGTAATTAATCATTAATAGTTTTGTAAAACGAAGAAGGTGAAAGTTTAATTTCACCTTCTGAATTATCGGCAGCGTTTTAGCCTTTTCAATTCCAAGAGCTACTAATGCTACCGAAGTCATTAAATCAAAACTTTCTTATAGTTGACAGCAAGTATACCACCGCTCTTTGAATAACCAGTTTCCAAAATCAATGCGGTTATATTTCTTCTACGCTATTCAACCAATATAAAGTTGTTGAATGATGTAAACATAAAGTGTGGTTATGGATATTGCTATGAGCGTGGCTCTCAATCAACAAGATCGTTATCATCTTTTATTTTATAAATAAAAAAGGATGTCAATTTTAATTTTTAATGATTTACCTCATTGAGGCTTTTTATTTCTTAATCTATTTTGGTAGCAAGATTACAGCATCATGAAAACAATTCTTTGCCCTGTTGATTTTACTTCACTTTCTGATCGGCTTCTGCAATACACAGCAAACTTAGCGAAAGACGGAAATTGTAAAATATATTTGGTATCTACACAGGCTGCTAAAAAAAAAGAATTTGCTCATGCAGGAAGCAATCGGGAGAGTGCTAGTAGGTTGGATGAAATGCATGATTACGTGAGTGGCATTCAACATGTTCCTTGTGGCGTTGTGGAGGAAACTCTTTCCGGAAATCTTTACAAGAAATTAGGTACTCTCGCTGATCGTTATGATATCATGGCGATGATGATTAAAACCACACCTAATGAAAGAAGTGCAAAAGATCTGGATCTCCACAAAATTATCCATGAAACATTAGCTCCGATATTGGTAATACCAGATCGGTTTACTTATAAAAAAATAAATCGCCTGCTTTATGCGTATGATTATAAGCATGAATCAGAACCTCCACTTATGCAATTGCATTGGCTAGCGGATTGGTTTGATGCGGCAATTGTAATAATTACGTTGCTACCTGGAGACACTTCAATAAAGGTGGAAGATAAATTAAAGTCTATCCAACAAGCGATAAAAAATTCATGGAAATGTACTAACCCAATTACGTTTGAAACGATTGTTTATCCAGATGTGCCAACAGGCCTGGAGCATTATTTAGGTTTATCGGGAGTAAATGATTTGTTGGTGTTATCGATCAACCATCAAAATATGTTAGAACGATTTTGGCATAAAAGTGTAGTAAAGGGTGTACTCAAATATTCAAAACATCCTTATCTTATTATTCATAAATAAGTTTTGTTTATAAAGATTGTTCTTGAATAAATTCATTTTTCTGTATGGGGATGGGGAGAACGATTTCAAATTCTGTCCCTAAATCAGTATTACTCTGAAAGCCAATTGTACCACCCAAAAGTTCAACATATCTCTTCGTGATATTCAATCCTAAGCCTGTTCCTTGAATATGGTTAGCATTAGGTGCTCTGAAAAACTTAGTAAAGATATTAGCTTGATCCTCCATCGGAATTCCAATACCATGATCTTTTACAAGAATTGTAATGTTGGTATTATTAATCTGAGTCTTTAATTTGATTGTTTTGTCATTGGGCGAATACTTAGCAGCATTGGAGACAAGATTTAATAAAACATTTTTAATGATTCTTTTATCTTGAAATAGAATTTTTGCTCCAGTATGTTCATACTCTATAGGAAAATATAATCTCGAAGCCTCACGTACTTCATCCACTACTTCAGAAGTTAACATATAGATGTCAAAGTATTCGTATTCAACTTTAACCTTTCGTTGTTCTAGTTTGTCCAATGATAAAAATTCAGTCAAAATGAATGTTAGATTTTTGACAGCCGAACGTATTCTATTAAAATGTTTACTCTTATCTTGATTATCTTGAATTTTCTCTAATAAATACGTACTGGATAGAATTGTGCTTAATGGTGTTCTGAATTCGTGGGATGCAATCGAAACGAATCTTGATTTCATATCACCAAGTTCTTTTTCTCGCTCCAAGGCATGAGTTAGCTCTAATGTTCTTTCAGCTACTTTTTGTTCTAATAAATCGTTATCTGATTTTAATTTGTTTTCAGCGTGAGCTTTGTAGGTAATATCCAAGGCCGTGGTAATAATGCATACCTCACCATGCAACTCAATCATTTCCATTGAAAATATTACATTAATCTGATTGTTGTTTTTTGTGTTACAGATTATTTCTTTATTACTGATATAGCCTTGTTCACGCAATTGACTGATCGTCTTTTCACGCTCTTGTGGGTTTGAATACATTCTTAATTCCCCAGCCGTTTTGCCTATCACTTCATCGAGGCTATACCCAAATAGTTCAAGGAATCCATTGTTTACTTCTATCATTCGTCCGTCATCAATCTTCGAAATGGAAAGTGCGACAGGACTAGCATGAAATGCTTTGGCAAATCTTTCTTCCGAGCGCTTTAATTCTTCTAAAGCCGCTCTTTTAGCACTGATGTCGTTACTGGCAATTAACAGATATTCTTTATCATCTAAATGAATAATATCTGCCGCCAGCATCACGTTGATAAGATTTCCTCTTTTATTGCTAGCACTTAACTCCAAATTACGAATTGGTCCATTTTTGCGAATCGATTCAATAATTTTATTTCTTACTCGTGGGTCTTTATTAATGCCTGTTTCGAATATGGTTTTTCCAACTTGTTCTTCCTTTGTAAATCCATACAACATCGTATGACTTAAATTAATATCCTTTACAATAGCCGTTTCTATTTCAGATATACTGATCGCTGCAGGACTCGAATTAAATATCACCGAAAATTGTTCTTCAGATTGCTGTTGTGCCTCAAGGGCGGATTTTGTTTCAGTAATATCGGAACATAAAAACGCCATACCACCGTTATATTTTGTAACCCTTACTTGCCACCATGTTGTCCCATAGTGTGTATTAATAGTAAAGGGTTTCATTTCTTTGGTTTTACCTTTGTTAAACGCTACTTTAAAGGTGTTGCCCAGTGCATCAGGAAATATTTCCCAAATTGATTTGCCAATTATTTCTTCCCTGGGTTTACCTAAAATAGTTATAGCCTTATCATTCAGATATAAGTACTTCCAATCTTTGGTAAAACCCATAAAGGCATCACTGATGCTTTGAATTATCTTACGTAAACGTTTTTGGTCTTGCTGCAAAGTTTGTTCAGTTTTCCTTCGATGAGTAATATCGGAAAGGAATACAATTGCCATTTTATTAAATTCCGTGTTATAATATCCAAGGCTAATTTCAACCGGAAAAATACTTCCATCTTTTTTTCGTGCATTTAATTCAAGCCCAACCCCCAAGGATCTATGATGTGGATTATCAAAATAACCTTTCATTAAATGGCTATGATTTGCTCTAAACTCTTCGGGGATTAAGATCTCAATACATTGGTCAGTCAGTTCACCAGAGGCATAACCAAATAACTTATCAGTGAGTGGATTGGTTAATAATATGTTTCCATTTTCGTTGACTAGAAGAATGGAAATAGTAGCATATTCAAAAATAGCTTTGAATGCTTCGGAATATTGAAATGTAGATTCCTTCATATGCCAATTCAAAAATCACCAATTATGTAAACTTGATAACAGAATTGGAAACTACGAATGATTACGGTCATGATAAATGATGACGCATATCATGAACGATTGTAACCAGTCAAATTAAAAACATTTAGTTACCTAAACGAAAAGATTTATTAATGCGATTCTTTACCTGGTATGTGATAGTTCGTACACAATACGGCATGTATTGTTTTATTCCTTTTTTCATAAAGGCATTTTTGAGTCAAATTTAATTGATTTCTAAAATAGACATTCATACTCTATCTAACGATGACGAAAGTCTTGATTGATAGGGACTAGCGTCATGCCCTTTATTGTTTTAAATATGAAAATTAGCAATCGATAGTTCAATGTAGGTTGACGTAGTTAATGATATAAATCATATTAAAACTCAATGTTTGTTTTTATATTGAAATAAGCTTAATAAAAGGCTCTATATAGGATTTTACAAACCAATTCGGTAAATTAATTTAAAATAAAGGGTTATGGACAAGACTATTTTGCTTATCGAAGACAATGTAGAAATGAGCGAGAATATTGCCAGTATTTTGGAACTCGAACATTACCATGTACTCACTGCTGAAAACGGGAAAATTGGAGTCACGCTGGCTCAACAACATCTGCCAGATTTGATTCTGTGTGATATCATGATGCCTGAATTGGATGGCTACGGTGTATTTCATGTATTAGGAAAAGATGATCTTACAAGTGCAATACCATTTATTTTTCTTACGGCAAAGGCGGATAAAGCTGAAATCAGAACTGGGATGAATTTGGGTGCTGATGATTATATTACGAAACCTTTTGATGGATCTGATTTACTAAAAGTGATTGAAGTTCGATTAAACAAGAATGATAAGTTGAGAAGTATTTTTAAAAATGATTTAAATGATGTCTCTGAATTTTTTAATGATGCACGAAAAATCAATGATCTCCAGAAATTATTAGAAAAAAGGCATGTCCGGAATTGTCGCAAAAAAGATTTCATCTACATGGAAGGACAATCCTCCAATGATCTTTATATGGTGAACAAAGGTGAGATTAAAACATTCAAAATGAATGCTGATGGAAAGGAACTCATCACGGGTTTTCATCAGGTTGGGAGTTTTCTCGGATATATTCCTTTATTAGAAAACAAACCCTATGCGGAAAATGCTGTGGCCATGGAAGACACCGAGATTATGATTATTCCACGACAGGATTTTCTTTCATTGATTTATTCAAACAATAATATGGCGCTCAGGTTTATTCATTTGCTAACCAATAATTTAGAAGATGCAGAAAATAGGCTTTTACAGATCGCCTATCAATCCGTGCGACAGCGCGTTGCCTATGTTTTGTTACGTTTAATAGATACGACAAAACCCAATCTGGCAGGTGTGATTACGATTGCACGCAAGGACATAGCCAATCTGATTGGCACCGCTACCGAATCACTCAATCGTACTCTATCAGATTTCAAAGATGAACATCTTATTTCTATTACCGAAAATGGAATAACGATTTTAAATAAAGCGAAATTGGAACAGGTTGCCCAATAGAATTGAATCTATTTTCCTACGAAAGGAGTAACAAAGTAAAGGAGGATTTCTATTATTTATGCAACGCTGAAGTACAATGAGAAACGAATTAACTCCTGACTCTGTAAGAAAAACCTTTGATCCAAGTCGCGTAAAAGAACTTCTTTCCAGAGAAGTTGAATCAGGTGACGCTATCATTGGACAAGATCGTGCTGTGAAGGCATTAAAATTCGGATTGGGAATTAAAGCCGAGGGATATAATATTTATGTTTCAGGAGTTCAGGGAACAGGAAAGCTTACCACTATTAAGAACTTTGTTCTTGAGTTAGCGAAAAAAGAATCCTTACCAAGTGATTGGTGTTATGTAAATAATTTTAAAGATCCCTATCAACCAACCAGGATATGTTTACCTGCAGGCCAGGCCAATCTATTTAAAAAAGATATCAAGAATTTTATCCATGATGCACGTCAAACGTTGACTAAAGCGTTTGAACACGAGGATTTTATCAAACGCAGGCAAAATATTTCTGATTTGTTGGTGAAGCAACAGGATGAATTGTTTCGTGATGTGTATGAACGGGCAGAAAAAGAATCCATTCGCATTCGGGAGACTCCTGTTGATATAGTGACTATTCCATTAAAAAATGGAAAAACGATGACGGACGATCAATTCAATAAATTAAATGAAGATGAACAAAGTACGATAAGAAAATCACAAGATAAATATATCGAAGAAATTAAAGTGGTGGTAAGAAAATCTCGAATGCTTGAAAAAGAAGCAAATGAGAAAATTGCAAAACTGGAGAATGAGGCGGCTTCATTTGCAATAAGTGCTTTGATACAGGAAGTAGAGGAGAAGTACTCTAATGTGCCGGATGTGATGCAACATTTAAAAGCAATAAAAGAGGACATATTGGTTAATCTTATCGGCTTTCTTATGATTGAGAAAAGCAATAGCAATGCCATTCCACTTTTACCAAACAATAACTTTGTCAAGCGATATGAAGTGAATGTTTTAGTGGATAACGATCAGGCTTTGGGCGCTCCTGTTGTTGTCGAGCCTCACCCAACCTATAATAATTTATTTGGTAGGGTGGAAAAAGAATCTTACATGGGCACTTGGATTACTGACCTTACTCTTATACGCAGGGGATCGCTTCATACAGCTAATGGGGGCTATTTGATCATTCAAGCAGAAGAATTATTTAAAAATATATTTTCGTGGGAAAGTCTGAAACGTGCACTCAAGAACAAAGAAGTTGTGATTGAGGAGGCTGGCGATCAATGGGGATTTATTACGACAAAGACGTTAAAACCAGAACCGATTCCACTTACAGTAAAATTAATTTTAATGGGCGATCCGTTCTTGTATCATTTGTTGTACACCTATGATAATGACTTTAAAGAGCTCTTTAAAGTGAAAGCGGACTTTGATAATTCTATGGAACGTAACGACAAAAATTTAGGAAACTATATTCGGTTCTGTGACCAGCTATGCAAGAAGGAGGGACTTTCTTCTTTGGATAATGAAGCAGTAGCCAAAGTAATCGAATATGGATCCAGGTTAGTGGGAGATCAAAATAAATTAAGTGTCAGATTTAGTGAAATAGCCAATGTTTTGCGGGAAGCCAACTATTACGCAACTGTTGATAAATCTATTCAAATTCAATCAATGCATATTCGTAAAGCTATTCAGGAAAAAGTATATCGCTCTAACCTGATTCAAAAGGAATTAAACGAAATGATAGAATCGAAACAGATACTTATAGATATTACAGGAAAGAAAGTTGGCCAAGTGAATGGGTTGTCGATTATTACGTTAGGAGATATTGAATTTGGTATACCAAACCGCATTACGTGCAGTACCAGTATTGGTAAAGATGGTATCATTGCTATTGAACGCGAAGCCGAGTTAAGTGGCCCCATTCACACGAAAGGTGTGATGATTTTAACTGGCTATCTTGCCGAAAAATATATTCAGGATAAACCCATTTGCTTAAACGCTCGTGTAGTTTTTGAACAAAATTATGGTGAGATTGAAGGTGACAGTGCATCGAGTAGTGAACTCTATACAATTTTATCAGGACTTTCAAATTTGCCAATAAAGCAAGGTATTTCCGTTACCGGATCGGTTAATCAGAAAGGTGAGATACAGGCAGTGGGTGGTATCAACGAAAAAATTGAAGGTTACTTTGAAATCTGTAATATATTGGGATGGAGTGGAGAGCAAGGAGTAATTATTCCTTCAGCAAATATCAGAAATCTCATGTTAAAGGAGGAAATTCAGGAGGCCATTCACGATGGTAAATTTAAAATATGGGCCATTGATTCTATCGATGAGGGAATCGAAATACTAACTGGCATGAGGGCGGGATCCCCTCAAGAAGAAGGAACAATAACCTATTTGGTAAATAATAGATTGAATGAATATGCTGATAAAATGAGAGCTTATGCGATTGAAGAATTAGAGGAAACGACTGAAGGTTAGTGCACAAGTTTATTTACAACTAAATAGTGCATAAACCACTCTTGGGATAGCTCTGCAACTTGTTCCAATGCACCCGTCTCTTCGAATAAATGGGATGCACCTTCAATAATTTCCAAACGTTTAATTCCACTTAGTTTTTTTAAGGCTTCTTGGTTCATCTTAATTACATCAACGTCCAGTCCGCCAACAATTAAAAGGGTAGGAGCTTTCACATAGGCAAGTTGTTCCTTGGCCATGTCGGGCCGGCCACCGCGTGAAACAACCGCATTAATTTTATTTTTCAGCATAGCAGCTGCTACAAGAGCGGAGGCAGCTCCCGTGCTCGCTCCAAAATACCCGATGGGAAGATTTTTAATCTCCGTGAGTTTTAGCAGGTATTTTGTTACGTGCACCAACCGTTGCGATAACAGATCGATATTAAAGCGTTGACTATAATCTTTATCTTCCTCTTCAGTAAGAAGGTCAAATAAGAAAGTAGCCATTCCTCTTCGTTGTAATTGTTGTGCCACAAAATTATTCCGTGGACTAAATCGACTACTCCCGCTTCCGTGGGAAAAAATCACTAGACCACGAGCATCATCCGGAAGAACAATTTCACCTTCTAGTTGAATATTTGCTTCTTGTATTTTTACTGTTTTATGCATGTGGTCACAGTAACAAAGAGTGAAATCACACCTATTTAAGTGGAATCGGCAGAATATTCATACTTAACACAGGAATAGTAGAACGGAAGACTAGTGCCTCGGTATGTCCGATCAAGTATTTTGGTTTCCATTTTCGATTCCGTGTTATGATGGCAATCCAATCCATTGGATTATCTTCTGTAAATTGTAAAATACCCTCGGCAATATCCTCATGGTTATAAATAACTTTGTGAAAGTTCACGTCAGGATATTTTTTAATAAAATTATCCATCATATTATTTATAGAACGGGTATCCTCGAAGTCGGCAGGATGATTTATAAATATCAAATAAACAACGGAGCTTAAACCAAGTGCTAGTTTTTTAATTTTCTCAAATGGTTTAAAAACTTCTTTCTTAAAATCGGTGGCGAAAGCTAACTTCTTCCATTTACCTGGTTTGAAATTCTTTTGCACGGTCATTACCGGACAAGTGGCTTCCCTTAAAACCTTTTGTATGGTAGATCCAATGAAGTATCGTTCTGAAGCTTCATTGCCGTGCGATCCCATCAGTATTAAATCGACCTTTAGTTTTTTTGCTCTCAAAACAATTTCCTCATAAGCAATTCCATAGCTAATGATATTCGTGGTTTTCACCTTCTTGAATAAGTTATTTTTCATTAGAAGATTCATTTTGCTTTCGGCTTCCTTAATTCTTTTAATGGTTTCAGGGTATTCAAGGCGCCTTGAATTTGGCAATGACTCCCATTTTGTTTCTGTATATACGTTATGTAACAATATAATCTTAGCCCCTGTGGCCATCGCTATGGAAACAGCTGTGTGTATTGCGCGAAGTGCATATTCAGAAAAATCAGTAGGAACCAGTAAGGTTTTCATCTTTTTTGAAACAATATAGTTATTGGTAATTCAATGGGAAGTGATATAGATCATAGAGAAGTTGTGATCTTTATCAAAATAATTGGCACTTTACTCATTAAAGATTAATTTTAATCAAACAAAATATTATGAAGAAGATATTAGTCCCTTTCGATTTTTCTAATTCAGCTGTTCAGGCATTTAAATTTGCTTGTGAAATCGCATCGAAAAGTAAAGGTGAAGTGTTCGTCTTAAATGTTATTGAATTACCATCGTTGCATAGTTCTTCGTTAGTGCCTGTTCAGGCTTACGAAAATGCTTTTATTAAAGAGGCTAAATTTAAAGCGCATAAAAATTTTGAAAAGATCAAGGATAAGTGGGGAGGAAAAGTTAAGGTGCACCTATCCATTGAACTGGATTCAGTGATACATGGGATTACCAAATATGTGAATAAGAAGCGAATTGATCTTGTTGTTATGGGTACACATGGCGCAGGTGGTTTCAAAGAAGTTATGATTGGGTCAAACACTGAAAAAATTGTACGGGCTTCCAAAGTGCCTGTCATCGCTGTGAAACAAGCGGCCAAAATTACTTCCATAAAAAATATAATTTTTCCTGTTGGGATTGATTTACCATCAAAGAAGTTAACTGATCAAGTAAAATTATTGCAGGTTTTTCTTAAAGGACATCTTCATATTTTATACGTGAATACTCCGACTAATTTTACCTCTGATGTAATAACCGAAAGTCGGGTAATAGAATTTGCACGCCAAAATCAGTTCAAGAATTGTTCAATTCATATTTTTAATGATATCGATGAAGAGACCGGTATTATAAATTTCTCACTCAAAATAAAATATTCAATGGTAGCTATGGCTACTCACGGAAGGAAAGGTATTAACCGTTTACTAAGTGGTAGTATCGCTGAAGATGTCGTAAACCACATTAGTTGCCCTATATGGACCTTCTCGGAGAGGTGATTTAATAAATACCAAAACAGAGAACTCAATAAAATATTTTATGTCGATTGATTGCAAATCATCAATCAATTTATTCTCTTAAAGCTTAAATTAATACTATTACGCGTAGTGATTCAAAATTAACTAGGTGAAATTAAAGTATTGATCTAGCATACCGTTTGAATAAATAGGATACCACAGAAATAATCAATTACATTAAATGGAATTATTTGCTACCCTTGATTGGATCGTAATCATACTATACTTTTTAGTGATTGCGGGCATTGCAGCCTGGTCGATGAAAAAGAAAAAGGAATCGACTCAGGAATATTTTTTGGCAGGACGTAATGTGGGTTGGTTTGTTGTTGGAGCATCTATTCTTGCTTCCAATGTAGGAAGTGAACACGTAGTTGGGTTATCTGGTACAGCGGCTCAAACTGGCCTGGTAATGGGTCACTATGAACTACACTCCTGGATTGTTCTGCTTTTGGGTTGGGTTTTTATTCCTTTCTATATTCGCAGTGGAGTTTTTACCATGCCGGAGTTTCTTGAACGAAGATTCAACTCTTCTGCACGATGGTTTCTTTCGGTTGTGTCTTTATTAAGTTATGTTATCACGAAAGTATCAGTAACTGTTTATGCTGGAGCAATAGTAATTGCCTCTTTTATGGGTTTTGATTTTTGGACCAGTGCGGTGGTTCTGGTTGTGCTTACTGGAATATATACTGTATTGGGTGGCATGCGTGCTGTAATTTATACGGAAACGCTTCAAGCAATTTTGTTGATAGCGGGTTCATTAACGCTCACCATTTTAGGGTTATCAGAGTTAGGTGGATGGGATGCTATGATTGCAGCTACGCCAAAGGAAAAATTAAATATGTTTCCTTCTTTAAATCATCCGGATTTCCCATGGGCTGGAATTCTTTTTGCATCGCCAATCGTAGGGCTTTGGTATTGGTGCACCGACCAATATATCGTACAACGATGCCTCACCGCAAAAAATGAAAAAGAGGCTAGACGTGGAACCATTTTCGCAGCCTATCTTAAGCTATTTCCATTTTTTATCTTCCTTATTCCTGGTCTTATTGCCACTGCTTTGGCAAGTGCCGGCAAAATTGAATTAACCAGTGCGGATAGTGCGTTTCCTGTATTAGTTAAAGCCCTATTGCCAGTGGGATTAAGAGGGTTGATAGCAGGAGGGTTGTTGGCTGCACTTATGAGTTCATTAGCATCCGTTTTTAATTCATGCTCCACACTCTTCACGATGGACATTTATAAAAAAGTAAAGCCTGAGACTTCCGAAAAGCAATTAGTATTTGTAGGGCGTATAGCAACAGGGGTTGTTGTGATACTGGGTATCATGTGGATTCCCGTAATGAGTGGAATATCAGGAGTATTATACCAATATCTTCAAAGTGTACAGTCTTATTTAGCACCACCCATTGCAGCCGTATTTTTATTGGGTTTGTTCTCTAAAAGAATAAATTCAAAAGGTGCTATGGCTACACTGGTGATTGGAGCTATTGTGGGTGCTTTTAGAATATTTCTGGAATTGAATAAAGCTTCGTTATCAGGATTCTTATTTGATTTTGCCAACTTAAACTTTCTATACTTTTGTATTTCACTGTTTGTGTTTTCGATTATGATTTTGGTAATCGTAAGTTATTCAACAGAAAAACCTTCTGAAGAACAAATTAGAGGATTGACTTATGCAACCACACTTGCTGAGGATCGTGCCAAGACCAGGGCAAGTTGGAGTACGACTGATTTAATTTTATCACTATTGGTGGTAGTCTTTATTGTATCCATTTTCTTCTATTTTTCACCAGTTGGAATAGCTGCGTGATAATCTTTACTTGTTGGGGATGATGGTTTGAATGCTACGGCTGCTATTTTATTGAAAGGATTCAAATCACTTCTTGTATAGTAATTCACTAGTAGGTTATTGCCAATTAGGCATTTCAGCATTGTCAACTACTTTTTTCCTATTTGACCCATCCTTATCCATGATCCAAATTGATTTCACCCCAGTTCCATCATTTGAAGCATTCGTAAAAATGATTCTTGATCCATCTGGGGAGAATGATGGCTGAAGATCATTGGTGCCGGTAGGTTTATCTCCGGACAACTCTTTTAGATTGAAGGTAACAATGTTTATAATAAAAATTCGAGCATCCAATTGTCTTCCATTTTCAGATTCAAAACCGGAAACATCACGAGTAAAAAGTATTTCTTTTCCGTCAACGGAAAAAGAAGGAGATTCAATAACCCCAGGTAAATTATCAACGACTCTAGTAGTGTCAGATCCATCAGCATTCATAAGATATATTTCAGAATCGTAAGGAGAGGAGCTAATGGTTTCCACCACAATTTTATTGCCTACAGCTGTCCAATCACAAGCACGAAAATTTCTATTTATCGGAGCAGTGGCAATTAAAGTAAGGTTTACACCATCTTTATCAATTCTGTACAGTTTATTGTAATTACTATAAATGAATTTACCATTATCAGGCGACCAGTTGAATCCAATTCCCTGGTTATGGTACCCTGCAATTGGTATGGTTGTTACTTGTTGGCGGCCAGAACCATCTTTATTCATCACATAAATTTGATAATCAATATTGGAATTTGAAGCGAACGCGATCTTTTCGCGGTTGCTGCTGTATAACGGCTTTAATTCATAGCTGCTAGTAGTGGTGATACGTGCTAGCGAGTCGCCTGTTATATTGGAAGAATAGAGTTCATAATCCCCTGTTTTCTTAGAAGTAAAAACGATACGATTGTCAGGAAAAGGTATCGTTTTAAATAACCAGATATCACCTGATGTAACATGTCCGGTACTACTTTCTACATCAACTTGCCAGTAATAAGTAGTATTAAATTTTAAATTTTCAACCGTATATAATGTGTCTTTAAGATGTTTAGTTTCGATTAACGGCATAACCTGATTTGCTTCATAAATTTTAATCGCATATTGGAGTGAGTCAAAAGGGGAATTAGTTACTGACCACTTTAAAATTATCTTTAATGGTTGCTTTGTTTCTCCATTGTTGGGGATAGGGGATTGAGGAGATGGAGCTATGATATTTGTAGCAGATAACTTAATACTTATTTCAGTAGTTATATTTTTGATAACTTTTACCTTAAAGGATTCTCGTTTATATCCTTCAATATTAGTAAGAATTGAGTAATCACCTTCTTGAACATTATCTATTATAAATTTCCCTTCATTATCTGTGAATGTTACGCTTGTTACGGGTGATGTGTTAATTTCTACATCCTTGATTGGTAGTTTTAATTGTTTTGATTCAATTATACCTTTAATGGATCCAGCAAAAAGAGGTTCTGTTTTGTCTTCTATGCAAGAGGTTAACAGTATAACACACATAAGGAATGTGTTAAAGGTAAGACCAACACGATTTATGCTACTCTGTTGGATTAACTTACCAAGGTTATGTAGTGAATTCATAAAGTTTGGACTGTGTTAGTTATTTGTTTTGATAATTAATCTCATGTCATTTCCTTGTTGTGAAACAATTAATGCCGATGATATTGATTCATTATAATGCTGTATTTCATTGTGGCTCCCTTTTTGAATGATTGTATAAGTCAATTCATTTCCAATTAACCTCTGCCGGATATTATTGAACTCGCCCTCCTGTAATAATGTTAATTCAATTTCGTCTCCCCGTGTAAAGCTGCTATATTGGTTTGCATGGCCAATTTGTTCTACCGTTAGTAGACCATTATTTCCTGAATTTGTTATGGATATAAAATTTGAGGCTCCTAATTGATTAATCAGTTTTAGATTCATGCCAAGTTGAGAGACAAATACCTGATTTTCATTGCCAATTTGTCTGATATATAATTCAAGAACTTCTGGTGAATTATTTATTGATTGAAATTTCTCCTGAGTTGTTATTTGCTGAAGTAAAATGCTTTCAATATTATTCTGTTGAGAAAAACAAAAAATGGGAAGAACCATGAATAAGAGATTTAGTAAGCAATAATTGATGTTAGGATTGCAATCTCTCATGGCTAAACTTTTACTTGGTGGGTAGCAAGGGTAATACTCCTTTAGTATTACCCTCATTCAATTTGTTAATCATTAATTTTGTGTAACAGAAATTGTATTGGCAACTCCAAACTGTGTAACGGATGAGGTGTGTCCTACACCCAATTGGTTTATAACTGCACTATTTGATTCTCCAAATTGAATAGTTTTTGCGCGGTTTTCAGTTCCTGATTGATTCTGTTCTGAAATGTTATCAAATCCAAGCTGTAAACTGAAGGCTCGGTTACCATCGCCAATTTGATTTTGAACGGCACTATTGCCATCTCCAAATTGCCCAATCATCGCCAAATTATCAAAGGATGGATCTTCTACACCTTGATTTTGTGTTGCTGTATTCGCGTCTCCCCGTTGTAATATAAATGCAATATCACTTTCTCCATATTGATTTTGTGTAGCTGTATTTGCATCACCACTTTGTCGTATAAAGGCGATATTGGAATTCATATATTGAGTTTGAGAAGCTACATTTTCATCACCTATCTGACGAACAAATGCATGGTTACTAAAAACGCCATCTCCTTCGGCCCCCTGAATTTGCGATGCGGAATTTCCAAGCCCATCTTGCAAAGACAAAGCATGGTTTGCTAAGCCAAATTGATTTTTGATGGCTTGGTTAGAGACTCCATTTTGGGTGGCATTTGATTGATTCCCACTTCCAACCTGTAAGATATCAGATGAATTATCTGTACCGGTTTGAAGTACCATAACATCGTTACTTAAACCTGTTTGTGAAACATTGCTCACGTTTTGAGCATTGGCAACTAAAATTGCCATCATAACAACTGCTGCCATGATTACTAACTTTTTCATAATCATAAAATTTAAAGTAAAACATAATAA
>CAYGGY010000070.1:0-23735 GCA_964349405.1 uncultured Ohtaekwangia sp. | reverse complement strand
TATTCACTTCAGACTCTACCCATATTTTGCCTCCCCATTGCTCAACAAAGCCTTTGCAGATCGATAACCCAAGCCCCGAACCACCATACTTCCTATGTACCGTTTCATCTGCTTGCCTAAATGGCCTAAAGATAATATCTGATTTTTCTTTAGCTATACCGATGCCTGTATCGCGAACACTAAATTTGAGAATGTTTTTATTAAGAATGCAGCCTATAATAATGGTGCCTCCCGAGGTAAATTTTAGAGCATTCGAGATCAAATTAGTTAGTACTTGTTCGAGATGCGTAGGATCAGTAATTACATTGTTTCCGGTGCCTTTCAACTCATTTATAATTACAAAACTGATATTCTTTTTAGTCCACTCTGTTTCGATTTTGAAAGTAGTGACAAGTTTTTCGAATAGATCCTGAATATTCGTATTAACGTTTGTGTTTTCAATAATTCCTGCTTCAATCTTTGACATCTGAATCACATCGTTAAGAACCGCCAGGAGGTGATTGCCTCGTTCCCTAATCATTTCCGTGAATTCTTTTTTCTTGTTTTCTGGCAAACTGGGGGTTTCAAGTAATTCAGATACGCCCATGATAACATTCATTGGTGTCCTTACTTCGTGCGACATGTTGGCAAGGAACGCAGACTTGAGGCGGTCTGATTCTTCTGCCTTTATTCGGGCTTCAGAGAGGTCATGGATGGATTGTTTCAATTGATTGGCTTGTTGCTCAAGCAGTAACTGGGCTTGCTTACGTTCATTCGAGGCTGCATATAAGATCATGATCGTGGCAGAAGAAACAAATAAAAAATTTTGTAACAGTAGGACCGAATCTTTTAGATCCACATGAATGAATGGCCCATAGCCTCCGGTTGTAAAATAGACGGCAGTTATTGAGATAGCAATTAAGCCCACCGATGAAACAATCAGATGATACCGAAAAGCCAACCATAAAAATATTGGGATGGTAATAAATGGTAGGGAATAGATTATGATCCTGTAAAACGTGTAGCCAGAACTAAAAAAAAGTATAAAGACGAGTAGGAGGATAATTAGGATAGCAATTTCAATAATAAGGTACTTTGTTATGGTGAGGTTATTTTTTATGTCATATAGTGCCAAAATGAATGGTGTAAAAACCATAATTCCAACCAAATTATCCCCGTACCAGGCAACTAACCGGGACAAATACACCATTGTATCTTCCTTACGGAGGAGTTGAAATACCGTGGAGGAAATGGCCGAGCCAACAATTGAAATCACCATTATAATAAAAATAAATGCAAGGGAATTTCGGAGACCTTTAAATGGATCACCGGAAGGGATCCATTTATCCATCAGGTATTTACCAGCCAAAGGTTCAAGTACACGTGCAGCAGCTACCATCGTTGCGGTAATCACAACAGGAAGCAGTTCTGGTTGTGTTTCACTTTCCCAATAGGAACTTACTGAAAATAATAAGGAGGCAATTCCGATACCCGGCCAAATAGCTTTGCCCCATATTATGATCAACCCAAAGGCAATTCCGGCTGGTGGAAAAAAAGGCGTGTACTCTTGTTGTTGAAATACATTGATGAAATGCATAAAGTCCCCAAATTTTTCGAATACGTAATACAGGACGGTAACAACTACGATTTTTAATAGTAGTTGCCAACGGCTTGACATACGCATAAAAATGGATGTACTCATCAATTGTATTATTTACATGGTTGCTATTTATGCTTTTATTAGAATGATTTCTTATAAAGGAACTGGTTGATCAAAAATAGGATTATTTCAAAAAATATAACAAACATCTATACCATATGTTAGAAGTAAAAAAAATACTTGTGGTCCTTCAATTTTATCTCAAATAGCAGTTTTTTTTAAATAAATGTTCTTCCAAGGCGATGAATTAAGAAGTGCTCATTGGGAATGATTAATGTCACATAAATAGTGTATCTTCATCATTGGTATTCTATGCCTATAAATTCACCTTGTTAAAATTAAAATCACTCTGATAGGTTGCCTGGCAGGTATGCCCAAATTGGTGCTGCATGAAAGTATTAATGTTTGGTTGGGAATTTCCTCCCCACATTTCCGGTGGACTGGGTACTGCATGTTTTGGTATAACTGAATCACTGGTAAAATCCAATATTGAGGTGCTCTTTGTAATACCAAAAGCCGATGCTGAAACCCGGAAAAATCATTTGGAAATTATAAATGCTAGCAACGTTGTTATTCCGATTGCAGCGGATGAAGTAAATAGGTCTGTTCATCCATTTACGACAACTACAAGGAAAAGTAAAAAGTCAGTTTCAAAGTTAACTACCCTTTGCATTAGCTCTGCTCTGATGCCCTATACCGCTCCAGATGTATTAGGGGGTAGCATTAATCTGTTGAAATGGAATTATCAATTGCCACAACCTTCAGTAGTACGTGAAGCAACGAAAGTTGGCGTTCGTTTTCAATTTTCTGGAACCTATGGCCCCAGCTTGATGAAAGAAGCGGAAGCGTTTGCTTTAACTGCGGTAGAAATTGCAAAACATAGAGAGTTTGATGTTATTCATGCTCACGATTGGCTTACCTATGCAGCCGGTATGGCTGCAAAAAAAATCAGCGGCAAGCCGTTTGTAGCCCACGTGCATGCTACCGAATATGACAGAGCTGGTGAAAATATTGACGCCAATATATATAAGATCGAACGCGAAGGCATGGAAGCAGCTGACCTTGTTATTGCGGTAAGTCAATGGACAAAAAATATTATTACTACCAGATACCATATTCCGGCAGGTAAAGTAAGGGTAGTTCATAATGGCATTCTATCCCATAAAAAGAAAAGAAATATTCCACTTCCGTCTATAGGGAAAAAGGTAGTTACTTTTTTAGGAAGAATTACCTATCAAAAGGGGCCTGAATATTTTGTGGAAGCGGCTGCACGGGTGTTACAAGTATATCCTGATGTACATTTTGTGATGGCCGGCTCTGGCGATCTGCTCCCGAAAATGATTGAACGGGTAGCGCATTTAAGAATCTCATCGCGCTTTCATTTTACTGGTTTTCTAAAAAGTGATTTGGTGGATAGAATATGGTCAGTGACTAATGTTTATGTAATGCCATCGGTATCAGAACCATTTGGTATTTCTCCGTTAGAGGCAGTGCAGGCAGGTGTGCCGGTGATTATTTCCAATCAATCAGGGGTGGCGGAAGTTATGAAGCATGTTATTAAAATTGACTTTTGGAATGTAGAAGCGCTGGCAGATGCCATTTGCAACCTTCTGAAATATCAAAGCCTTTCAAAAGTGGTGATACGCAATAGCACTCAAGAGATCAAGTACATTACATGGAAAAAAGCAGCACAAAAAATAAATACTATCTATCATGAGCTCACTGTCAAAAACAAAGAAACATTATCTGAACTTGTACTTTCAGGTGCACCAGCCCAGGCGGTTGGGCCAGTTTAGTTTTTTTGATATTGGTAGTGGCCGTGATTATTTTGATGATGGCCTCAACCAAATAATCATGCGAAGAGTAGCAAAGAACTGTTACCTTCCAACAAACCGATTGTTACTGAAATTGATCAGGAAACATCCGGGCATTCGAATTACGTTTTCAATTTCTGGTTCAGCACTAAAACAACTGGAAGTATTTGCTCCTGAGGCCCTGGAAAGTTTTCAAAAGCTAGCGGCTACGGGTGCTGTTGAATTCTTGTCGGAGACGTATTTTCACTCTCTTTCATTTTTAACCAGCAAAGATGAATTTCAATATCAAATAAATAAACATCGTACTAAAGTAAAAGAACTTTTTGGGGTCATCCCAACGGTGTTTCGTAATACCGAATTAATTTATAATGATGACATTGGAAATATTATCAATGATTTGGGTTTTTCAGGAATAATCACAGAAGGTATTGAAAAGGTATTGCGTAATCGTAGTCCTAATTTCTTGTACCAACACACCGACCGACCAACAAAAATATTCTTCCGTAATTATCCGCTTAGCGATGATATTGCTTTTCGATTCATGCAAAAGGAGTGGACCCATTGGCCCTTAACACCGGCAAAATATGTAGAATGGTTAGAGGCTATTCCTGAGGAAGATGAAGTGACAACGCTAAGCATGGATTATGAGACTTTTGGCGAACACCAACATACTGACACCGGCATTTTCAAGTTTCTTGAAATCTTGCTTAGTAAACTGGCAAAACATAAAAAAATTAAAATGACAACTCCTGCTGAGGCAATAGAATTACTTCAGCCGGTGGATTATATTCAAGTAGCTGATAGTATTTCCTGGGCAGATGAAAACAGAGACCTCTCGGCATGGTTGGGCAACGATATACAGCAAGATGCATTTGAAACACTTAATAAAATGGAGGCACCATTAAGAAATATTGGCGACCCCACTTTACTGAACGCCTGGCGGTATCTGCAAACTAGTGATCATTTTTATTACATGTCAACTAAAACAGGCAATGATGGTGGCGTACATAATTATTTTAGTCCATATGCTTCACCGTATGAAGCCTTTATGAATTATATGAATGTGCTGTCTGACCTCTCAATCCAAATTGAAAAACAGGAGAAGAAAATAATGACCATCAAAAAGCCTTTAAATATTGCCTATGAAAAATTAGCAAGCCTGGATATTAGACAGTCAAGGGCTATTTGAATAAGGATATAGACTTGATTTAGACTGATCGTTCGAATGACCATTTTAGTAAGAAATGCCTATAATATAGATTTAGGGACTACCCCTCTAAACCATACCTTCGTTCTCTTCACCCATCCCGCTTCCTTGTCGGGATTATTAGCAAGTGTTGTGCTCCAGGCATTTTCTGGCTTCATATCTTCTTCCATGGCATTGAATAAATTACCTGCGATCGTTGGATCATAGATAACCGCTACGCATTCCGTGTTCAAGTTGGCACTTCTTGGATCTAAATTGAATGTCCCGATCACCGCAATATCCTTATCAATCACTATTGATTTAGCATGCAAACCAAAAATGGGGGTGAAGTTAATTTTCTTTTGGAGTGCGCCTGTCATGATTTTAAAACGGATGGCCGCATCGGGTTTGAATTCATAAATGTGAATTCCGATATTCAATAACGTTTCTCGCTCTCGTTGATATCCATTAAATGCTTCGAGGTTGTCGGTAGAGGACAGACTATTTGTTACTATTTTAATCGTTACCCCTCTTTGAATAGCAGCAAGAAAAAGTTGCTGACTCAATTCGGTAGTGACCAAATATGGAGATTGTATGTAGATGGATTTCTTTGCTCTCTTAATCAGATTAATTAATGAATCCGTACAGACGCCACCGCCAGTAAGTCCGTTATCACCATTGTTTTTACCGGGTACGTCAGAGACGAATGAAACCTGATCTACCCAAATTAATTCCGCGGTATCTTTCATTTTTTGAAATACTTCAGGCATTGATTTTATTTTTTCGCGAACCTGTGGCCAAAAATTATCAGGATTACAAGCGTACTGATGTAAGTATTCATATTTTACCGCAGTGTTGAGGTTAAAATCTTTCTCATTGACAATTTTATTAACAGGAACACTCAAAGGACTATTCCAAAAAGAGTTAAATGAATTTTGAATATCATGCGTTGTTTTTCCGATAAGTAAAACATCTCTATCCCTGAAATTGTATTCGTGGTCGTAATCAAAATATTCATCGGCAATGTTCCTGCCACCGGTGATCACTACTTGCCCATCGACAATAAAAGTCTTGTTGTGCATACGTTGATTGAAGCCAGTAAAATCAGTAGTTAGATTATATATCTTTTCAGAAAGATTTTTACCGATATTCGAGGTTGGATTATAAATCTTGATGGATAGGTTAGGATGAGCATTCAGTGCTAATAATTCGTCTGCATCGGCATCCACCATGACATCGTCAATAATTATGCGGACCTGAATTCCTCGGTCTGCGGCACGCAGTAAATAGTCAGAAGCGATTAATCCAATATTGTCGGCCGAAAAAATAAAATATTGAATATCGATAGTTTTCTCAGCTGACTCACATAACCATGCTCTGGAAATCATAGATACATCACCTTCTTCGAGCGTATAAACGCCAGTTTTGGCAATCATCAATTCAGAAAGTGGAGCTAATTGATCAGAAAGTTTAACGGGTGTTTCAATATGAATTTGAGAACAAAAATCTTCGGTAATGGGGATGTATTTGTTTCCATCGGATGAACAACCCCATGTGAAGATGAAGGAAACCAATCCTATACCTGTAACATTCGAAACAAAAGATTGCAGTAGACTTTTATTCATGGAATCGCAAGGGGTTACAAAATCTACAGTCAACTTTTATACGGGCATATTTCTTATATTGAAATATACCGGTTGTTTTATTAAAGCTCAAAAATCTTATTCATTACCATCCACTTCTCACCAGGTTTGGCGTGGGGCAGGGCTTGTTGATATTTCCACATCAATTGTTCCCACTCTTGAACTTTAGGATTGGTTTTATCTTTTTGAGCTTTCGCTTCAAATGAAAAATCATCCTTTGTTTCCATAATCATAAATAACCGGTTACCAGTACGATAAATATCCATGACTTCAATACCAGCATCTTTTATTGCTTTTAAATTTTCTGGCCAACTATGCTGATGATATTTTTCATATTCTGCTATCAGAGTTGGGTCATCTTTTAGATCAAGTGCGAGGCAGTAGCGTTTCATAATATTTTATGTTTTTGAGGTTTATAACCCCGGATGCCAAACCAGGCAATTACAAAAAAACAAACCAGTGGAACGACATATGACAACTGTATATTGGATTGGTCGGAGATGAGACCCATCAATAAGGGAAAAAAAGCGCCCCCGGCAACTGCCATAACAATCAGTGAAGAACCAATCTCAGTGTCTTCTTTTATGTCCTCGATTGCTAATGAAAAAATAGTAGGGAACATGATGGATTCAAAAAACGGAACAGCAAACAAGGCCCATACGGCAATCTCAGATTTTACGAATGTGGCCACTGCTAGCAAAATCACGCAGATAAATGCATAAATCGTAAGTAGCCGATTGGCAGCAACGAACCGTGTGAGAAATGTGCCGGCAAAACGACCCACCATAAAACCAAACAACGCTATGCCTAACCAGATGGCAGCATCTTTTTCTGGTGTATTGCTAGTGTACTTGGCAAAGCGGATAAAAAAGCTAGTGACACAAACCTGCGCTCCTACATAAAAAAACTGAGCTATCACACCCCACTTTAAGTGCGAATGTTTGAGTGCTTTTGCTATACTTGATTTCTGATTTTTTTCTTCTGCAGAAACTTCAGGCATGGAAGTAAAATATATGAGTGCGGCAACACCCAATACAACCAATGCAATAATCAGGTAAGGAATTTTTACAGCGTCAGCTTCCATTTGTAAATATTGATTGAGTTGATCGCCACTCATGATCGACAATTCGTTATCACTATGTTCAATTCCGCTAAGGATTAAGTGGCCTCCCAGTATGGGTGCGAAGAAAGCTCCAAGACCATTAAATGATTGCGCGAAATTGAGACGTGTAGTAGCTGTTTCGGGTTTACCCAGAATAGTCACATAAGGATTGGCAGCAGTTTCAAGGAATGCGCAACCCGATGCAATGATGAATAACGCTCCCAGAAAAAAGATATATACGCGCGTGCTGGCAGCTGGTAAAAAAAGCAGCGCACCAAAAGCATATAACAATAGCCCAATCAGTATTCCTTTTTTATAACCATATTTTTTCATGAAAAGCCCGGCTGGTAAAGCCATCACCAAATAACCTATATACACGGCAGAATCAATTAAAGCCGATTGAAGGTCACTTAACTGACAGGCTTTTTTCAGGTGTGGTATAAGAATCGGCTCAAGGTTGTGCACGAAGGCCCAAAGAAAAAACAGGCTTGTTACCAGGATGAACGGGACAAGAAACTTTTGGGAAGAGTTAGTGGTCATTATTTGAGGAGTTATTTTGCTTATCTAAATCTATAATTATTAAAGCGAACACCTTGACCGTTAAAAAAAATTAGCTGAGCGCCCTGTCAAGATGTGTATAACCACCATCGACAAATAACCATTGGCCTGTGGTGTGGCTTGAGCGATCGGAGAGAAGAAATAATACTGTGTCTGCTATTTCTTCAGGTTTGGTAAGCCTGTTATCGAATGGGATTTTCTTAGAAACTTGTTTTAGTTTTTCCTGAGGATCAGCAAATCCTTTTAGCCAGGCATCGTATAAAGGGGTAGCTACTTCGGCAGGAATGACAGCATTCACACGAATTCGATAGGGAAGAAGTTCAACGGCCCACTCTCGGGTGAGTGAAAGTATGGCTCCTTTTGCAGCAACGTATCCTGAGGTACCACCTTGTCCAGTAACGGATGTCTTCGATCCTATATTTACAATGCTGCCGTGACTTGCTTTTAGTGAAGGTAGCGCGTAATGAACCATATAATAATAATGACCTGCGTTGTTGGTGAGTGATTTGATGAATGTATCGGGTGATCCATTTTCCAAACCAATACTATCATTGTTTCCGGCATTGTTAACAATTCCATCAATTCGGCCAAACTCTTTGATTATCTCCTCAATTATATTTTTACACGCTTCTGCGGAAGTAAGATCGGCTTTGAAAAAATGACTCTTCTGACTATTGTCTGGCAATGTCTTTATCGACTCTGCACTTTTATCGATAATCACGGAAATAGCTCCTTCTTCCGCCAGCGCTTTGGCGATTGACTTTCCTATTCCCCGTGCACCACCGGTTACTATGATTACTTTGTTGTTGAGGTGAAGATCCATTTTTAAAGATTGTAAAATCTTATTGCATTTTCACCCATTATTTGATGTTTTTCTGAAGTGGAAAATGGTCGGAGATAATCTTCTATAATATTTAACTGCTTTTCATAGGTAGCGGCAACCAGGCAGACAGGCCAGTCCGAACCATACATTACGCGATCGGCACCGAAATGGTTAAAGATAAAATCGAGGTAGGGTTTGAAATCATCAGAAATCCAGCGGTCCCACACTGCCTCGGTAACCATTCCAGAAACTTTACAATAGACATTGCTGAAGCAAGCTAGCACCTTCATTTGTGAAGACCAGTTGATGAATTCTTTTTCCCGGATTATTGGCTTGGCAAGATGATCAACTACAAATTTTTGTTCAGGGTGTTGGCTCACTAACCATATAGCATCGGCCAGTTGATGTGGGTAGATTAGAATATCATAGGTGAAGTTAAAGTTCTTTAAAGCACGAATTCCTATTGAAAATTCTTCTCTGCGCAGAAAGCCAGCGGGTTCTGCTTGTGCAATGTGCCGGAAGCCTTTCAGCTTTTTAAAACCCGCATAGTATTGAAGACGCTGGCCAAGTTCAGATGATTGCAGATCAACCCAACCAACTACCCCTTTAATAAAATCATTATCAGAAGCAAGTTCGAGCAGAAACTGAGTTTCATTTTCCGATTGATCGGCCTGCACGGAAACGCAGCCATCAAATTTATTATTCATTAAAATAGGAGCGAGGTCTGCCGGAAGAAAGTCCCGTTGGATAACTTTCATATCATCGTTAATCCATCTATCCCTGACCGGATCAAACTTCCAAAAATGCTGATGGGAATCGATTCTGGAAATTGGATGCTGGATACTGGCGGCTGACATGAATGTTAAATAGCTACTTGTCTTTGTTCACCCAGTCCTTCGATACCCAACTCCACAACATCTCCTCTCTTTAAATAGATTGGTGGGTTGAATCCTAAACCAACACCAGCAGGTGTTCCTGTTGAAATTACATCCCCCGGCAATAGCGTCATAAACTGGCTTATATAGCTAACGAGAAAAGGAATCTCAAAGATCATGTCGTCAGTATTATTGTCCTGCATCATCTTTCCGTTTACCTTCAGCCACATATGAAGGCTATTATAGTTTCCAACTTCCTCTTTCGTTACAAGGTATGGTCCCATGGGTGCAAAGGTGTCGCAACTTTTTCCTTTCACCCACTGACCATTTCTTTCGAGTTGAAATTCACGTTCGCTATAATCGTTATGTAAACAGAAACCGGCAACATAATCGAGTGCGTCCTTCTCCTCTACATACGATGCTTTCTTTCCAATGACAAAAGCAAGTTCAACTTCCCAATCTGTCTTAGTACTGTTTTTTGGAATGATCAGGTTATCATTGGGTCCAACGAGTGCAGTAGTTGATTTAAAGAAGATAATAGGCTCTGGTGGAAGAGGCATTTTAGACTCCAGTGCATGCTTGGTGTAATTTAATCCCACACAAATAATTTTGGAAGGTCTTTGAATACATGATCCGATTCGTGTTCCTTCTTTTACCAACGGAAGGCTAGTGTAATTTTTATTCACCCAGGTTTCTAATCGGGCCAATCCATCGGATTCAAAAAAATCTTCGCCATAGTCCTCACCAAAAGCGGACACATCTAGCATTTTTGTATTTAAAAATATTCCGGGTTTTTCTTTTCCCGTTTCTCCAAATCGAAATAATTTCATTTTGTTTTATGTGTTTAATTTTAGAAAACCTCCGTCAATCGGATAATCCGTACCTGTAATGAAGGATGCTTCATCCGAACATAAATAAAGTGCAAGATGGGCAACTTCGTCAGGTTTGGCCATGCGTCCTATAGGCTGTGTCTTTGATAATTTATCAAACATCTCTTCTTCCTTGCCGGGATAGTTGGCTTTTAAAAAACCATCTACAAAAGGGGTGTGCACACGACCAGGCGAAATACTATTACAACGAATTCCTTCTTTAACATAATCTTTGGCCACCGATAACGTCATTGTGAATACAGCTCCCTTCGTCATGGAATAGGCAAATCGATCGGCTATGCCTATCGAAGATGCCACTGATGCAAGATTAAGGATAATACCACTTTTTTGATTTTTCATGTGAGTGATCGCTGCCTGCATAGCATTGTAAACACCCTTCACATTTACGTTAAAAAGTCTGTCAAAGTCTTCCTCGCGCGTATTCTCCAATTTTCCAATGTGTGCTATGCCGGCACAATTTACCAGAATATCTAACCTTCCAAATTCCTTTGCTATCGAATCAACCGTATCTTTTACTTCCTGCTGGTTTGCTACATTGCAGGCATACGCTTTGGCTTGAAGATTTTGAGTTCGCAGTTGCGTTGCTGTTTCGTCTGCTGAAGTTTTATTTAATTCAAGAATACAAACGGTGCTCCCTTGTTGAGCAAATACCTGTGCGATGGCTTTGCCAATGCCACTGCCACCTCCAGTGACGATGCTAACTTTATTTTTTAAAGAAAATAACATAATAATTGGTCTAAAAATTACATAAGCGGTATTAGGGTCGCAAGTCCATCATAAGTAACTAATGCTTTTAATTCATGAACACAAAAGTCTTGAACCGGATGAAACATGGTTTTAGTTGATATTTATTTGGTTGTTTGTTCGATGAGAAATTCTGCCATCTTATTGGTATTGTAATTTCTGGTACCCACTTCTTTCATAAGAATTTTTCCGTCTTTACTAATGATGAAGGTAGTAGGTATGGAAGGTACTTGAAGCTGATCGGGCAGATATCCGTGTGGCCTAAAAACGGGAAATGTGTATTGATTATTCTCAAGGTAGGTGACTACTTTAGGTAAGGCTGCTTCTTTATCGATCGAAAGCATTACAAACTCGATTGGATTATCTTTCAGTTTTTCGGACAAACTTTGGATACCCGGCATTTCTGCTTTGCATGGACCGCACCAGGTTGCCCACAGGTTAATAAAAATTACTTTCCCCTTATATTGATCAAACGAAATTTTATTCCCCTTTAGGTCTTTAATAGTAAAGTTGTAGTCGAAGCTGGCTGGTATTTTTTCAATTTCAGCATCGGCATTTAAAAGACCGGTTTTTAACACTAACATCTGTGCCGTTGCAGAGGCACTTCCCCAAAGCCCTGTAATCTGAAGGAATCCAATCAGGATAAGTGTTAAAAGCATCGGTTTAAGAAATTGGAATATTTTTATCATACTATAACGATTGGCTTGGTTATTGAATCGGTTTGGTCAAATGTCCTTAATTTTAATAACTTCGGATAATTTTTTAAAGTAAAATGATAAGAAAGGCATCCCTTCTTTTGTTTATAGTGGCAGTTTTTACCGGTACGTCTTACTGTCAAAAAGTGAAGTACAAGGATCTTTTGGTATGGTTGAATGCAAAGCAATATGACCAAGCCGAACCTTTCCTGAAAAAATATTTAGTTGAAAACGAAGATAATCCCAGTGCCTATCTTTTTATGGGGATTATTTATCAGGAAAAATCTGCTAAAAATGATGTGCTCAAACAAACGGATATACTCTACAGTAATATCGATTCTGCCATTCTGTTTTATGACAAGTGTCTTCCTAAGTTAACCGAGAAGGATGTTAAGAAGAATGATGAGAACTATATCATGTACACGCGAAGGGATTACCGAACAGGCGAATTTGGTATAAAACTTTCCGACATTCAACTGGATATTGAAACTCGCACGAAGGCGCTAAAGGAGAGGAAGGAGCGTGTTAAACTATTGAAAAAATATTATTTGGAAGCAGAGGCACAGTATACAAAGTCAAATTCTTACTATAAGAGATTTCAAAACCAATTTAGTACAAAAAAGGAAATGTACCTGCAGTCAAATGATGAGATGATTTTAGAGTTGAATCTATTAGCCTCAACGTTTGATTCCAGTCTGGTTTCTTTTAAGAATTATAAGGCCACCTCACAATTGCTCGGTAAAACAGGGTATAATCAGATGGTAGACTTGAAGGAGATTAAAGATTTTAAAAAGGAAGGATCGTCTATGATTGATTTCATGTTGGATGATTTAAAATTATGGGACTATACAGAGTGGGCAAAGAAAACCGTTCGTAATATTCGTGATGAAGTGTACCCGGCTCGTAAAGACTTAATTGCCTTTGATGGAGAGTTAAATAAATTACGAGAGAGTATAAAAAAAGATTCTTCCGTGGTTAACATTGAGGAGCTTAATAGTAATCCTGTATTTAGTGAATTAAAAAAGTGGGATGCTGACCCCATGCCCTTAGCGGTGTTTCGTATGAAGATAGCCGAGTTGGAATATGTTTCTCAATTAGTTACCCAATCTTCATTAATGAATTCCGAAGATATTTCGAAGAAGATGAGTGCTATCAAACGTCAACAAATTGCCTTAAAAATTCTTGATAGCCTAGCTACTGTCCTAACCAATCGGGATTGGGAGAAGGAGACGAACAATTACAAAAGTTTTATTTCGGGTGCTTATGGAACCACTTCCGTATTGAAGAACCTCAGTAAATCTACCCATGAGTTTGCGAAACGTGAGTTTGCTGCCAAGAAAAAAGAATTAGACGATAATATGCGTTTACTGAAATGGGTTTTTCATGAATCCGATACTATACCATTATTTAAAGATGTCCCCGATGATTCTCATTATAGACCTATCGTGATCAGTGAAACGTATACTGCAGGCGTACGGGTTTTGGATTCTTTATTGATGGGTTATTTTTATACTGTTACCCCATCACGAACGGCCGATTTAAAAGTTTATTTTCCGGTTGATTCTGCTTCTATAACACTAAGAGATTTGCCTTTAATAAAAGGACTTGCTTTGTCGGTAACTGAGCAAACCTTTTTTCTTCTGTTTTATTCAGAGAGCAAGGTGGACGAGAAATTTCCTGTCACAATAGCCAAAATCACCAGGGTGTCTGGGTTAGAATGGTCCAAAGTAATTTCTACGATGTTTAGACCCGTGGAATTGAAATTCACCTCTACATCTGGAGAATTGTCCATCAAAACCATGAGCACGGATGGTAGCAGCAAAATGGTTGTGATTGATAAAACAGGGAATCGGCTTCAATAAAAATTATAAGAGGAGTTTAACGCGTAGTTTCCTTGTATGGCTTTATCTCTGAAACTACAATTTGATTGTTTTTTCTATTGATGTCGGCAAGGCGCAAACTTGGATCTATTTCAAGACTTTCGATCTCGGATAACTTTCTATTGATGCTAACTACATAGGATGGGTTTACCCAAGGCCACACAGGCAAATCAGTTTGTTGTCCCAATTTATTTTCGTTTACTTTTTTACCCAACATTTCATTCATAGGTATATAGTAAAGTTGTTTTGTCCCATCCTTATAGGTAACAACTAAATCAACAGGCATTGGTAATTCACCTATACGTTTTAACTCAACCAAGGTATTGCCTTCCTTCTCTATTAAATTACCAATGCCATAATCAATTCTTTTGGTTGTTTGAATCCAGTAGCGATAATACCAATGCAATTGAATGCCAGACTCTTTTTCCATTACTCTTAGGAAATCATTTGGCTCAGGATGCTTCATTTTCCAGGTGTTGTAATACCGTTTCATGCCTTTATAAAATACATCTTCACCGATGATGTATTTTAACTGGTGAAGAAAAACAGCGCCAATACTATAGGCTGACACCCCATAAGCACGGTTGGTAGTGAAGTGATCGGAGTGCTGACTGGCTGGTTCTTGCAAGCCACTGGTTACAAGGTTAAAATAACTGGTATAACTTCCGGCATGATCCATTGGCTCATTATAAATGGTACTGAGTGCTTCATCACTCGCAAAATCGGTAAAGCCTTCATCCATCCATGCGTACAGCGATTCGTTCGATGCTAGTGCCATCTGATACCAACTATGTGTGACCTCATGAGCCATCACGCCATTCAATCCTGACTGACTGCCATCACCTAAAATCAGCGTACACATAGGATATTCCATTCCTCCATCTCCTCCTTGAATGATTGAATAGGTATCGAAGGGATATTTCCCGAAATTCCTATTAATGTGTTGGAAGACTTTCACGGCAACTTCTTCCATATTTTTCCAGGTGATAGCTGTCTTGTCATTTTTCTGATAAAAGAAATGAAGTTCTGGACCGCCTGGTACTTGTTGTATGTCGTGTGTATAATCGGGGTCGGCAACCCAGGCAAAATCAATCACATTTTTAGCAGCGAAATGCCACGTAAGATTTCCTGCAGGTCTTTTTACCATAGTTCCCGACTGGTTATACCCATGGCCAATCTCAGTTGGGTTTTGAAGTTTCCCGGTACCACCAATTACAAACGTAGGATCAATGGTAATCTTTACATCGAAGTCGCCCCACACACCATGAAATTCGCGTGCAACATACTGATAGGCATGCCATCCTTGAAAATCATATTCTGCCATTTTAGGATACCATTGAGTCATTGAGTAGGAAATCCCCTCTCTATTGTTTCTCCCTGATCTGCGAATTTGGATCGGCACCTGGGCTTCAAACATCATATCAAAGGTTGATTTGGTGCGAGGCAACAATGGCTTTGCAAGTGTTACTTCTAAAACGGTTCCATTCACTAGGTATGATACGGGCTTGCCATCTTGTTTTAAAGATAAAACATGCTGATATCCAATCTCATCATCCTTAAGTTTGAAGATACGATCTTTTACGCGCGGATCAGGATCAGCAATGTTCCTTGATCGGATATCCATCATACTGCCAGGCTGAAATGCATTAAAATAAAGATGATAAAATACTTTGGTCAGCGTATCGGGTGAATTATTGTAGTAAACAAGTTTTTGTGTACCATCTACCTTGTGTGTTTGAGAATTCAGTTTAACATCCATTGTATACTCAACCTTTTGTTGCCACCGATAGTCTTGGCCATTTGAAAAATGGAATGCCAATATGAAAGATGTAGCGAGTAAAATATGTTTCATAGATACTTTGAATATTTTAGAAAAATATCAAAAGCTTAAAGAGAATCAAATTGATTTTATGTGATTGGATTAAAATTCAATCCTGCGCGATACACTGGCTGAAATATAACCACTGTTAATCAGCGTAATTGTTTCACCTGACAAGGCTTTGGGGATATTGTAGGTGTAGCTGAGAATAAAATACCAGTTCTTAATATTAATGGAGACCGGAGCTACGAAGGAATAATTCAATAGTCCGAATTCAGTTCGCGTATGCACATAGTACAATGGCAATCGATTACGTTGTCTGTAAAGGGCTCCGATAAGCGTGTTAGAATAGGGTAGATATTCAGTGATTTGTTCGCTACCCATCAACAGCGAGACGGTTGGATAAAAAGATATGCGGGTGATCTTTCCCAGGTTTCTTTTCTGAAAATTGATCATTACCGAAGGGTTGATTCGATGAGCTTGTTTGTCACCAAAATAAAATTGATAATCCAAACGAAAAGTAAAAGGTTTTATATCGAAGAAATTGGAAACACCCACATTGTTTTTATAGGCGATATATTCATTCTGACTTGCATTAGAATACATGTATCGGCTGTATTCAGCCATATATGACCACCATTTAGTAGGACTATTCATGTAACCCACAGAACCTACCGTTAAATAAAAACTAGGACTATACTCCTGACTCCAATAAGAAGTAACATCCGCATAGGCTCCTGATTTATGATAAAACGACACTCCTGGTGCTACACCAAATTGATTGATGCCTAACGTACGACTTGCAGCAACTACGTTGCTGTTATATCCGAGCCGTGTCATCAGTTGCGATTTGACCGGTTTATCTGGTAAGTTAATCAGACTGTCTATCAGGGAGAAGAGTTGCAAAGTGTCCCCCGCAGCTAGCATGGAATCCAGTTCTATTATGTAAGGATCATTTCTCAATAATAATGAATCAGCTTGCTGACCGCGCGCTGCGATGGAACAAGCTGACCCAATAATGGTAATGGCAATGAGGCCTCTTATAGACACATGAACTCGAATTAAATTTTGTTAATTCTTCTTATGAAGCTGTTGGTTGCGTTCGCGAATGGTTTCATTTCGCTGTTGCATCATTCTGCGCTGTTGTACTTGCTGGATTATCATACGCTGAAAGTCACCTTCAGCCTTCCGTAAGTTTAACATTTGTTGGGCTGTTATAATTTTCATTAATCTGCCCGAATAATCTTTTTCAAGATCTAATTCTTTCTGCTTAAGTTCCAGACCACGTTTAACAAGCTCCTCCTGATCCTGAGGCGTAGGATTTTGTGCATTAATCTCTCTGCGAGATTTGGCAAAATCCATACGTAATTGCTTACGTTCATCAGAAAAACCACGATACACAGGCCAGAATTTTTCAGCTTGCTCCGGTGTTAAGCCAAGTTTATCAGAGATGTAGGCAATTCTTAGGTTTTTAATTTTTTCTTGCACTTTAGGATCTTGTGCAACAGGGTCAACTTCTGACTGATCTTGCCCGAAGACAATAGAAAAGCTCAGAAAGAATAGACCAAAGATTAATATTTTTTTCATTTCAATTAAAAATTATCAGGTTCAATACTTAAATCTTCTAATGTTATATCTATTGGATCCATGGAAGAGAAGACTTTTTCTTCCAGTTCATTAAGGTCAACCTCGCTCCAGCTTATTTCTTCGGCTAGTAGATCAGTCGATATATTGCTGTCTTCCAAATAAGCCATTAACTGCTCTGTCTGGATGTCATTGAGTTGATCATTTAAGGACTTCTGCTGGCCAGTAGTAAACCAAACAGTGAGCGCTATAACAATTGCAATAGCTGGTAATGCAAATTTAAAAGAGGGAATATACCAAACTCTGGGTTGTGGCTTGGCCATCCTGGCTTGAATTATACCGGGTAGTTTTTCAAAATACCCATCAGGTACTTTAAAAATGTTTTCTTTTGATATGTCTTCCAGTTTTTTCATTTTGTTCTAAGACATTTACTATCCTTAAAAGTTTAATCACGCAGTTAAAAAATCTTCTATTTTCTTGGTGGCATGGTGGTAGCTGGCCTTTAAAGCACCCACACTGGTATTGGTTATTTCCGATATATCCTCATATGAGAGATCATCAAAATACCTCATATTGAATACAAGTCTTTGCTTATCTGGGAGTTGCAATAATGCCTTTTGTAACTTCTTTTGAATTTCATCACCTGACATGGATGCAGAGGAATCAATTTTGGCTGATAATTGAGAGCCCAAATCCTCAATGGGAAGAAAAAATCTTCTTCTTTTTTTGTGCAGAAAGTTCAGACATTCATTAGTAGCAATCCGATAAATCCAGGTAAAAAGCTGCGAATCTTCCCGAAAAGTTTCAATAGCATTGTGAATTTTAATAAACACATCTTGCGTAATATCATCCGCATCATCATGGTCAATCACCATTTTTCGCACATGCCAGTAAACCCGTTGCTGATAAGTGCGCACGAGCATATTAAATCCGTAATTCCGGGTTTCTGGATTTTTGATCTTAAGAAGAAGTTCTTTGTCTTCCAAAGTTTTTTTTAAGTCAAGCTTTAGACTAGAACAAAGCTAAAAGGTTTAACGCTACTTGAGTTTTTCCAGTTCATCCACCAACTTTTCAAACTGCTCTTTAGAGTGCGCTGGAAAATTGGCAAAGCGTAGTTGAGTTACTTTTCTTTCTCCATACCCTTCTCCTGCTTGTAGACCAGCAGTAGCCAGATGCCGAGTGATGGTTTTGGTATATTCTCCACTTTGGGCTACAATTACAGTATTCGACCTATAAACTGGTTCTGCAACAAATGGTGAAGCGATCCCTAGTGTAGAAAGCGTCTGATACAAGATAGCTGCTTTATATTCGGTTTCTTTTCGGATGATCTGAATTCCTCTACGCAAGTAATCCTCAATTACTTTTCCTAGTAAATAAATTCCCAAAACGTTTGGTGTTTCAGGCGTTTGATTTTTTTTACCATGTTGCCATAGTGAGGGCAGCGTATGATAGGACCCAATCGAAAAACCTTTTGCGAGAAGTTCTTCCGACTTGGCTATGCATCGCTCATTTACTATCCACACACCCAGCCCGGCAGGTAAACCAAATCCTTTTTGAACTGAAAAGAAGAGTGTGTCAATCTTTGAAAAATCAAATTGCGGGTAGGGCAGGGAAGACACGGCATCTACTGCGATGAGTGCATTAGGATATCGATCCCTGAATTGATTTATAAAATTCATTGGCAATGATACGCCTGTACTCGTTTCATTATGTGTGAGCGCTATGAGTTCAACACCCTCTTCTGTGGCCATGTCTATTGAAAATCCATGACCTGTCGGGGCTTCAATTTTCTTTGGAGACTTGCCAAGTTGTGCAGCAATTTCATAATATCTTTTTGAGAAGGCACCGTTTACGTAATGCAGCGATTTTTCTGCGACCAGATTTTGAATAGTTCGTTCCCAAATTTCAGTTGCTGATGAGGTAAAAAAAACATGAAAATTAGCTGGTATTCCTAAAAGCTCTTTTACGCCCTCGGTGGCTCGTTTAGAAATAATTTCAAATTCATTCGTTCGGTGTGAAAGCGATGGAATCCCATCTCTGAAGGCTGCCCGAATATGGTCTTCAACTGTAAAATAAAGTTGTGATGGACCGGGAGTGAAATTGACTATTCCTTTCATCAGTATATAATTTTAAATTCTTATGTATGATGGAACCTCGCTGATATTTATTTCACGGTGCGAAAAATTCGTTCCTGCTCCATTCCATAAGTTAAATATGTTTTTTGCCAATGGGCATTTTATATAGAACAAAGCTATTTCTTAACAATCAGTCGGCAAAGTTCTACGGTGATTCTTACAAAAAAAATAGTTTTTAATCAAGCAAGTTATGAATTCAACAATTGTATAAGTTTGAATCATAATTCCCACTTGGATTTGGGACACGTTTGCTGAACCTAACAATTACAACAATACCGAGTTAAGTTTCAGGACAAAATCAGGCCTCATCCGCCAGCTGGCGGACCTCGCCCTAAAAGCAGGTTAACAGTGGAAGGTTGCGACCATGAAACAGCTCAAAACTTGTCTTTTATGGGGTTCAGAAACCACCACCAAATCCAGTGGGTTTTATTTTATTAATATAATACCCTGAACTTAATGGTGTGCTCAATCGCACGCAGTTCCTTAATCATTTCTTTGTTATATTCCTTGTTTATGTCTGTGATTACGTAACCGATTTGCTCGTTCGTCTTTAAATATTGTCCTACAATATTTATCTCGTTTGTTGCCAGAATATGATTGATCTTAGCCAAAATGCCAGGTACATTGTTATGAATATGGATCAACCGGTGAGCATTCTCTAACGTAGGGAGTGTAATGTTAGGGAAGTTCACGCTGTTACTGGTACTTCCTGTGTTGATATAGTCAAGAAATTTACCGGATACGAAATGAGCTATATTTTCTTGTGCCTCCAGGGTACTGCCTCCGATGTGAGGAGTCAGTAATGTGTTTGGTAGTCCCCGAAGTTCTGATTTGAACTCTTCGTTGTTGCTTTTTGGTTCGTGAGGAAATACATCAATAGCACATCCGGCAACTTTTCCTGAAAGAATATTCTCTTTAAGCGCACCGATATCAACTACATGGCCGCGACTTAAGTTCAAAAAGATGACGCCTTTTTTCATTACATCAAACTCGTTTTTACCGATTAGGTTTAAATTCTCTTTTCGGCCATCCACATGAAGTGATACGATGTCTGATAGTTCCAACAACTCATTCAATGATTTGCACTTAACGGCATTGCCTAGCCCTAATTTCTCTTCACGATCATAGTAAAATACTTTCATGCCCAACGATTCAGCTAAAACTGAAAGTTGAGAGCCAATATTTCCGTAACCAATTATACCTAACTTCTTGCCCCTGATTTCAAAACTTCCGGTAGCGGATTTGTCCCACTTACCTTGATGCATTTTTGCAGACTTGTCGGCAATGTTTCTAATGAGCAGAATGATTTCGCCAATTACCAATTCTACCACTGAGCGTGTATTACTGTAAGGAGCATTAAAAACTGCAATGCCTCTTCTGGTGGCATCTTTCAAATCAATTTGATTGGTGCCAATACAAAATGCGCCTATGCTCATCAAACGATTAGCACTTTCCAGAACGCGGGCTGTCACCTGGGTCTTTGATCTAATACCAAGAACAGAAATGTTCTTTATTTTCTCACACAATTCATCTTCATCCAAACCGGCCGGATATACTTCCACATTAAATCCTTCTGATTTTAATGCGTCAACCGCATAGGGATGAACATTTTCAAGCAACAGAACATTAATTCGATTCTTTGGATAAGAAATAACTGTGTTAAGTTTATTCAGATAAAGAAATTCATCCAGGCTTGGTGCGATATGGTCGGCTTTATCCAAAACACTTTCCCGTTCCACATTTTCGGTAAACGCGAAAAACTTATTGGCAAGTCCGGCATGTTTAATTTCATAGTCGGTATATCCATCACCGATTACATATACATCTCCCGGAAGGTTAAGTCGCTTTAATTGTTCTGCTTTTCCATTATTGGCAGAGAGTGGATTGTCCGTATCAAATCCAATTACATTGCCTTGTTCATCATAATGGAAACGATTGGCAAGAATATTTTCCGGCTTCACGCCATATTCGGTCACGATCGGATCGATGAAGGAGTGAAATCCATTTGAAATAATATAGATATTATCAGCGTATACCTGAAAAAATTCTTTGTTCCGCTTGAATGACTCTGATACTTGTTTTTTAAGTACGGTCACTAATTTTTCAAGATGGATGCGGTTGGGTGATAATAATTGAATCCTTTTTTCCAACGATTCGCGGAATGAGATGGAGCCTTCCATCCCTTGATTAGTAATTTCGGCTATTTCTTTTTTTCTGCTTTCAAGTTCGGGATGATCTTTTAAGGAGATTTCGGCCAGGGCATCAAAGGCCTCTACTTTGGTAAATGTACTATCGAAATCGATTACGAAATACTTATTTAGTTTCATTGAGCAAAAGGTAAGCTCAAAGGTAAAACTAAAAGTTCATTGTGCACAGAAGCGAATTGATCACATCACAAAAAAAATATCGAACGAATGTTAGGCGAGGATTGCTAATACCATGCTGCGCAGAAACATCATATTTCCACAGCCTAGAATATGAGTTTCATGGCATGAGCTGTAGCAGGACATTCTTGTGAAAACTCCGTTGAAGATTTAATTTCTGCTGGCACCTCATTTCTACTTATTTCACTAAAGCCGAGTTTCAAAAAGAAGTAATAAGCCGTTAGCGTGAGCAGATATATTTCCTTAATTCCCTTTGATTTCACTTGTTGTAACAGGTCTTCAACAATTTGCTTACCCAACGACTGACTACGCATCGTTTGGCTGACAGCAAGGGAACGTAATAAAGCCTTATCACCATAAAATTCTAACCCTCCCGAACCAACTAACTCTTCAGTTGAGTTATAGTAAGTCAGGTAGTGACTATCCTCTAATTTCAGATCATCGGAAGGAAGTTGATTGACGCGAAGAAAATTCCTTAATGAATCAAGTTCCCTTCCTGATGTAACGATTTGCAGGGTGGTTAATTCTTTCATGTGTTAATAATTTTCGTTTATGGCCACTACTTATTTCGACTCATCCAGTTGGAATGGCCAGATATTACTATGCCTTTACGTGTAATGAATATTATTGGCCCTTTCCTCTTGTAAAGATTACAAGGTTACCTTATATCTGAATAAGAATGTAATTAGAATTTAATTAACAACATGTTGCATTTGGTCCACAACTGGAAACCTTTGCTTTACCTTCCTGTGCTGAGTTTAACAACGGCTTTTCGGCATATACAGTGATACTGAAGATCCCTAATTCATTATTTTTTACGTTGTTCAATTCTTCTTTATTTAAATAGGCAGAAAGAATTTCATCGGGAAGATATATTTTCTTGTTTTTTTGAATCTCGATATTTTCAAATCCTGAATCTTTTATGATTTGGAGATATTCTTCTTTCTGAATTGCGCCTGATACACAACCGGCATACATTTCTGCGTTTTTACGAAGTTTTTCAGGAAGATTGCCAACCAGTACAATATCAGAAATGCTAAAGTGTCCGCCAGGTTTAAGTACACGGAAAGTTTCCACAAAAGCTTTTTGTTTATCGGGTACAAGATTCATGACACAGTTACTCACTACGACATCCGCAGTATTAGCGGTAATGGGTAGCTTTTCAATATCTCCATAGCGAAACTCAACATTATTGTATCCAAGTTTTTCCGCATTCATACGTGCCTTTTCGATCATCTTTTCAGTGAAATCGACACCGATAACTTTACCAGATGGACCAGTAACGGATCTAGCAACAAAAGCATCGTTGCCGGCACCGGAGCCCAGGTCAATAACGATATCACCCTCTTGGATTTTAGCATGCTGAGTAGGGAGGCCACAACCTAAGCCTAAATCGGCATCGGCTGCGTATCCGGTTAATTTGGAATAATCTTCTGCCATGATGGCTTCATCACCGGTTTCACAGCCAGATCCAATACCGCAGCAACTGGTTTCATTTTGATGTTTGCTTTGTTCCGCAATTTCGCTGTATTTTTCTTTAACGATTTGTTTGAGTTCTTCAGAGGTTGCCATATTTTCTTTTATAATTTATTGTTTATCGTATTCTTTAATATGATGGTAATCAATTTTGTTAACAACAATTTTGGTGTACTTCCTGAAAGAGGTCGGTTAAAAGTTTTCTTGCTCTTGCCAATACTTTTAGATCAATACAATAGCAAACGGTTGGTCCGTCTATATCTCCTTTTATCAAGCCTACTTTTTTTAACTCTTTTAAATGTTGTGAAACCGTTGACTGAGAAAGAGGTAACTCCTCAACAATATCCCCACATACGCATGTCTTTCGTTCCGCTAAATATTGTAGTATGGCTATCCGGGCAGGATGACCTAAAGCCTTAGACAGTAGCGCGATCTCATTTTGTATTTTAGTGTATTCTTCAGTTTTGGAAAGTCCCATAGGTTATTTA
>CAYGGY010000069.1:0-23984 GCA_964349405.1 uncultured Ohtaekwangia sp. | reverse complement strand
TGTCTGATCCGGATTTTACTATACAGTAAATCTTAATCCGGATTAGGCTATACAGTAGCCCGGAATGAGCTATACAGATGGACGAATATAATTATACACTTCATAATTGCAAAGACATCTCTTTTTATCGAACCGAATTATTAGTTAATTGACTTTGTAAATCCGAAGAGGAAACAAGCTCTGCTGGAGAGCAACTTGTGAGCAATAAGATTTACCGACTGGAATGGTCAGAAGGCTCTCTGTGATGGAGAGCCTTCTCAATCTGTGGTCATTCCAAGAGTTTTATGGCTTAGGTAAACTCAGAACGCGCCAGCGTTCTAATCAGTGGAAGAATGAAAAGATTTCTTCTTCCATTTTCTTACTAATACTCCTTCATATTCATGAGCCTTTGCTGGTGTTAGCATTGATACACTTTGGTGGGGCCTTATATCATTATAACCCCGCACTGCTCTGTCCACTGCAACTTTAGCTTCATCGGAATGAGAGAATGTCTTCTTTAGACCAAAATGTTTTTTGAGTATTCCATTTAATCTCTCTGCAATAGCATTTTCTCTTGGATCTCCATTTTCAGTCATGCTACTATCTATGCAGTAGAGTTGTAGCTCTTCAACAAACTCATCACAACAATATTGGATGCCTCTGTCGGAATGGTGTATTAATCCTTCAGGAGCCTTTGATAAATTAGATATGGCCATGCGCAATGCAGTTAACGGGCCTTTAGCTTCCAGCGTGTGACATAAGCAGTAACCCATTATCTTCCTGGAGTAAGCATCCGTAACTAGGGAGAGAAAATTGAATCCGTCATTGACTCTGATATAGGTTATATCGCTCACCCATACATGCTCAATCCGGTCAACTAATAAATCCTTGATTCTATTGGGGTACTTTCTAAAGCGATGGTTTGAATCCGTTGTTTTGCAATATCGCTTCCTGCGTTTATGCAAAAGCCCATGCTGTCTTCTTATTTCATGCAACTCATCTCTTCCAATGGTTATTCCGTGATCGCGGAGTGTTGTTTTTATCATGTGATAAATAGCTTTAGTCGAAAGCACGTGAACTTCTCTTCTGATTTGATGTAAGAGTTCGAGGATGATCTCTTCATCGCTATGGCGTTTGGTCAGATACCACTTTTTGTCATAGAAGGCATGGCGTGTTTTACCAAACAGTTTGCAAAGGCGCCCAATGCCTACCGATGCAAAGCTTTCTTTGATTGCTACTACTGTGTCTGATCCGGATTTTACTATACAGTAAATCTTAATCCGGATTAGGCAGCATGTATCAAAATGATTTTTACTTTTTATGTAACCGAAGTAATACTCACTTTTTCCAGGTTGAGTTTACACTTGTATCTAATCCATAACATTTAGAGGTGATTTCATAATAGTTACATTTTTAATTAATTTGAGATTATGATAATAGAACATGAAATATCACTATTTGCATTAAACTCGATTCTGTTTTTTATAGGAGGATTTTTGGTTGCCAGATTGATCCAATGCCGAAGGGTAAAAGAAAAAAATGAAGAGTGTCACATAATCCCAGATTATTATAATCTTTATCAGGAGGCGATTAAAAATAAAGAAATTGATCAGAATTCTTTGCGTCTAGAAGTGATCGAAAAGGAGCAAAAAAGAATTGCCCTCGAACTGCATGATGATACCGTGCAAAGAATCGTTGCAGTTCGATTACGGCTTGAGCAGCTTTTATATTACCGTTTGCATAAAAATGCTGAAGAGGATGTGCAGATGATGCGTAAAGAACTGGATGAAATCGTTGCAACCTTACGATTTCTAATAAAAGGATTAACGCAGCCACGTTTTGATAATCATTCGTTCTTTTATCACATTCAGAAACTGGTCGAAAAGATAAGTGTTATGCATCATCAAACGGTAGTTCTTGAACAAACGAATGAAGAGTTGGCGTTCGAAATTCCACCACACATTCAGCAGGAGCTATTTTATATGGTACAGAAAATTACCCATAATTATTTGAAAAGTTCTACCGGTTTTATATTGACAATCACAATGCGATGGGGCCATGAACTTACCATTAATATACAAGATAATGGGCAGGGTTTGCAACGAGGCAGAGGTTTTGGTTTGGGAATGATATCCATGAAGGAGCGGTCTGATCGGATTGGAGCAGACTTAACGTTCAATTCCATGATCCGGGGTTTGAATGTTCAAATCAAGATTAAAAATACCTTTTCACAAGAGTCCATTGCGAAGGGTAATGGCAATTAATTCGGCTGTATTTTTTGCGCCTGTTTTACATAGCATCTCCTTCCGATAATCTTCCACCGTGCTATCTTTTAACTGAAGAATAGCGGCTACTTGTTTGGTAGATTGCCCTTCCGCGATCAGTTTTAGTATTTCTGATTCACGCCTGGTAAATCGAAAATGGGCTTTTCGTAAATTATATTCGTTTTGTGATAACTTAGCCAGGATCTCACATGAAAAGAATTTTCTTCCGGCATACACTTCTTGCAAACATCGATTGATTTCTGCCCCCGAGGTATTGCGTTTTAATAAAATTCCATGCACCCCAATTTGCAGCATTTCTACCACCGTGTCATCTTCATCAAAACTGGTCATGCCGATTATTTTAACGTGTGTATGCTCTTTTAATATAATAGCAGACAGGGCAATGCCGCTTATCCCAGGCATGCGGGCATCAATAAGAGCGACATGAACGCACTTTGTTTTTATTATTTCCAAGGCCTGATGCGCGTTAATAGCGGTCCGCACTATATTAGTTATTCCTGATTTTTCTATGAGTGCCGCCATAGCCTCACAGACCATTTTATGATCATCTACCACTAAAATATTTAGATTCAATCCAATCATAGAAACTTTTTTTTAAAAATACCCCATAAATGGGGGGTAAAGCAACCCCCATTTATGGGGGTGTGCGAATTTACTATGCATACGAAAAGTAAATTTAGTCCAGAACGACTAAACCTTTAGTAAACTCTATAAGATATGGCAGCAAAAAATTTAAACGAAAAGAATGGAGCAAATGACAACAACACCAAGTATTGGCTATTGGGTCTGATTGTAATTAATCTGGTTTTGACAGGAGCCTCACTTTTTAACCAATTTATATTCAAAGAAAAGCTGGTTTATGTTGACGCCTTAAAACTGGTAACGAATTATAAAGGCATGGAGCTGGCAAAAAAGGAATTGGAACAGAAATCAGAAAATTGGAATGCCAACTTAGATACCCTGCGTAAAGAGTTAGAAGTGTCCTTAAGCAATTTTGAGAAAAATAAGAATCTTCTGTCTATCCGCGAAAGACAACTCACGGAAGAACTCATTAAAACCAAGCAAGAACAGTATTTAAATTATCAGGAAGTTGTTAAAAATACGTTTCAAAAGACTGATCAGGAACTTTCATCAAAAATGCTTAGCAAGGTAAATGATTATATCAAGCGATATGGTGAAGATCATGGGTTCACCATCATTTTCGCAGCTACTCAATATGGTAATATAGCCTATGCCAACAAGGAATTTGATATTACGGATGATCTACTAATAGGTCTTAATGAGGAATTTCAAATAGTGTCGAAATGAAAGTACTATTAGGAGTTTCGTTGGCTTTGGTCATAGCGTTTTCTTGCAGTTCTCCGATTTTAGAGAAACAAGATTTCTTAACCTACCTCCAGGATAAACAAAATGGGTTAGTTCAAACCATTGAACATGGAAATTATTCGATTCAATTAATTTACAAGCCTCGGGAAATTATCTGGCATAGTGAATTGCAGGTTGATTCACTGGACTCTCTGAAAAATCATATTAAAAAGTTCGACTATTTCACTCTTAAAATTTCCAGACATAAGGAAGACCCTACCAATGTGCTGGCAGGAAGTGACGATTATTTGTCCGCTCAAAAATATCTGAATGGAGAAATCGGATCAGACATCATCTTAATTGCGGCTAGTGATACGCTGAGGCCGATCGAGTATAATTTCACACCTACTTATGGCACAGCCGCAGACGCTTCTGTTCTAGTTGTTTTTAATAGTAATCTGAGATATCAGGATGAAGACGTTAGAATCCTTTTTCAGGATAATTTTTTCGGAACAGGTTTGTCTTCTTTCACTTTTCAAATTGATGACCTAAAAAATATTCCAAAACTCAAATTTTAATTATAACGTCTTATGAAGACACTCAGGAAACAATTTGTTATAAGAACAATCAGTATCGTTTTCATATTTTTTGTTTTATCAAACGTGATGCTGCCTACGATCGCTTACGCAATCACGTTAGGGCCTACCCAACCTGAATTTACTTCCTATGAAGAACCCGGTGCCAGTGACATGGTAAATATGGGCACTGGTGATTTTACCTTTAGTTTGCCGGTGCTTGAAGTACCAGGACCGGAAGGCAGCTTTTCATTGCCTCTAACTTATAATGGAGGTATAGGACTAGATCAGGAAGCCTCGTGGGTAGGTTTGGGTTGGACGATGAATGCTGGTGCGATCACCCGAAGCGTGAATCAATTTCCGGATGATGCCAATGGAGAATCGCAAGTGGTAACAGTACAAGATTTAACAGGGCTTAGAGGTTGGGATGCCAGTATTCTTGGTGTTGGAAAATTTGGTTGGAATAACCAGGTGGGCCATTTTGGCAACCTTAGCATTCTAGGCCTTATTAATTCCAATTGGACAAATGATTTTACTTCTGTTGGCATTGCGGGTATTAATGTTACCAGCGATGGTGTAAAAGGCGACCCTTTTCAAATGGCCATGGCTGCTGTAACACTTATTAGTTGGGGGGCAACTGGGGCTGCTGCTGCTGCTGCAAAGCAAAGCAGTGCAGTTGCTATAGGGAAACAGATTGCAACAGACGCTGTTATCGGAGTTGTAATGGATGGGGTGATGTCAACCATGAATGGTTCCTCACCGAGCGCCTCCACCGATGGATATTGGGAATACAGCAAAAAGGAAAAAAAGAACTGGGGAATAAAAAATAAAACAGGACTAATAGTCGGTTATAATGAGTATAAGATATGGCTGGATAAAACCCGCACCGAGGATATGTATGGAACTTTATATGTTGGTAACGCACCCATCGAACCATACATCAATCCAATTGGTAACGCGACTATGGCATTGACTAATGGTGGCCTTGTCACACCTCTCAACCAGTTTACGAAAAGCACTCAAACTTTAAATAAGGGTGCCGCCAGCGACATAACCTATATTCCGGAAGCCAATGAAGACATGAAGCAGTTTTCAGAGGTCAATAACCCCGTAACATTGGCTTTCGATAATTATTCTGTTAAAGCGCCAGGAGTATCCGGATCCATTACACCTTATCGTTTAGAAATTGGTTCAGTCTCTATGCCAAGAGAAATGACCAGTGGGCACGAACGACTTGCCGCTCTTCCATTTTTATCCAACAATCCGGCAGTATCAGGTAATTATAAAGTTCCATTTATTTATAATGGACAACTATCAAATTCCTATTTCCACCATGTGGGATCAGCCACCACCGTAACTTCACCTACTTATTACTTAGGCGTTTCGGCACAAAACACAGCCGCATCAGGATCACAAGGCAATGTCAGAATTGATTTGAATGATGTTATTTTTAAAAATGAAAGGATCAAAAGTTCTATACCCGCCTCTAAAAAAATTCCTCAGTCTCGTTACATCGAGTGGCACACCAATGATGAAATCCGCAATGGCATTACGTATAATTCGAGGTATCTGGATTTTCTGAACGGAGGTTCTGCACCATCTGCCTCATCAGATCGGTATAAATTCAGAACTGATTTTCCAGGCAGTGCTTACTATTCAACCTATACATCTACTAATAGTTTCTCCACCACAATTCCTGTAAACTCCGCGGATATTTCTAAGATAGCATCGGGTAGTATCGTTGACTTACTTATCTCGTTTTACAATGATGCGGCCAGTCAAAGCACAGGCGCAACGTTGGCTTATCGCGAATACATGGATGTTACTGTTCAAAGTGTAAGTACAACCAACAATACTATCACATTCACCGTAAGTGATTCGGAGATGTATTCATTTTTCGGAAAGATTGCAGACATACAAGTCCGGATTAAAACCACCTCGTCACAGATACTCAGTTCGATAGGATCGTTTACCATTAATGGCCCGGATGGAACCACCTACCATTTTGGGTTGCCGCTTTACGACTATGATAATTATACGGAAATCCGTCAGGTTGGCGATCCCACCAATAAGCGCTCAATAATCAGGCGGAATGCCCAGTACGCCACTGCCTGGTTATTGACTGCGATAACAGGACCTGATTTTATAGACAGGACCAGCAATGGAATGGTGGATGAAACAGATTGGGGATCGTGGGTTAAGTTTAACTATGGCCGACACATGGATAACTATGAGTGGAGGATTCCTTATACTGGTTATAAAAAGAATCCAGAGGGAACTCATGAATCTTATACTACAGGTAAAAACCATTTATATTATTTAAATACGATTGAAACACGCTCGCATGTTGCACTCTTTCAGAAGAGCCTGCGTTTGGATGGCAAGAGTGCCAAGGTATTACAGGCCCAATATCCGCTTAAGCTGGATGAAATCTCTCTAATTACCCGCGAGCAATACAACAAGCTTATATCGTCTCATGGAATGATGAATTACTCGAACCAGGTTACACAGGTACTACTGGCGGGTAATCTATCTGCCAGTGCTATTAATTACATCAAGGCAAATTGCACAAAGCGGATACGGTTCATTTATAATACTATTAATACCACCAACGACTTCTCCCTTTGCCCGGGAGTGCCTAATTCAAGTTCGGGCAAGCTGACTTTAACAAGGCTTTCTATACTTGGAAGGAATGATCAGAAAACAGTTCCTGATTATAAGTTTGAATACGGGTATAATCCATCGTATAATGTAAATCATTGGGATGGTTACGGTATGTATAACCCAGATGGCACCGATGTTTTTCACGATGTTTCTCAAACCGATCTTCATGGTTCGGCCTGGTCATTAACGAAAATTACCAACCCGTTGGGGAGTGAGATTTTGGTGAATTATGAGCGTGATGATTATTCAACCGTTTCTGGGGATAAAATAATGAATAATGGAGTTGCCTACTCTAATAGCAACACAGGTTTAAAATACTTTTACCCTATTGATTTTCCAACAAAAAAATTATTTATCAATCATAATAATCTTTTTGCAGTTGGTGATGTCGTTAGGGTTGATGGATTCACAAGTTATCTTTGTCCGGGCACAACGGCTGAATCATTCCGCTCATCTGACGCAAGCCATGATTTTACAATCACTGAAGTAGGGACCAATTATATTAAACTGGATACGGATTTTATAGGAATCGACAATTGCGGTTCTATGAGTTCTGGTCAATTTGTTGAAATTATAACCCAGTTTGGAGTAGTTAGAAAGGTATTGCCCAATAAAAAAGGTGGTGAGGTAAGAACCGCTTCCATTGTAACTACAGATGATAGTGGTGTTTCAAGAAAAATCCGTTATCTCTATGTCAATGACGATGGAACAAGCAGTGGTGTCATTTCAACTGAACCCGATTATGTAGGGGGATCTTATAAGTTTTATGATATCCCTGGCTATCCGCAAACCCCGGTAATGTATGGAAAAGTGTCGGTGTTGACGGGGCCACTTACGACTGATTTGGACTACGATACCAGGCAAACCTTTGAGTTTGAAACACCACATCAGTCTCTTTATACAGTTACTCAGGAACCGGTTGTTAATGAAATGACGTTATTGAGTTCCTATAATTTTGTTGAAGGATTTATAACCCCCGTGAATTATAACTGTTTTGATTTTTTGAGTTTCTTTCACAATAAAATAGAAGACCGAACCTCAAAAATTGGAAGGTTGAAAGCAGTTAAAATATTTAATAGAAATAATATTCTGTACTCCTCTGCTGAATTACAATATACAGACCAAATAGTAAATGATGGTACAAATAATTACCAGGGAATTTACTCGAATGGAGCGTTAATGTTTGATAGAGTTTATGACAGAAAGAAGATGGATAATACTGCCTTCTATACTTCGGTTTTAAAAATGAATCGCACTACCAAACTTCAATTTCCGAGTGCTTTATTAAAAACGATTAACTATAAAGATGGCTTTACATCGGAGAGTACCAACCTGAATTGGGATCTTTATACGGGCAATGTGCTTACCAAACTTGAGAAAAGTCCATTGGGTGTATATATGAAATCAGTTTCCAAACCGGCTTATACGGCCTATCCGGAGTTAGGGCCACGGGCTTTGAATGAAGCCAATAAGAACATGCTCTCCCAATCAGCAGCCTCCTATGCGTACCGCACAGATGCAAGCGGTAATGTTCTCGGTTTAACCAGCGCCAGTGTTACAACCTGGAATAAGACATGGAGTAATTACAGAACCTATAACTCATCTACACAAACCTATAGCGATAATGCAGAGGGTGCGGATATTTGGCGCAAAGGTAAATCGTATGTTTTTAAAGGAAATTATGCACGTAAAAATCCGGATGGTACGCTAAGTTTTCAACCTGGTGATGAATTTAATTTTGGAGTTGTTCCCGCAGAAACCTGGCAATACACTGGAGAATTTGAAAAATTCGATCACTATGGAATGCCTCTGCAAACCAAAGATATGAACGCTATATATTCAACGACAAAACTTGGATATGACAATACGTTGCAACTGATGAGTGCCAGTAATGCAAAATATACCGAAGCGGCATTCAGTAGTGCCGAAGACTTGATCACTGGAGTTCCTTTCTTTGGTGGAGAGGTTGGATTGGGTTCAGGTACAGTAGTATATAAAAGTCTTGGACAAGTACCCGATGTACACACGGGTGATGCCGCAGTTGCATTAAGCACCGGGTATTCATTTGTTTTTAAACCTACCGGTTTATCTATTAATAGAACTTATCGTGCAGGCGTGTGGACGAATTCAACGAACGGAAGAATTTATTATAAACTTAACGGAGGAGCAGAGGTATTATCCAATGCCCCTGTTGAGTTTGTTAAAATTGGATCCTCTCAAACAAATTGGTACAGAATCAATTTAACAATACCGGTCGGTGCAACTTTTACTTCCCTTGAAGTAGGCGTTAAATCAGCCACCGGTGCAACGGTTCTTTTCGATGATTTTCGTTTTCATCCACTTGACGGGGGGTTGACCGGTTATGTATATAATCCGAATACAAAAGTATTGGAATACGTGCTTGACAACGACAATGTATTTACTCAATATGAATACAATGATCGCGGGCAGCTTATAAAAACCTATCGCGAAATTCTCAAATACAACGCGGTCAAATTAATAAGCCAATCCAATAGTGACTTTAAGAGGTTCCATTTTAATCAATAACGAGCCATGAAGAAAAATTTATTCGTATCCAACTTGATAAGGTTGAGCACACCGGTGCTTTTCATTTTTGCCATAGCGTTAATAGCAATACCTCAAACAGGTAAAGCACAGTCTTTAGGATATTCAGGAGGGTTGTGTGTTAATAATGCCATTGATATATATTTAATGGGTGGGGGTGGATGTTCAACCCCTACCGTCTCAAGTCCTTCCAGTTGGTCAATTTCACCGGCTCCATCGTCTATTACATATTTGAATAACAATTTAAGGATCCGTGTATCCTGGAATACCCCTGTTAATGCTTCCGTTTATGTAAATTATGGGTGTGATTTTGGGGGAAGTAGTGGAACAACCTCTCCTTTATATTTAACCATTTCTGCTTCCGTTACTCCTTCCGTTTCGTTATCTACAAATAATCCAAGCTTATGCCAGGGAAGCGGAAGCATTATATTAACGGCATCACCCACCAATGGGGGAGCAACACCTTACTATAATTATTATGTAGATGGTGTTAGTGTTTACAGTGGCACCGCAAGTTCCTATACTTATTCAACTTCGGGTTTAGCAACTGGCTCTCATTCTGCCTATGTTGTAATGACTAGTTCGCTCCTTTGTACTACTTCGACTATCGCCACGTCAACTACACAAAGTTTCAATGTAACCGCTAAGGCTACATATACTGTATCAGTCAGTGGTCCCAGTCAGATATGTTCCTCAAGCCCGGTAGCAGGTTTTTATGCCAATGTTTCAGGGGGTGTTGGCACATTGACTTATCAATGGTATAAAAACAGTTCACCTATATCGGGAGCTACCGCTCAAATTTTAAACAACCTTACGGTCGTTCAGGGTGATGCAATTTATTGTGTTGTGTCTTCTGACTACTGGTGTGTAAATACCCCTGTGACTTCCAATACTTATACGGTTTCTATCACATCAAGCACAACGCCCACGGTGGGCATTCAGATAGGTAAACTCGATTATTGTAGTGGTGAACCAATAACATTTACTGCAAACAGTGCCTATCTGTCGGGATCATCGACCTATCAATGGACATTGAATGGTAACGTGCTGGCTCCCACGACATCCGTCATTACGCTGACAACCAGTTCATCAACACAAGCAGGATATTTTTATCCGGGAAGTACATTAAACCTTACCGTTAATAATTTATCAGGAACCTGTTTAACCAGCACATCTGCTTCCGGTACCACATCAGGTACTCCAATCACAATTGCCCCAATGGTGACTCCGACAGTAGGCTTAACGCTGAGTACATCAAATGTTTGCTTACCGGGCAGTATTACATTAACCGCGAACGCAACCAATACAGGAACCACCCCTACCTATAATTTTTATATAGATGGACTGTTAAAATCATCCCAATCAAGTAATTCCTATACGACTAGCACACTCACTGCCGGGGCCCACACAGCGTATGTAATCTTAAATTCAACGGCATCATGTACCACTTCTTCTACCGCTACGTCAACCACACTGAATTTCAGCGCAGCTGATAAATCGACTTTTACTGTTTCTGTTAACGGTCCATCTCAGATTTGTTCTTCAAATCCGGTAGCTAATTTTTATGCTAATGTTTCAAATGGAGTGGGAACATTAAGTTATCAATGGTATAAAAACAGTTCACCTATATCGGGAGCTACCGCTCAAATTTTAAACAACCTTACGGTCGTTCAGGGTGATGCAATTTATTGTGTTGTGTCTTCTGACTACTGGTGTGTAAATACCCCTGTGACTTCCAATACTTATACGGTTAGTATAACAAGCAGTGCCACACCGACTGTTAGCATTCAGATTCCAAAACTTACCTTTTGTTCTGGTGAAACGGTAACATTTACAGCAAGCAGCGCCTATCTGTCAGGATCATCGACCTATCAATGGACGTTGAATGGTAACGTATTAGCCCAAACTACATCAGCCATTACACTGACTGCCAGTTCATCAACACAAGCTGGCTATTTTTATCCGGGGAGTACATTAAGCCTAACCGTTAATAATTTATCGGGCACTTGCTTAACCACCACCACCGCGAGTAATACTCTTTCTACCACCGGACCACCTGCAATTGCAATTTACCCAATTCCCAATGCGGCTGCTTCTTCACAAACTATTTGCTCGGGCTCTTCCACCAATATCAGCATCACTAACCCCAATGGAGTTTCAGGTACTACGTACACCTGGACAGCCGGGTCTATTACCAATTTATCCGGAGCTACCTCAGGAAGCGGAACGCCAATAGCACAAACTCTTGTCAGTGTGGATGGACAAACCAATGGCAGTGCAGTTTACACGATTACGCCCACCGCAAATGGCTGTTCCGGATCTGCTATTAATGTAACGGCAACGGTAAAACCAACCCCGGTCATATCCAATTCATCCACGACAATTTGTGGAGGTACGGCTTTAAATTTTATCCCACCTTCATCAATAGTAGGAACCACCTATACGTGGACGAGCAGCATCTCCGGTTCTATCTCTGGAATTTCGCCCAGTGGATCGGGTGCAATAACAAATACTCCCGTCAATACGGCAAACACGAATGGCATAGTTACTTACACCATAACACCAACCTATAATTTATGTTCCGGATTACCTGCTACTTACACGGTAACCGTAAAACCAGTGCCTATTGCTGTGGCAACACCCTCTGCAAAAACTATTTGTTCAGGCTTATCACCCAATATTGTATTATCAGATTCCAGGAACATCGCGACTACTACCTACACGTGGACAGTAAGTCAATCGGGTGTTACAGGGGCATCGGCTTCTACCGGGAGTCCAATTAATCAGGTGCTGAGTACTTCAGGTACGGTTAGCGGAACGGCAACGTATTCTATAACTCCAGCTGCAAATAGCTGCAATGGCTCTGTCATTACTGCCGTAGTTACCGTTAATCCACGACCATCGATCACCAACACGGCACCTCAACTATTAAATACCATTTGCAGCGGCACCGCATTAAATTTTACGCCTACTTCCTCGGTAGCCAATACTACCTATACCTGGACAAGTTCAATTACCGCTACAATAAGTTCTGCTTCGGTTAGTGCCAGTGGTTCCGGAGCCATTACCAATTCGCCAGTGAATAACAGCAACACCACCGTTGGAACGGTAACGTATACCATCACACCTACGGCCAATACTTGTTCAGGCACCACGGCAAACTATGTCGTAACGGTAAATCCTAATCCAGCTGCTCCGGCAGTACCGGTAGTGACAACCAATACCTGTGGAGCTAAAACACTTTCAAAGAACGGCACAGCGCCTTCTGGTGTAAGTTGGTATTGGCAAGGATTATCGAACAGCACCTTAGATTATACATCGGGTACTGCCACAGCCACGACTTATATTGCGTCAGTTAATGGCACTAATAATTATTACATCAAGGCACGCTCCACAGCCGGATGCTGGAGTGCAGCCACAGGCGTTTCCGTGGCTGTTGACATACCTCCTACACCAAATCCGAATTCGTTTTCCTACTGCGAAATGCAATCGCCTGCACTTACGACCACCGGTTATACATCGAATCTGAAGTGGTACACCTCAACCAATCAGTTATTATATACTGGGGTAACCTACACACCGGTTAATTTGAATTTTGGAAATTATACCTATAACGTTAAAACGGTAGGGGTCTCTGGCTGCGAAAGCCCAACGTATGCTACCGTATCATTAACCGTAAATGAAGTTTGTGACGATTTTCTCAATTGGTCTGAAAGCATTGCGTATGGAATTAACACCGATGGAACTCCCAAGGAAGTTTCCGCTTCCCGTTCCTATAGTGATGGACTTGGATCGGCCATTCAGTCGCAATCGCGTTCTTACGTGGCAAACCAGGTCTTTGCTTCCGAAAATATTTATGATGCTTCCGGAAATCAAACGGTCTCTACGTTGGCTGCTCCGTTAAATAGAAACACGTTTGGATATCGCCATCGCTTTGCAACCAACGCTGCCGGTGACAAATATTCAGCTTCTGATTTTGATGCCACAGCAACCATCAATAATCCAAATTCAATCAACAGCAATGGACCAGGTACATTAGGGTGGTATTATAGTTCATCCAATACCAGCGAGCCTTTTACAGCCACTACCAATTATCCATATTCAAGAAGTTGGGCGCAGGAAGGACCGAACCCGCTGCAATCAAAATCAGCAGGCCCGGGCGATCAATATAAAATGGGTAGTGGTCATGAAGTAACCTCGGACAAGTACAAGTTCAACAAATCCGAACTTTCACATTATTTTAGTTTGCAGGATTTTTTCTTCAAAGCAAGTCCGCTTACTACTGCTACAAACCTGATTACTACCAATGCGAACGCAGATAACCTATCTGGGTTTCTACCAAATCTGAATGTGATTTTGAGTAGTGTAGACGTGAGTGGTAGAACATACGTAAAAGTTGTCTCCAATCAGGCAAATAGTACACCAGGGGTTTACCCCATCGCAGGCGATTTTACCGTTACACCAGGTACGGTATATAAATTCACTGTACAAGGCTACCGCGATTCCGGCACACCAGCACTTTTAGTTAAGAATGTTACAGCCAATACCAACATTGTATGGCCTGGCGTTGGCTTGCCTTTAGGTGCTGCCAGTGAAAACTGGGTTGAAAATACATTTACAGTTCCTGCCGGTTGCACAACCATACGATTAGGCGTTTTGTTTAATAACCCGGCAAAAAACCAAACCTTCTACATCAATGCCGTTTCATTAACCCAGGTGGTAACCCAGGGTGACCCCGTGATAGGCAATAAAATAATCTCCACCGACCCTGACGGAAAGAAAATGGCCACCTTCACTGACTCAGATGGAAAGACGCTGGCATCAGCCCTTGTACTCACTACAACAGGCACGGCACCCAATCAAACGTTCACTTACGACAACTGGAGTTATACATATTACAACGACCTTGGTCAGGTAATGGCCACCGTGGCCCCTCAAGGGGTCGTCATTGGCAATTTTAGTTTGCCGAATTACATAACCTGGTACAAATATGATCAACTCGGGCGATTAATTGAAACCACCGCACCCGATGAAGGCACCTCAAAGTTTGTATATAGCACCGATGGTAAAATCCGGTTCTCGCAAAATCAGGAACAGAGAAATGCTACTACAAAAAGATTTTCCTATACCAATTATGATTACCTCGGTCGATTGATTGAGGCAGGAGAATACTTAATGAGTGGAACGGGCTATTACGTGTTTGAAGGTCATGATGTAACCACACCGATTGCCAACAGCGTGTTGGGGATCATTGACAATACGGGCTTTACAGGCATAACGCGCAGTAGCGATCCCAACAACCGTTGCACGGATTATTCCTATATCGGATACGATGTGCAGGCTCCCGACTTCGTTGCCGTAGGCTCACGCACTACTCAAAACAATTTAATCGGTCAGGTAAGAAAGACAGAAAATGCCAACGCCAAAACCTGGTATAGCTACGATGAGTTTGGCCAGCTGGAGTGGTCCATTCAATACATTAATGGACTCGGCAATAAAACGATCGATTATACTTATGACTATCTCGGCAACGTAACGCAGGTTGCCTACCAGGCCGGCCAGCCCGATGCCTTCTTTCATCATTATACCTATGACAACGATCAGCGACTGAGCAAAGTGGAAACCAGTTTTGATGGTGTAACTAAAACACAGCAGGCTGACTATAAATATTACCTGCACGGTCCGCTTAAACGTGTGGAACTGGCTACTAACAAGCAAGGCATTGATTACATCTATACCATCAACGGTGCCTTAAAGAGCATTAATCACATGGACAACGATGCTGTCAAAGATCCGGGCCTTGATGGTGTAGTGGGTAGCCCTAATGCCTCGTTTGTGAAAGATGTGTGGGGTGAAACCCTCGTGTATCACGACAACGACTACTCCGGTGCAGCCTATACCCCGGGCAGTGTTACCCTCAGCAGTGCAACGTTTCCTAACCAATATGGAGGAAACATACGAGCGGTATCATTTAACAGCCCGACTGAGTATACTCCGTTTACAGCCAACCAGCAAAAACGGATCTATGGATTCCAATATGACAGTAAAAATCAATTGACCAATGCACAGTTTGGGTTTGTAAGTGGAAGTGGTACTTATTCCCCAATATTTGGTGATTCACTTCGCGAGCAGATAGGCGGCTATGATAAAAACGGAAACATTCAAAGCCTGCTGCGCAAAGGGAAGACTGCACAGACACTTGGCAACTATAATTATGTGTACGAACCCAACACCAACAAACTCGACAAAGTAAATAACAATAGCACTCTAATGGTGGACTACGCCTACAATGCCATTGGCCAGATGACACAACAGATAGAAGGCACGAAAACCATGAACGTAACTTACAATGCCTACGGCCTGGTAAAAGACATAAAAGATGGTGCAGGCCAAACCATGCTCACCTATACTTATGACGACCGTGGCGATCTGGTGATGAAAACCGGTTACAATGCTGGTGTAGCTGCCAAGAATACGTTTTATGTTAATGATGTGAGCGGCAACACCGTGGCCATCTATGAACAGACTTTACCAGGCGGAACGATCAATCAAATAGAAGTACCCGTGTATGGAGCTGGCCGTGTAGCGGTTTATAAGAAGCCTGTAAACACATTCTTCTACGAAGTCTCCGATCACCTGGGAAATGTGCGTGCAGTGATTGGCCAGCCTTTGCCAAAGACCTACGCGGCAACCATGGAATCTGAAAATGTGGCCAATGAGCAGCCGCCTTTTAAATACATTACCGAGCGCAGGGCCGTAAGCACAGCAGCCAATCACACCACCGGTGGCAATGAAACAGTGAGGCTCAACAACACAGCCGCTGCCGGGCCTAATATCATTTTGCCCGTGAGCCCGGGTGATAAAATTGATATGGATGTGTGGGCTTACTACGAAGCCGCCAATGACTACAACAACCCTATCGATCAGGCTATCATGCTCAACTTTATTGCTACCGCCTTTGGTGGTGTAAGCGGAGGGGCCGGTGAAAGTGGCCAGATCTGGAACAATGTGCAAACCGGATTTACCGGTAGCTTAGGCTCCAGCACGGATCCTTCTTTGCCCTCTGCTTTTTTAACCTACGTGCTCTACGACAAAAACTTTAACAAGATCACTGCGGGCTGGCAGGGCGTTACAACAGCGGGCAACCTGGCCAAAGAACATCTGGTGCAGCCACAAATAAGTATTGAGCAACCTGGTTATATTTACATTACCGTGTATAACCGCAGCAACTCCGCCAGCTATGTCTATTTTGATGACCTCAACGTTGTTCACACGCAATCTACATTGGTGGCCGGTGCCGACTATTATCCTTTTGGTTTAGTTATGGATGGCCGCGAAATTACCGATGAAGCCTACCGCTATGGATACCAGGGCCAGTATAGTGAAGAGAATGAAACTACGGGCTGGAATGAGTTTGAATTGAGGATGTATGACCCAAGATTTGGAAGGTGGTTGAGCCCAGATCCATATGGACAATATCCTTCACCTTATGTTGCAATGGGAAATAATCCAGTTAGTAATACTGATTCTGATGGTGGTTTTGTGGATCCGTGGCCTATAGCACCGGGCGTGATTGCAGGAAGTGTTATGTCTGCAGCGCCAGCTTCTATGATGATTGATGGTATTGTAAAAACGGTTATAACAGGTGCTGATTTAATTGTAAGCCCAGGTATTTTAAACAATTTAGCAGATGGTTCCAGGGCTATTGGACTGGGGATTGCAAGTGGAATGAAGAATAATGGGAAATGGGTTATGGCTAGGTTAGATGGAGCCGCTCAGATTGCCAATGGGATAAACAGAACATTTGTAGGTTTAATTCCTGAATACGGTGGTAACTCAAAGTCTGCTCAGAACAATCGTGAATTTGGTTCAATGGTTGGAACATCAGCTCAGATGGCGCTTTCACTATATGGAGGAGGACCTGCAATGTTTCCAGGTTCAAGTCCTGTTTTGGTGACGCCTAATGGAATAATGCCTGTTACAGCACCTGTTTTTGCACCAACATTTAATATAGCTAAGGTTCATAATGTGAATTCTTCCGGAGGATTAAAAAAGCCCAAATCAAATCTTTCAGGTAAAGAGGGTGCAAAAGATGTACCTGACTGGGCAAAAGGAAATAGACCCAAATTGGAAGAAAATGGTGATAGATTTGCAAGAAGGCTTTTGGACGAAAAATATGGGAAAGGAAACTATGAAACTGGTCCAACTAGCGAATTTAGTAAGATTAAAAAATGGGGAGATAGGGCTTTTGAATAAATAAAACCGACAACTAATGAGTGATGACAAATACGTATACCTGTTACAACACAGCTATGAGGTTGACGGTATAGATGAGATCAAATTGATCGGAATTTTTTCTACTGAAGGCAATGCACGAAGGGTTGTTGATCACTTAAAGATTCAAAAGGGATTTGATAAGTTCCCTGAGACCTGTTTTCATATTGATAAGGTGCTGCTTGATGACTATAAATGGCAAGGTGGATTTATTAGTTGGGAAGAGGCAATTTGAGTTTTCCTTCCAAGCGGAGTCTCCCGCCTCGGGGACTCCGCGTAAAATGAAAGACGAAACTGATTAATAGAATGAAATTTGAGTAGAAGACGAATCGAACAAAAAACCAGTGAGCACTAAAAAGCAAATATCGGAATCAGAAGGTGTGTATTTTATTACCTTCACCTGTTATGAGTGGTTGTCGCTATTCGAACTTACCAACGGATATGATATTGTTTATAAATGGTTTGATCACCTGAAGGGCATAGGCCATTATATAATGGGTTATGTAGTCATGCCCAATCATCTGCATACATTGATAGCTTTTACAAAGACAGCCACCCCCATCAATACCATTATTGGCAATGGTAAGCGCTTTATGGCTTATGAGATTGTAAAGAGGTTAAAAGAAAATGAAGACATTAACATGCTGGACAAGCTGACCGCAGGCGTAAGCAGTAGAGATTACAAGCGAGGCAAACTTCATGAGGTATTTGAATCATCATTCGATTGGAAAGAATGTCGCAACAGCAGGTTTATAAATCAAAAACTGAATTACCTTCACGATAACCCATGCCGGGGTAAGTGGAATTTGGCGGAGAGTCCGATGGATTATATCCATAGTTCGGCCAGGTTTTATTTAACAGGAGAGCAGGGAGTTTACGAGGTTTATCATGCTGGCATGTTGGAAGATATTGATTTAACAAATTCACTGAATGCGAGAGTTTGATTTATGGATGACGCGGAGTCCCCGGGGCGGGAGACTCCGCTGGGAAGAGGAAGACAAACCAGTAAAGATGCAGATGGTATTGCCGGTTACATTCAGACTACAATAGTAACTTTAGGTGAGATGAATAAAGCTATTAAAAAAAGTATCTTAGATGGAGTAATAGAAACCAATGATTCTTCAAAAATGAAAAAATATTTAACCTGCTTAAAAATTTTCACGGTACTATCATTTGTTTTCCTAGCCCTAACAAGCCATGTAGGGTATAGCCAGTTTCTTATTAAGGGCGGGCTTACCAGCGCCACTGTAAATTTTCAGGAAACCTACGCTCAAAAATATTCACCCGTTCAGGGTACAGTGTTTGGAATAGGATATAACTCGGTCAGAGATTCATCATCTTTTGGCGTTTTGGTGGAAGTCTTGCGCATCGAAAAAGGGGCAATTGATGTGTATGATACCCACGGTTCAGTCAGGTACAGGTCAGAAACAAATACCAAGGTCAATTACCTGGAAATACCGATCATGGTAAAATACACAATGGGGCATAAGAAAATCCAACCTTATTTAAACATAGGGTTTTCAATTGGGGTTGGTTTAGGAGGCGATTACAAGAACGTGATAATGAATCAGGATCCATATCCCAATGGCCCGATGATTTATACTACAACTAATGGTAAAGTAGTGTTTGCAAAGCAAACTACAGCGAGCAGAGAATTGAACATTGACAATCGAACTGATGTGGGAATTCAATTGGGTGCTGGTTTTACTTTTTTTAAGAGATTAGTTCTTGATTTCCGGTATGGCATGGGGCTTACAGATCTTTATGATCAGGATATGAATAGTTCTACCGTGAACCCAAGCAGCAAAAACAGGGTGACACAATTTTCCCTGGGCTATCAATTTGCAAACTTAGATGACTCGAAAAAATGACAATTCTTAAAAAATAAATGCTATGAGAAAGCTGATATTGATTACTGCCATCATGGTGGCCGCATTGATGGATGGCTATGGCCAAACCGATTCCCTGGCTATGGTACACTTCTACAGTTTTGAGCCTGACCAGGGTTTGAAAAAGACATTCCAGATTTTGCAAGACAACGAGAGCCTTGCCAGTCAGGAAGAAGGTGGAGAAGTACTGATACAGATGGGGCCAGGTAGCCATGCGTTTAGCTTGCAGCCTGGCAGTGGTGGCCTCACACTCAATCTGCAATCGGGCATGACGTACTTTGTTTTATGCACATCCACCGGCACACTCGTGGTGCGAACGCAGTCGGAGGCAGAAAGTGATTTGCAAAAAGTAAGAGGGAACTAATGATGTAGCCGTAGGTGTCATGCCACTCAAGCGGTCAGACACCTCAATCATAACTAATTTTTTCTATGACTCACAAATACCTGTTTAGCCTCGCTATTTTATTTTCTTCATTCTATGTTCAGGCACAAGAACAGGCAACCATCTATTTCTATCGTTCGGCATCTTTTAAAGGGATGGCTGTTAATTATAAAATTTATGATGACAGCATTTTGGTGGATGAAATGACCCCTGGCCAAGTATTGCGTTATAACACCAAGCCGGGTACACACCGGTTTACAGCCAAAAAGGAATCGACCAGTACGGCCATTATAATTGTTGAGGCAGGAAAATCTTATTTTGTAGAATGTGGCGTATCATTAGGAGTCGTGGTTGGCAACCCTACCATGCAGCAGGTTACTTCAAAAGTTGCCATACCTGCCATTGCTAAAATTAATCCAAACCTTAAAATCAATACCGAACAACTTGGTGATTTTGCGATGGACGAATCTCAAATTAAGAGTGATACCGATCGCGCACTTAGCAATTTGTTTGAGCGTAAAAGAAAAGGAGGAAAGACCCGGGGTGTAATATTTTTAGTTTGGGGTGTGGCAGGCATTATTCAGGGTGATCCTGCTGTATTGCCTGGTGTAATTACCGTAGGCGTGATATCGGCAACCGGTTTTGCACAGGCCAGTAAATATAACGCTGAGAACCTGGCCGTGGTGGTGAAGGATTATCAAAGTGGCAAGCCGTTGCCACCTAAGATTAAAAAGAAATTCAAAGAGAAAGATTTTAAATAAATTAACTTCAGCCTGTGGTACGAATTCTTTTCATCCTACTGCTGGCGCTACCCATGAATGCCCTGTCGCAAAATCTGGTACCCAATGGAAGCTTTGAATGTGGTGAAGATTTATGTATCCCCGTTCAACTATATAATATAGACACATTTTCGAAGTATGCCTGCGAGTGGACAGTGCCAACCAGTGGCACATCGGATATATTTTCAATACTTGTAACTGATCCTGCGTGTTACACACACATGCCTTCTTCCCTTTCAAGTGTAAGCCTGGGATCGCAGCTACCGCACACCGGCAATCGGTTTGCAGGAATATTCACCTACTCAAAGGGATTTATTCTTCATGATACATCCTCTTATCGGGAATATTTACAGGTAAAACTAAATAAGGAAATAGAACCTGGCCAGAAATATTGTGGTGAAATGTATGTGTCGCTGGCAGAAAACAGTAAATACGCATCCAATAGTATTGGCATGTGGTTTAATGGAACCGCAACGATAACCAGAACCTATTACAGAACATTATTCTATTACTTCCCTCAAGTGGTAGAAAAAAAAATAATAAGTGACACATCGAATTGGATAAGAATATATCGTGAGTTTATACTCGATGAACCCGCACAATATGTTACCATAGGAAATTTTTATGACGATTATAAAACGCAGATTGAAGTAATAAGTGAAAGTAATCAGCTTCAAAATGTGGCTTATTATTATATTGATGATATACGGGTAGAGAAGCTTCCGTATGATCAATTTATAACTTCCGGAAATACGACTTTATGTAAAGGTGATGCTACCGAACTTACTGCCTTTGCAGGGGTAGATGAAGTTTTCTGGACGACACTTGAGGATACATCAACGGTCATTCATGTCGGTAAGAATTTTTCTTTGACACCAGAGGCTGATGCAACGTTCCGTGTAAAGTCAATCGGTTGCTATAAAACTGTAATCGATACAATTTCAATAAAAGTAAACCCCCGGCCTAAGATTGAGTTGGGAAGCGACACCACACTATGCAAGGGTTCAAAGTTAATTATTAATTCAGGTGACGGTCACACAGCTTATCAATGGCAAGATCAATCAACGAACAAAACATTTGAAGTCACCTCAACTGGAACCTACTGGGCGGAAGTAAGCAATAATTTTGATTGCAAAATCCGTGATGAAATCAAGGTGGATTTTGATGATGTTCCTAAAATTGATCTCGGAAGAGATACCTTGTTATGTGATGGATTTTTTCCGCTTCGCGCAGGAGGGAATGAATATACTTACGTGTGGTCCACGGGTTCCACCGATAGTACCTACTTACCTACACAAACCGGGACATTCTGGGTAGAAGCCAGCAATCATTGCGGTGTGGCAAAAGATACCATCGCGTTGTATTCGGCATCGGATATTTTTATTCCTAACGTGATTACGGTAAATGATGATCAGATGAATGATCGGTTTGAATTTGGAGTGAAGAAGGAAAGTGGTGTGATAGAAAAATCAGTAAACTTCAACGCATCATTGCAGGTATTTAACCGATGGGGAATGTCCGTATATGCCGGTTATCCATACACCAACCATTGGCCTACATCATATAATCAGATTGAGGAGGGAGAATACTACTATTATGTATCAGTTCCTGGCTGTAGGGATTTTAAGGGGTGGGTTCAGGTGATACGATGAATAAAAGATATGAAATGGCCATTAACGAGTGTACACCCAACAATATGTTAATTACAGGCCATTCCGTCTGACCACTTTAAAATAATTATTAACAGATGAAAACACTGATTTCTATATTCGTAACAACTTTTATGAGTCTGGGCCTTAATGGTCAAGATGTGAGTGTGGTTAAAGCAAAAGATCGCGTACACATGGAAAAAAAATCAGTTGACAGTCTGGTTGCCCATAACCAATCTAAATTGGATTCAATGACACGAGTATTAAATCACCGGTTAGATAGTTTGAATAAAATAGGATTATCGGCTTCCCAATATTTGAATGCGTCAGATAGTTTATTGAGTACTTTTCAACATCGGATATCCAGGAACGTGAAACACATACATGATAGTGTAAAGACAAGGTTGTTCGGAAAGATGCATGCGCTTGATTCTATCGTAACCGTAAAAAGAAAACAAATTGATAGTCTGAAATCGGTGATAGGCATTAAAGGACAAATCCCCAGCGATCTTACAGGCAAGATTCCCATAATTTCTGAGTTTGATAAACTTAAAATTCCATACAAGCAGTGGAGCCTTCCATCTATAAATGAAAAGTTAACGTTGGAAAACCCATTCGGATCAATAGAAGGCTTTTCAGGCAAACTCAACTTTCCTAAACTCAATCTCGGTTTTGAAAATTTGACTAAACTGAAACTGCCTGATGAGATCAAACAAATCCGTGAGCATTTTGAAAAACTGAAAATGTATCCGATTAATTCCCTCTCTAAAGAAGGATTGATGAATGCATCTCAACAAGTCATAGAAAATCAGCTTGGTAAAGTTAATGAAATGGGCGTTGTTCAAAATAATTTGAAGGAGGCCTCGAAAGTTAAAGAAATGATCAAAGAGGTTTCTGAGAACATGCAGAAGGCTCCAAAGAATGTAGAAGCAAAAGCCAAAGAAGAATTTGTCGATTATTTAAAGGGCCATGAGGAAATAGTGCAGAAGGATATGGAAGATATTGGTAAGCTTCAATTAAAATACAGGAATGTAGCCGATATGCGATTGTTACCTAAAAGGCCCCCCAACGAAATGAAAGGCAAGCCCTTTGTTGAAAGGTTGATTCCTGCACTAACGTTACAGACCTACATTAAGACCAACACAGGGATCGATGTAGCGCCATCCGTGGGGTATCGAATTTCAGGTAGGCTACGAGCAGGGGTTGGTGGATTTCAAAGAATCGTTATTCACCAAAGCAATAATTCGATTAGCAATACAAATATTTATGGCATACGCGTCTATGATCAATTCCGGTTTTGGAAGAGTAATTATCTTCATCTGGAACTGGAGCACAGTAACGGAACAGATGTCAGTCCTTATGCTGTCGATCAAAGTGGTCACTTTATTAATAAGGTCAATTTCGGAATTTACAGAACGTACCGAATCAGCAAGCGAATTAATGGTCACGCGCTATTGCTTTATGATCTTAAACAGATATCTAATTTCCCGAACACCAGTTATTCATCTGCTCGATTTGGAATTGATGTGCAATTATTTAAAAAGAAAAAAGAGCATTAATCGTATTAACCCAGATTTCCAATTACTGTTCCACACGGAACATTCATTCAAAATCGTTTACATTCCTTTACAATCCTTC
>CAYGGY010000068.1:0-24911 GCA_964349405.1 uncultured Ohtaekwangia sp. | reverse complement strand
AGTCTCAGAATGAACGCATTCATTCCGTCTCGTGCGTAAGTAAAAGTTTTCATTTAGTTAATTGATTAAAGTGAGACGTTTTTGATTTATAAGTAGTGGGGTTTGCCTGTGTGCGAGTGACTACCACACCGGCAATGATCAGAACAAGAACCAGAAGTTGAAGAGCCAGGCGTATCGCTTTGCGCTTCGGTGATTTGATATTGCTCATAGTATTAAGGATTTTTGGTTATCAATGCCATATCCGAATATTGAACCAAGCTGAAAAACCGCTGCATTAATGGCAGGTCGTTAAAAACGGACCCATTTTGAGAATGCCATTTCCAGATTTGGTTAGTGATGGCAGAGTGTCTAACGGTTGGTGTTTTCAAAAACACGCATCTCATTGTTGTCCGCAACAAGAGCATGATCTGTATGTGTAATCTCTCCTTCATCTGTACCCGACTTGGTAAAGTTTTTTCTATAGACTCGATTAAAGTTACGTATGTACTATTTTTTAGCCAACGAACTTATGGAAAGGATATTGAACTAAAAAATGATTCTTATAATCAACACGGGTAACCATATCGCAACCCGCAATAATTAACTCAGCTAAGCACTTTTTGGTGAGGCTGGTCAGAAATAAAAATCCCACGGAACAGCTTGTTCCTCATGTAAGTTTTGTTCCCATATAGGTAAAAAATAGGAAATAAATTAACCAGTCCTACCGGATAAACCGTAAAAAGGTACCCATGGGCAGGTCGCGGCCCGTGTTTGATTTTAAGAAAAACTCTCCGCACTCGGGGTCGCCTATATCGAAATGGGTTTTCACCACATTCATTCCCACCAGTGGAGAAAGACCTGCGGCATACATAGAAAGTATAAAGAAAGAATTTTTCTGTTCGAGCAATTGGCTGGCGTGGTAAATCAATTCATTCAGCTTCTCCTGCAGGGTCCACTTCTCCCCTTCCGGCCCGCGCCCGTAGGGAGGCGGATCCATGATAATGCCATTGTATTTATTGCCGCGCTTCACCTCGCGCTTCACAAACTTCAGGGCATCTTCATACACCCAGCGAATATCCTTTAGTTGATTCAACTGCATATTTTGATTGGCCCAGTTAAGTCCGGGGCGAGAGGCGTCCACGTGAGTAACTTCTGCTCCTGCAGCCCGTGCCACCACCGAAGCGGCACCCGTATAGGCAAATAAATTAAGCACCCGTGCATTTTTTGAATTCCAACCAGCAACGGTATCGTAAATGAAATTCCAGTTTTCGCCTTGCTCAGGAAAAATACCTACGTGACCAAAGCCCGTAAGCGCCAGGCGTAATGTAATTTCTAATGACTGATTCTGGTACCTGACATTCCAGCTATCGGGCACCACTTTGAGTTTTTTCCAGCCACCCTTTATTTCCTCCCCAAAACGAAAATTGTCTTTTTGCTCACGGGTGAAATGGGCATGGGCCTGCTTCTGCCATTCACCTTCAGTCAATACGCGTTCCCAGATAGCTTGTGGCTCAGGACGAATGAGAACAACCTTTCCGAATCGTTCTAATTTTTCAAAGTTGCCACTGTCGAGCAGTTCGTACTCTTTCCAGGAGGCAGGATATAATAATTTCAGGTTCAAGATTTCGGGTTCAAAATTTAGTCAAGATTAAGATTTTAAATTCAAAATTCTAAGTGACTTCAAGCCTCAGGCTACCGGCTACAAGCCTGAAGCTGGTAGCCCTCATTGTTAAACCAATCATTTTGCCATTTGCACACCACTACTTTGGATTTTGTATATGGAATATTGAATATTGAATTAATATATGCATGTTAAAATTACCAGCACCCAGAATCCGAAAGTAAAAAGTCTTCTCTCACTTGAAAAACCACGCGAACGTAGAAAGCAGCAGTTATTCATTGTGGAAGGCGCGCAGGAAGTGCGCATGGCACTAGAGGCCGGATATAAAATTGGCAATATATTTTTCTGCGAAGAAATTATTGATCTGAAAGAATCTGGGAATCTGTTGAATGACGATAAATTATTAGTACCCGTATCACGTGAAGTCTTTGACAAAATCGCTGTGCGTGAAAGTACGGGTGGCATTTTAGCAGTGGCCGAACAAAAAGCTCATCGACTGGAGGACATTGTTTTAAGTAAAGTTCCGCTACTACTTATTCTGGAAGGGGTGGAAAAGCCAGGCAACCTGGGCGCTATTTTACGTACCGCTGATGCAGCCGGGGTTGATGCGGTAATTATCTGCGATCCTCAAACAGATTTTTACAATCCCAATGTGATTCGGTCTAGCGTGGGATGTGTATTTACCAAACAAATAGCTTCAGCTACTTCCAATGAAACCATTGAGTGGCTTAAGAAAAAAAATGTAAATATTTTCTGTACCTATCTGAAAGCCTCTCGCCCCTATCACGAAATTGATTACACTCAACCATCCGCTATCGTGATGGGCACGGAAGCTACCGGACTTTCTGATATTTGGGTAAAAAATGCTACAGACAATATTATTATTCCTATGTTAGGAAAGATTGATTCAATGAATGTTTCCAACGCGGCTGCTGTTGTGGTCTATGAAGCAATGAGGCAACGGGGATTTAAGGTTTCAACGTAACTTAATCAGAATATGAAAACGCTCATTTACATCATTAGCCTGTTGTTCCTGATTGCATGTGGTAAAGCGTCAAAAGAACAAACAGTAGAAAAAATCGACAGCACCTACCTCATCAAAGGAAATCGTATTGCAAAAATCTCATTTGAAACCATCAGCGGTGAACTTAAAAAAGCACTGGCCCATGGAGGTATCGAAAATGCATTGCGCTATTGTAATGAGCGCGCCTACCCCATCACCGATTCATTATCTTCAGTGCATCAGGTAACTATCAAACGCGTAAGTGACAAAAACAGAAATCCTCGTAACCAAGCCGATAAGATGGAAGAGTTTTTGATCAAAGGATTTGGTATCGATCTTAGTGAAGGCAATGACCTTTCTCCCAAGCTTGTATTGAAAGACGATTCGGTAATATTTTACAAACCCATTATTACACAAGGCTTGTGTCTTAATTGTCATGGTAAGCCAGGAAAAGAAATCACGGTCAGTAACGACTCATTAATTCTAAAATTATATCCGAGAGATAAAGCGGTTGGATATCAAGTCAATCAGTTGAGAGGATTGTGGAGAATTGGGTTTAAGAAAAAGTAATTAATTTTATTTTGTCATGTTGATAATCCCGAAGGGTTGATAATACTATAGGGCTGTTATAACAACCAGCATTGCATAAACCCACGAAGGGGTGCTGTTAGGTAACTCCATCGGAGTTTTAAGGCTATGCCTGTAAACAATTCTATAACAATTTCTGATCTTCGGACTTGATATCTCAACCATGACAAAGCAGAATTTATCATTCAAATAACATCTAAAATGAAATAGTATACCAACCTAGGTACAAGAGCCGGTATCACGTTGAAGCGAAGAAGAGAAGCATCCATGAAACACGCTCGTGCAACCATAACGGGATTCCTTGTCGCACCATACTTCTAATTAAATTCAGTAAAAACACGTTTATACAAATTCCATTAAAGCATTCTCATGCTTTCAAACATAACATGATATGCTGAAAATAATGTAAACTACAAATTCAATTACCGCAATACTCCAACTCCGTTGTGCCGATGGGTGCACCCGGAGGTACTGGTAATAAATTATCCTGCTTAAATTCTTCAGGATCTTCCTGTAGATTGGATATCTGTTTCACCATAAATGCATAATGTGCCTTCCATGATTCATCGGTAGTTTGTTTTGTTTGCAACCATGCTTTCAGCAGATCTAACTTTAACGAAACAATTGCCTTGGTCTGCACCGAAGCATCTTTATTCACAGCCAGTTTGGAGAGGTTGGTGAATAACGCATAGTTTGTACCCATTTGCACTGCTCCATCATACCCTGTTTTGTTTGCAGCTTTAAAGGTTGTACTAACCAGTTTATCAATTACATTTTCCAGGCTTGGTAACCGCGCATCACGTGAATGATGTTCAAATACACGATTGGCGCGTGCCGGATGAAGAATCAAACTAAATACAAAATCAGAGGCAGTCTCCGCCACCGTGAGCGGATCAAACGTAAGTTCTGTTTTAATCTTTACCATTTCACGATGACGATCATAACCAATCGGACGAGGAGGAATGATCTTCAACAAACTTTCCGGAAGCATCAGGGCGGACGGTTCAATCGTTTTTAACAATGCTTCCAGTGCTTTCAATTCTTGTTGTGGTGTAAGCAACTCTGTCACAGGTTGTCCATCGCCACGAAGTGCATATCGATAATTCAATCCCCCAATCAATTTTACGGTAGCTTCAGCCTGGTAACGATGGAAAAAATAAACTGGCACTAAGGCTTCCTCCAAAAGAGCATAGGGTGTGCCTGGTTTAATGGTATTCTCTCCAAAGTTTTTCAACGCCACTTTTCGTATTTCCATCATACGATTGAGTTCATCGGATGGATCATTACCATTATCCCATAAGTGAGCAAAAGGATGTGCCCCTCCCAACGGTCGTGCATCCTGATCAGACAAAAAAGTCAATCCTGCTTTTAGAGAGTTTTGAATAATTTCATTCAGTGCTTTGTCTTCATCCGTGCCCGTAGGAAAATGCTGATAACCCCACATGATCGATACTTTGTCGAAGGCAGCAATCCTGGTGTCATACGCTTCGCTTAAATCTATTTTTCCATCTTTCAGTTTTACAACGGGGTGAGGATAATCCATCACCGAGGCAAGATTCTCTGAACTTGAAGTATACGCATGGGATAAACCAAGGGTATGTCCTACCTCATGTGCCGCTAATTGTCTTAATCTTGCCAACGCCATTTGTTCCATTTCTTTGGAAGCTGGCTTTCCATCTACATAAGGTGAAAGCAACCCTTCGGCTATTAAAAAATCCTGTCTCACTCGTAGCGAACCTAAGGTAACATGCCCCTTAATTATTTCTCCGGTGCGTGGATCTACTACCGATGAACCATAAGACCATCCACGCGTGGAGCGATGTACCCAATTGATCATGTTGTATCGCACATCCATAGGATCGGCATCTTCTGGCAATACTTCCACACGGAAAGCATCTTTATATCCAGCCGCTTCAAAGGCCTGATTCCACCAACGTGCTCCTTCCATTAATGCAGAGCGAATTGGTTCCGGTGCACCGGGATCCATATAATAAATAATAGGTTCAACAGGTTCACTCATTGCCGCAGCCGGATCTTTTTTCTGTAATCGGTGGCGAGTAATCCACCGTTTTTCGATCGGCTCACTGATAGGCGTTGCATAATCATAATAAGATGTATTGAAGTAGCCAGCACGAGGATCAAACATACGTGGTTGATAATTCGAATCGGGTAATTGAATGAAGGAGTGATGCTCTCGCACCGTAACAACAGACGGTGTTGGTGTTACGCTACGAATATAGGTGCCCGCTGGTTGTCCGCTAAACGTAAGCGTCACTTCAAACTCTGAGTTCTGAGGGAAATTTTTAATACGTGGTAAATAAAAAGCAGATCGTGTTTTATCCAACACATAGGTTCCTTGTTGGGAAGAACGCAGTCGGCCTGCAACATCATGTGCATCCTGTAAAAGAAAATCAGAGGCATCGACCAATACTTTTCCTGCTTCCTCAGCTGCCACGGTAAATCCCCCTAATACAGACTGCGCAAAGGCTTCCTGCACAGCCCTCCGCTCCGCCTCATTGTTGGAAACAGCACGGTAATCATAGTTAAGTTGTGTTAACAAAACTTTCGGACCCCTGCGTTCGAATTTTACAACCCGTTCGTTGCCCAACTGATTGCGATCTAAGCCAATGTCATTGGAACCTATTCCAGCGGTAAGTGACTCCACATATAAGAATTCGGAATCAAACTTATCGATCAACAAAAACACCTTGTCTTGTTTTTCATCATAATAAAACTCAAAATAACCGGGATACTTTTTCATTCCCATCACTTTGGCTTCGATGGTTGATTGGACCGATGTGGCTGTCGAAGTAGGTGTCGTTGCAGTTTTTTTCTTCTGACCAAAAACGGAAATGGTGAGGAGGAATGAAATTGTGAGAAGTATGTTTTTCATAAAGAGATAATTTGAATCTATTCCGGAAATCTACCTATTAATAAAAGTGATTGCAATAATTAATTCCGAACGGTTATAGCCGTTGATCAAAGTAATGAAATACCTTTTAAGATGTTGATCTACAAGCTTTGAGACCTGAATGCAGATCAACTACTTGTAGCTCGTGGCTCGAAACTCAAAGCACCTGAGCTTGTGACTTTCACAAATCCTTCGGATTATTAGGTTGTCGACAGACGCTAACCCAAACCGCATGACGGACGATGAAATCCGAAAAGAGCAGTACCTCATAGAGAAATCTAAAAAAGACCCGCGTGCCTTTGGTGAGATTTATGAAAAATACTTTGACCAGATTTACAATTACATCTTGCGGCAAACCGGTGATGATGAACTGGCCGGTGACTTATGTTCACAAACTTTTGTGAATGCCTTAAATAACTTGCACCGTTATGAATTTCGTGGTTTCCCTTTTTCTTCCTGGCTTTATAAAATTGCGGGTAATGAAGTAAACAAACATTATCGAAAAAATAAAGGGAAAATTATTTTCAGTATTGAAGAAATGAAAGTGCGCGAGCTGATAGAGCAAACGAGTGACGATTGGGATGAAGAAATGATAACACGACTGATTCAATATATGAACGAGTTGCCCACCGAAATGGTGCAGGTGCTCGAACTTCGTTTTTTTGAAGACAAAGATTTTAAAGAAATTGCTTTTATTCTGGATATGACTGAAAGCGGAGCTAAAATGCGTACTTACCGGGCATTAGATAAATTGAGGACGAATTTCAAACTAAAAGTAAAGTACGATGGGTAAGCACGAAATTCGATTACGCAAACAACGTCTCTCTGCCCGCGGCAGTGAGCGGTTTCGGAATTATGGTTCCGTGTTGAAACAACATGAAGAAGGGAAGCGTATTAAAGTGATTGTAAAATTATTTACCTTCTTTCTGATCATCGCTGCTTTAATATTGTTGTTTATAGTGGTGATACGTTGGGAACGAAAACAAGAAAAGCCTATTGACAAAATTTCTGTCACAAAAATTATCCACCAAACTACGTGACTTGTGCGGGGTTTTAGAATTAGAAAGATAAACCTAAACCCACCAGCCATATGGAAGCAAAGAAAAATCCCGGCAAAGATGTGCACAGGCAAACATTCAAATATTTTTTGATTGGCCTGACCATCAGTGTATCCTTAGTGATTACTGCATTCGAATGGACCACTGTAAAGACAGGCTATCCAGATGCCACGACTGATCTTCCCTTTGAAGACTTTAACGAAATATTGGCAACCACCCACGAACAGCAAAAGCCAATACCAATTGTGGAAAAGAAATTCCAACCACTTTCACAAAACTTTATACCAACTTCATTACCCGAAAACTTAACTGGTACAAAACCAGTTATTGACTATACTGATGAAAAGAATTTGGTTGATCCAAACGCAGGAATCTTTTCTTTTGATCTACCTGATGAAGACACTATTAAAATAATTTCGCTGGCCGAATTTCAACCTAAGCCCGTTGGAGGCTACGAATTATTTTATACACAGATTTCAAAAAACCTTAAATATCCAAAGCAGGCCGTAAGGCAGGGTGTAGATGGAAGAGTATTTATTGAGTTTGTGGTGGATAGAAACGGGAAAGTTAATCATATCAAAGTAGTGAAAGGCATTGGAGCCGGTTGTGACGAGGAGGCAATGCGCGTGTTAGCGCTCACCCATTGGGAACCAGGCAAGCAGCGTGGTAAGCCAGTGAATGTGCGCATGGTAATTCCGATGGTTTTTAAAGTTCAATAAACGCAACCATAAAATAAGAAAGGTCTGATACATGGATTTTTTTTGGTGAAAATCATTATTTAACTACATTTGCAGACCTTTTTGGGCCCGTAGCTTAACTGAATAGAGCATCTGACTACGGATCAGAAGGTTGGGGGTTTGAATCCCTCCGGGCCCACTTTTAAATCCTAACTCATAATCACGAACGGGTTAGGTTTTTTATTTAAAATAAAGACGGTTCCTGCACCGTTATGGTACGTTAACATTGAAGAATGAAGAAAAACGCAATCACTTTCCTATTTTTCCTCCTTACGGGTATTGCATTTGGGCAGAACAGTGCTGATCAAAAAAAACCAAAACCTAATATCCCCGGTACATTTTTAATCGATTTGGGTATCAATCGTGGCTTGGAAGCTCCTTCAAAATTTAAACAGGGTTTTTGGGGTTCTCGCACTGTAAATATTTATTACCAATATCCAATCAGGTTTGGAAGATCCAAATTTAGCTTTAATCCAGGGGTAGGCGTTAGTCTTGAAAGATGGAAATTCACAAATGGAACTACGTTGATTGATACGGTTGAATTAGTAAGTTATCCCAATGGCGCTGTTGCTGCCGATCAGGTAGAACAATATAATTTGTTAAGTCCTCAAAGAATTTATCCAAAACTGGCTAACAAATCTATGCTCGTAACCAACTACCTGGAAATTCCACTTGAGTTTAGATTTGATACCAGCCCGGAAGATCTAAACCGTAGTTTTAATGTAGCTATAGGAGGTCGTGTAGGAGTTTTATTTGATGCCTTCACAAAAGTCAGATACAACGACCTGGGAGAAGTAGTTAAAGTAAAAAACAAACTCAATCATGGCGTGAATCCATTTCGCTATGGTGTCTACTCACGAATTGGAGTAGGTGGTTTTAGTTTCTTTGGTTTTTATAACCTGAGCGATATGTTTGAAAAAGGTAAAGGCCCAATGGGCACCACCATGAATACGCTAACGGTAGGGATTTCCATTAACGGCTTTTAATTATTTGCCAGTAAAAGCTGGCTTTCGTTTTTCAAGGAAGGCAGTAACACCCTCTTTATAATCATTCGATGTGCCGGCTATCTCCTGGCAATAAGCTTCGTATTCGAGCATATCATCCAAGGTAGCGGTAGCCGATTTTTCAAGCATCCGTTTAATAAGTCCTATTGATTTTGTAGGGGCCTGCGAAAAATACGCTGTGTATTCAGCTACTACTACGTCTAATTGGTCTGCCGATGCAACGCGATTCACTAATCCTAATTGCAATGCCTCGGCAGCTGTTACTTTGCTACCCATACTGCAAAGTTCAAATGCTTTTGATTTGCCAACGAGGCGAGGTAAAAAATAAGTAGAACCAGCATCAGGTACCAGTCCAATATTGATAAACACTTCAATCAGTGTTGCCTCCTCAGAAGCAACAATCATATCACACGCAAGTGCTAACGAACATCCCGCCCCAGCGGCAACACCATTTAAGCGGCAGATAATTGGCTTTGGCAAACCTCTCATCGCACTGATTATTGGATTATATCGCTTGTGGAGTGATTCCATAAACGATCTTTTCTCCTGACCGGATGCTGCCTTCAAATCTTGTCCGGAACAAAAAGCTTTTCCGGCACCTGTTAGAACCATCACTCGAATGGAATCATCTTTGGAAACTTTCTTCAACGCGTCCTGAAGTTCATAGGTAATCCCATCGTTGAGTGCATTGTACACTTCAGGCCTGTTCAATGTAACCGTAGCTATTCCATTTGCTACTTCAAATTTTATGTACTGAAAGTCCATAATCAATTTTTTAATACATGATTAACATTCCAAAAAAGCCAATAAGAAAACCAGCCAGTCCTCCCATGAAGACTTCATTGAATGTATGCGCATTCAGATACAATCGTGCCGACATAATTAAACCAGCTATTACTAATATGACAGCTGTTGGCCATAACAAGGCGTTATTTTCAACTGCTTTATTAAGCGGTAGCAATATGCCGATCATCCCACCAGCCGCAAGACTGTGTATACTCACTTTATAGAAGAAAGTGATTAAAGCAGAACATACAACCAAGGCGGTAACAATGGTCATCAGCTTATTAAAATTCTGGCTTAGCGGAAGTTTATTATAAAACAAAAAAATCATTACCAGGTAAATTATGGCAATGGCGACAAACGGAACCAATCGCTCTGTGCGCTCATTCAGGGTATACGAAGAAATCGTACCGAAATAACGAAACATGATCAGGTTTATCACCGGCAAGACGAAGGTGAATGAAAACACAAACCCAAGTATAATTTTAAAATTACCGGGTGAGATCTCGAGCATAATCGGGAAATAATGTCCTACTATGGCAACGAGAAAGGTGGCCAGCAACAAAGGATGAAAAAGAATGGAGATTATTTGGGCCGCTATTCTCAACGCATTTCTTTTCTTAAACGTGCAACAGGTATATTCAATTGTTCGCGATATTTGGCTACTGTGCGCCTCGCAATGTTATATCCTTTTTCGTTCAACAAATCTTCCAACTTATCATCTGAAAACGGTTTGTTTTTGTCCTCCGATTCGATAAGATCCTTGATGATTTGTTTTACTTCACGACTGCTCACTTCTTCACCGCTATCGGTAGCAATACCTTCCGAGAAAAAATACTTTAGTGGCAACACACCAAAATCGGTTTGGATCGTTTTACTACTGGCCACCCTGCTCACGGTGGAAATATCCATATTGATTATCTGCGCGATATCTTTCAGGATCATAGGCCTGAGCTTCGTTTCATCGCCTTCCAGAAAATAATCATATTGAAAATTAATAATCGCCTGCATCGTGCGCAGCAGGGTGTGCTGGCGTTGCTTAATGGCATCGATAAACCATTTAGCGGCATCCAGTTTTTGTTTCACAAACGAAACTGCCTCTTTAAGTTTCTTATCTTTTTTATCGCTCTTATCGTAGGCTTTAAACATTTCAGTGTAAGACCGGCTGATGCGAAGCTCCGGGGCATTGCGTGAATTTAAAGACAACTCAAGTTTTCCATTGTTGTTTGATAAAATAAAATCAGGGATCACATACTGATTCTTCACAACACCCGATGTTATTTCACCACCTGGTTTTGGATTAAGTCGTACAATCAACTCAATGGCATCGCGTATATAATCCTCATCGTCCAGGTCAAGCTTCTTTAAAATCTTTTGATAATGCTTCTTCGTAAATTCCTCGTAGCACTCGTTGATGATTCGTTTGGCTACGATCACGTCTACATCTTGCCCATCATCCATCCGCTCCAATTGCAATAACAAACACTCCTGAAGATTGCGCGCAGCAATACCAGCAGGATCGAACGATTGAATGCGTTTTAAAATATTTTCTACTTCTTCTAAATTGGTATCTACACTCTGTGAAAAAGCGAGGTCGTTGGCAATGGATTCCATGTCCCTGCGGATATATCCATCCTCCTCAATGCTTCCAACCAGTTGCTTTCCAATGGTTAACTGATGTTCATTCAAACCCAGAAAACCCAGTTGTGTCATCAGTGTTTCATGCAAGGAAGTTCCCATCGGCACAGGCATTTCCCGATCATCTTCGTCCTCACCATCACCTTCCGACTGCGTCTTATAGCTGTTATAGTCATCATCACGCAAATAATCGTTGATGTCAATATCATCACTGGCTGTAGTGGGTTCCTCCGATTCACCCGTGGTTGGTTCTTCCGCCTCCGTAGTCGATTCGTTTGAATCTGTTTCTTCCTCTTCAGAATCGTTACCTTCTTCCAACACAGGGTTTATCTCTAACTCCTCCTCAATGCGATTTTCCAACTCAGCCGTAGGCACCTGAAGCAGTTTAATGAACTGAATCTGCTGCGGAGATAGCTTTTGTTGAAGGCCCTGACTAAGATGTAACTTTTGCATGGTATAGTAAACATCGCAAATTTATCGATTCGCGGTGGTAGTAAAAAGCGATATATCCAACCTCGAAGGATAATTATAACGAATCGCGAATCCTCTCTTATTCAAGTAGATAGTTTCATGCTGGTAATTTTGATTAAAAAATCTAAATGCCGTTTTTTGCGAACCTGAATTCAGACCTCATTTCTTACTATGAAAAGGACAAAAATTAAAGACTTGCTGGCTACCAGCCCTGCAACACAAGCCGTAAAAGTGGAAGGATGGGTGCGTACCTTTCGCAATAGTCAGTTTATATCAATCAACGATGGTTCTACCATTCAAAACATGCAAGCCGTTGTTGAATTAAATTCGTTAGAAGAATCTTTATTGAAGCGCATTACCACGGGTGCTTGTATTTCCGTGCAAGGTGAATTAATAGCCTCTTTAGGGAAAGGCCAGGCGGTGGAAGTGAAAGTGAAAGAACTAACCATTCTGGGTGATTGTGATGCAGAAGCTTTTCCTCTTCAGGCCAAGAACAGACCAAGTCTCGAATACCTGCGTGAAATTGCTCACTTACGCGCGCGCACCAACACGTTTGGCGCGGTGATGCGCGTGCGTCATGCCATGGCTTTCGCGATTCATAAATTCTTTAACGATCGCGGCTTCTTCTATATTCATACGCCTATCGTTACCGGATCGGATGCAGAAGGTGCCGGTGCCATGTTCCGTGTTACCACATTGGATGAAAATAATCCTCCCCGTGATGAACAAGGTCATATCAATCACAAAGAAGACTTCTTTGGGAAAGAAACTAACCTGACTGTTTCCGGACAATTGGAAGGAGAAACCTATGCCCTCGCATTAAGTGAGATCTATACGTTTGGCCCAACATTCCGTGCGGAAAACTCAAATACTACCCGTCACCTGGCTGAGTTCTGGATGATTGAACCGGAGATGGCGTTTTATGACATCCACGATAACATGCAACTAGCTACCGACTTATTGCAATACCTAGTGAAGTATGCCTTGGATAATTGCAAAGAAGACCTGGAATTTTTGAATAAGCGTGCCCAGGAAGAAGAAGCCACCAAGCCACAAGATCAGCGGAGCGAATTAAGTCTGCTCGACCGATTAAAGTTTGTTACTGAAAATGAATTTCAAAAACTCAGCTATACCGAAGCAATCGATATTCTGAAAAACTCTAACCCGAATAAGAAAAAGAAATTCCAATATGTGATCGATGGCTGGGGTGTTGATTTGCAGTCGGAGCACGAGCGCTACCTGGTGGAGAAACATTTTAAGAAGCCAGTGATTCTGTATAACTACCCAAAGGGCATCAAAGCATTTTACATGCGCCAGAATGAAGATGACAAAACCGTTGCCGCCATGGATGTACTATTCCCAGGCATTGGTGAAATCATTGGTGGATCACAACGTGAAGAACGTTATGATAGATTGTTGCATCGTGTGCAGGAATTGAACTTGCCCGAAAAAGATCTTTGGTGGTATATGGACTTGCGTAAGTTCGGATCGGCACCACACAGTGGATTTGGTCTTGGTTTTGAGAGACTGATGTTGTTTGTAACCGGCATGACCAACATCCGCGATGTGATTCCATTCCCACGCTTTCCTGGCAATGCCGAATTCTAATCATAAAAAAAGCCTCGATATGATCGAGGCTTTTTATTTACGTTGTTTTCCCCTTCCCGTGGTTTGAGTCTGTGCAAAACACGAACTCATTATAAATATTGGTCTGTATTGATACGGACCAAGGTTTAGTTATTTCCTCTTCACCGCTAACAAAGGAATGGTGCCCTGATAGGCTAGCTTGCGTGTTACGCTCTTGCCAAAGAGTTTTTCTTCAAGACTAAGCTTATGTGTGAAGGTGGTGAGTAAATCGGCTTTGGTTTTTTTGATGTAACCATCAATGGCGGTGGTGATATCATCTTCCACAATCAATTTGAAGTCCAACTTATCATAGCCAATTTTTGCAATGATCTCTTCAACAGCGATCTTCTCAGCTTCTATTTTTTTATCGATCAACGGGGTGACATGAATCATGTGAACGGTGGAACCGAATATTCTGGCAAACTCAACAATGATATCCAACTCTTTCTGTACATTTTTTAAGTCAGAAGCATACACGATGTTTTCCATATTTCTATACTTGGCCAAAGCAGGAATTGCCATCACGGGCACCTTACACTCGTCAATTACTCCCACCGTGGTGCCTCCCAATCGCGCCTTCTTCATAGCAGAAGCACCTTGTAAGCCCATCACCACCATGTTTGTTTGATTCTTATCAACGTACTTACGTACCATTTCAGCCACGGTGCGTGCACGTATAGCTTTATAACTGATCGTATAATTACCTTTGATGGTAGCCGTAATCTCTTTCACCAGGGTGGCTCCCTCCTCTTCCGAAATCTGTGCAATGCTTTTTTCAATCTGACGGAGTTTAAGATTTGCTTTCGATACACCCTCCAAGCGTACAATGTTAAGTATGGTAAATTCGGCATTCAGGTTGGCAGCCATCTTTACGGCAAAATTCATTGCCACCTTTGACAATGGAGAAAAATCGGTGAGAAGTACAATTTTGGGTCCCTTCATGTGATTGATTTTAGATACCAAAAATAGAGTTTTACACGTATATCATCAAAAAAACTACGCAAGCGGGAATTTCATTGATGGATAATCCCCTACTTTGTATATTCATTCAAAAAAATATTACTATGAAATTCCTTAATCTTTGCCTCATTCTTTCGGTACTGTTTGCTTGCAATGCAAGTGTTGCTCAGAAGATAGAGGAGAAGAACCTTAAGAAACATATTCAGTTTTTGGCAGATGATGCACTGAATGGTCGCCAAACAGGATCGGAAGGCGAGCGCCTGGCAATGGAGTATATTCAAAAGGAGTTCAAGAAACTAAAGTTGTCTCCACTAGGCGATGGCAGTTCATATGAACAAGCATTTGCCTTTAAAGGAGGAACACACGGCATGGGTGCTGAAGGCACCGCACACAACGTAGTCGCCTACCTGGACAACAACGCTGACAAAACAATTATCCTTGGAGCTCATTTCGACCATCTCGGAGTTGGTGAAAATGGGAGTTCATTGGATGCGAATCCACAAGGAAAAATCCACAATGGTGCTGATGACAATGCCTCGGGTGTTGCTGGTGTGCTGGAACTTGCCCGCTATTTCAAAAGCAATAAAATAAAAGAGAATAGTAATTTTTTGTTTATCTGTTTTAGTGGTGAGGAGCTGGGGCTTTATGGATCAAAATATTTCACGGAAAACCCAACCCTCGAATTGAGTAGCGTGAACTATATGATCAACATGGATATGATTGGACGATTGAATCCAACCACAAAAAGTATTTCAATAAGTGGCTTCGGCACGAGTCCTGTATGGGAAACTTTATTCAAAAACACCAATACTTCGCTGGATGTTAAAACTGACTCAGCCGGAATAGGACCATCCGATCACACATCCTTCTATCTGAAAAACATACCGGTGCTACATTTCTTCACGGGTTCTCACAGTGATTATCACAAACCATCTGATGATTGGGACAAAATAAATTATGCCGGTGAGAAAGAAGTATTGGAGTTAGTTATCACGGTTGTCAATAAACTGGATGATCAACCTAAGCTGGCCTTCCTGCCCACAAAGAATAAATCAATGAGTTCCTCCCGGTCTTTTAAAGTGACCATGGGGATCATGCCCAGCTACACTTCCGATGAAGCCGGCTTGCTGGTAGATGGTGTTACCGATGGAAGGCCTGCGCAAAAGGCAGGAATTCTTACCGGAGATGTGATTACCCAAATTGGTGTACATACCATCAAAGATGTGCAGACGTACATGGAAGCCCTTGGCAAATTTGAAAAAGGTCAACAGGTTTCCGTTAAAATCATTAGAAACAAAGAAGAAAAAATGTTGCTCGTGACTTTCTGAAATTGTCTACGCTGAATTTCTGGCTGCATTAATAATCCCAAACATAGCACGTATAATCAATTTACGATAACGCATTTCATACATCTTATTTTGATCATTAAGATTTCGAATGTTCATTAACGCAAATTGTTGAATGGCTATCAATGGCAATACGATACGCTCGCGCAAACGCACCGAATCGCGTATCGTAGGATTGTTTTCCATCAGTCCATTTAAACCAGAAATATTCAACACCTGATCTCGGGATAAATTAAATTCCGCAAACATCTTTTTCCAAAACTCACCAAACTCCTGGTCATGTTCCAGGTACGTAGTGGCATTATAATACGTTTTGGTGAGCGACATCATACTATTACCGATGAGGGTACGAAAGAACAACGAATTTTTATACAGTTGTTTTAGTTTTTGCGCCTCCCCCTGATCTTCCAGTTTTTTAATGGCACTGCCCACTCCGTAAAAACCAGGGATGTTTTGCTTCATCATGGCCCACGAGCCAACAAAAGGAATTGCTCTGAGATCTTCAAATTTTAATCCGTCCGAAGCACCGCGTTTCACAGGACGTGATCCAATATTGGTATCACCAAAATAAGAGAGCGGAGTAACTTTTTCCAGATAAGGAACAAACTTCGGATGATGTTTCAATCCAAGGTAAGCTTGATACCCTGCATCGGCCAGCGTGTCTAATAATTTTTTATCTTCATCCGTCATTTGATTTTCAGGCCGCTTAAACACTGCGCCTTCCAAACCGGCTGACAAAAGTTGCTCAAGATTAAATTTACAAGACGCCACTTTACCAAAGTTAGAACTGATCGTTTGACCTTGCACGGTAATTTGTACTTCTTCATCTTCAATCGTATCACCTAAGGAAGCATAGAAATCGTGTGTATTGCCACCTCCACGCGCTGGAGGGCCTCCCCTGCCATCAAAAAAGATTGCTTTCAAATCGTACTTGCGTGCCACCGCGGTAAGATTTTCTTTTGCTCTGAAAATTGACCAGTTCGCTCTCAAATAACCACCATCTTTGGTGCCATCCGAAAAGCCAAGCATGATGGTTTGATGATTGTTCCTTTGTTGTACATGGTTCCTGTATTCCTCTACCTGATATAACTGCTCCATGATAGCCGGAGCATGCGCTAAATCATCAATGGTTTCAAACAAGGGTACCACATCCAGTTCAAGACCTTCTTGAGTTCCAATCAAAAGTTTGGCGAGCGTGTAAATTTCAATTACATGCAACGAACTTTGACAATTGCTGATCACATACCGATGACTTCCCGTTTTACCATTGCTGGTCTGTATTGAGGCAATCGCCTTGATACTATTGATCGTTTCATTGACAAGTTCATCTTCTATTTTGAGTTCGCCAATGGACACCTTAAGATTTATTAAATAGTTGATCTTGTCTTGCCGTGCTAATTTTTCAAACTCTTCCCCTGAAATAGTTTTGCCATCACCCGATAATTCGTTGAGTAGTTGAGTCCATACATAATCATGCTTGCGACTATCCTGTCGTATATCAAGGCTGGCAAAATAAAATCCGAATTGCTTCACTTTGAGAATGAATGAATCCAGTAAATCCAAAAACAAACCATTATGGTCGCTTACCAGATGTTTTCGTGCCGACTGAAGATCGTGTATGAATTCATCGACATGATTATATCCCTTCTCCGTGCCAAATACCCAATTATATATTTTACGTTCAATGTCGATCATGATTTTATCAACTCCCTTGAAGGTGAGTCTCCTACGCAACACACGCACATCGCGATAGTAACATTTCAAGATTGACTCCTGAAGGCGCGCAGCAACTTTTAAGGTGATTTCGCTCGTCACAAAAGGATTTCCATCACGATCGCCACCGGGCCAGAACCCAATCACCATCAAGCGATTATTTTTCCATTGCGAAAGAGGAATGTCTAAACCAGCCGCAAGCTTTTCAATGATGTCTGGGATGGCATGGTAGAAAACATTTTCCAAATACCAACATAAGGTGATAGCTTCATCATAGGGTGTTGGCTTTGAAGCATTTATAAACCCGGTTTTCCCCAACTGCTGAAGCAGTAAATTAATTTGAGCAAACTCATTCGCCCGTATGGATTTTTCAAGATCTGTAAGAATGCCCAACACATGGCCAGGATAAAATTGGGTTGGGTGCGCGGTGAGCACAGGACGCAAACTAAAGTCTTCAAGACGTTTTGCCAACGCCTCTTCTTTATTTTCAAATTTTGCCTGCAGCAACAGGGAAGTGATCGTACCTCTTCCCGTCAGATCATTAATTTGTTCAAAAGCCGAATCCTCAATGGAGTCGAAAAGTGCCACCTGCCTTTCTACATATTGAATAAAGTTGAACAAAAGATCAAACTGTTCACTTTGGTTTGTGCCCGGTGTGAAATCCTGAAAAAACTTTTTAAGTATCTCGGTAGCCGAGTTGCCTTCCTCAAACCCAGTTTCACAAGATTGCTGCAATAAGGGCAAAAGCGTGCCGGTGCGTAAAATATTCTGATAAGGTAATTGAAGAAACAAGCTATTATAGATATGATATCGTGCTCCTATGGTCTGGTCGTATGTTGGCATAATTCTAATTGAGGGTTCAAATTAACAGAAAGTGTTGGAAGTTCCATTAATGAAACCTTTACAACAATCTGGCATGCACCCTGTCTTGCTTCTAAATCTATTTTAATCTACCTTTTCAATCGATTACACTTACGCCTATGAAAAAGATTTATTTTTCGGCATTAATTGTTTTATTCCTCTCCTCCTGCCTTGGATACAAGGAACTTCCCGTGGAATACGACTATAGTTATAAGGGGAATTTTAAAAAATATCGAACCTTCGAAATCATGCGCCCAGTGGGGATCGTAGACACTACCATGATGAACGAAGTCATTGAGAAATCCATTATATCACGCATGAAGTTTCTTGGATATAGGCAAACCGATAACCGCCCACATTTAATTGTAGGCTTTAAAATGTATGGGGATAGCCTGCGCTTTAATGGCTACAATCAGCCCGATATTGAAGAATGGGTGAAATCGCAAAAGGAAGATATTGAATATGACTCCAAGAAATTAAATCTGAAAACAGGTACGCTACTCATCCAATTCTTTGATAGACGCCAAAATCGCTCTATCTGGCAAGGATATGCCACTACTTTGTATGGAGGAATTAATTTTAACAATGATCGTCACCTCCGGAATGCCGTAATTTCCATACTGGACAAGTACCGTTTTATGGCTGAAGGCTTTACTGAAGACAATACAGCGCTATTAAAAGAAGACCTTTGATCTTATTTAGGCTCATTTTCTGCAATTCAAAAAAGGATCATGATTTGCCTTTAACCCAACATTATCAATACGATTAAGTATTTTTCCCTTCAGGCTTTGTCAAAAAGTAAAATGACCTTTTTGGGGTTTAAAAAATAATTCTACCTTTGCGAACCCTTTTTTAAGGGGTTATTGATTGCCCGATGGTGTAACTGGCAACACGCTTGATTTTGATTCAAGAAAGTCCAGGTTCGAGCCCTGGTCGGGCAACAAAAATCCCGGTTTAAAAACCGGGATTTCATTTTTAAAAGAAGAATAGCATGGCAGTAAAAATCTTTTCCGGACGCGCTACTACCTATTTGGCGGAAAAAATTGCCCATGCCTATGGTGAACCGCTCGTTACAGTAAATTATCAGCAATTTAGTGATGGGGAAATGTCGCCCTTCATTGGAGAGTCGGTGCGCGGCCATGAGGTGTTTGTTGTACAGTCAACCTTTGCTCCAGCTGAAAATTTTATGGAGCTGTTGCTCATGATTGATGCAGCCAAAAGAGCTAGTGCACTGAATGTGAATGTGATTATCCCTTATTTCGGATATGCCCGCCAAGATAGAAAGGATAAACCCAGAGTGGCCATTGCAGCAAAATTGATAGCAAACCTGCTTTCTGCAGCCGGAGCAAACCGGATAATGACCTGTGATTTGCATGCTGATCAAATTCAGGGATTTTTTGATATCCCGGTTGATCACCTCGATGGTAATTACATTTTTGTGCCCTACCTGAAATCATTAGGATTAAAAAATATCATGTTTGCTTCTCCGGATGTGGGCGGTATTAAACGTGCGAGAAGTTTTGCCAAATTCTTTGGTGCCGACTTAGCCGTATGTGATAAATACCGAAAAGAAGCCAATAAAGTCGAATCAATGCGATTGATTGGTGAGGTAGAAGGAAAAGATGTGATTCTGGTAGATGATCTGGTAGACACTGCCGGCACGATTTGCAAAGCGGCTGCTTTGCTAAAAGAAAAAGGAGCCAGCACGGTGCGTGCAATATGCACCCATCCTGTACTTTCAGGAAATGCTTACGAAAATATTCAAAACTCCGTATTGGAGGAAATGGTAGTCTCTGACACAATTCCATTGAAGCAGGAGATGTCCAAAATAAAAGTATTGACTGTATCTGATCTGTTCGCCAAGGCAATTCGTAAGATTCACGATCATGAATCGATCAGCTCATTATTCATTCGTTTATAAACAACTAACTATAAATTAAACAATCACAATTATGAAAACCATCGAGATTATAGGGTATCGAAGAGCAAATCTCGGCAAGACGGACGCCCAGAAAACCCGTCAGGAAGGAAATGTACCTTGCGTACTATACGGAGGAAACGAACAAGTACATTTTTATTCGCCAGTAATTTTATTCCGCGACCTTATCTACACGAACGAAGCACACTTTGTGCATTTGAATATTGAAGGCGAAGAATGCCAGGCTATCCTGCAGGAAGTGCAGTTTCACCCGGTAAGTGAAATTATCCTTCACATAGATTTTCTTCGCATCAGCGAAGACCGTAAAATTAAAATGGATATTCCTGTACGTCTGGTAGGGCAATCACCTGGTGTTTCAAAAGGTGGTGCTTTAGTACGCAAGCGTGCTACTTTAAAAGTATTTGCCTTTCCGAAAGACATGCCAGATCATGTTGATGTTGATTGTTCAGAACTTGATTTTCATCACTCCGTAAAGGTAGCTAACATGAAAGTTGAAAATCTTGAATTCCTTGATCCTAAGCAATCTTCCATTGCAGTAGTGGAAGTACCTCGTGCCGCTAAATTGGCAGAAGAAACAGCTGCCGCTGCTACTCCTGCTGCTGGTGCTGCTCCTGCTGCTGCTGCCCCTGCTGCTGATGCCAAGAAGGCTGAAGCGCCTAAAAAGGACGAAAAGAAAAAGTAATATCATCTTCCCAATACAAAAGTCCCGTCTCCTGATCATTATCGGGACGGGATTTTTTGTTTCTTTGAACGGATGAAATATCGCTCATGAAATTTTTAATCGCAGGGCTTGGAAATATCGGACCAGAGTATGAACTCACACGTCATAACATCGGCTTTCTGGTGCTCGACCGCATTGCAGATAATCACAAAATCAATTTCACCACGCAACGATTGGCCGATAAGGCAGAATTAAAATTTAAAGGCAAGCAAATACATCTGATCAAACCCAACACATTCATGAACCTGAGTGGCAAAGCCATTGCCTACTGGCTGCAGGAGTTAAAAATCCCAAAAGAAAATCTGTTGGTCGTTGTAGATGATCTTGCCTTACCCTTCGGCACGTTGCGGATGCGAACCAAAGGAAGTGCTGCCGGACACAATGGACTCAAAAATATTGAACAACTTTTAGCTGGTCAGGATTATACCCGTCTGCGTTTTGGTATTGGCAACGAATTTAACAAAGGCCAGCAGATCGATTACGTGCTCAGTAATTTCACCTCAAAAGAATTTGAAGAGTTACCTGCCATCATGGACAGAGCAGAAGAAATGATAAAATCATTTTGCACTATCGGGCCTGAACGCACGATGAACTTTTTTAATAAGTGATATTATACGTAATGCTCCTTTGTTAGTTAGTCGTTCATAAAGTAGTCGCCTACTTTATATTTAGTTTCTTAATTTCCTTTTTAAGCTCCTTCCCCATCTCTTTAGACTCTTTCTCAATATGTTTTGATCCATGCTTTATCTCTTTGCCTAATTTTTTAAATTCAATATGAAGATTGTTCAACCAAATTTTGAATTTAAATTCAGCTTCACCCATTTTGATCTCATTTCCGTCTTTTTCATAATGAGCTCTCTCACCCTGTCTTATTCTATTATTATTTTGCTTTGTTTTAAGTTCTACAGAACCCTCTTCAACCTCAACTTCTATTTTGTTTTTGTCAGAATTCACATTGAATTCTGTTCCTGTTACAGTTAATTCACCGAGGTCCATACTAACCATAAACGGTGTTTCATTTTTTTTAACGCTTAGAAACATTTCACCTTGCAACTCAATTTTTCTGGGTTCAAAATTTTCATCATAAACTAAAGAGCTATGATGGTTTAAAAAAGCCATAGAACCATCCGGCAATTCCACTACCTCAAAATTATCGTCTGTTTCTATTTTAGTATTGGAACAAGCGCCAAACAGGATAAGAACAACAACAAATACTGCGGGCGATAATAACTTTACATTGAACATACTTTATAATTTATTAAATTAATTCCTTTTATGAGTAAGAATAACCAAATGGTAACCAATATCCTTTATCCCAGTCCATTTTCACCATCACTTTTTTCCAGGCGGCAAGGTGCTATATTTTCAGCACTCATATACATTTGAAGCTCAATTTTTTTAGTGCCTAAGGTCAATCACTGCTTATTCTTTATTTAAAAATTTTTTCGCACTTAGTTCCCCACTTTTTATTAATGATTTCTTCTGTTCGGTTGACAATTTTTTTATCCTTGGGCCAATCCCTACTGATGAAACTGAGATCGTACGCTCCCAATCTTCCTGAATCAATTGAGTCCTATTTAATTTTTCAAGGATTAAAATGTAAAATGCTTCTAAATAGTCACTCATGTTACTGATTGGAATAGACACTAATTCCTTTGATAATTCATCGTTCTTTATTTGCAATTCAGAATCTATTCTGATTCCAAGTGTTTTATAATTTGGAATCCTGATTTGATTATTTAATGAATCAACCTGCAAACTATCGAAAATGAATATGGGATAGTTTCCAATAATTCCACCATCAACGACAACATCTAAGTTCCCGCTATTATTTTTTTCATTATAAACATGCCCAACACTATCTATAAATACAGCTTCAAAATATAAAGGAATAGACATTGAAATCCGAACAGCATCTTTAACCTTCATTTCCGGATATGTATCAGCAGAAAAGACCAATAGTTTTTGCTTATTCATACACGTGGCGGTGACAAATAACTGTTTAAATTTCCTTTTTTTCAGTTCACCAAAAGTAATTTCTGCATCCCCCGTTTTCGAATCAATAATTTTATCTAACCATTTAGAGAATTCCTCTCCTTTATACCAACCATATTTTGAATTTAACCGGGTGAACCCACCTATAAACATAAATTCTCCATCATTAAACTTCTGAAACCTAGTTTCCGAAATAATATCAAAAATCTCTTTAGAATTATAACCTAATGAAACCATTAACGCAGTTGCTGCGCCAGCTGAAGTCCCACCAACTTTTACTATATCTTTAATAAGGTTGTATTTTTCTAACTCGCTTAAAACTCCAGAATAGGCAATTCCTCGTAGGCCAGCCCCTTCAAAAATCAGATTCTCATATTTCAAAGTTTGAGAGTGACTTATAGTTATTGCTACTACTAATAAAAAGAAAGCAAAATTTATTTTCATTTTTGATTTTTTTATTTCAGTTGCATCGAACAATTGAATTTGTTCAACCATGTTATTCTTTCTCTTTTCAATGCATCCTGACCATGTGAATAAAATCAATTTTCACCTAGCCATGATTTTAATATAGACATCTGTAACGTATCTGGGTTATCGATGCGACTTAATGTGAATTTTCTTTTTTGGTGCGTATTGTCGTCTGGGTTTTGTATTTCTTCCATTCTCAAACCCGCAAAACTTAAATACTTGGCGTAATCAAATTCTTTGGTGGTGTATACATATTCAAAGAGTTGTACCAATGACGATGTGGTTGGTTGTGACACAGAAACTGTGTATTCGATCTGTGGCTTTACCTGTGAGAAGGCCGGCAATTGCCACACCATGAAAATTGACAATACAATAAGTTGTGCAATTACCTGCCACTTCATTTTTTGTGTCATGGTTGTATCTGCTGTTTATTCCTACTGGCATTGTGTTCCCCTAGTGAAATCGAACGATGCCTGGAACTAAACTACAATTTTACTCGTCTGCCAGCAATGACATTCATCAAACAGCCCATGTATATCAGCTTCCTAATTGTATAAAATTAATTGGGAGGCCCCTATGGTCAAAAGTTTGGGGCTAAAAGAACCTATGAAATTCTATTCCATACTTCTTTATATCGTTGCAAGAACAAAACACTAAAATACGCCAATCCATTAATGGAAAGGCGATACCAAACAAATTAATGATCTGCTCATGATCAAAATCAAATTTTAAGCAGGTAAAATATCTATAACTGCGAGTGACACTACTCGTTGCCAGGTATAAAATTAAGTCAGCAAAGTATACGTTACATTATAACTATCAAGCGAATCAAAAGATTGAATCTGGCTAATATCATCGTTAATTAAATCACACAAAAGTTGAAGGCACCCACGCCCGTGCCTAGGCGGCCTTAACCAACCGAAACCAACCAGAGGAAGATGATCTGTGTGTCCTAGGCCGATCCATGCAGATCGCCCACTGTGATTACCTTTTACCTCATCCAATAAGATTTCGTTTTATGAAGCACTGTTTCAATCAAATAGCGCTTCAATATCCCAATCCATGAATCAAACAAGAACAATGAATTTGAACGACCAAACCCAAAAACAGAGTAATAACTACGTTATTGACAACAGCGTATTACCGGGCAAACTAGCACCAAATCAATATTATCAGAGCTATTTATAGTATCAACTACTTACCCACATACTCATTACCGCTTTAATTTTGTCTGCCTTCAATGGAATATTAAAAAAAGTATTTAAAACTATTCATAACAATCATTGTTACTATGTACTAAAAACAGATCCTGGAAATACATACCATCTAAACCTATAAGTATGGATAAATTCAGTTTGAGAGAGGTATTGAATGCCCTGATCCAAATACTAAATAAAAATATTGGAGACAAAAACATTATTCGTCTTTGGGTTGAAAATGGGATTCCCGATTGGTATCTGGGCAATCCTTCCGTACTAACACAACCCAT
>CAYGGY010000067.1:0-25261 GCA_964349405.1 uncultured Ohtaekwangia sp. | reverse complement strand
CTAAGAGTTAGAGAAGTAAGGTTATCTGATTTTTGCTTAAGTTTATTTCAACTTATTATATGAAGCGTCTATTAATAGTCATTGCATTAATCTCTTTCGGTTTCTTTCATACGTCTGCACAGGTAGTACAATGGGCATCCAAAGTAATCCAGTTTTCTTCTGAACTTACACCAGGTCAGTATTCTGCGCAACAGGCGTTGGGCAAACCAAATGTGCTTCCGGCAGGTGGAGAAAATCCTAACGCATGGGTACCCAATAAACCTAACAGAAAAGAATTTATAAAATTGGGTTTTGATAATCCTACCAATATAAAGCAGGTTGCTATCGCTGAATCATATAACCCTACTGCCCTTTCCCGTATTCTTGCCTATGATGAAGCTGGCAAGGAATATATAATCTTTACACTCAACCCAGCGGCTATCCCACTAAAAGGACGTATGTTGAATGTATTCATAGAACCTACCCGTTATAAAGTAGCTGCAATTAAATTAGAATTCGATGGTGCGGCTGTTCCTGATTTTTATGGTATTGATGCTGTGGCGATTACCGACTCAAACTATCCAATCATTGCTGATATTCCCGTGGCCTCCTACCTGGCAGCAGGCATAGTAGTCGAACGATTGGATAAAAATGTAAACAGTGATTACAGCGAATACAATCCGCTCCTCTCCCCCGATGGCAAAACACTTTACTTTAGTCGTAAAAATCACCCTGAAAATATTGGTGGCGTGAAGGATAATGAAGACATCTGGTATTCTGAACTGGATGAAAATGGCAAATGGAAGATTGCCAAAAACATGGGATCGCAATTTAATAATGCCTACCCAAACTTTGCAAACACAGTTGCCTCCACACCTGATGGGAAGTCAGTAATTATGGTGTTAGGTAATAAATATGTGAAGGAAGGTAAAAAGAGTATGGCGGGTGTTTCAATTAGTTCTAATGTTGGAGGTAAGTGGACAAAGCCTGTTAATCTTAACATTACCAATGACTATAATTATAATGAGAAGGCAAATTATTTTTTAACCAACAATCGCAAGACGCTTCTGATGTCTGTTGAACGTGACGACACACATGGTGACCGAGACTTGTATGTAACGTTCATGCAAGACGATAGTCTATGGACAGAACCGCTAAACTTGGGAAACATTGTTAATTCGGCTGCCGAAGAATCAGCTCCTTTTTTAGCTATCGATGACAAAACCCTTTACTTTTCCTCAAAAGGATTTAGTGGTTACGGTGGTAGCGATATCTATGTCTCAAAACGACTAGATGACACCTGGACAAACTGGTCGGCACCGGAAAATATGGGTAAGTCAATTAACTCACCCCTGGAAGATTTATTCTTTAACATCCCTGCCAACAGTGAATTTGCCTACTACTCCCGAGGTGTAACGGAAGATAACACAGACATCTATAGTGTAAAACTTCCTGTAATCCAATCGCCTGAACCATGGGTTACCGTAACCGGAAAATTGATGGATTCAAAAACAGAATCACCACTGGGGGCCAAAATTATTTATGAACGTTTACCCGATGGCAAAGACATGGGTATTTCACAATCAGAACCTACCACCGGTGAATTTGAAATCAAATTACCCGCAGGATTCCTTTACAGTTTACGTGCAGAAACAAAAGACCATATATCCGAAAGCCAGAATATAGATTTGCGCAATCTCGCGGCAAATACAAATAAAAAGCAACTAGACTTTCATTTGAGGCCAATTGAAGTGGTGCATATTGAAGAGAACGCCATGTTTACATTCAATAGCGTCTTCTTTGCTTTTGATAAAGCTATTCTTAAGCCAGAGTCGTTTCCAGAATTAGAAAGAGTAGTTCAACTCATGAATGATAAGCCCACGTTAACCATCGAAGTAGCAGGCCACACTGATAATATTGGAGAACAGTCATATAACCAAAACCTTTCAGAACGTAGAGCTGATGCTGTGAAGAAATTCCTAACCTCCAAAGGTATTGATGAGGGACGTGTTACTATTGTTGGTTTTGGTGAAACAAAACCGATTGTCTCCAACGATGATGAAAAAGATGGTCGCGAGATTAATCGCAGAGTAGAGTTCAAGATCATGAGTATGTGATCCGAAATGTCGAAGCTTTTGATCAAGACTCATTCCATCGATTCCTACTTCTACGGGTATTTTATCCGTGTCATTTTTTATCATAAGGGAAATATCACTGTCGTTTAGTTAATCAATATTACCATTCCATTCTTTAGAAAGAACAAAGATGAGTCCTTATAAATGATTCAACTATATGACATTGAATAAAATACCCACTAACAGGTATCCTTTTTCTTATAGCGATCCATTAGTTTTGATTAAACCAATAAAATAAAATAACCATGAGTAACTTCGACAACTTAGATTTAGTGACCTCGGTTGAACTGAGAAATACTGGCACGCTCGCAAAGCCTGTTTACCATTTCATTTACGCTTCTCAATTGTATGGAACCTTATTTGGCATTTACGGAAGATTTGAAGGCATTGAAATTAATAGTGGCGGTGCCTACCAAATTGAAAAAATATCCCTGAAGTTGCTAAACTATAAAGGAGTAATAAATATTGGATTTACCAACGACTCACTTGGTTGGAATTTAATTGATGATAATAATGGCAGTATGGACTTTCACATCATAGGGATGAGCACAGATATTGATAAACAATTTACTTTTACTAAACCCTTGATAGTAACAAAGGGAATTCGCTTTGGTTTAGTTTTTAACAGGATACTTGTTCCGATGAACGGTTTCGAAAGAGGTAGTTTTGGCCCTCCGGAAGATGCTTCTGGAAGATTACGTCAGGCGCCTCCAACTTCTCCTTATTTTGATACTGAATTTAATGAAAGAGATGGCGTTGATTTTTATAATCGTGAACTTAAACAGGGCTTGTTGGGATATTCTCCTCCTTCCGGTCAAACTCAACAATATACGTTGGTTTCTCCGCGATGCATTGAAAGTAATGTGAGCTTAATCTATTAATGAAAATACGCATCGGGTTTCTGTTGGTGATATGGCCGGTCATGCTTCTTGCGAAAGAAAATGATAACAGAAAACTATTTTTTCTTAACCTGGCCAAATTAGAGTTTGACTCCGCAAAAGTATTTGCGGCTGAAGAAGATGATAGTCGCATGAGATTTGAAATGGTTCAATTGGCCGATATACTTTTTTACGAAGGTCAAAGGGAAAGAAGTTATTTTACATTAACAGAAGGAAATCCAACTGACCAACAGGATTTAGCATTGTCTTTTATGCGAGCTTTAAACACTGGTTATGTGAGCTTGTTTTACGACCTGAGCAAGGTCAATGCATACAATAATTTTTATCGGGCCTATCAACTGGCAAAAGAAATAAACAACCCAAGCCTGATAAAGGCATCTCTTTTAGCCTTCTTTAAATATCATAAATATGAAATTGCGCAGGTTAGCGATTCTTACAAAAAACAATTAGATCATTTTGAAAGCATTAGGGAAGACTACATCGATGAAGTTTGGCTTACCATTTATAAAATGATTTACTACTCTAAGCTACCTATTTCTATAGTGAGTGTGGATGATCAGTATTACAAATTATCCAAGTCTTTAGATGAATTTGAAAACAGATTGGATGCAACCAGTCCGGTTTTAGCCTATGTCTTTTATGAAAAAGCTATTCTATTTGAAATTGAAAAAGATATCGATGGTTGTGATAAATATTATAAGAAAGTTATTAACCAAGCTAAAGAATATCCCTTTTTAAAAGGTAAGAAATTTTCGTCTCTCATAAAGCTATTGGCTCTGGAAACAGAAAGAAAACGTTTTTTGATGGCGAAAGAATATTTGGCAAAGGCAAGAGAGGAGTTCAATTTAAGCGATACACTTCAATCCAGTTACTTATTGAATATTTATGGTTCACTTTATTATCGTGCCCAGAATAAAAATGACAGTGCATATATTTTATTGAAGCGTGCATTCTTCCAAGAGTTTGATCTCGACTTTAGAAAAAACACCTTAGAGATAAACAGGTTGAATATTGAGTTAGAAACACAGGAAAAAGAAAATGCCAATCTAAGGCTTCGCGAAAACAGAACATGGCTCATCTCCGCGCTGGTTGGTTCCGGATTACTTCTTATGGCCATCTATTTTGCTTACAGCAACCAGCGGGCTAAAAACAGGATACAGGCAAAGGAAAAAGAAGTGCAAGCCATGAAACTCGAAAAAGTATTAAAGGACCAGGAGATCTTTGGGATCGATGCCATGCTGGAGGGCCAGGAGAAAGAGCGGCAGCGTATGGCTGGCGAACTGCATGATAATTTGGGAAGTCTTCTGGCAACCGTAAAACTTCATTTTCATAGCCTAAACAATAAAAAATATTTTATAGAACCTGATCAGGATAAACTGTTGCAAAAAACGGAGGATCTACTGGAGGAAACCTATCAAAAAGTGCGCAGCATGGCCCATGCAGGCAATGCCGGTGTCAATGCCCAGGAAGGGCTGTTACCTGCCGTTAAAAATTTCGCTGCGAAAGTTTCTATTCTCAATCGGTTGGTGATTGATGTAGAGGAATATGGAATGAATAGTCGGTTAGAAAATTCATTGGAGATTACCATCTTCAGAATCATACAAGAGTTAATTACCAATATCATAAAACATGCACAAGCCACAGAGGTGGTAATTCACTTAACACACCATGAAGATGCTATTAATTTAATGGTAGAAGATAATGGAATAGGGTTTGACATTTCAGAAGTAAAACCTTTTGGCGGTATGGGATTACATTCAATACAGAAAAAAATTGAAAATTTAGGCGGACGTGTTACGATTGATTCTATTGCTCAAAAAGGAACTACACTAATTATTGATATTCCTATCACATGATTAGATTGGTCATAGCAGAAGATCACAATGCCCTCATTGACGGTGTGAAACTCCTATTAGAGAAAGAGGATGATATCCAATTTATTGGATACGCCAATGATGGCGAGGCTTTATGTGAATTGGTTAAGCTCAAAAAGCCAGATGTTGTCATTACCGATATCCGTATGCCTGCAATGGATGGCATAACCGCCACTAGGATTATATTGAAAACAGCACCTCGTACTAAAGTTATTGCCTTCACCATGTTCGACCAAGACGAAGCGGTTCAACAAATGCTGGGTGCTGGTGCGCAAGGTTATATTCTAAAGAACTCCAGCCTCCAGGAATTATTACTCGCTATACGTACCGTTTATAATGGTCATAACTATTATGACGCCAGCATTCATATTTCAGCGAATGCTTCGAATATCAAGGACAAAGGGCCACTTTCAAAACGCCAAATTGAAATCTTAAAACTGGTTGCCCTCGGAAAAACAAACCAGGAAATTGCAGATCAATTATTTATTGGAAAAACTACCGTAGAAACTCATCGAAAGAATATGACCCGCATCCTCAACCTGAAAGGTACCGGAGGATTACTTCGCTATGCCTTGGAAGGCAAATACGATTTTAAAAATTAATTTTTATTGTCGCCTATTTTAACTTTCCACTAAACGATAATAGCCACTAAACTTTCCTGTTTTCGGATGATTATGGATGGAGAACTTAAAATACACACCGTTGAGTACCGGCCTCGATCTTCACGAAACATCACCCTCTGTGTACTACAAACTCAGAGAATCCCTTATAGCGAACATAAAATAATTCATCTCGAAGGGGGAGTACTTAACATGTGCATAAAAATCCTGCCCTACACCCAGAAAAAAAATCAACAAAAGTTAAGAACAGAAGGAAAAGCTGCAAGGTAATTTACAATTATCTCGATTGGTCTCTGCATTTACTTTTCCTACAAAAGTGATGTAAGTAATAGTCCCAAAAATGAATTTTGATGACTTTCGATCTCCCAGATGAAATTCTGACACATTACATTCAACATCAAATAGAGTTTCTTGGTCGAACGATGAATTCATATTCCGAAACGACTGAATCAATTTCCATTAGAGTGTTGTATCATAGCAGCCAGATGTGAAACTAAATTAATGACTATGTTAATTAAACCCTTCCAAATCGTCTTGCTTTTCTTTGTCGTTTTCTCTTTTCAATTCTGCGTGAATGAAGAGTTACAAAATCCGCAACCTGATGATAGCGCTTCAAGGCGCAGAAGAAAGCCGATAGCCAATGCTGGTTCGGATATTGTCATTACTTTACCTACTAACCAGGCGAAACTTGATGGAAGCAAATCAAAAGACACCCTGGGCGTTATCAAGAACTATTTATGGCAACAAGTGGCCGGCCCTTCACCTTCATTTCTCTCCAGTCCTACGGATGTCATTACCAATGCCAATGAGTTAATAGAAGGTGCTTATACATTCCGTCTAAAAGTAACTAATGATCGAAATGTGAGCGATTACGATGATGTTATAGTTACTATAAATAAAAGCTTAATTGAACAGGTAACACAACCGACAACAACAACGGCAACACCACTTTTCACAGGTATCATGAATAATGGCTCAATCACTACTTATGGTGGTGGTTCTACGATTCAGCCTTGGTACAGCGATATTCAGAAATTAGGATACCCTGAATTTGGTTTTGACCCATCTGATCAATTTAGAAAGATAGAAATGGTTACTGATAATGGGTTAAAGGTTTTACATGCGGAGATAATAGCTAATGACCCTAATGATGCTGGCAGATTTCAGGCAGCAACATACCTACCATCAAAAGACTTAGGAATTTATCATCATACTCAACGTATTAAGTTCGGTGCTGATGTAGCCAATATTCAAACTTACTCAGGTGCAATAAACTCTAGAAGTGGAAGCTCTTGGTTTACGGTATTTGAAACTTGGATGAAAGGAAATCAGTACAGAATGAACGTAGGATTTAATAAACTGTCTGGAGTAAATCAACCTATTCGTTGGGAGATAGGTGCTGAGAATACCTCTGGTTGGCAAGAGATATGGCCTACTCAAATAAACTCATCTGTACCTGTCCCATTCGGTAAGTGGTTTACTATGGATGTTCTCATTAAATCCGGTGAAGGTTCTAATGGCCAGTTTAAGGTCATTATCACAGTAGATGGTGAGTCTCCAGTGGTATTATTTGATGTTAAGAATACAACTACAGTTCCGGGTAATTCTTCAATTCTTAGAAATAAGATTGACAATATGAAGTTTTATATGGGCGATGCTCTTGTAGACTTAATGCTTGGAACTAATAAGAAATTGGAAGTATTTTACGGTGATTATAAAATATTTAAGGACTAACGGAAATGTTATTATGAATATATAAAAAACAAAGGAGACAGGAATTAAAGTCATCGCTTCAATACCTCGGGGCGATGACTTTCTTTTACACACGGAGGAACTCTATTATTTACCTTAAAATTGACATTCCTGTTGAGAACTATCATTACAACCGACAAAGATTTAACGTAACTGAAGTCGATGGTCAAGTGATTCTACTGTAGTATTTTTCTTCTTTTCTATTTTATCCATGGCATATTCACTCAATGCCGTGATCGTAAGTGAAGGGTTCACCCCCAGGTTACAAGGCATGATGCTGCCATCCAAAATATAGAAATTAGTATAGCCATGCACTTTGAAATGTTCATCAACAACACCTTCTTCTTTTGTTTTACCCATTGGACAACCACCCAAAATATGTGCGGTTGATGCTAAGCCAAACATAATTTCACCAAGCGCATTATGCGGAACCCCATTTACTTTTTTCGCATAGCGATAAAGTGCCTCCTGTCCGATGGGAATAAAACTTGGTACCTTCTTACCTGAATTATTATTCATGACAAGACGTGCACCAAAAATTCCTTTTCGCAATTTCATCTGCATTGCGTTAGGCAATGACTGCATGATCAGAAAAACTATACTGGTTTGAGCGAGTTTAAAGTTAAATAAGGAGCGAAGGAAATTTCGTGGCTGAGTTATTATGTTGCCTAACATCTTCAAGGTTCTAACGATGGGTGTGCCGTTACCTGCTGCCATAGACGCAAGTCGCATCATCGCTCCAGAACCATCAGGGAATTTACATAACTCAATATGGGTGTGGTCATCCGGGTTGAAAACAGAGCTTATCGCAATTCCGTGATTCAGCTTGCGATCTGCCGACACTACTCCTGACAACATTTCGGAATTTGTCAGGATATTTTCACCTAATTTATCAGACAGGTCAAGCAATGTTTTTAAAACATACTTTTGCCTCAATAGAAGATTCATCGTGCCCAGCACACCACCACTTACAACGATCCCATTCGCAATAAAAGTTTGCTTTTTCTTTCTAAACCATGAAGTACTTTGCTCCGTGTGGATGAGGTACTCATTATTTAAGTGTTCGATTTTCGTAACCAAAGTTTCTGCGAGTAACTGAGCGCCAAACATATTTTCCGCAAACCAGAGATAATTTTTATCTAATGTATTCTTTGCATTATGCCTACACCCTACCATGCAGCCTGCACACTCAATACATCCTTTACGCAAAGGTCCTAATCCGTTGAAGTATGGATCTCTCTCCTTTTTTGAATCTCCTTGATATACTCCCACATAATCTACACGACCAAAGGATGAACCCTGGCCCAGGTCTTCTGCTACTGATTTAAGAATTCGATCCTCCTCATATTCTTTATTAAACTTTTCGCTACCCAACATGAACTTAGCCTTCTCATAGAATGGTGCCAAAACTGCTTTCCAATCTTTGATCTGCGACCATATCGGATTTGAATAAAAAGTATCTTTAGGCATCATGTGTGTATTGGCGTACACAAGTGAACCTCCCCCCACTCCTACACCAGAGATAATAAACACTTCTTTAAAAAAGGTGAGTTTTTGAAAACCAAAACACTTTAACAACGGCATCCACAGATATTTACGGACATTCCAATTGGTTTTAGGAAAATCACTCGCCTCCCAGCGCTTTCCTTTTTCAATGACCAACACAGAATATCCCTTTTCAGCTAATCGCATGGCCGACACCGATCCACCAAAACCTGAGCCGATGACGATGTAGTCAAACCTATTAGTCATCTATGACGCTGTTATTTACATCTTTGGTAACTTGTAGCCGTTGTTGTATTTCGCTGCCATCAAAGCATTCGCTTTCTCTTCATTGAATTTTCCTTTAGCCACATCCCAACTTACCTTCCCTCCAGTTTTGTATGATATGTTACCCATCTGGCACACTGTAGCCACATGCGCACCCGCCTGAATCGAACAAGTAAGTTTGCTAAAATCACGACTCTTTACTGCCTGTATAAAATTTACTGTATGCAGATCCAAACCGGAACCTTTGTTCGGTTGAAAAGGAATAGCTTCCATTCTTTTTTCATCAGGTATTACTTCCCAACCGCCACGCCAAAGTACAAGCGTTCCGTTGTTTCCTATATAGGATATACCGTGGTCTTTACCATAGTTACCATTACTGATACTTTGTGCTTGTTCCCAAATCATATTGTAGCCATCAAATTCGTACACGGTAGCCATGGTGTCAGGAGTTTCGTGTGCGCCATCAGGATAAGCATACTTGCCACCCAATGCCACTGCTGATTTAGGGAACGATGCATCCATACCAAGCAATGCGTAATCAATCAAATGCACACCCCAGTCAGTCATTAAGCCACCGGCATAATCCCAAAACCAACGGAAGTTGAAATGGTAACGATTAGGGTTGAACGGTCTTTTAGCTGCCGGACCAAGCCACATGTCATAATTTACACCGGCAGGTGCTGGTCCATCCGGTTTCACTTCTATGTTACGCATCCAACCCTGATAGGCCCACGCTTTCACGGTGCGGATTTTTCCAAGTTTTCCAGACTTAATAAAATTCAAGGCATCAACAAAGTGAGGCATGCTGCGTTGCCACTGCCCTGCCTGCACGGCTTTGTTATATTTCTTTTGCGCAGCTACCATCACATTACATTCATCTATAGAATTACCAACAGGTTTTTCTACATACACATCTTTGCCTGCCTCACAAGCTTCCACCATCTGCAAACAATGCCAATGATCAGGTGTGCCTATGACGATAACGTCAATGTCCTTGTTCTCCAACATTTTCCTATAATCTCCATAGGTTTTAGTCTGAACTCCATTTTTGGCCAGTTCATATTTTCGATAATTAAGTACGTTATCATCTACATCGCACAAGCCAACCACATTTACTTCCGGGATTTTCATGAATGACGTTAGGTCAGACCAGCCCATGCCATTGACACCGATGAGGCCTACATTTATTTTGTCATTAGCCGAGACGAGACCCTTCGCCTGAGCGAATGTTTCCCAAGGTAGTGTGGAGGCTATACCCAAACCTACCGCTGCTTTTGTGGTTGTATTTAAAAAATTTCTGCGTGTGTTTTTCATATTGCAAATGGATTAAATATCAAGTTGAAACTTAGTCAATCTATCTTTAAATATAAATGATTATTGTGATGAATGGTCAACTATTTCAGGTCAGCAACACACCTGAACCCGATGGTAGCATTTCGTTCAAATCCTTGGGATACACGCAGCAAGAACTGGCGATAATGCAACTCACGTGGGCCACCCTGTACATACCACCAACTGGATGATAGTTTAAAATAACTACCCCCTTTCATTATCACAAAGCGGTAACTACCATTTTCATACACATCATTGGTTAATTGCCATACACAGCCAATAAGATCGTACAAACCATACGGATTCATTCCCCTCTTATACTTTCCTACAGGATATAACATACCATCGCCCAGATTACAATTCGTTGCATCAATGCCTTCGATTTTTTTAACAGTGAGTGTCGCTGTGACATAGATTTTCTTGCGCGTAACAGGTTTGGATTGTTTCCAAGGCCATTCATTATTGGCCGAAGTTTGTGCTGCATATTGCCATTCAAGTTCTGTCGGCAAACGCTTGCCTGCACATACAGCATTGGCTTTAGCATCTTCATATGACACATACGTAACCGGAAAATTTTCCTGCCCTTTAGGTATGTGTTTATTGATCCAATGTTTCAAAAAATTAGTCGAATCGTTTGGGAAATATCCACTTGCTAAAAGAAATCACTGATACTCTTCGTTGGTTACCGGATAGCGGTCCATGGCAAAAGAAGTCATCCCTATTTCTTCATTTAAATGCTCCATGGGGTAAGTAATAAATTCATCACCTTGTGTGAATTTCACGTTAAATTTTCCTGCCGGGATTATTACCATCTCTGAAGGTAATTTTTTAATACTGGTTGTTTTGAAAACTTCCGATACCATCCGTGGCGTTCCAGGCTTGAGTATTAAAATCTGCTCATCGATCAACTCATCGTTTTGAAAATCCTGAACTACCAATTTCCCTTCATACCGCCCAAGTATCTGCGAAAGTGATAGTGAGAATTGATTTTTGTCTGACGATTGAATGACAACAGGTTCTTTTTCATAGGTAGGATTACCCTTCCATATTTTAATAGATGAACCCAATTTATACTGTCCACTCAATAAATCACCTGCAATCTTCACGTTCAACGTTGGAGCGAACCGTATGATGCAGGATACATTACCTTCTCTGCCAAACGGAACAACGTTAGAAAGATTTACCGTATCCAGGGAAGTATTTTTAAAGAGTATTGTTCCCTTAATTCCCCTTTGTACAAGTATCCCAGATTTAAAAGTTAACTCCAATGCTGAATTATCGAGCGAAGAAAATGCTTTCCCATTTATCTCAAAAGTTACCAGGGGGCGGTTTACCGCTGATTGTATTTTGTGATCTCCACTAATAGTAACAACCTTGAGTTTTTCAACATACATTTCTTCAATGTGCTGAGTGATCCCTTGATGGGTGATAGCAAAACACATAATCGAAAGAATATATAACCATTTGATTCGCATGGCCTGTTTGGAAATATACACCACGAATGGGTTTTAGTGATTGGTAGATTCCAATTTACTCGCAAGTATTTAAAATAAAAAGCTATTTTTAGAACTTGATTTCAGAATGAAACACCTCATCCTAGCTATAGTTTGTTCTTTGATCTTATTTTCTTGTGCCTCCTCGGGTGAGAAAGTAGTGAAACCTCGCACGCATAAAATGTGGGCCAAAGGCAATCGTTATGTAATTGATATCCCGGTAGGCGCACGTCACATTCGCATCATAGAACGCAAGCGCACGAAAATGACAAGGGTAAAATAACCTTGATTATTGGTCGATCTGGATTAGTCAGCACAAAATTATCTTCAACATTTACCTATTGTAATCCCTTCAGTGTCATTTCAACATTTCTCTTAAAGAAGAATTTCAAGTGATCTAATTGCATTAAGTGTGCTGTTAACACAGAACCGTAAAACAACGAAGTGAATAGGTTTGTTAAATCCCGCGTAGAGGAATACTTGGTTATCTCCTTCTTGAAGATTGCATCCAGGCAAAACTTCTCAAACATCTGGTCCACGGATTGAATTTCAATTGAAAGGATTTCCTTATGATCTGGATACAGAAGTTTTTTCTCCTCCGGTTTCAGTGGAAATGGTTTTGGTGGTCTTCGTAAATCAGCCAAATATGCAAAGAGACTCAATACAATGCCCGGATACATTTCACATTCTTCGCTTAATTTATCAAAAAGAAAAAGTATTCCTGTCACTCCTTCCTTGGGTTTATCACGTAATTCCACAGCCCGTTTAAGGCACCATACTCTAAAGTAATAGAGCAGGATATCCTCTTTTTGAGGAAAATATTTGAACAACGTTACTTTTGATATTTTTACCTTCTCACAAATCTCATCAACATACAGATCGTCAAATGACTTTTTCCCGATCAGCCGAATGGTGTGGTCCAGCACACTTAATTTTAAACGGGCGGCTTTTTCTTTACGCAGGCTCATAGAATTAATGATCCGGAAGTACTGCATTTAGGTTCATAAAACCAATGGTTAACGCCATGAGACGCTTCTATATTCTTTCGCTGGCTGTAATAATCTTTACCTGTAATGTTTAAAGAAAAGAAGCCATTACTGATTTAGTTTTTAAGCTCAGGTATGACTCGATCGATAATTGGAAATCAACGCCTAAAACATACAAAGTGATGATACCGGTTAACGATATTAATAATTCCTAGAAGGAACGTTTAAAAAAAATTAATTCTTCAAAATCCTAAATTCAACCCTACGGTTGAGTCTTCGTTCTTCTTCGGTGTTATTGGAGGCAACTGGTCTTGATCCTCCAAAACCCTTACCTTTTATACGTCTCCCACTTATTCCCTTCGATACGAGATAAGACTTGATCTTATCCACACGTTGTTGAGAAAGTAGGAGATTCTTTTTCATGTCGCCACGATTGTCGGTATGTCCCTCAAGTTCTATTTCCACTTTTGGATTGGATTTTAAAAAATCTACCACCCCATTTAGTTCCCGGTATGACTCATCAAGCAATTCAGTAGTACCCGTTTCAAACAACACACTTTTTAAATTAACAATGGCACCTACTTCAATGGGTTGGAGTTTAAAGTTCATCTCCAGATTGTTCATGTCAATAGATCGAATATCCAATCTCTCGGCAAGGTTAACAAAGCCTTTTGCATCAATTTCGATTGAATATACTTTTGCTGGGGGCAGTCCAATTGAATAAACACCTTCTGCACCTCCACTTATTGTATAAACAGAATCCGAAGAGAAAACCAACCGGGCAGGAATTCCTTCACCTGTCTTTGAATTGGTAACACGCCCTGAAATTATTATAGTGTTGTCATTGTCAGCAATCATCTTAGCAGGAACCTCAACGATCGGGCTTTCGATTGCTGCAATTAGTTCATTGTGGAGACTATCTTTATAAAGGCGCACATCACCATACCCATCGCTATTGCGGGTGGTTGTAAATAATGAAAATGCGAGTGAAGAAAATTCTCTGTAATAAAGCTCTCGTCCATCTGAATTAATTTCCGCACCTAGGTTAACAGGCTCCGACCAGGATGTCCATGTATCGTCCAGCCGATTTGAAACATAAATATCAAAACTTCCCAATCCTCCTTTTCTTCCGTTGGAAGCAAAATACAATTTGCTGCCCTCAGCGCTAAGCGAAGGACTCATCTCCTGAAAAGTCGTGTTTATCGTTTTGCCAAGGTTTATTAACTCAGACCAACCACCATTTTGTTTGATCGAAACATAAATATCCTCAGCGCCTGACGTATTATATGATTCAGCAGACAAAACGACTACAGATAAATCTTCCTGCCAATAACCACTTAATGAAGCGGATCGATTTAAAAAATAGGGAATCGAAATGTTTTCCGGTGTCGACCACCCAGCATTTGTCTTCCGCGAAACAGAAATCCCTTGTGTTGTTGGCGCACTGCCATTTGCTTTATAATGGCTTAATAAGTAAAGTTCATTTCCATCTTTACTGATTCCAGCCACACCATTGAATGCTGTGTTATTTAAAACGGTGCCTCCATGTACGGGGGCTGACCAACCCGCTCCTTCCTTTACGGATATCCAAATATCACCCGGATCTTTTTTGCCTGCTATATTTTGAGGATGATTGGCAATGCTTAGGTATAGTGTTTTCCCGTCCGGACTCACCACCGGATTTTGTTCATCATAGGAAGAATTAATTTTAGAAAGAGGATCAATAATTTGTGAATAAGAAACAGTACTTATTACAACAAGGAAACAAAAAAGATACTTCATGATAACCAATTCAAAGCGCAAGATTACAAATTAAAAATACTTTTACTTACCCAAATATTGTCCTTGACGAAAAACCGCCAAGGTAATAATGCATCCTCACCAGCATAATCAATGCCAATGCGCGTTGAAGACACTATTTTCTTTGAGGGGATTTTAAAACCCTCTTCAATCCAAATTTCGGTACTATTCAAATACATACCATCAAATTTTCTGTCAATGCCCAGTGCTTTCGTCAATTTACCGGGGCCCGATGTAATTCTTTTAATCGATTTTGTTTTCATCCTGTGTAGCATGTTCTCCTCCCCTTCGCATGGCTCAAGTGCACGCACCAAAACAGCATCGGCAACACCAGATTTATTGGTTACCACATTAAATAGATTATGAATGCCATAACAGAGATATACATAAGCAATGCCCCCAGCTTCAAACATCACTTTGTTTCGATTGGTCATTCTATTGTTATACGCATGACATCCACGTTCGCGAAAAGAATAGGCTTCTGTTTCAACGATTATCCCACTTGATCTATTTCCTAATACATTGGTTACCAGTTTTTTTCCAAGTAATTGCCGTGCAATTTGTGTTACATTATTTCGTGTATAAAAAGAATCTGGCATAACACTCATTCGTCCCAAATTAACCCAATTGTCTTTTACAAAGCATAAAATCTGCTATTTTTACAACCTAAATTTAATAAGACAAACATGAAGAACGCATTTTTGATTGTATTAGTGGCTATTGGCATGATGGCCAACGCCCAGGTACAGACTCCTCAGGCAAGCCCTGCAGGATCAGTTTCAACGGTAGTAGGTTTAACAGATGTAAAGATCGATTACTTCCGCCCTAGTTTAAAAGGCAGAAAGATTTTTGGTGAGAAAGATGTTATGTATCCTTATGGAACAATCTGGAGAACGGGAGCTAATTCGGGCACTAAAATTACATTCAGTGATGATGTAAAAGTAGAAGGTATCACAGTTACCAAAGGAGAATACCTCATTTTCACCTGGCCCGGGGCAACAGAATGGACTGTTTCATTATATAAAGACATTTCTTTGGGTGGAAACACCGGTGGTTATGACAAAACAAAGGAAGCAGCCAACTTCAAAGTGAAGTTAGAAAAGCTTGCTGACAAAGTGGAAACGCTTACCATCAACATCGGTGACATTGCTGCCGACAGCAAGTCTGCTAAAGTACAGATTGCCTGGGAAAATGCTTCCGTGAAGTTTACCGTTGCAGTAGATTATGATGCAAAAGTTATGAAGTCGATTGAGGCCTCTACTAAAGTGAACCCCAACAACTATTTCGGTGCTGCAGTGTATTATCTTGAAAACGGAAAAGATGTAAAGCAAGCGTTGGAGTGGGTAAACAAATCGTTGGAAGGAAATCAAAATCCACCATACTGGATGTTGTATCAAAAAGCAAGAATCCAAAAAGCAAATGGCGATAAAGCCGGTGCCTTGGCTACATCAATCGCATCACTTGACGCTGCTAAAAAAGCAGGTAACCGTGATTATGAAAACATGAATCTGGACCTTCAGAAGTCTTTGAAGTAAACGTTCAACTTACATTATAAAAAAAGCATCTCATTACTGAGATGCTTTTTTTATGCCCTTGTTCTCAATAAATTGAATGATGAATCCCAACACAACGACTACAAGACAACCAATTATATTGTAAAGCAAAAAGGCTACTTCAGTAAAAAAGTAACAATAGAGAATAACTCCTTCGGCCACGATGGCGGCAAAAAAGATGGCATTCGATTTTATATACTTGAGATAGAATGCCGCAAGAAAAATCCCAAGGATGGTTCCATAAAAAATAGATCCAATAATATTCACAAACTGTATCAGGTTTTCTGCCTGATTAGCCACTGAAGCAAACAGCATCCCAAAAACCGCCCAACCAGCAGTAAACCATTTGGAGGCCTTTACATAATGATAATCATCCGCTTTTGATTTAATTGATCGTTTATAGATATCTACAGTTGTTGTCGATGCCAGCGCATTAAGCTCCGATGCGGTGGATGACATGGCTGCAGAGAAAACCACTGCTAATAACAACCCAATGAGCCCATGCGGAAGGTAGGTCATTACAAATGTGATAAACACATAATCTTTATCAAGGGTATTAGAACCGGGTATAGCAGCAGAAATATTTTCTTTTACGCGTGATCGAATTCCCTTTTCAGTATCCTGAATCTTTTCAATTGATTGTCGGGTTTGATCTATCAGTGCCCGGTTGTCCTCACGGATAGCACCAACCAAGTTTTCAGCTTCTCTTTTTTTATCGACAAACAATTTATCATATTCTACTTCCAAGGCTGTTATCGCTCCAGCATATTCAGTTTGCATCGCTTTAGCTTTTAGCGATTGGTTGTGAAATACAGGCGCTTGATGAAATTGATAAAACACAAAAACAAGAATACCTATGTACAGGATAACAAACTGCATGGGCACTTTGAGCAACCCATTAAATAATAAGCCGAGTCTACTTTCAGAGGTAGACTTTCCTCCCAGGTATCTGCCTACCTGCGACTGATCCGCTCCGAAATAAGACATGAATAAAAACAATCCACCGATCAAGCCTGACCAGATATTGTAACGATCACTTAAGTCAAATGAAAGATTGATCAGGTTTAACTTTCCCATCTCGCCTGCCAATTGAAAAGCTTCTGTAAAGGTAATGTCGTTTGGAAGTTTGTAAAATGCCGTTAGTCCCGCTATTATCATTCCAACCATGATTATCGTTAGCTGATATTTTTGTGTCATACTAACCGCTTTGGTTCCACCACTTACTGTATAAATCATCACCAAAGAACCAATGAAAATGGTGGTCAGGTTAATGTTCCAATCCAAAATAGTGGACAAGATAAGAGAGGGTGCATAAATAGTTATACCCACAGAAAGTCCACGAAGCATGAGAAAGAACAAGGCAGCGAGCGAGCGAGTCTTCAAATCAAACCGGGTCTCCAGGTATTCATAGGCTGTATATACTTTTAGTCTATGATATAAAGGAACAGCTGTGATACTAAGGATCACCATTGCCAAAGGCAATCCAAAATAAAACTGAAGAAAACGCATTCCATCCTCATAAGCCTGACCAGGTGTCGATAGAAAAGTAATGGCACTTGCCTGCGTAGCCATAATTGATAAACAGACATTCCACCATGGCAAACTTTTGTTACCCAGTAAATAACCATCAATGTTCATACTTCCCCTACTCTTCCATGTGCCATAGGCGACTATAAGAATTATGGTTGTGAATAAAATAATCCAGTCAATTGAATTCATTGGAATGAATTGGTTATGATTAAATAAACTACGATTTGTATGGCCAACACAATCATAACAAGCCAATACCAACTACGCCACCGTGAAAAACCAGGAGGCTTTTCTTCTTGATCAGAAATCATCATTTTTTTGATTTAATTTTTTCGTTCCGAAGGGTTTTTACCTTACCCAGTGAGACAATATTAGTAAAAAGTTTATACGCACCTGACACGCCTTCAGGCAGTTCTCTGAAAAATGAAAGCCCCGTGTACACATAGTGACCAGCAGCATATTTAGCCACCAACAGACTTCCATTACGAGCTGGTTCGCCTTTATCGTTCATAGAAAGTATAGCATCAAATTGTTCACCCCAGACGGAAGGAAAATAAAGTCCCCGCTCCTGCACCCAACCCTCAAAGTCTTTGGCATTTACCTTATTGGGAAAGTTCAATACCGGATGATCTGGTTTTAAAATTCTTACTTCACTATTTTCTTCTGTTACCCGATCACGGGAAAGTGTAAGTGGGTATGGTGAAAAGTTATCTTTCTCAATTTCAAGATCATTACTGGTATTATATTGTATGATCATCGTGCCACCTTCTTTCACATAATTTAGCAAGTCGGGCATGATGAAGCCTATACGTTCATTGGTATTTAAGGCGCGTATACCTAGCACAACGGCATCAACCTTTTTTAAATTAGCGGCAGTAACTTCTTCATTTTTCATTTCCCACACTTCATAACCTAAGTTTCGAAGACTTCCTGGTATATCATCACCCGCGCCACGAATATATCCAATCACGGCTCCTTCTTTTTTTAAATTCATTCTCACCATTTTTGCTTGTGCAACCGGTAAGAGAGTTTGGATGGGGATGTGATCGTATTGAATGGATAGAAGTGAATTTGAAAATTTATGACCCTCCGATTCTGCAACAGCATTCATGCTACCATCAAATTCCTGCATTCCAGGAAAGACCTTAAAGTCAAATGTCTGCTCCTGGCCTTGTTCTTTCAATTCAAAGTCAATGATAGCCGGTTCAGTTCGCCATCCTTCTGGTAATTGCAGGGTGAGTTTTCCTTTTCTATCAGATGTTGAAGCAGACTTGAGAAGAACACTTACCTTCTTGGGAGTTTGATCTGCAAACACATAAACAGATTGCGAAAAATTGACAAATACCGGTGGCACTACTTCAAAGGGACGTGACAACTCACCTTTAACAGGATCTGTCCATTTATAAATCAGTGGAACGTTGAGCGAAACAGGTTCTCCCTGAACCATGAATTTCATTTGTATTGAAATAGCAGGATCATTCTCCGGCTTTCCAATAAGATTTTTGTCTTGCACTGTAAACAAACCCTGACTGTGTTTTTCCTTCAACCAATACGGTGATGAGTACTCTTTGTCACTGCGAATATCTTTTGAAGTTTTCAAGATATTCAGTGTATTATTGATTAGCGGCAATGATAATGTAGAGTCGAATGATAATGACTCACTTTGAATTTTTTCTAAGGAGATCGAAACACCAGAACGATTAATTACCTCCAAATTAATGATAACCTTTTGTCCTGGTGAAGCCCAATAGTGACTGGCCGTTGCTTCTGCAAATAAGCCAGCACAATCGCGGATTAATTGCTCTGTTTCCTTTAGTTTGCGAGTGCGCCATACTGAATTTTCAAGCGTGCTGATCTCTTTACGAATTTGTAATAACACAGGTACCGAAGCGGCAGGGTTCTCATCGTTAAATTCACTGATTGCTTTATCAACTAATACTTTTACTTTATCGCCCCCCCTTAATTTACTCCATGTAGTGTTTATTTTTTCAAACACATCTTTATCTGCTTTTTCACCTTTCACAAATTCAAAAAATTCCGGTGCATCCCCTCTTCGACCCGGAGAGCCAAAGCCCTGACTTTTATGCTGCGTACGACTTTCCGCAGCGATCTCGGAATAAGATTTTCCAAGCAGTGTGTTATAGGTGCCTACATTCATCGACAAAATTCCTGGTGTACTTTCATTGATGGTTTGATTCCACCAACGCCCCGTATTGGTATACAATGCACTCACCTGCCAAACACCAAATTTACTTACCTGGTCAGGATATACATTGGGATTTTTTGTCAAATCAAATGCTTCTTGTGCTAAAATTGCTGAGGCTGTGTGATGACCATGACCTGCTCGTTCGTCTGCCGGGAAACGCGTGAGAATAACATCTGGCTTAAACTCTCGTATCACACGCACTACATCAGAAAGAATCTCATCCTTATTCCATATCTCAAAGGTCTCTTTATAATTTTTAGAAAACCCAAAGTCGTTGGCTCGGGTAAAAAACTGTTGCCCACCATCAATTCTTCTGGCTGCCAACAATTCTTGCGTGCGGATGAGTCCCAGAAGGTCTCTGATTTCAGGGCCTATCAGATTCTGACCACCATCACCACGCGTCATGGAAAGGTAGGCGGTGGAAGCAAGCCGATCATTGGCTAAATAAGCAATGGCTCTTGTGTTTTCATCATCCGGATGAGCCGCCACATAAAGTACAGAGCCAAGAAAATTTAGCTTTCGGAGTTTTAATTTAATTTCAGAAGAACCGGGTTGATGTTGAGCGTTACTGACAACTGCAACGAACAGATAAAATATAGTCAACGACAATCGCATAGGGCACAAGTAAGTTTGATGGTAAGTAACGAAAAAAATCAATTATGGATTAAAAAGTATGAGTGAACGGTTTAGCTTATCGTTAAACGGATAGGTTAAAATTTACCTTTCTTCACATCATTGACCATAAAGGTACCATCTTCCATAATTTCAAGGTGAATCTGGCTAGTAGTCTTTTTTGAACTAGAATATAATAGTGCGGTAAATTCGTGAGGAGCAATACGGTCTTTTACATCATCAATGAATCCTATTTCAAGTTTAATAAGCGTGCCTTCGGTAGCTTTTCGATTGAAAACCAAATTGCCTTGGGAATTTACCACTCTTACTTTGACTTCATCACTGTTAAGCTTCAAAAGTTTAAGTTGTAGTCTAAGATATGGCAATGGACCTGCGATTGCTTTTCTGTTCCTCTCATCTGTTGATACATCATACTCCACTTTCGACCGGTCGATAGGCGGGCGTTCCTGAAATTTATAGTCGATGATAACTTCATATTCATCGGAAGGCTTGAACGGAACTGCTTCCTGCCATGCATAGCTTACAAAAAGTAAAAAATATAAAACAGGGGTCATTTCGACATAGAAGATTAATTCATTCAAGATAGGAATACATCAAGGCATTCCCTAATGTACGAGCCAATGCAATAAATGGAGAGAGAAAAGGGACCTTAAAATTGTGACAATTCGCGACTTATGACCCGTAGCTTAACAAAACCTACGTTATCGAGCTGACAAGGGTTGTTTCCCTTCAGGCTTAAAAAAGTTATTTACGTTTTGGCGTTCTCCTGTTTTTAGGAGCTTTTATTTTTCTGGAAGCGCGATCTTGTTTTCTGGCCCGCTGAACTCTTTTTGAGAGATCGGCACTCCTTCCTCCATTTTTATGTTTCGCATTTCGTTGAACCAACCGCTGCTCCTGAGTAAGTTTAGTTTGATCAACATTGCGTTGAGCTGACGCATAGGATAAACCGAAACCTATCAATAACACCGTAACCCACAATTTTTTCATATCCATTAATTAAAAACTATATGCAAATATATTGCATTTCTGTAACACGTGTAAGTTACTTCTGATCAGGGTCTTTAAGACAACGTAAATTGAATATGACTTGCTGCTTGGTTCGCTTTTAAGCGCGCCTCATCGATAGATGCTCCGATAGCAAGACAAACCCCCATCCTTCGTTCGCCATTCACTTCAGGCTTACCAAACAAGCGTAGTTGGGTATCTGGTTCAGTAAGAGCTAGATCAATTCCGCTAAAGGAAATGTTTTGCGACTTTCCTTTCACCAAAATTACCGAAGATGCTGAAGGTCCCACTTGTCGAATTGCAGGAATAGGCAAACCCAAAATAGCCCGCACATGCAAAGCAAATTCTGATAAATCCTGCGAGATCATGGTCACCATTCCCGTATCGTGCGGTCGTGGCGATAATTCGCTGAAATATACTAAGTCGCCTTTCACAAAAAACTCAACACCAAAAATACCGCGACCACCTAACTCATCTACAACCTTTCGTGCAATATCCTGTGCATCCTGCAATGCTTTCTCACTCATAGGATGAGGCTGCCATGATTCCTGGTAATCACCATGTTCTTGCCGGTGACCAATCGGTTCGCAAAAAGATACGCCACTTTTATGACGGATTGTGAGTAAGGTAATCTCATAATCGAAGTCGATAAATCCTTCTACAATCACTTTACCTCCACCGCTTCTACCTCCCTCTTGTGCATATTTCCACGCATAATCAATTTCGCTTTCGTTTTTAATTACACTCTGACCTTTGCCAGACGAACTCATGATGGGCTTCACCACGCAAGGCACTCCAATAGCATGTACCGCCTGAATAAACTCATCTTTTGTACTGGCAAACCGATAAGGCGATGTTTTAATCTTTAGTTTCTCTGCCGTTAACGTGCGGATGCCTTCACGATTCATGGTAAGCCGGGCGGCATTGGCCGTAGGAATCACACAAAAGCCTTCTTGCTCCAATGCTACCAAGGTGTCTGTTGCGATGGCTTCTACTTCAGGAACAATGAAGTCAGGTTTTTCTTTTTCAATCACCTTGCGAAGTGCAACGCCATCCAACATAGAAATTGTATAAGAACGATGTGCGACCTGCATTGCCGGGGCATGATCATACCGATCCACGGCAATTACCTCAACTCCATATCGTTGAAATTCGATAACTACTTCTTTACCTAATTCTCCTGATCCCAACATCATTACCTTCACTGCTGAAGTAGTGTAAGGTGTGCCTATTGTAATTGATTGATTTGTCATACTCATTTTCCAGGGTGATACGTTCGTGTAGCATTTTTAACTACATCCTTTTTATAAAATGAAACTTCTTTAAACACTCCTTTACTATATCGTTCGGCCTGATCATTAAAGTGTGGTGAAGATGGATTATTATTAACCCCACCTGCCAATATTGATTTTGCTTTTATCTCTTTCCCAAACTCTACCACCGCTACAAAACTGTTGCCTGAATAACCATACATCTTTTTCGTATCAGGAAATTTTCGACTGCCATAGGCAGCCAGCGAGCCCCAAAATGAAGATGCGAAAGGAATTGCCATGCTTGGCTTTTGATCATCATAGGTTTCAACAATCTTTCCGGTAAGTCGTTGAAATCGATTCACATCACCCCAAGGTTTTTTCCATGTACCAAAATCTTTTTCCAATTCATTGATCACATTTTCCAATGCTTTTACTTTTTCATCATCTGATGTTTTGCTGATCATGTATTGAATGATGCTGAGCTGATCGGTGCCCACTGGAATATTTGTCATAATTTGCGTTCTCAACTCTTGTCCCCAATATATAGCGAGTGTAGTCGCAACCGATGAAACCCCATAATTCATGTCCCAGTTTCTTAATAAAAGAATCGGTTCATTAAGCTTGTTGCGTATCGAGTTATTCATCATGGAAGTAGTTTCGTAGGCGTTCACCAGTGATGGTATTAGTTCTTCAAAACCAGCTAAATGAGGATCGTATGCGGCAGCAATGAGTTTATCCAATGTGAAAGATTTCTCTCGCTTCAATACACGCTCTGCATTAATACCGCGTGCATTTTGCGCATCGGGGGCCATGTAGTTTGGATAGTGGTTTTTATCTGGACTATTTTCTCCGGCTACTGTAAAAGGGGTAGAATTACAATTCTGAATCCATCCATTAGCAGGATTATAACTATGTACAATATCCTGAACTGAATGCAATCCTTTCCACTCGGTGGCAGGATTGCTTCCATCTACTGCTGCATTCCAGCTAAATTGTGGATCGCGCTTAGGAATAAAGTTTCCATGCCAGTAAGCTATATTTCCTTTTCCATCAGCAAACACCGTGTTGTTAGACGAATTGGCTTTTAAATCCATGGTCTTTTCATAACTGTCAAGATCTTTTGCCTTGGTGCGCATATAGGATTGGGTTAACGCTTTTAAAGGCTCAATCATCATCTTAACCGTTATCCATTGATCTCCTTGTCTCGCAATGACAGGGCCATGATGTGTCTCATATACATTATACTCACGATAACTTACCCTATCACCATCCTTATATGCCAGCCGGATTTTTCTTGAACGTACTGGTTTCAGGTCTTTATCGTATTGATAAAATATAGAATCATTACGTTTAACAATGGTTTCCTTGTACTCATCAATAACATCTGCCTGGCTGGATGTATGCATCCAACCACAATTCTCATTGAATCCCTGGTAAACAAAGAATTGGCCCCAGGTCACTGCTCCATACGCATTTAACCCTTGCTCACTCACTACATGTACTTCAGGACGAAAATAAAATGAGGTGTGCGGATTAATCAGTAAGAGTGCATTTCCACTTGCACTTTTTGAAGGCGCTATGGCAAACCCATTCGAGCCTCGTGGCTCGGGTTCCGGATTGTTACGATCAACTCCTTCCAATTCAGAAAAAGTATTTCCGGTACCATAAAATTCCTGTAATCTTATCACTGAAATGGATTCAACATCGCCACCAATACTTCCTTCACTAAACAATAATGGCATCCAGGGTTGAAAACGATGAAGTAATTTTGGTTTTAACTGTGGATGTGTATATAAATAATAATTTACGCCATCGGCAAAAGCATTACATAATTTTTTGAGCCATGCCGGACTTTGATTGTAAAAATTAATGGCTTGAACCGAATCATAAAAAAGTCGCATACGCAAGTCCTGATATAGTTTAGATTCTCCTTCTACTTCGGCCAACCGCGCTACCGCATTGATATAATTGAGCTCTACCCGATCAAAATCATCTTCACATTGGGCATAAAGAAATCCAAAAACAGCATCAGCATCGGTCTTTCCATATACATGAGGAATCCCCCACTGATCACGAATAATAGTTACCCGTGTAGCCTGCTTCTGCCAACCAGCAATTTCATCTTTGGTAAATGGCTGTGCAGCCAGTGAGCCTGATACAAAAAGAAGGAAAATGATTTTTTTCATTAAAAGAGTTTTATATCCAGTCAGAAAAATATTCAAAATTTTATCCGTTTCATATGCCTTTCTGATAACCGGCTTCTGATATTAAAATTCTTACTTACCGGATATGGTTTATGGATATCCATGATTGATAAGGATCACCGAAAGGAGTGATAATTATCAGCGCATAGTTGAATGATTTATTATAATATTATCCTGATAAAATTTTTGAGGAAAATGAGAAACATGTTAATTCCTGTAGATTTTTCACAACATTCA
>CAYGGY010000066.1:26125-26197 GCA_964349405.1 uncultured Ohtaekwangia sp. | reverse complement strand
GAAATACGAACACTGACACACAAGATGTAACGGTTAACGATACAGAGGCACCAACAATTACCGCGGCAGCCG
>CAYGGY010000066.1:3299-26025 GCA_964349405.1 uncultured Ohtaekwangia sp. | reverse complement strand
ATTGCGGAGTTCAGAGTGTCACCAACGATGCACCTGCAGCTTTCCCTGTAGGAACTACGACAGTGACCTGGACAGTAACAGACGTTCATGGAAACACGAATACCGATACACAAGATGTAACGGTTAACGATACAGAGGCACCAACAATTACCGCGGCAGCCGATGTAACTGTGGAAAATGATGCTAGTAAGTGTTCAGCTGAAGTTGTTCTTACCGCGCCTTCCACAGGAGATAATTGCGGAGTTCAGAGTGTCACCAACGATGCACCTGCAGCTTTCCCTGTAGGAACAACCACAGTAACCTGGACAATAACAGACGTTCACGGAAATACGAACACGGATACACAAGATGTAACGGTTACCAACAATACCCCTGTTATTACTTCAGTTAGTTCATCTGATGCAGATGGCGTATTCCCAATCAATACTTTGATTAATCTTAACATTGGGTATACTGATAATAACGTAGTCAGCGCTAAAATTAACTGGGATGATGGTAATGCTGAAGAAACAATTTATGGAAGTACGTTCAGTATACCTCACACTTATGCAGCAGCAGGAGTTTATTCTGTGAATGTAGTATTAACTGATGCTTGCGGTGCTACCGCTTCCTATCTGCTGGAATATTTAGTAACCTACGATCCATCAGCAGGTTTTGTAACCGGTGGTGGTTGGATCAGTTCTCCTGCGGGAGCTTATCTGGCAGACCCTACCTTGACAGGAAAAGCTACTTTTGGATTTGTTTCCAAATATCAAAAAGGAGCAACGGTTCCTACTGGAAATACCGAGTTTCAGTTCCAGGTTGGTAACTTGAACTTCAAGAGCACATCTTATCAGTGGCTGGTTGTTTCCGGACAAAAGGCGCAATACAAAGGCTATGGTACTGTAAACGGCTCTGGCAATTATCAGTTCCTGATCACAGCCATTGATGGTACAACCGATCAGTTCAGAATCAAAATCAACGGAATTTATGATAACGCATTAAATGCGGCAGAAGATTCTGATGTAGCAACTCCGATAAGTGCCGGATCCATTGTTGTTCACACTCCAAATGCTAAATCTTCTACCAAACGTGATGGCGCTCCTGAGGAGGTTACAAAAGAAATCTCTGACGTAGCTCTGAGCGTATACCCTAACCCTATTGGAGAGGTGATTTATGTGAAGTACGCTTCTGAAAGTGAATCACCGATCGGTATGCAGTTGTTTGACTTAAATGGAAGAAGTTTGAAGATGGAAACCTACCAGGCTATTCCAACAGGAGAATATGAAATGCCGGTTTCTAATTTGAACATGAACACCGGATTCTACTTACTGCGCATTGCACAAGATAAGTCAACGAAGACAATCAAGTTGTTCAAAAAATAATGGTTTTTTTAGGTTATGAAAATTGGCCCCGAGCAATCGGGGCCTTTTGTTTTATATGAAGTTGCTACGGCAATATTGGGAAAGGTTTTGGTTACCCGAATTTGATAGCTGACAGTTATAAGTTCCAAGGACTGTCTGTTAAATTTGACCCACCAATTCGATTGTTTATGATCGCGGATTAAGTCACTTAATTCGTTTGGAGAAGGGCCAGCTGGGGAGTTGGCTCTTTTTTTTGTGGTTATAAAATGAAGTGCCTCATGTTATGCACCCACAACCATGAGGATTCCATTCCACACATAAAATAACTCGCGCAAAGGCATTCTCCTTTTCTTACTTTGCAACCCTAACTCAACCCATCTTATGAAGGCAATTTTCATTTTAGTTTTACTGTGCTTACCGTTGCTCAGTGATGCACAAGCCGATTACTATTATCCAGCGGCCAAAAAACTGAATAAAAATATTCCGACTCCTGAAGAATTTTTAGGATATCCCATAGGGTCGCATCACACACGGCACGATAAAATCGTAGAGTATATTAAAACATTAGACAGGCTGTCAGAGCGATTCGTGGTGGAAGAGATTGGAAGCACCATTGGTCATCGTGTGCAGGTGGTAGCTAAAATAACTTCACCAGCCAATCATGGTCGCCTGGAAGAAATCAGGAAGAAGAACCTGGAAGGCGCTACTGATATCCCGCTGGTCATTCAGTTGGGATACAACGTGCATGGAAATGAACCATCCAGTTCCGAAGCCGCGATGATCACCGCCTATTACCTTGCTGCCAGCGAAGATGAAGAAACACTGAAATGGCTCAACGACATGGTGATCTTACTCGACCCGGTTTACAATCCAGATGGACGCGATCGTCACACGCATTGGGCCAACATGCATAAAGGTTCACCGGTGGTTTCTGATCCGAATGATCGCGAGCACAATGAGGCTTGGCCGGGTGGTAGAACGAATCACTATTGGTTTGACTTAAACCGCGATTGGTTTTTGGGTGTCCATCCTGAGAGCAGAAACCGCATGAAGTTCTTTCATCAATGGAGGCCTTATGTAATGACCGACCATCATGAAATGGGTTCCAACTCTTCATTTTATTTCGATCCGGGAAAATATACCAGCAACAATCCCATTGTGCCTGCCTATCTCTATGATGTGGTGCATCCTAAGTTTGCCGAATATTTTGCAGAAGGGTTGAATTCCATTGGTTCATTGTATTTCACAAAAGAGTCGTATGATAAATTGTATCCCGGCTATGGCTCCAGCTATGTAAATTTTTATGGAGGCATCGGAATCTTATTTGAGCAGGCCAGTTCACGCGGGCACGTGCAGGAGACCACCACCATACCGTTGACTTTTGGTTTCACCATTCGAAACCAATTCAAAGCTTCATTGGCAACCATACGCGCATCTACAGCTGAAAAGGAAATGCTGCGTAAGCTGCGCAGGGATTTTTTCACTAGCACTATGGCGCAGGCAAAAGCAAGTCAGATCAAGGCCTATGTTTTTGGAGAAACCAAAGATGCTACACGCACCGCAGCTTTCATCAATCTTTTATTAATGCATCAGATAGATGTGTATGAGGTAGGCCAAAATATTACAGCGGGCGGCAAGACCTTTGAAAAAGGAAAATCATTTGTTGTTCCAACCGAACAGAAGAACTATATCATGGTACGTTCTGCGTTCGAAAAAGATATTACATATCGCGACAGCACGTTCTATGATGCATCCACGTGGTCGTTAGTGCACGCGTTTAATATGCCACATGCCGAGGTGAAGGGTGCATTTACAAAAGGAAATCTGGTAACGGCACCTTCCAGAATCATGATGCCGGTGGTTAAGAGCGATTATGCCTACCTGATCGATATTACCGACTACAAAGCACACCAGTTGATTAATCTGTTGCAAAACAACAATGTAATTGTCCGCACTAGTTTCAAGCCTTTTAGTGTGATGACGAATGGCAGTGAACGAAGTTTCCCACATGGATCGATTGTGATTCCGGTTCAGCAACAAAAAATAGGTTCAGATGAATTATATAATGCGGTGAAATCAGCAAGTCAATCAGTGGGAGTTGATATTTATTCTGTGGAGACCGGCTTGAATACCAAAGGTGTTGATTTGGGATCTGCTTCAATCCGTACTATTAAGAAACCGAGAGTCATCATGCCCATTGGCGCAGGTGTCTCGGGCTATGAGGCGGGCGAAGTGTGGCATCTTCTGGACCAGCGCATCGGAATGCCAGTTTCTAAAGTGGACTTGTTAAACTTCTCACGAATAAATCTGAATGACTACAACGTGATGGTAATGGTGGGAGGAACGTATCCTACGGATAAGTCTATGACAGATAAAATTAAAAGTTGGGTGCAGGCAGGAGGCACACTGATAACTTTAAAGACCGCCTCGGAGTGGGCCATCAAGCAGGGCATCGTGAAGGAAAAACTTCTGCCTATAGATACTGTTAAAAATCCAAAGCGTGTTGATTTTGAGTGGGCCGCTGACGCGGAAGGCGCAAAGCAAATTGGCGGCTCGATCTTCCAGGTGGATTTAGATATCACCAATCCCATTGGTTTTGGTTATACCGATCGCAAAGTTTCGGTTTATCGAAATGGTCGCACGTTTTTACAACCCAGTAAGACCCCCTACAACACTATTGCGCAGTATACCGCAACGCCATTGATTGGCGGATACATTCATAAAAGTGATATCAAGAGAGTGGCTAATTCGGCAGCCGTGTTATTTTCTCCGGAAGGGCAGGGCCGGGTGATTATGTTCTCCGATAATCCAAACTTTCGTGGCACCTGGTATGGCACAAATAAGATGTTTTTGAATGCTTTGTTTTTTGGGTCATTGATTTCGTTGCCCAACAATTTTGGAGAGGAGGAATCCATGCACTAATGAAATTAACCTTATCGAATTAAATTGAATACAACTATTTTTGGATTTCACTTATCTTGTCAGGAAACAGTCGCGTGTTGATTCGATTTATTTTTTTCATAAGCTCATTATTGTTGGCAAACGCCTTAAGCGCCCAGAAATTGTATACAGGCATTGTGGTAGATTCTGCCAGGCTTACCAATTTGCCAGACGTCCACGTTTCTGTCAAGCATTCAGGAAAGATCACCAGTACTTCGGTCAACGGAAGTTTTATGATCTATGCTACTCCTGCCGATACCTTGTTATTTTCATCGGTAGGCTACATTTCGTTGGAGTTACCCTTACTTTTTGCAGAGGATGTAGTTTTTGTGTTGATGCGGGAGGATCGGATTTTTATGAACGAGGTGATTATTAAGTCAACTCGCCTTTATCCGAATAAAATTGAAGAGCGATCTAAAACCGCACCACGTACTATGAGCAAGTTGGAAGGAGTTTTTTCACCGTTTGATTATTTCTGGAGCCTGGAACGCGAAAAAAGAAAACTCTCAAAAATTGTTGAGGAGAATAACCGCACACAGACATACCGCCAGGTGATTACGGATCCTGATGTGAAGGAAATATTGATGAATGAGTATGAGGTAAGTGAAGACACCTATTATCAAATGATCGTGCAATTCAATCAGAAGCAAGGCAATGTTCACTACTTTAGCGACCCGGATGCCATTATGGAAGCCTTACATTCTTTTTTTGAAAAGAACCAAACGGGCAAATAGAGTGTTTTGTGAATCATGGAAAATAGAGTTTGGGGCCGTAAATCCATAAAATAGAACTATCTTTGCGGCCTCAAACTGAAAAAAGCCGAGGAAATCAAAATTTATGGAAGTTAGCAAGATCAGAAACATCGCGATTATCGCCCACGTTGACCATGGAAAAACTACCCTGGTGGATAAATTATTACACGCAGGCCACGTTTTTAAGGACCATGAAAATCCTGGAGAGCTCATTATGGACAGTAATGACCTGGAGCGTGAGCGAGGTATCACCATTTTAGCAAAAAACGTATCCGTTCGGTATAAAGACTATAAAATCAACGTAATTGATACTCCCGGCCACAGCGACTTTGGTGGCGAAGTAGAACGCGTTCTTAACATGGCCGATGGCTGTCTGCTTTTGGTGGATGCTTTTGAAGGCCCAATGCCACAAACCCGCTTTGTGTTGCAGAAAGCGCTACAATTAGGCTTAAAGCCTATCGTGGTGGTTAACAAAGTAGATAAAAAGAACTGTACTCCTGATGAAGTGCATGAAGGTGTTTTCGATTTGATGTTTGCGCTGGATGCAAGCGAAGATCAGTTGAACTTCCCTACATTTTATGGCTCTGCGAAGCAAGGCTGGATGAGTTCGGATTGGAAAAATCCAACAACAGATATCACGGCACTGATTGAAGGTATTATTGAGCATATCCCTGCTCCTAAGATTGACGAAGGAACTACGCAATTACTGATCACGTCATTAGAATATTCTTCTTTTGTTGGTCGTATTGCCATCGGAAGAATTCAAAGAGGAAGTGTGAAGGCAGGACAGCAAATCGCCCTGGTGAAGAGAGAAACCGGTGCGATTGTAAAAACACGTATCAAAGAAGTATATGTGTTTGAAGGTTTTAATAAAGTGAAGGCGGAAGAAGTGAAGGCTGGAGAAATTTGTGCCTTGGTAGGATTGGAAGGTTTTGAAATCGGTGATACCGTTGCCGATGTTGATAAGCCGGAAGCACTTAAATCTATTGCGATTGATGAGCCAACCATGAGTATGCTCTTCACGATTAACAACTCTCCTTTCTATGCAAAAGAAGGAAAGTATGTTACCTCACGTCACATCAAAGATCGTCTTGAAAAAGAACTTGAAAAGAATCTTGCCTTGCGTCTCGGTGAAACCGGATCAGCAGATAGTTTCATGGTGTTTGGTCGTGGTGTTCTTCACCTTTCTGTATTGATTGAAACCATGCGGAGAGAAGGTTATGAACTTCAGATTGGTCAGCCTCAGGTGATCTTCCGTGAGATTGATGGTCAGAAGTGTGAACCGGTAGAAGAATTAACTATTGACTTGCCAGAAGTTGTTGCTGGCAAAGCCATTGAAACGGTTACTCAACGCAAAGGTGAGATGTTGAACATGGAGCCTAAGGCAGATCGTATGATTTTGAAATTCTTGATTCCTTCAAGAGGAATTATGGGCTTGAGAAATTACTTATTGAACGTAACAGCCGGTGAAGCTGTGGTAACACACCGCTTTAAAGAATATCAGCCATATAAAGGAGAAATTCCTGGACGTATCAATGGTTCATTGATTGTAATGGAGCAAGGTGAAGCAATCCCTTACAGCTTACACAACCTTCAAGACCGTGGTAAATTCTTCATTAATCCAGGCGAGCCTGTGTATGAAGGTCAGGTAATCGGTGAACACAGCCGTGGTGGTGATCTGGTTATCAACGTAACCAAGACTAAGAAATTGACCAACATGCGTGCGTCTGGTTCAGATGAAAAAATGAAAATTGCACCTCCACTCAAGCACACGCTTGAAGAGGCGTTGGAATATATTCAGGCAGATGAATACGTGGAGGTAACGCCTAAATCGATACGTCTTCGCAAGATTTACCTGAATGAAAACGAGCGCAAGCGCTTCGGAGGCAAGCAATAATCTGAATCCTTAAATCGTTCTTTTGTCTTTCGCGACTGCACTTCTTTAGTTTGGAAGTGCAGCCGCGATCGTTCATATTTGATGAGCAATCTATGCAAGCGTAAAAAATCAATCGATGGTTAAAAATCTCGTTATATTATTTTTCGTGTCGTTGACAGTGCAGACAACTCATGCTCAAGATCCAAAGTTGACTACATGGGAAATTGAGGCAGATACGCTTATGAATAGACAAGATTTCATAGGTGCTGCCAAACTTTACACAAAAATTATAGAGGCAAGCAAGCTGAAGGAAAAAACTGATTACAGACCGCTATACAAAAGAGGTGTAGCTTTTTATAGTCAGGGTGATTTCAAGAATGCAGTTAACGATATGGATCGTTTTATCCCTCAATTTCAGGAAAGTTATCAAGCCAGGATTTTGCGTGCGTTATGCTATCGTGAATTGGGTGAAACTGACAAGCAACTTACAGATGTTGAAGAAGCATTGACCCTCAGTGGTGGTGATCCTCAAATTTTAAAATGGCGTGCGGGCTTATTAATAGAAAAGGAAGAATTTAAACAGGCTATCGAAGATTTGCTGCTGGTGCGACAAATGCAGGACGATCCTGAAGTTGAACTAAATCTCGGGTTTGCTTATTATTCTACTGAAAAAGGAGATAGTGCCTTGATGGCTATCAATAAAGCAATTGAATTGGAGGCAACTTTTCTGCCCGCCTATTTATACGGAAGTTCTTTTTCCTTGGAGGGTGCCCAATACGAATTGGCTTTAAAATATGTCAATGTTGCACTCATGCTGGATCCGGAGAACGCAACCGCCTGGTTTTATAAGGGAGTGGCATTAATTGAATTGAAAAAGGAGGACGAAGCATGCAGTTGCTTGAATAAGGCATTCTATGCAGGACAGGACGATGCCGGTGACTACCTCAAGCAGTATTGCTTTGGTGTGGAGGACTAGGCAAGAGCAAGGACCTCTTTACCGTAGTTATCAATTTCTACGGAGCACATCCATTCTGCGAGTCTCGCGAAAATACATACAGCACAGGCTGGTAGCGCGAAGCTAAGTTAATATCTACCTTAACACAGAATTAGTCATCTACGCATTTTAAAACTCACTTTCCAAGTCCTAACTGTGAAGGGTTTTTGTATTTTTGCGAATGCCAGAACAAATACTAATTCTTGATTTCGGATCGCAATACACCCAGTTGATTGCCCGAAGAGTACGCGAACTGAATGTTTACTGTGAAATTCATCCGTACAACCATATTCCTGCTATTACCACTTCTATCAAAGGTGTTATTCTTTCAGGAAGCCCGTGCTCTGTACGTGATGCAGGTTCACCAGATGTAGATCTTTCTCAGTTTGGCAACATCCCAGTTCTGGGTGTATGCTATGGGGCGCAACTAATTGCTCATAAAAGCGGAGGCACCGTATTACCTTCGCAAATAAGAGAATATGGTAGGGCAAAACTTACAACGGTTGATCATCACAACGAATTATTGAAAGAAATCTCCCTCGACTCGCAGGTGTGGATGTCCCACGCGGATACCATTGCCAGCATACCAGATTCTTTTGAAGTAATAGCCAGCACTCCATCTGTAAAAGTAGCTGCGTTTAAGAAAAAAGATGAAAGACTTTATGGTATTCAGTTTCATCCGGAAGTCACCCATTCACTGGAAGGAAAAAATCTTCTGAGGAATTTTGTTGTACATATTAGTGGTTGTGCCCAGGATTGGACACCCGATCAATTTGTAGAGACAACGGTTGAGGATTTAAAAAAGAAGCTTGGAAGAGATAAGGTTGTCATGGCGCTATCAGGTGGAGTGGACTCTACTGTAGCGGCTATGTTGGTACATAAGGCTATTGGGAAAAATTTGTATTGCATTTTTGTTGATAATGGATTGTTGCGCAAGTACGAATTTGAACAAGTACTCACTTCCTATAAAGGAATGGGCTTAAACATAAAAGGAGTAGATGCAAAAGATAAATTTTATGCTGCGTTAAAAAATCTCTCAGAACCAGAAGCCAAGCGTAAGGCTATAGGTCGCACTTTCATTGAAGTGTTTGATGAAGAAGCTCACCATCTTGAAGATGTGAAGTGGTTAGGACAAGGAACCATTTATCCGGACGTCATTGAATCGGTTTCAGTAAAAGGTCCTTCGGCCACCATTAAATCGCACCATAACGTAGGAGGATTGCCCGAGAAAATGAAAATGAAAGTAGTGGAACCTTTGAATACGTTATTTAAAGACGAGGTGCGTCTGGTGGGTAAAACATTGGGCATTGATCCTTTGATTTTAGGAAGACATCCTTTTCCCGGTCCAGGTTTGGGCATTCGTATTTTGGGTGAGATCACGCCAGAGAAAGTACAAGTCCTTCAGGATGCTGATGATATTTTTATATCCGGTTTGCGCAAGCATGGTTTATATGAAAAAGTGTGGCAAGCAGGCACAATTTTATTACCTGTATATACGGTAGGAGTGATGGGAGATGAGCGTACCTATGAAAAGGCTGTAGCACTTCGTGCAGTAGTTAGTGTGGATGGTATGACTGCTGATTGGGCCCATCTGCCACATGATTTTTTAAGTGAAGTATCTTCTGATATAATCAATAAAGTGAAGGGAGTAAATCGCGTGGTCTATGATATCAGTTCCAAGCCGCCAGCGACCATCGAATGGGAATAGCGGCTATTTTTTTTGATTTGCTTATATTGGGTCATCATTAACCTTATGAATCAACCAACTATTAAAAATACATCGTCTTGGTTTCTGTCTTTAATACTTGTGCTTGGCGTTTTGACAGCTTCAGCGCAGGATTTTAAACGACAATATCGTACCGCTAAGGATTTGTTTACCGAAGGTGACTATAGCGCAGCCATGGAAGCGTTTAAGTCATGCATGGTATACGACAAAAATAATCCATATAGTGAATACGCCTCTTTTTATTATGCCATGTCGGCATATAGGTTAGGGTATATCTCAGTGGCAAAGGATATGTTGATTCAGATCAAAAGGTTGTATCCACAATGGAACCAACTGGATGAGGTAAACTATGCTCTTTGTAAAACATACTTTGATCAGAACGAGTATTTTCAGGCGCTCGTCATTATGGATCAGATCAAAGATTTGACATTCTTAAGCGACCTTCAAAACTTAAAGAAGGTTTACCTTTCTACTATAGAAGATATGGAAACGCTTCGCATGATGCTGGAAGAACATCCGGAAGATCCTGTGATAGCAAAATATTTTGTGAAGAGACTGGGGCAGCAGCCGTATCATCTTCAGGACACTACGTTGATTAATTCATTGATTAATCAATATGGTCTTTCACGACAAGAATTGATACATGTAAAGGCCATTCGTCCCATTAAAAAGGATACCATTCGTGTGGCGTTGGTTATGCCTTTTTTGGCAGCTTCGCTGGAGCCGTCACCAGTAAAAAAACGTAACCAAATAATTCTGGAGATGTATCAGGGGATGAAATTGGCTGCAGATTCGCTTTCTCACTCAGGTATTCAACTTTCATTACTGGCCTATGATAATGAACGCAATGTAGAGACTACGCAAAAGCTATTAAAAGAGAATGAACTCAAACAAACCGATTTGATTGTGGGTCCTTTCTTTCAGGAAGAAGCTAAACCAATCTTAGATTTTTCACTCACTAATCGGATCAGTGTAACTATTAACCCACTTGCCAATAATTCTGATTTGGTAAAGCAAAATCCTTTTAGTTTTCTATTTCAACCTAGCTATGAAACCATAGGTAGAAGTTCAGCAGAAATTGCCATGGAGAAGGCAAAAATTAAAAACTGCTTTGTGTATTATGGAGATACATCCAAAGATTCGGTAATGGCGGCCAACTTTATCTCACGAGCAAACGAATTAAGTCTGAAGATCGTTAATGTCGAACGCATACGAAGTGAAAATTCAGGAACTATCCTGTCAAAGTTGGCGACCGCTACGGAATATGATGAGTGGAAGAATCCTCTTCAGTTTTCGCTGAAAAAGGATAGTATCGGCTGTATTTTTGTTGCTTCATCGAACGAGTTGATTTATTCAAAAGTCATCAATAGCGTGGAAACCCGCGGTGATTCTATATTGGTAATAGGACAGGAGGGATGGTTGGATGATAGCTCTATAGATTATGCAAGATTTGAACGTATTAAAATCGCTTTTGCCGCTCCTAATTTTAAATCAATAACAAGCCCTGCCTTTGGCGAATTCAGAAAAAGATATATTAACAGGCATGGGGTGCTTCCAACTGATTATGCCAGCGTAGGATATGAATTTATTATGGTGCTGGGGCGTATGATGGATCAATATGGTGTCAATTTCCTTCAAACTATTAATGATGGAACAATCGTGCAGGGAACGCTCAGTTCAGGGTTATCACTATCCTCACAACGTGATAATAACATTGTGCCCTTTGTTTCATTAAGAGGTGGCCACTTGGTAAGAACCAATTAAGCTTGATTCATAGACGGATTTTCGATAGAATTTTTATCACCTTTTAAATCCCAATGCACTTCCTCCGCATCGCGTAGAAGAACCTTCAAAAGTATATTGAATGTAATAGATACCAGTAGCATTACAGGGTAATGAAATGGCAGAAACAAGAGTTCCGTTTATGTTATTACTGGCTATTTTGTTTCGCTTAGAATCAAAAATAGTAATAGTAATTGTACTGGCATCTGGTTTTTGATCACACAACGTGATCATGTATTGCGTGCCTTTAGCAAACACATAGGAGTATTCTACTTTCACTAAATCAAGCTCTCCATTAATTTTATATGTTTTTAAAAAACTAAAACCCGGGGCCAATTTGGATATACAAAGATTACTTAACTCTTCAGTGTTGCATTGAGCGGTGGCTTGTGGATAAGAGACAAACCCATTAAAGAAGAAAAGGAGAAGGAACAGTATCTTTTTCATATTGATAATTATATTTTAGCTTATTATTTTGTTTCTGATGGCGCTGATTTTATCAATTATTTCCATCGTCACCTCTTTAGTTATATTAATGGATGAGGTACTGTTATCCTTTATAACAGCAACTCCATTGACTATTTCCATCGTTGATTCTTTATACGTGTAAGTAATACTAACCTTATCGAAAATGGTCTTTAATCCCTGGAGATCTTCAAGTAACAAAGCAAGTTGTTGGTCATTTTGATAATAGGTGAGTAGAATCACAATCTGTTCCAGAATAATTTTCTGTTCTCCTATTCGCTCAATCAACGCTTTATTTTGAAGGTTTTGCGAAGCAACACCACAAATGATTTGCATGGCTTCAATCCATCCGCCCACCAGCAACATGACACTTACATTGGCTCTATTTTGACTTTGCAGATATTGATTAATGGAGTTGAAGTTTTGAGTAGTAACGAGAAGCAGTGAATCCAAATTATCGCTATTGCTTGCCAACTTACTGATCGTAACAATATCAAAGAACTGCCCAATGCTTAAATCATCGGCAAGGGTTTTAATCGAAGATAGGTAGCGAACTCCCTCCATTTTCTGGCCATAAATATTTGTATAGCCAAGATCTGCACCATAAATACCAAGATTTAAGGCTTTTTTATAATTGGTGTTATACTTCGAAATATTACCGGGCTCATTTAATATAGAACTGTTGTATTTAGTGCCCGATTCTTTTAGTAACACGGAGATTTCCAAGGGACTTGGAATTTGTTCTAGCAGTCCTGAAACAACGGATTCATCAATAGCAGGCATAGCCTGATTGAGTGAATCGGTACTTTCAAGGAATTCTTTTTCGTCTGGAGTTTTTTTAGAACTACAAGCGAGTGCTATGGACATTAAAACTATGTAAATGGGTGATTTCATATTACTTGTTGTTAATATTTTTCTTAGATGTATTGAATAGGCTTTTTCCTCTTTGCGGAATTGATTCCATTTGCTTTATTATTTTTCTTAATAGTTCAGCTGATAAAGTATAATATAAAATAAAAGACATAAGCCAAATTACCAGAATGTTAAAACTGAACGTGCTTACGGTAGAACCAAATAAATTCTTTTCAGAATAAAAGAATCCTGTTCTGTAATCAATAATTGATTTCGGTTTTATTTCCTGAAAAACGGGATCTATTTGCTGAATCAATTCACCCTTATATTCTTCTAATCGGTTAACAGTATTTAAGTTTCTTACCAAGTCAGAAAGACTTTCATTGAAGTATTCATTTTTATATTGATTCACATCCCAACCTTTATTTTCATAAAATGACATTTTCTTTTCCTGGATGGCCAGGTTGGAGTTATAGATTTTTTGATATTCTTTCTTGTAAGCAGTAAGATAATCAAGAATTTGATTACCAATAGCTGGAGTGAATTTATCCGAAGTTAAAATTTCATCAAGATTAAGTTGATCGATTCCTAATCGATAGGATTCATGCTTCAATGTGTTATTGATAATGGTTAAATTCTTTTTTACGATCAGCTTTATAGAATCATTCTTGCTTTTAAAATTATCCAGCGAATATTGAGTTCGTTTAGTAAGGTCGTCAGCTAAATAAGCGGCTTTAAAATCGGCTATAGATTTTTCTTTTTCATACGTAAAGAACTCACTTTGATACTCATTATTTTTGAATTGGTAAATGGCCATGGCTTCATAAGCCCATCGGGAAGCCATCATATCTGCCACAATGGGCACTTTGCCTTTCGTACTTATGATTTCATTTAATTTATCGAAACTGAACAAAGTGCCACTCAGGATCATTTGCGGTATTAGCAAAAGTGGAATAATGATATAAACAGTAACGGCAGAATTAAATGCCGAGGATATATTGAGCCCCAATATATTGGCAAAGCAGGATATGGTGAAGAGTGCCAGCCAAAATGCGAAGTTCATTCCATGGATTTCTAAAATCAAGTTTCCGACAACAACAAACAGAAAGGTTTGTATGGCGGATAGTGTAAACAAGATGGCTAGTTTGGATTGCAGATAGCTGTTCCAACTTAAATTAAGAAAGGATTCACGTTTTAAAATCCTGCGATCCCGTATTATTTCCTCAGCACTAACCGTAAGCCCCATAAATAAGGCAACGATAATGCTCATCAGAATATAGGCTGGAAAATTATCATTAAAGCGAAACATGTATTCAGTTCCGCCAGGAGAATTACGATAACGTATAACAAAAGCCAATATAGCCGCAAGCAATGGAGCCTCAAGTAGATTAATTAATAGATATTGTTTGTTACTAATCTTTGCGAGGAAATCGCGGGTTGTGAAAATAACAGCTTGCTTTATTTTGCCGGGAATGTGAAGTGTCTTTGGTGGTTCTTCCTTTATATCTTCAAGCTTGGATACCGGAATGGCCTTGCCATACATTTCATGCCATTGTGTTGGAGTTACTTTTCGCTTGGTGGTAGGTTGTCCATATTCATCAACAACTTTTGCCTCAATGATATTGAATATTTGTTCGGGATTTACATTACCGCAAATCTCACATTGCCCACGACTGCTATCTACCTGGTGCGTAGCTTTTTTAAAGTAGGTTACGGCTTCTACCGGACTTCCAGAATACACAGGAAATCCTCCTGTATCCATGATGATCATTTTATCGAACATCTTGTATATATCAGAGGAGGGTTGATGGATAACCACAAAGATTAGTTTTCCCTTTAAGGAAAGTTCTTTGAGCAAATCAATCACATTTTCTGAATCTCTGGATGAAAGTCCTGAGGTAGGTTCATCCAAAAAAAGTACGGCTGGTTCGCGTATTAATTCGAGTGCTATATTTAATCTCTTTCTTTGTCCTCCACTAATCGTTTTTTCTAAGGCATTGCCTACGCGCAAATCTTTTCGATGATCTAATCCCAGATTTTCTAAAACCTCAATAACACGTGTATGCAATTGTTCTTCGGTAAAATTCGAGAAACATAATTTTGCGTTGAAATATAAATTTTGGTAGACGGTTAGTTCTTCAATTAACAAATCATCTTGTGGTACATAGCCTATTACTCCGTGTATTTTATCTTTTTGTGAATTGATATTAAAGCCATTGATTGTTATTTCAGTTTTTGAAGATGTCTCAAGACCGGCCAAAACATTTAGTAACGTGGTTTTACCGGCACCGCTAGCGCCCATAATACCGATAAGTTTACCTGGGCCTTCTGAAATAACTACATTTCTCAATCCTACTGCACCATTGGGAAATTGAAATTCTTCAATGCTTGCATTAAAGGAAAGTTTGGTTGTTTTGATTTCTTCATTAAACTGCGCAACTAAATCGCTATAATATAAAGCACCGCCTGACTGTGTTTTTATTATGCTTCCATGCGAGTATAAATATACCCGGTTAGGTTGCATCGTAAAACCATTAAGATTATTCAGTTGTTCTCCCAGGTACTTGGTAAAGTACATGTCAACACTTTGTACTCTTACAAAAAGAAGGTTTCCTTCAATGTGAACGTGTTCGTGTTTTTGATTGTCAACGGAGGTGTCCGCTTGCGAATTGGCTACAAGGATATTAGAATAGTTCAACTCCTGTATATCTTGTGCAACCACAAAGGCTTCAATCAATTTATACTCTTCATTTGAAATATTGAATACCGTGGATACCGTATTAATAATTTCAATTCTCTGTGCAGTAAAATGTCCATCAGAACTAACCAGCTCAAGTAATTTTATAAGTACAACTACTTTTTGCTTTTGTGTAAGAGTTTTATTGATTTTGCGGCAGATCCCTAATGTCTTAACGGAATCTTTTACAGAGGTGAGCTTATTTTTATCACCTTCTTCTGTGCCTTGCTTTTTATATTCTGAGTATTCATCATATAAATCAATGTATTCATTAACCGAAGTATGATCCAGTTCTTGTTGAAAGAATCGGATAACAAACTCTCTTTCATTTTCAGATACGCCACCATCTTGTTTGGTGATAATTGCGAAAAGTTGGGTTAATGCCCGTAGAATCTCTTCACTCATGAGTTATGCACTAAGTTTTGGTCAATTAAATGGTAATTACAAAGTTATGCATTATTAGATCGCGTCTTTGGCAAAAGATCTACCTTTTTTCTAACATACTCTTCCGAGATATTCTGGACATCGCTTAATTCCTGTATGAGTGAATTTATTGAATTGGGATCAAATCCTAGCCGCTTTCCGATTTCCAAACAAAATTGAACTTCCTTTGGCAACACCTTTCCATCAATCATCATGAGTAAAAACAGGTCACTTAAATAATCCGCCTTATCTTCTTGCGATAGTTTTTCTAATGAAATGCTAGGTTCAGGATTGGAAATAATATCAGCGATTGAATCTACTTCGATATTATTCCTTAGGCATATGTTATATATAAAGGCAAGTTCACGAATATCAAAATCATTATCGATATTGGCCAATTGTGATAGAATACTAATTTTTCCTCTTAATTTATCTGTCATTTTTGGGTCAAATTGATAAAGGTTTATTCATGTGGCTGAATCTAAAAAATTCAATCCAATCAGACTTAACTCTTCTTCTCCAATGCTTCCATAACCAAGAACACCTCCGGAGGCCATAGCGATTTGTCTTGCCAGATTACGAAGGCTACTATGAAGATCAGCAACAAAGGATTTGTCTAATTTTTTTAGTACCACATTTGCATCAATAATCTTTTTCGAAAGATATAATGAACGCTCTGTATTTTTCTGAGGCGTGTTAGATATAATTATTTTTAATTTATCTTCAAAATCCTCGTAAATGTTGTTGTAATATTGGGTAAGGCTAGGTTGTGTTTCCTTTCTTGTTTGCTCCTTAACAATTGATATCGTCTTCTTTATTTCAGAATCATCAATACGACCATCAGCCGAAGCTATTAAAATAGCTACATAAAATGGAAGAGCAAAAATTGTATTTTGCTCTTCAGTACTAAGGTTATCTAAATCAATACCCTCCATTTTATTTGTTAATTGACAGTGGTGTTTATCGTCAAATAATTTCTATAGTTAAAGACCACTGATTAATTCAAACGGTACTTCTACCAGGTCGCCATATTCCTCACCGGCTTCTTTCATGTCTTCATCTTCCTCTTCATAATGCCACCGAATTTGAATTTCACCTCCGGATTCATGAATACTTTCAAGTTTGAAGAGGATGTCAAGGATTAGTTTTGATGAAGCGGTATTAAAATAGACTAGTTTAAAATCAACGATTGTCTTTTTACCTGGGTTTTCGCCATACTTGTCCAACCAGGCTAAAACAGGTCCATAAAAGGTGGTAACATCTTCGGGTAAGGATTTTCCTGAAAATTCAAATATATTATTTTCAATATCTAAAATAACTGAAGGAGTTTCATCGGTTGCTTGTATTTTAAGTGCTTCCATATTTATGTTAACTGATTAATGTTTTTACAATGAAAAATGAAGTTACATTATTTATCTTCTCAAAATGAAATTCTATTTTATTTCCTGTCTTTTTTACAATATCAATAAACCCTAAACCAGCACCTCCTTTATCTGAAATTCTACTGGCTAAAATCTTTTCTTTGTAATAAACTTTTATTTCTTCTTCGGACATGCTATTTACTTTATTGAGCATGGTTGTTATCTCTTCAATTTTATTGTTAGCCACGGGGTTTCCAGTAACCACGTTGAATCCTTCATCGGTTCGGCTCACTAAGAAAATTCCACTTCCCGGTGTTTCGGGCTCTCCAGATTCGATGTTATCAGAATGTTTACCAATATTCTGAAGACATTCCACCATTACGTGATACACTCTCTTTTTAATAGGCACACTAGTAGCCTGATCTTCATCAAGATTCTTTTGTGTCATGGTTGTAAATGCCTTGGTAATATCTTGATTTACTTCGCCTTCATAGACTAGAAGAATACGATTGTTCACCATGCTTTTATGAATCTGATGGACAATTTCCATAAAATTCTGACCTTCCGTTTTATTTATTAAGTTTTCCATGTGGGTTTTTTAAAATTTTATTCCAATAAGAAGCAAGTCGTCAATTTGTTTGTTGTCACCTCTCCAGTCATTGAAGGATTGGCGTATTTTCTGATATTGCTCCTCCATCGATAAGTGAGCATTTTCAAGCAGGGCTTCCCGGATTCTTTTGGGGCCGAATTTTAGTCCATCAGGTCCCCCAAATTGATCTGTTAACCCATCAGAAAAAAAGTAAATGCTATCCCCCTCATTCACCTTAATTATGTGGTTATTAAAGCTATTCTTTCCTTTATATTGGTTGCCTCCAATTGGAAACTTATCACCATTATATACTTGAATCTGGCCATTGCTGATATGATATAACGGTCGATGGGCACCAGAAAATTGCACTTCATTATTTGCTTTATCAATCCTGCACATGGCCACGTCCATCCCATCGGATGTTTGTTTGCCTTCTTCTGCCTGCTTCAAGGTTCTTACTACCCCCCAATGCAGATGATTAAGTAAACTGGCGGGGTCTATCAACTCATGTTTTGCCAGATCATTTAATAGCAAGTGGCCGATCAGCGACATCATGGCACCGGGTACACCATGTCCCGTGCAATCTACAGCTGCAATATAAGTATACTCCTCATTTTCAAATAGCCAGGGAAAATCACCGCTAACTACACTTTTTGCCTCATAAAAAAGGAAAGCATCTTTAAATTTATTTTTTAATTCAATAGGTTTCGGAATTATAGCATCTTGGATTCGGCTCGCATAATTAATGCTGTCAGTTATGTTCTTATTCTGCTCATCTACCAATTGTTTTGTTACCTTAAGCTCCTCCAACGTATTATGCAGACGCGTTTTTATTTCCCGTTCGCGCCAGGTAGCAGATACCAGAAATTCATTGGTTTTTGTTAATTCCTCCAGATTCAGGTTTAGCATCGCATTTTCTTTTTGAAGCTTCTCTATCTCAATGAGTAATTGATCGGCATTCAAAGTCGTTTTATTTTCTAATTTCATTTTAAGCAATTTACTTAACCCCTAATCTTCAAGTATAAATCTTTATAAATACAGATCAAAGGTCAACTAAATATTATTGTTATTATACAGAATAAACACATAGGCTGATTTGGATTTTACACCTATCCATGTACGTAATAATACTTATAGATTTATTACTAAAGACCGGTTTTCATGGTTGTTTTGAGCATTTAATTAGGCTCTGATTAGTGATTTTGGCTAAGATTGTTAATGTATAGCGTTGAAATAAGGGCATCCAGGCAAATAGTTACCCTCAATAGCCGGTTAGACTTTGAGTGAACATATTTTTAAGTAGGAAATTTAAAATTCAAAATCAGAGATCTGACACATTGAAGGGGTTTTGATGACTAGTATGTACAGTGACCTGTACTTAATAGGGATCACATTGTTTTGGTGAATTTTAAAACCAATATCTTTAATTTTTCGATCACTAAGTCGGTGTTAATGAAATATGAAAGGCAAATAATATCCACCAATGGTACAGCTTTTAACCAGGAGTTATTCTTTAGGTGTTATTTTAATGATCGAAATTTAAGTGCAAACAAGTTGCAGATAACACGCTATATTTATGGATGCAATTCTGTTCCATTTTTTCTTTTGCCCTCTTATTAGGTTGGTTGAAAAGAGTGCATAAAAACCTAAAAATAAGGTCTGTTGATTCTTCTGAGCGAGAATGTTATTTTAGATTATTTAAAGTTAGATTGGAGGAGTTATTTTTATGCAAAACCCCCATTTATTAAGCTAATTAGAGTATGACCAACATTGCAATTATTGATGACCATGAATTATTTAGAATAGGCATAATAGCCATTTTAAAAAAAGATCCTGTGCTTAACATAGTGGGTGAATATGCCAGTTTTGATGCTGTAAAACCTCTAATCCCGTCCTGGAATGTAGACATCGCACTCGTTGATATATCACTCGGTAAGGTAAGTGGATTGGATGTTGTCAAATATATAAAGTCATCTAACACGCACACTAAAATTATTATTTTAAGTGGACACCGGGAGGAGTTTTATTTGGTCAATGCCATTGAAGCTGGTGTAGACGGGTATATACATAAGGATATTGATGAGAACGAATTGCTCACAGGAATACATAAAGTTATCAAAGGTGATAAGTTTTATTCAATGGAGATTTCGAACATTTTGATCAATAATATTTACAATAAGCCACAACGAGGCCTGCCATTTTTGACAAATAAAGAAAAGCAGGTTATTAAATATCTGATGGATGGGTATTCCAGTAAAGAAATTGCTGCCATGCTGGATGTGAGCCCTCGAACAATCGAAACGCATCGGGCTAATGTGCTGAGTAAATTTGGATTAAAAAACACGACTGAACTAATTAAAAAGGTTGTTGAGCAAAAAATAAAATTTTGATTTCTCTTCACGCTATTTTATCACTTGTTGTGATGTAATCGGGTAAAATCAATTAATGCTGATCTAATTCAGATATGAACGAAAGTATGCAAGGAAATCTGGTTAGTAGTTCATTGAGCTATTCGATATTTGAGAATTCTCCATCGGGTATAATTATTATTGAAGATTATCCGGAGTGTGTGCCTGTAGTGGTAAATGAATCGGCTTGTAGCATGCTGGGATATGAGAAGGAAGAATTGATGCAACTAAGGTTAGATTCAATTACACATCCAGATGATAAATTACGCGAGCATTCCTCTATTCAAGATATTTTAAGCAGAAAGATTACTAATGCTAAATTGGAGATGAGATACATCCTAAAAAACGGAGATGTATTGTGGGTGGAACAACAGATGTTTTTAGTGAGCGATGCTGTGCAGGTTAAGGATCGGGTTGCGTTGATGATTTTCGATATTTCTGAAAAGAAAGCAAATGATAAAGAGTTAATGGAAATCATTAATGCACTTGACCAAAGTTCGTTGGTGTCGATTACGGATAATAAAGGAATTATTGTAAAAGTAAATAAGCGATTTTGTGATGTAGCTCTTTATTCTCAAGATGAGTTAGTGGGTCAAAATCATCGCATAATAAATTCGGGTAAACATAGTAAGGCATTCTGGGTTGATTTCTGGCAAACAATAAGTTGTGGACAGGTGTGGCGTGGAGAAATTCAAAACAAAGCCAAAGATGGTTCTGAATATTGGGTTGATTCGGTCATTAATCCTATCCGAAATGAAAGTGGAGAGATAACTCATTATCTCTCTATTCGTCAAGATATCACAAAGAGGAAAGCAAATGAAAATTTGTTAATACAAACCAATTTTAGGTTGGCCCAGATCGAGCAGTTTATTGATCTAACTACCGATGCACTTACTGTGACCAATGATCAGGATGGACAATTTGTGTATATAAATCATGAAGCATCTGTACGATTTGGTATTTCACAGGAACATTGTCACGAATATTCTATATTGGATATAGAAAGTTCCTTTAAGACATTAGCGGATTGGAAAAAACGTGTTGAACAGGTTAAACAAGCTCCTACATTCAGTCAGGGTGCGCAGGTTAACATAAAAACCGGAATGAAAATTCAGGCGGAAATAACCGTGCGCCATGTGGTCATTAAGAACATTGGCTATGTGATTGCCATATCAAGAGATATTACTGAACGTAGAAAGAATGAATTGCTATTGCAACAAAGTGAAGCACGTTTGGCAGAGGCACAACGCATTGCAAAATTGGGTTATTGGGAATTAGATCTGATTACCAATAAAGTCTGGTGGTCGGATGAGCTCTATGCAATCAGCGGAATCCTCAAAACAGATGTTCCTATTACACTTGAAGGATTTGTTAATATCCTTCATATGGATGACAGAGAGCCGTTTTTGAAAATGATGAGCAATGCGGTGTCCAAAGCATCCGATGTTTCCACTACCTACCGAATTGTTCGTCCGAACGGTCACCTAAGAATAATTCAGGCCAAGGCGCACGTTAGTATCAATGAACATGGAAAGCCGGTTAAGGTATCCGGTGTAAATCAAGATATAACTGAGCGTGTGTTGGCAGAGAACGCCCTTCTTGAAAACGAACAGATATTGCGTAAAGCACAAGCAGTTGCTAAAATTGGAAGTTGGAAACTGGATGTAAAGAATGATAAATTAGATTGGTCAGAGGAAACCTACAAGATTTTTAATATACCCATTGGAGTTTCACACACGTTCAAAGACTTTATTGGGCACGTTTATCCAGAAGACAGAGATTATGTGGAAAAATCATGGAGTGATGCATTACAAGGTGCTATTTATGATATTGTACATCGTGTTGTTGTAAACAATAGAATAAAATGGGTGAGGCAACAAGCAGAGTTGACGTTTGATGAATTTCATAATTTAATATTTGCCTTCGGAACAATACAGGACATCACAGATCAAAAAACCCTTCAGGAAACCAACTTGATTTTAAATCAATCTCAATTAGTGTCGGGTTTGGGTAGTTGGCGATTGTCTTTTATTAACAACGAACTTTTTTGGTCTGATACCATTTATAGCCTACATGGTTTGCAGAAAAAAGGTACGGGAATAACGTATGAAGCTTACCTTAACTGTATTTATCATGAGGATCGTGAACGGGTAAATTCATTGATTCAGGATACGTTATCAAATGGAGGTGTTTTTGAAACGGAATATAGGGTTGAAGTAGCCCCCAATACTATTCGTTGGTTATTAGCGAAGGGAAAGATGATTACTGACACGGTAACGGATGGAGATGATATCGAAATATATGGCATTATACGAGACATCACCCAGGAAAAAAAGAGTTCAGAAGAGATATTAAATGCAAGAAAACAGGCCGATGACGCCAACCTGATCAAAGATGAGTTTTTATCAGTAATGAGCCATGAGATAAGAACACCGCTCAATTCAGTAATTGGATTAAGTAATTTGTTATTGAAAAGAA
>CAYGGY010000066.1:0-3199 GCA_964349405.1 uncultured Ohtaekwangia sp. | reverse complement strand
ATAAGAACACCGCTCAATTCAGTAATTGGATTAAGTAATTTGTTATTGAAAAGAAGTCCACGGGAAGATCAATTTGAAATACTAAAAACGTTAAAAAGTTCTGCTGATAATTTGCTCTATCTGGTAAATGATATTCTTGATTATAATAAATTAAGAGTAGGAAAAGTGGAGTTAGAGCAGAGGCCTTTTAGCATTAGCGAATTACTACAACGATTTTATGCGTCTTTCAAATTATCAACACAAGAAAACGGACTTGATTTTATTATTCAAATTGATCCACTCGTTCCTGATTTGCTAATCGGAGATACGTTGCGACTTAGTCAGGTATTTAATAACCTACTCAGTAATGCAATTAAATTTACGCATCATGGTTATGTGAAAATGGAAGTTAATTTGAAAGAAACCATGGAAGATGCATGCGTAATTCAATTTAAAGTTGAAGACACGGGTATCGGAATAGCTCCCCATAAACTGAATTCTATTTTTGATCCGTTTCAGCAATCCGGAAGTGACATTTCTAGAAAATATGGAGGAACTGGTTTGGGCCTCTCTATCGTAAAATCGTTGGCAGAGATTATGGATGGTAAAATTGATGTTCAGAGTGTTGTAGATCAGGGCACCATTTTTACTTTAGAATTAAAATTCACCATTTCAAAAACGAAGGAAGATCATACGTTAACACTTCCGCCTTTGAATACGGTGCATCAAACTAAAAACCCTCAGAAGGAAATTCAGGTTTTGTATGTAGAAGATGTAGAGTCGAACCGTTTTTTAATCGAAAATCTCCTTTTAGATTACCAGATCAATTGTCTTTCGGTATCGTCCGGACGGGCCGCATTAAGGCTTACAAAGTCAAAGAAATTTGATGTCATCCTGATGGATTTGCAAATGCCCGTGATGGATGGATATCAGACAACAGAGAAAATACGTAAACAAACAGATGGTAAAAACAGGGATACAAAAATAATAGCGTTTACGGCTGAACCCTATTCGGAATCTCTTAGAATAAAGATCAACGCCAAAGGTTTTCAGGACGTTGTTACTAAACCTTTTTCACCGGAAATATTACTCAATAAATTATCCAGTGACATTAAGGTAGAAGCCCAGGAAAAGAAAGCGGTGACATTTTCATTTCTTTTTTATGAGCGGGCATTTAATAATGATACGAGTAAACTAAAAAAAATAAAAATAACGGTAATTAAGGATTTCAAGTTGTTCAATAAAATGTTATTGACACACAGTAAAGCCAAAAGCCTGGAAGGAATCCGTGAGGAAGTTCATAAGATGAAGCCGATTATTAAAAATCTGGGTGGGGAAACACTTTATGATTTGCTTGATAAACAAAAATGGCCAGAACAGTATAATCCTCCAATTGCATCCCTGGTTAAGGAGATTAGAAAACATGTTGAAAACCTGCTTATAGAACTATCAAATTTGAAATACTAAAAAATAAATAACTAATAAAACCCGGCATTATGAATGAAATTGATAAACGAAAGCTAAATATGCTTTTACATCTGGCAAAAGTTGATGGTAGATTTGAGAAATCTGAACGCAAACTTTTGCATGAGTTTATTGAAGAAAAAGGACTTTTGGCCAGCACGCTTGACGAGGAAGAACAACCCATGAAATTTGGTGAGATGAGTGATAAGGTTGATGCTAAAATCGAGTTATTGTATTGGGCTATAAAACTGATTCAGGCAGATCAGATTATTCATGAAAAGGAGTTGATTTTTTGCAAAAATCTGGCTTCAAAACTACATTTTAAAGAAGAAATTGTAACTAATTACGTGTATAAGCCACTGCCTGATTTTAGCGTGTTTGAACGTGAAGTGATGAGTTTTTGGATCATGGGTTTGTGAAATTCGTTGGTATAAAAAATAATCACTGCTTCAATTAGAAGAGTAATGACATTTCATTGCAACATAAAAATCTCTGGAAGGATTGTTTTTTCTATGGATTCAAAATTGAATTGATTATAATTTAAAGGTTGGTATTGTACCTGCAGGGTTTCTTTGGGTTATGCAAGATCGGCTATCGTATTTTTATTAATGAAAGCAAACAGTTTTTCTTCGTCTAGAATACATACTTGTTGCTGGGTTACCTCGATTAATCTTTTCTTTTTTAGAAATGCCAACGCTCTGAAAACAGACTCGATTCTGGCGCCAACCATGTCGGCAAGATCTTGTCGTGTGATAGGCACCGCGAGGCAATTATTCTCATCCACCCCCACTTTGTTTCTGATTTGTAGGATGGCTGCTGCCACACGTTGATCGATAGATTTGAAAAAAGTGTTTGTTATACATTGGCTGATTTCATGAAGATCATTCGCTAAAAGCGAATTGAATTTTTTTGACAACTTCGGATTTTTAGCCGATTGTTGCAAAACCATCTTGCTTGGAAAGAAACAAGCCTCTACGTTGGTAACGCAGGTAGCGGAAAAGGTATTGGCTTCACGTATAAGGTCATGGTAGCCAATTGAATCACCAGCGGTGCGAAAACCTACTGTCACATTATCGGATTGAGTTGCATTAAGAAATAGCTTAATAATTCCTGAACGTATGCTATACACTCCTTGAGCTTGATCTTGGTTCGATACAATATTTTGTCCTTTAACAAAGGAAAGTATTATTGACTGTTCTTTGAGTTCAAAGACCTGCTTTTCACTCATTATATTTAAAAAGCACTTTTTAAATGCCGGACAATTATGGCACGTAAGAGACAATCTGTTTTCTTTTCTGGAAATCATAACATAGGGTAATTCTCAACGGTGAGTGTATTGGGTTATAGACAATCGTTAAAATTAATATTAAAAATGCAGATGTAATATCTATATAAATACAGGCAATTAACTAGGTGGAAATACGGATATATTGCAGACAATATTTTTGTGTGGATATAATGTCACCCACTAACAAGTATACCCAGTGAGTTGATAAATGTATTGAGGTTGATACGTGATAATAATAAGTTGAGAATAATGAATAAAGATTAGTGTTTTGTTTAGTTGAATTGGGTATTCAGTAACCAATTAAAATACATACGAGATATCTTATGTATTATTAAATCTAATAACCAGCTTGCCGAATAGTAAAATGTTATTTGATAAGTTGGCTGTATTTCATTAATAAAAGTCATATTACTCTATAACAATTGTCATATATGGTTTACTGAATTTCTTTATTAATTTACGAATTCA
>CAYGGY010000065.1:0-27832 GCA_964349405.1 uncultured Ohtaekwangia sp. | reverse complement strand
AAAGGCTTTGTTGAGCAATGGGGAGGCAAAATATGGGTAGAGTCTGAAGTGAATATAGGGACTACATTTTACTTTACGATGCCTTTTCAACCAGCACTCAGTGAGATGTCGTCTCCAATTACGTAAGCATAGACGACATATAATCACAACTATTTGAATAAAATAAAATGATTAAGATTTTAGCCAGCCTACCATTTCAACAATAAATTCCGCCTCCTAATTTGTTTGCTATATGTATCAATAGATCATTTTTTTAACAAAATCTTAAAAAAATGAAATATATAATTATCGACAAGGAGGTATACTTATAACCATAACGGAAACACGCGGAAATCCAACAACGCGACAAATAAATTTAACGAAGTGCGGTCAATTCAACTTTTCTAAATTCAACTTCAGATCCCTCGGCTTGCAAAGCAATATGTCCTTTGCTGGCTGTGCAGTTTGTCCCATAATTAACCATGACGCCATTGACCCAAACCTTAATTGTATTATTGGCACACTCTATAATCATATTATTCCATTCCCCTACTGGTTTTTCTGAGCCATCTGTAAGGTTGATGATTCTTCGTCCCTTACCTTCGGTTATCCCCCACTCTTCCTTGGGGCCACGTCTTGCTTCCATGTCAGGAACAGTAATGTCTTCCACAATACACCAAAAGTCCCCAGCATTTTCATGCATCATCTGTACCTCAATGGATTTAGGGAACATTTCATATAATGCACGGGGAGTAGAAGCAAATACCAAGACACCACAATTGCCCGGCACTCCTGCAAATCGATATTCCACATTCAATTTAAAGTTGTCATATTCCAAATCAGTAATAATATGACCATTGGGTGTGCCCATGCTGACCAGCATTCCGTTGCGAACTAAAAATGGACTATGTAGTGTGGTGTCTTTATCCATATCAGGTACATCGATGTGCCAACCTGTAAGATCTGATCCGTTAAATAGTGAAACTATCTCTTCTCCTTTAGGTGCCTGACAGGATAAAAAAACAGATATGAATAAACTAACGCTAAGAAAACGGGTTGTTATAAATATTATTTTCATGATAGATTATGTTTTTATAAGAACTTGTATAGTTCCAAAATTACTGGCACAATTCCAATTACAAAACACAGCATAACTTTTACATGTATTTGACACTTGTCTGTGATTTATTATTTCCTAGCTCCCAATTCATTCATTGCAATAATAATCTTCTAACACGCTCCATCCCCACACTTGCTTGCTCTTCAATAAACTCAAGATTAGGTACATGAAGGATTTCTGGCTTCTTTGGGTCTACCACATATTTCTTCACATGAGCCGGCACATAGTCAATCAACCCTGCCGCAGGATATACAACCATGGAAGTACCTACGACTAAAAACACATCGGCTTCGGAAGCAATGTCGGCCGCTATGTCAATCATAGGAACTGCTTCGCCAAACCACACAATATTTGGCCGTAGTTGGGAACCCAATTTGCATACATCTCCCCACTTTAACTGCCACCCGGTAATAGGATATATCAACGCAGGATTTTTGGTGCTGCGCGATTCAAAAAGACTTCCGTGAAGATGCACTACCTTACTTGAACCTGCACGTTCATGCAGGTTGTCTACATTTTGTGTAATGACGGTAACTTCAAAATACCTTTCAAGTTCTGCCAATATTTCATGTCCACGATTAGGCTTCACATCCACGGCTTGCTTTCTGCGCTGATTATAAAACTCCAACACCTTCTCAGGGTTTCTTCTCCACCCTTCTGGTGTGGCCACATCTTCCACACGGTGTCCTTCCCACAACCCTCCTGAATCGCGAAAAGTAGCGATGCCACTTTCTGCACTGACACCTGCCCCAGTTAATACTACTAGTTTTTTCATTTCGGAAAAAGGGTAAAGGTTACGAATAGTCAGCGCGTATACACAAACCTATTTCAATTTTCTATCAAAGAAATCTTTCGCACTTTCAAACACTCTCTTCCAACTTTCATATCTTAAAAATCCATGTACTTCGTCAGGCAAAATCAGTACTTCTACGGGCACATTCTTATCTCGAAGTTTCTCTACCAGGTCTGTGGTTTGTTGAAAGTTAACATTGCGGTCATCATCACCATGTACAAATAATACAGGTGCTGACCACTTAGTAATATCACCAGTTGGAGAAGATTTCAGTGCAAGCTCCAATTCTTTCTTTTGAATGCCCCAGTAGTTAGTGGCATCTTGTCCATCAAATGACCAGTCGTGCACTCCATGTACGTCAACACCGGCTTTAAAAATTTCCGGATTGCGCGACAATCCCATCGCGGTGAGATAGCCTCCATACGAACCACCCCACAAACCTATCTTCGTTGCATCCACTTCTGCTAAGGATTGAAGATGTTTGGCTGCGGCTACTACATCCTGGTATTCACTTGCGCCACGTGGTCCCTGATTTTTTACTCTTCGAAAATCGCGACCATACCCGATACCGGTGCGAAAGTTTACAGAGATCACTGCATAGCCACTATTGGCGAGATATTGATTAAAGGCATAGCTATTTATATAGTAATCCATGTAATGAAAGCCAAGCAACATTTGCCGATGAGATCCACCATGCATAAACACCACGCCTGGCCGCTTGCCAGGTTTACTACGATCAACAAAAAGTTGTGCGTGGATCGTAGTGCCATCGGCTGCTTTTAAAACCACTTGCTCTGGGTTTACAAAACCTGCATTATTAAAAGTCGAACTCTTCTGATTGGAAACCGGTATGATGGCCTTGCTTAATTCATCCACACGCACCAGCGACTTGGAAGAATTAATAGTAGAACGAAACGCATATAATACATTGCCTGCAATACCTGGATATATTTCTATATTCTCGCCAGAAGTGACGGCTACCGGATTTCCTGCTACAACATCCGACTTCCAAATGTGTCTGCGGTCGATATCTTCCCGGTTGCCATCAAAATAAATAAACTTGTTAGATGGATCTAATACATAACTCTCTACTTCTCCGTTTCCGGGAGTGATATCTTTCAATTCGCTGCCGTTTTCATTCATAGAATATACATGATTCCATCCGTTGTGTTCTGAGAAAAACAAAATCCTCCCTGTGCTGCTCCAAGCCAATGGAGTAGAAGCATTTTGTGCAAAGCCTCCGTCATCAGCCGGTGATTTCCAGATCATGGTGGCGCGACCAGTTTCTGCATCCGCAGTCCAGATGGAAAACCGTACACCTGAAGTGATGTCTTCCAGCGCTCCCATTTTAGTTCCTGGTGTGCGAATGAAGACTATCCTTTTTCCATCGGGTGACCACACTGGCAACTCATCGTGTGTTACATCGGGAGCAATCCAACGAATTACTCTTTTGTTCGTATTAAAGATTCCGATAAAACTATGATCACCACGAAGGCTCGTAAACAGCACTTCGTTTCCATCGGGTGAAAACGTAGGATTCACGTTCGTTCCTCGCGCTGAAAATAATAGCTTCGGTGTTGCATTGATATCCATCGGTGATTCATAAATCTGACCACCTTTACTAAAAAGAAATTTTATTCCGTCTTTGAAGATAACCGGATTGTTGCCCTGCACAATTTTCACCGGAGGATTCTTGGAGGAGATCTCCTTATAATAAATCGCCATCTCTGTGCCATCAGCTAAACTGGCCGGGTTAGGATTTTGCCCTGCACGATTAACAGCGCCACCTCGAACAAATAACATCTTGGTGCTGTTGGGAGAAAATACAAGTTGTGAAATTTCCTGTCCATCATCCTGAGGAAAATCGGTAATGAAGCGAGGAAGATCGTTGCCTGTCTTTATGAGAATATTTCGTTTGCCATGATCGTTCACCACCCAGGCAATGGTTTTGCCGTCTGGCGATGATGCAAATCCTGATTCGATGGGATGACTGAGAAATTGCTCGAGGCTATATTGAGAGTATGTATTTGTTGCAACCAGCAACAGCAACACGAAGCATGTTTGTTTCATGCTTAGCAAGTTAAGTAAATTGCATACTATATGCTATAACCTAGATTCCAGCATATAAATTTTGACGAGCATGCTCAATCAAATTACTTCCTCTTCTTTTTTGCAGCCACTTTCTTTGCTGGCGCTCTCTTTGAAGTAGTTTTCTTTGCTACTGATTTTTTAGCGGTTGCTTTAACCGAAGCAGTCTTCTTGGATGCCACTTTTTTGGCCGCCACTTTCTTGGTTGCCTTGGCAGGTGTCTCCTTTACTTCTGGTGTTTCCTTCTTTCGCGCAAAGCGACCAAACCTACCTTTTGGTTCTGGTGCGTTTTCCGCAAGTGTTACACACTCCTCTAAGGTCAACTCTTCAGGAAGTTTTCCTTTCGGGATCTTTACATTTTTCTTTCCCGCTTTAATATAGGGGCCAAAACGTCCGTTGAGAACTTGTATGTCTGGATTTTCCGCAAAGGCCTTGATCAATTTATTCGCGTCTGACACGCGCTTCGCCTCAATTAATTCTACAGCACGTTGTGGTGTGATCGTATATGGATCTTCACCCTTTGGAATCGAAACAAACTTTTTATCGTGCAACACATACGGACCAAAACGGCCAATGTTTACTGTTACTTGCTTATCTTCAAACTGGCCCATATCGCGCGGCATCTTCATCAGTTCCAGCGCATCTTCTAATGTAATGTTCTCAATGAACTGACCCGGTCGAAGACTTGCAAACTTTGGTTTTTCACCTCCATTGTCGTCAGGGTTTTCACCCAACTGGACATAAGCCCCAAACTTACCAAGCTTCACGTAGACATTCTTACCAGTCTTTGGATCAACTCCTAATTCCTTATTCTTATTCTGAACCGATGAACGCTCAATCAATTCCGTTTTTGAAACTGTTTTATGGAAAGGCGTATAAAACTGATCAAGCATCTTTTGCCATTTCAATTTACCACTGGCAATTTCATCAAACTCTTGCTCTATTTCTGCCGTGAACGAATAGTTGGTGATATCCGGAAAGTGCTCTACCAGAAAATCATTCACAATCATCGCAGTGTTGGTAGGAAATAGTTTATTGCTTTCGGCACCGGTGGTTTCTGTTTCTATTTCAGAAACAATTTTATTCGCCTTCAGCACATGCACGCGATATTTTCTTTCTACCCCTTCTCGACTTTCTTTCACCACATACCCACGCTTTTGCACCGTAGATATGGTAGGTGCATAGGTAGAAGGTCGTCCAATACCCAATTCTTCTAACTTCTTAACAAGACTTGCTTCTGTATAGCGTGCTGCATGACGTGAGAATATTTCTGAGGCGGATAATTGATTCAAGTCAAGCGCCTGACCAACCAACAGAGGAGGAAGTACTTTGCTACCTTCACCATCTTCATCATCATCGTCTTTCGATTCGAGATATACCTTTAGAAAGCCTTCAAACTTTATTACCTCACCAGAAGCCGTCAGTGTTCTTGGGTTAGTTGAAATATTAATTGTTGCCGTGGTGCGTTCCAATTCAGCATCAGCCATTTGTGAGGCAATGGCACGTTTCCAAATTAACTCATATAGTCGTTGCGCATTACGATCCATTCCTGGGTTTTGTACTGAGAAATCAGTAGGACGAATGGCTTCGTGTGCCTCTTGCGCACCGGATGTTTTTGTTTTAAATCTCCGTGTTTGTACAAACTCATTACCGTAGGCCGATTGAATCTGTTTTACAGCTCCTTGTACTGCTTCGTCCGATAAATTTACAGAGTCAGTACGCATGTAGGAGATCTTTCCTGCTTCATACAGTTTCTGCGCCACCATCATTGTCTGAGAAACCGAGAAACTCAATTTTCGTCCTGCTTCCTGTTGAAGTGTGGAGGTGGTAAATGGTGGTGATGGAGATTTTTTTCCCGGACGTTTCACCAGATCGCCTATCGAGAATTTAGCTCCCTTACATGATTCCAAAAAGGATAGTGCATCCTTTTCTTCACTGAACTTTTCTGAAAGTTCAGCCACAAGATTTTTACCATTTCCTAAATCAAAAATAGCAGATACTTTGAATGAAGACTTAGCATCAAATTTTTCAATTTCCCGTTCGCGCTCGACTACCAATCGCACAGCCACAGACTGAACACGTCCAGCCGATAATCCTGTTTTGATTTTTTTCCAAAGTATTGGCGACAACTCAAAACCTACCAGCCTATCCAACAAACGCCTTGCTTGTTGTGCATTTACTAAATCAATATCAATACCACGAGGATTTTTCATGGCATTGAGAATCGCATTTTTTGTAATTTCCGTGAAAACAATCCTTCGCGTCTTTTTATCAGTTAAGTCGAGAACTTCCTTCAAATGCCAGGATATAGCTTCTCCTTCACGGTCCTCGTCACTCGCCAGGTAAACCATGTCGGCATCCTCAGAGAGTTTCTTTAGTTTTTTGATGATCTCCTTTTTATCCGGAGATACTTCATAAGTCGGTTCAAAATTATTTTCTGTGTCGATAGCATTATTTCCTTTCGCCAAATCGCGCACGTGCCCCATGCTCGATGCTACGGTATAATCCTTTCCAAGATAACCTTCAATTGTCTTCGCTTTCGCGGGAGACTCAACAATTACTAAGTTTTTCGACATGCTCTTTTTTCTTTCAACGGGTTCAAATATCAGTAATTTTTTAAAAACACAACCTTACCCATCTAAATGAGCACCTGTTTTGAATTTCAAATTGGGTTGTTTTAAAAATTAAAAAAAAGTCGGAGTGACTTGATTACCACTATTTTGCGGATCAAATAACATTAGATTAATAGAAAGAATTACTGCTGCAAACATTTTTTTTGCTTTATTTTGAATTTTAAGTTCAATGGCCCACAATCTATTCATTGTCAGACATGCTCAAACTCATAGTGGTCAACACTATAACTCGGATAAAGAGCGTGAGTTAAAACCGGAGGGCATTACACAAGCAACGCAGCTCGGAAAATATCTTAATGCATTAAATTATAATGTAGATCTAATCATTTCAAGTGATGCAGTACGAGCAAAAACAACGGCCTTGTTGATCGCTGCTGAAATAAAATATCCGGCTCATCAAATACAATTTGATGAAAAGATTTATGCTGGTTCGTTGCATGAAGTGTTGGACTTAATTCAGCAAACACCAGAATCTATCGAACACATTTTAATGATCGGGCATTATCCCACCATTGTTGAAGTGAATAATTATCTTTCCAATACGCAAAAGACAATCATGGAAACCTGTGAATTAACACTGCTAAATTTTGACACCCAATGGTCGGCATTATTGGAAGGTATGGGGGAACTTAAATTAAATTATCATCCCCCCTATTAAGAAGGTATGAATCGCTACAACGAACCCGAAAATGTCTTTGATCCCAACGGACCTGGAATAAAAAATAATCTCTTCGGACTGCCTTTCACCAAAGAGAATGCAAACGTGATTATCGTGCCAGTGCCCTGGGAAGTAACCGTCTCCTATCAGGCAGGAACAGCTCGTGGGCCTGAATCGATCCTTCATGCTTCCTCACAAATTGATTTGTTTCACCGCGGAATAAAAGATATCTGGAAACTTGGTATCGCCATGTTTCCTGTGCCAGTGAATCTTTATGAAGAAAATAATACACTTCGATCCCTCGCTGAGTGTCATATACAATCACTTGAAAACAGAACCGCGACCGATGCCAACAAAATCATCACCGATAAAATTAATGAGGCCTGCGAAAATCTCAACATATATATAAAGAGTACTTGTTCACAATTGTTGAGGAAGGGGAAATTAGTAGGTATATTAGGTGGAGACCACAGCACGCCTCTTGGATTGCTTCGTGCCCTCGCTGAAAAACATGATCGCTTTGGAATTTTACAGATCGATGCCCATGCTGACCTACGTAAGGCATATGAAGGATTTCAATATTCGCATGGTTCCATTATGTTCAATGCATTGAAACTCCCTGCCGTGGGGAGAATTGTGCAAGTGGGTATTCGTGATTTTTGTGAAGAAGAAATACAAATGATGCAACGTGCGGGAGGAAGAATAAAAACATTTTTTGATTCTGATATAAAAGAGGCACACTATCGCGGAAAAAGTTGGGCTACCCAATGCGAAGAAATAATTAAAGAACTACCTGACCTGGTGTACATCAGTTTCGACATCGATGGTTTGGACCCTAAGTTGTGCCCACACACCGGCACACCCGTGCCGGGAGGTTTTGAACTCGGGCAACTTTCCTATCTGCTTAAACAACTTGTGAAGTCAGGAAAAAAAATAATCGGCTTTGATTTATGTGAAGTTGCACCCGGGAATGATGAATGGGATGCGAATGTAGGTGCTCGCACACTTTGGGAATTATGCAACTGGATGGGTGTTTCACAAGGTCATCTTGGGTTGAACTGATTTTATTTCCTACTTTAGCCACCTTAGAATGTAGTATAACCCAAATTCAATGAGCAACTTTATCAGTGAACTGGCCACTGGCGTGTGGACCCCCGTTCTCTTTCTTCTTATACTCGGTGGATTGTTCTTTTTTATCTATTCCCGTTTTCTTCAATACAAACATTTCACACATGCTATCGCTATTTTAAGAGGCAAGTTCAACAACCCAAATGACCCAGGACAAATCAATGCTTATGAAGCACTTTCCACTGCCTTAGCTTCTACGGTGGGTATGGGTAATATTGCCGGTGTAGCTGCTGCCATTTCCATTGGTGGACCTGGTGCATTATTTTGGATGTGGGTGGCTGCCCTGGTCGGTATGTCAACAAATTTTTTTACGAGCACCTTATCTGTAATGTATCGCGGAAAAGATTCAGCAGGAGTTATTCAGGGTGGACCGATGTATGTAATACGCGAAGCTATGGGTAAAGCCTGGTATCCACTTGCCGTTCTTTTTAGTTTATGTGCCATGGTTGGTTGTCTCCCTATTTTTCAGGCAAATCAACTTACTCAGGTTATTATTGATATTGGAATCACTTCTGAAAGTTTAAAAAACGCATCATTCACGATTCTGGGTTATCAGGTTACTACTATAAAATTTGTAATTGGTACGGTCCTAATGATTATCTCAGGAGTTGTTATTCTGGGAGGTATACAAAGAATAGGTAAGTGGGCCGGTAAAATGGTGCCTCTCATGATTGTTATTTATTTTATAACGGTAGCCAGTATTATACTCTTGCACATAAATGAAGTTCCTCATTATTTATGGATGGTTATAACGGATGCCTTTGCAGCGAATCATTATCACGGTAGTCCTGCACTGGGTGGTGTCGTGGGAGGCTTAATTGTAGCCGGTGTGAGAAGAGCCTCTTTTTCTAATGAAGCCGGCATAGGCACAGCCCCGATGGCGTTGGGAGCATCAAAAAGTACCGAACCTATCCGCGAAGGTCTTGTATCTATGTTAAGTCCTGCTATAGACACGTTGCTTGTTTGTACCCTCACGGCCTTAGCCATATTGGTTACCGGTGTGTGGCAAACGTCTGATGCCAATGGTGTTACACTTACGGCAACTGCCTTTGAAAGTTCATTAGGCTCAGCCGGTAAATATCTCCTCTTGCTTTGTGCCTTCTTTTTTGCTATTACCTCTTTATTTTCATATAGCTATTACGGAAATAAGGCCATGTCCTTTCTGGCAGGCGTGAAAGCCGGTAAATATTATGATTATTTTTACCTGACTACGATCATTCTAGGTGCTATTCTTTCCATGCAAGATGTGATGAACATCATTGATATTGCTTATGCCTTAATGGCCCTACCCACTATGATTTCAGGATTTGTTTTAGCGCCTAAAGTATTAAAAGAATCCCGTTCGTATTTTTCAAGAATGAAGGCTGAAGGAAAGCTCTAAACACGCGTTTCATTTTCTTTTGAGGTTTCAACATTGGCCAACGGATAGTCAAACAATCCATGCTCTTTAATTGCCTCCTCTACTTTGGAAGGAACGAATTTTTCCCAGCCCGCTTCACCGCGTCTGATCATCGCCAAAACATTATCTGAAATAATATGGAGATTGCTTACGTTGGCATTTCGTACATCTTCCAGTTTGTTATTTTCCATCAGGTAGCGGAACAAGGGCTTTAATTTTTCAGGCAAGTCATTTTCAAAATCTGTCAGCTTAAACAATTCATCTCCATCAAGTTTACGAAGTGCCGGATAAATATAAAGTTTAACATTAGTACCGAATAAGGAAGAAAAGCTTTCCAAAATACCTCCGCGGAGATTGTCGTAGGTCTTTTCTTCAAATATTTTTTGTAAGGCATAAATCCCCAATACCAACCCTATCTTCTTCCCCTTGGTAATTTTCGATAAATATTCAACCAGACGGTAGTACTCAAAATAATTTGAAATCAATACTGTCTGACCAAGGGAGCATATAATATCGGCACGGTATAAAAAGTCTTTTTCATCGATTTGCCCATCCGAACTTAAATCGTTTAAAGTCAACTCAGTAAGTACTACTATACGCGACCGATCCACATCTGGTTCTTTTTTAAAATGCCTGCGTGAAGCAAGTAGCATATCCACGTTCACGTGCGTTACCGGTCTGAAACGGCCACGCAATACCAATACATTTTTCTTATATAAGGCTTCGGATGGTTGCATGACAGTGCCATCAGGACCAAACATCGCTGCTTTAGTAAGTCCGTTTTTCACGAGCTTCAATGCCATGAGTCGGTTATCAAGATCCACAAAATCAGGTCCATTGAGACGGAACATATCTACTTCCATCCGCTTGGAAGTGAGGCCATCCAATAATGAATTGATGATTTGATTGGGATCTTGCATAAACATACATCCATAGATCATATTCACGCCTAAAATACCAAGTGACACTTGTTGTTGAATGGGATCATTATCGTGCATTTTTACATGGACAACACAATCATTCACAGGGCCTTCAGGATTCAATTGAAATCGTAAACCAATCCACCCATGGCCATTATTAGTACGTTCAAAATTCAATACTTCTACGGTATCAGCGAAAGCAAAAAAACGCGTTTCCTTAATTCTGTGTGGTAATCTTTCTGGAAGCAATGTGAATTCGTGATCCAACATCTGAATAAGCCTGTCCTCACACACATAGCGATCACATACGCCATAAATCGCATCACTAAATTTCATATCATAGGCAGACATAGTTTTGGCAATGGTGCCAGAAGCTCCTCCTACCTTAAAAAAATTCGCGGCCACTTCTTGTCCTGCACCGATCTCTGCAAACGAGCCATAAATAACTTTGCTCAGATTAATTCTCAGCGCTTTCTCCTGTGTGGTCAGCTTCTTAATTTCTTCCATTCCTGAGTTTAAAAAATATGGGGTCTTAGATCGTGTGAATTTCTCGTATTTTTTTGAGGTATTTGATTGTTTTCGTGTGAAAAGTTTGAAGTGTACATTTTCACCTCATAAAAACGTGTTTTTGATAAGTTTAGTTTATGGTCTATTTTGCGCATCTCAAATAAATACAACATGTCTCAACGAGGAAATTTTTCAGGTCGAATAGGTTTCATATTAGCTGCTGCAGGTTCCGCTGTTGGGCTTGGCAACATATGGCGCTTCCCTTATTTGGCTGGGTCAAACGGTGGGGCAATTTTCCTATTAGTTTACTTGTCATGTATTCTATTATTGTGTTATCCGGTCATGGTTGGTGAGATTGCCATTGGAAGAGCAGCCAATAGTGATGCTTTCGGTTCATACTCCAAGTTGGGTGGCCGTAAGTGGGGATATCTAGGGTTATTTGGAATTCTTGCTGGCATTTTCATTCTTTCCTTCTATAATGTGGTAGCTGGTTGGGCCTTCGGGTATTTTCTACATATCTCATTTGGCGATTTGCTTAATCACCACGACTTTGGTGGCTTTTTCGGAAGTTATGTGAACGATATTCTGGATGTGAGTTCATTAGCTGGTTTAGCTAATTCCAATTTTATTTTCTCATTAGTATTTATGGCGCTCACCGCCATTATTGTATCACAGGGAATACAAAAGGGCATTGAGGCAGCGAATAAGATCATGATGCCTTCCTTATACCTTATTCTATTGGGGATTATTGTTTACTCGCTCACACTACCTAATGCAATGAGCGGAGTTAAATTTTATCTCATTCCGGATTTTAGTGAATTAAAAATAAAAACGGTAGTCGATGGTTTGAAACAAGCATTCTTCTCGCTTTCGTTGGGAATGGGTGCATTGATTACCTATGGTTCTTACTTAAGTAAAAAAGAGAATATTACTTCTTCAGCCATCGTTATATCTGTTGCCGACACTTCCGTTGCATTCTTTTCAGGATTGATGGTCTTTCCCTTAGTACACTTCCTTGCATTCAAACTCAATATAGATCCTCAGCAAATCGGTACCTCAGGCCCGCCATTGATCTTTGTCGTACTTCCTCAGATCTTCTCTGAAATGGGTTCTGTCTTAGGCCGCATTATAGGCGGATCATTTTTCTTATTGGTTTGCTTTGCTGCCCTTACTTCAACCATCTCTCTTCTTGAGGTGCCCGTTGCGTATCTGGTAGATCAGAAAAAGATGAAAAGAAAAAATGTAGTATGGCTTTTGGCACTCCTGATTTTTGTGTTGGGATTACCCAGCATGGTTAGCCAGGGCATGATGCCAGCGATAAACAAACTTACTTTTTATCGTGGTCAAGATTTCCTAACCTTTATTTCTGACATGAGTGATATCTTCCTTACCGTGGGAGGGGCGCTCATGTGCATTTTTATCTCTCGACAATGGGGCATAAACAACATGGATGCTGAGCTAGTCCACGGGAATGAGAATTATATGCAATCACGAACACGCAGTTTTCTTCACCTTACCATACGTTGGGTTGCGCCTGTTTTATTGGGAGTTCTATCCGTCTTAATTATTGTCGAGAAGTTTTTCGGAATAGATAATCTGATTTAATCAACCCAATCAGCTACGAACAAATTGGTATCGTGGGTGCCGTTGTTGTTTCTATTACTGGAGAAGATGATTTTCTTTCCGTCCGGTGAGAACATGGGAAATGAATCAAACACACCATCATAGGAAATTTGCTCCAAACCTGTACCGTCCTCGTTGATCATATAGAGATTGAACTGAAATCCGCGTGTACTCTTATGATTTGAACTAAAGATAATCTTCTTTCCAGCAGGATGATAAAACGGAGCCCAATTCGCTTTCCCTAAATGAGTAACCTGATTTAGATCTGAACCATCAACATTGCAAGTGAAAATTTCCATATCGGTAGGTGCAACTAAACCTTGTTTCAAATAATTCAGATACTCCTGCTTTGCTTCTTCGGTTTTTGGTCTTGATGCTCTAAACACGAGTTTCTTTCCATCGGGGGAAAAGAAGGCTCCACCATCATAACCCAATTCATTCGTTATCTGAGTTACATTTTTTCCATTGATGTCCATGATATATAAATCGAGGTCACCATGGCGGGTTGATGTAAAAACGATCTTGTCACCTTTTGGAGATACCGTAGCCTCGGCATCGTAACCCGGAATGTTGGTGAGTTGCTTTTTAATTTTTCCCGTTAGATCCGCTACGAAAATATCATAGGAATCATAGATTGGCCACAAATATTTTCCGCCTGGTGCACGACCAGGATCGACCGGACAATCCTTTCCACCCATGTGAGTTGATCCATAAAGTATTGTCTTATTGCCTGGCATAAAGAAGGAACACGTGGTGCGGCCTAAACCGGTGCTGATCATTAAAGGCTTCGTTCCATTCACACTCAAATCCATGCCTTTTATGGGCATGTAAAATATCTGATCGCAATGGAGTCCCCACTGTTTATTATTGGATTGAAAACTCACCATCTTGCTATCAAAACTCCAGTATGCCTCGGCATTGTCGCCACCAAAGGTGAGTTGACGAACATTCTTTAAATGCGACTCCTGCGGATAGTGAACTACATTTGAAATAGTAGCAGGTTGCTGTGCGTTAGTACTGATTGCTATTATTAGGATAAACAAAGACAAAAACACGGCACGTTTAATATTGATCATGAATTTAAATTTGTGTTCGATGATAATCATAAAATAGAATTACTTATTCTCTGTGTTTATCAATAATACTTAATTGCTTTTAGCCTGCTCTTCCTCTTTAAGTACCCTTCGTAAAATTTTACCAACATTACTCTTGGGAAGTTCTTTTCGGAAAACAAAATATCGTGGAACTTTATAATTAGTCATATTCTGATGACAATAATCTTTCAACTCCTCAAGCGTCAAAGAATTGTCACGTTTTACAATAAACGCTTTAATTACTTCGCCAGACTTTTCATCCGGCACTCCGATGGCAGCAACTTCAAGTACTTTTGGATGACTCGCAATCACATTTTCAATCTCATTGGGAAACACATTAAATCCGGATACTTTGATCATATCCTTTTTACGGTCCACAATTTTAAAGAAGCCATCTTCATCCATAAACCCAATGTCACCTGTACGAAACCAATCTCCAGGAAAGAAAACCCCTGTGTTGTCTTTTTCCCAATAACCACTCATTACCTGCGGACCTCTGGCACAAATCTCACCTGATTCTCCTGCGGGTAGTTGTTTCCCATCATCATCAAAAATCGCTACATCAGTACTCGGCATAGGAATGCCGATAGTACCACTTCTATGATTTCCATCCAGTGGATTGCAGCAAAGAACAGGAGATGTCTCACTTAATCCATAGCCTTCTGCCAATGGTTTACCGGTTACCTCATTCCATTTTTTTGCCACCGCATCCTGCACGGCCATACCACCACCTACAGCGCCTTGAAGTCTTGAAAAATCTAACTTTTTAAAATCTTCGTTATTCAATAAGCCATTAAACAGTGTATTCACTCCAGTAATAATGGTAAACTTATGTTTACTCAATTCCTTAACAAATCCAGGCATATCGCGGGGATTGGTAATCAATACATTCTTCACGCCTGTCGAATACATCAGAACACCATTTACGGTTAAAGCAAAAATGTGATACAACGGTATGGCTGTAACCACCAGATCTTTTTTATCCTCCGTCATATAAGGTTTGAACCAATGAGTAATCATCATATTATGAGCAATGATGTTACGATGAGAAAGTTGAGCTCCTTTTGAAACTCCCGTTGTGCCACCGGTATATTGCAGCACTGCTATATCTTCCACATTAACTGGTGGGCGAGTGTATTTAAGTTGTGCTCCTTTTTTTAATACCAACTTAAAGTTAACTGCATTTGGTATGGAATAGGCCGGGACCATTTTCTTAACATATTTCACAACAAAATCTACCAAGGTGCCTTTTACATTACCAAGCATATCCCCCATGTTGGTAACAATAATATGCTTTGCAGGAATCTTGTCAAGAATCGTTTGAAGGTTATAGGCAAAATTAGCTACGATTACGATGGCTGACACCTTGGCATCTGTAAACTGATGCTCCATCTCTCTGGGAGTATAGAGTGGATTCGTATTTACTACAATCAATCCAGCCTTAAGGGAGCCAATAAAAGCAATAGGAAACTGAAGAAGGTTGGGTATTTGAATGGCTATCCGTTCTCCTTTTTTCAACCCCAATTCGTTTTGAAGATACGCAGCAAAATGAGTAGACTGTTCATCAACCTGTTTGAATGTGAGTGTAATACCCATATTCTCGAAGGCAACACGATCAGCATATTTTTTACTCGCTGTTTCAAATAATTCGATTAAGGAAGAATACTCTAACGGGCCAATTGTTTTTGGTGTGCCAACGGGATAATGTTTGAACCAGGGAAAATCTTGCATAAAAACAGAGTTTAAAGCTCTAAATATATGGCAAAATTAATACGGAAAACAATCGTTTGTTTTTGTAATTCCTCCTCTAAAAGACAAGGTTTTGGCATAAAAAAAGCCTCATTTGGTATTATCCAAATGAGGCTTTGCTGTAGAGGAAGGGCTCGAACCTTCACGGGGAAGTTAGCCGCAAGACATAAGAAAACATTTAGTGGTCAACCCATTACCTTGTGTTTATCCTTTGATCCCCACCCCCGAGACAGGAGGGCTTGTCTGCCAATTTCAACACCCTACATTAAAAAAAGAACGTTTTTACTGTTGCTGTAGAGGAAGGTCTCGAACCTCCACGGAGCAGTTAGTCCCGGTGTTACCCGAAATTTTTCCTGTTACCTCCACCCCCGAGATCGGAGGGCTTGTCTGCCTATTTCAACACCCTACATTGTAAATTCTTTAGCAAAGGAACCATATATATGTATTTACACCAAACAATGGCACAAATAATTACGCATTATTTAACTAAACATTATTTTATTTGATAAATTTGAAAATAACATTACAGAAAATGAGTCGAAATTTTGAAATTGATAATACCGATCTGAAAATCCTTGAAATCCTTATGCAGGATGCGAAAAGACCATATACGGAAGTCGCCAGAAAGGTGAATGTTTCCCAAGGAACTGTGCACGTAAGAATGAATAAAATGGAAGATGCAGGAATACTTGAAAAGACAACCCTGCGAATCAACTATGCCAAATTAGGTTACGATATTACAGCATTTATCGGTATCTATCTGGAAAAGAGTGCCTTATATGACATGGTTTTGGCAAAACTTAAAAACATACCAGAAATTACAAGCATCCACTATACTACTGGCAACTATTCTATGTTTGTGAAAATACATTGTCGTGATACGAACCACTTAAAAGAGGTTCTTCATGATAAAATGCAACAAGTTGAAGGTATTGAGCGAACCGAAACAATGATTTCTCTTGAAGAAAGTCTTGACCGTAACATAAAACTATCCGAATAAAGAAATTTACGGCTTTTTAGAACATCCTACATATTGTTTTGTTGTACTTTTGAGCTTTATTTGAATTTAGTCTAAATAGACAACGATGAGCAAAGGCAACCAGGTTCTTGAAGAAATCACCTCCAAAGAATATGAGCACGGCTGGACAGTAAATCTGGAAGCAGACGAGGCTCCTAAAGGTCTTGATGAAAACACGGTGCGTTTTATATCCGCTAAGAAAGGTGAACCCGAATGGTTATTGGAATGGCGTCTCAAAGCCTTTAGGCAATGGCAAAAGATGGTGGAACCCAAATGGCACAACGTTACCTACCCTGCTATCAATTATCAGGACATAATTTATTATTCGGCTCCCAAGCAAAAAGCAAAGCTCAACAGCCTGGATGAAGTGGATCCAGAATTGGTGAAGACCTTTGAAAAGTTAGGTATCTCTATAACAGAACAAAAGAGATTAACCGGCATTGCAGTAGATGCCGTAATTGATAGTGTTTCGGTAGCTACCACATTCAAAGAAAAGTTAAGTGAACTGGGAATTATTTTTTGTTCTTTTAGTGATGCTGTAAAAGAACATCCCGAGCTTATCAAAAAGTATTTAGGTTCAGTAGTTCCAATGAACGACAACTATTTTGCTGCACTTAACTCAGCTGTCTTTTCAGATGGATCGTTCTGCTACATACCCAAAGGGGTACGATGCCCAATGGAATTATCCACCTACTTTCGAATCAATGCAGCCAACACAGGACAATTTGAAAGAACATTGATTATAGCAGATGAAGGCTCTTATGTAAGTTATCTGGAAGGGTGCACGGCTCCTATGCGTGATGAGAATCAATTACATGCAGCAGTGGTGGAATTATATACCATGAAGGATGCCGAAATAAAGTATTCTACTGTACAAAACTGGTACCCGGGAGATAAAAATGGCAAGGGAGGCATTTACAATTTCGTTACAAAACGAGGAATGTGTTTTGGGGATCGCTCTAAAATTTCATGGACGCAAGTTGAAACCGGCTCTGCCATCACATGGAAATATCCTTCATGCATTTTGAAAGGAGATTTTTCCGTTGGTGAATTCTATTCGGTAGCAGTAACCAATAATTACCAACAAGCCGATACGGGCACGAAGATGGTGCATATAGGTAAGAACACTCGCTCACGCATTGTAAGCAAAGGTATATCGGCTGGCAAATCACAAAATAGTTATCGTGGACAAGTACATGTGATGAAACGAGCCTCTAATGCAAGAAACCATTCGCAGTGCGACTCCTTGCTCATGGGCGATCAATGCGGTGCCCATACATTTCCTTACATTGATGTAGAGAACAACAGTGCACGCATCGAGCATGAAGCCACCACTTCAAAAATTGGTGAAGACCAGATTTTCTATTGTTTACAGCGGGGCATTGATGAGGAAGCAGCCGTTGCTTTAATTGTGAATGGATATGCAAAAGAAGTATTGAATCAACTACCCATGGAATTTGCGGTAGAAGCACAGAAACTTCTTGCTTTGACATTAGAAGGAAGTGTTGGGTAATAATTTATCACAATATCGGCCACAATGTTATTTAGGTGAATAATAAAATAATAAGAATTATATAGAAATGCTTACAATAAAAAATTTACAAGCCAAGGTTGCCGATAAACAAATTCTAAACGGAATTGATTTGAAAGTGAATGCCGGTGAAGTTCATGCCATCATGGGGCCAAACGGTTCTGGCAAAAGCACGCTCGCATCAGTACTCTCAGGAAGAGAAGAGTATGAAGTAACTGGTGGAGAAATCGATTTTCTAGGTAAAGACCTTTTGGATCTTACGCCAGAAGATCGTGCACGTGAAGGCATTTTTATGGCTTTTCAATATCCGGTAGAAATTCCAGGTGTAAGTACCATTAACTTCATGAAAACAGCGCTTAACCAGATTCGTGAATACAGAGGCCTACAGGCATTGGACGCGGTTTCATTTCTCCAACTCATGAAGGAGAAAATGAAGTTGGTTGAAATCGATCAATCCTTGTTAACCCGTTCGCTCAACGAAGGATTCTCGGGTGGTGAAAAAAAACGTAACGAGATTTTTCAAATGGCGATGCTAGAACCGAAACTGGCAATACTGGATGAAACCGATTCCGGTCTTGATATTGATGCGCTTCGCATTGTTGCGAATGGTGTAAACAAACTACGCACAAAAAACAATGCCGTTATCGTGGTAACACACTATCAGCGTTTGTTGGATTATATCGTTCCTGATTTCGTACACGTGCTGTATAAAGGAAAGATTGTAAAGTCAGGCACCAAGGAACTAGCCCTTGAACTGGAAGCAAAAGGATACGACTGGATTAAAAATGAAGTAGCTGTTTCCTGATATGAGTACGACCGTAACACGCGATATTAGAAACGAAATCCTTGTGGATTTTCAGCAAAAGAAATTTCCTGCAGCAACCGATCATCGCAAAAGCGCCATTGAATTCTTTGAAAAAGCTGGATTACCAGGCAACAAGAACGAAGAATATCGCTTCACTCCTCTCACTAAACACCTGGAGAAAAACTTTAACTGGAATACCCAGTTGTCTCCATCTTCCTTTGATAATATTGACAGTTTTCTGATTCCCAACCTGGATGCTAATATTTTGGTGTTCGTAAATGGTAATTATTCAGAGTCTCATTCAAAGATTATTAGCCCTGAAAGCGAAGTAAAAATCAAAACGCTAACGGAAGCATTTAAATCGGATAATGCTACAATTACATCCTATCTGGATAAAATTCTTAATCCGGAAAGCGATCCGTTCGCTACGATGAACTCCGCCTTCTGGCAGGAAGGAATATTTATTCATGTTCCTGAAAACGTCAACGTTTCCAAACCGGTTTTTATTTTACATCTGAATGATGCTAGTATCACTCAGGTAATTAGCCACACCAGGATTTTAGGTATCATTGAAAAGGGTAGCCAGTTAAGTGTCGTAGAAAAATTTGATTCAACAGGCACTCATCCTGTGTTTCACAATTTCTCTGAAGAATGGGTGGTAAAAGAAACATCACATCTGGAGTATTGTAAGGTTCAAAACGATAATGGAAAAAGTTATCAAGTAGCGAATACCATTATCCATCAATCGGATACCAGCCTATTGAACACATTTACCCTTACGCTAAACGGACAATTAGTTCGAAACAATCTGGGAATCGTTATTAATGGAGAACATTGTGAATCACATTTCTACGGATTGTATCTGTTGAATGGAAATACGCTGGCCGATAATCATACTGTCGTGGATCATAAGAAGCCTAATTCATTCAGTAATGAAATGTATAAAGGAATTATGGATGGTAACGCCAAAGGAATATTCAACGGAAAAATATTCGTGCGTCCGCATGCTCAAAAAACGAATGCATTTCAATCGAACAGGAATATTCTGGTTTCCGATGCTGCAACGGTAAACACTAAGCCACAATTGGAAATCTGGGCCGATGATGTAAAATGCTCGCATGGTTGCACTACCGGTCAATTAGATGAGGAGGCATTGTTTTATTTACAGTCACGTGGTATTGCCGCGCCCATTGCGAAAGCCATGTTGTTATATGCCTTCGCCAGTGAAGTACTCGCTCCTATACAAAACGAAACATTGAAGTCCTATTTGGATAATTTAATCGCAGAAAGGCTTCACAAAAATTTTTAACCATGAACACTCTGGCCACGGCCCCATTGGATATTGAAAAGATCAGGATACAGTTTCCTGTCTTGAACCAACAGGTGAATGGCAAGCCTTTAGTTTACTTAGACAACGCGGCAACTAATCAGAAGCCAAAAAGGGTCATTGATGCGTTGACAAAGTATTACGAGAAAGACAACGCCAACATCCATCGTGGCATTCACACATTAGCCGAAAGAGCAACCAAAGCGTATGAAGAAACCCGTCATGCTATGCAGCAGTTTATTGGGGCAAAGCATGTTGAAGAAATTATTTTCACACGCGGTGTAACGGAAAGCATCAACCTGGTTGCCTCCTCCTACGGAAGAGCTTTTCTCAAAGAAGGTGACGAAGTGATCATTTCCGGACTGGAGCATCACTCCAACATCGTGCCTTGGCAAATGATCTGTGAAGAGAAAAAAGCCGTCCTGAAAGTTATTCCGGTTACTGATATTGGCGAAATAGATCTTGACGCTTATCGAAAACTATTATCAGCAAAAACAAAAATTATATCCGTTAATCATGCATCGAATAGTCTTGGCACTATCAATCCTATAAAAGAGATCATTGACAGTGCCCATCGATATGGGGCGGTTGTTTTAATTGATGGCGCACAGGCCTCTGCCCATCTACCAATAGATGTTCAAAAGTTGGATTGCGATTTCTATTGCATCTCATCTCACAAAATGTATGGACCTACCGGTACGGGCATACTTTACGGAAAGAAAGAACTTTTGGAAAAAATGCCTCCCTACATGGGGGGAGGTGAAATGATCAAAGAAGTCACATTTACTAAAACTACCTACAACGATATTCCTTATAAATTCGAAGCAGGCACTCCCAACATTGCTGATGTGATTGCATGGAAGGAAGCGATTGAATTCATCAACGAATTAGGTAAAGAAGCTATTGCGGCTCACGAAACTGAGTTACTTCAGTATACGGTTAAAAAATTATCAGCAATCCCTTCAGTGAAATTGATTGGAACAGCCCGTGAAAAAGTAGGCGTACAGTCTTTTGTGATCGAAGGCATTCATCACTTTGATATTGGTCAAATGCTGGACACGCGTGGTGTTGCTGTTCGCACAGGTCATCATTGCACGCAACCTTTGATGGATCGTTTTAGTATTGAAGGAACCGTGCGTGCTTCTTTTTCTATATACAATACAATGGAAGAAGTAGATCAATTAGCAGAAGGAATTGAACGAATTATTAAATTTCTAAAGCCATGACGATCCATCAAGCTCAAGACGAAATCATCAACGAATTCTCCCTGCTGGATGGTGACATGGAGATGACTGTATTTTACATCATGGAGTTAGGTCAGAAACTTCCAGTAATGAAAGAGGAAGATAAGACGGACGATAATATTGTGAAGGGCTGCCAGTCGAAAGTGTGGATGACTGCCCGGATGGAAGATGAAAAACTGTTTTTTGAAGCCGACAGCAACACGGCCATCACCAAAGGATTGGTTAGTTTATTGGTGAGGATTTTTAACGGGCAAAGTCCGGAAGAAATTTTAAACACGGATCTCTACTTTATGCATAAGATCGGCATGGAACGATTCATTGGCACACAGCGTTCCAATGGTTTTGCCTCCATGATCAAGCAGATGAAATTGTATGCACTGGCCTTTAAAACAAAAAAGCAAATAACATCGTGAGCGATACCTCTGAAAATATTGAATCGACTACAGAAGTACCACAAAGTGAACTTCGCGAAAAAGTGATAGCCGCATTAAAGACTGTATATGATCCGGAAATTCCGGTTGATGTTTATGAGTTAGGCCTCATTTATGAGATCAGTGTATTTCCTATAAACAATGTTTTTATTTTAATGACACTTACCTCTCCATCCTGTCCTTCCGCTGAAGTGATTCCGGTGGAAGTAGAGCAAAAGGTAAAAGAAATAGAAGGAATAAACAGTGTAAAAGTAGAATTGACGTTTGATCCCCCCTACTCTCAGGACATGATGAGTGAAGTGGCCAAACTGGAACTGGGCTTTATGTGAGAATTAAATCAGAACTTTGGCATTAGTAAAAGTGTTAATAAAAAGAAATAATCATAATTCATAAAACTAAAATCACTCCTATGTATCCAGAACCTTTAGTAGCTCCCATGCGCCAGGACTTAACCGTAGCTGGCTTTAAAGAACTTAAAACATCCGAAGAGGTAGATAAGGAATTGAAAGACCATAAAGGCACTACGCTGCTGGTGGTCAATTCCGTATGTGGTTGTGCCGCTGGTGCAGCCCGTCCAGGTATTAAATGGGCACTTCAGCAAAGTGGCAAGAAGCCCGACCACCTTACTACGGTATTTGCAGGCGTAGATAAAGAGGCCGTAGCAAAAGCCCGTGAATACACGCTACCTTATCCTCCCTCATCACCTGCCATTGCCCTTTTTAAAGATGGTGAATTGGTTCACTTTATTGAAAGACATCACATTGAAGGCCGCAATGCACAAATGATTGGGCAACATTTGGTAGAAGTGTTTGAAGAGTTTTGTTAACTGACATTTCAGGAAAAATCATTGAGGGCTTTCGAGCCCTTTTTTATTTTTTGATTACCGATCAAGAACTTACCGAGTACTATATAAGGGAGGCAGAATTTTTTCCATTCAGTTTTACAAAACCTTCTGCTGCCTTTACACCAGCTTCTACCCCGCGAAATTTTTCCATGATCTCATGACCACAAGCATAGATCCCGGGAGGATCCTGGCTTACATGACAATACAACGCCTTTCTTTTGGTTTCTTGTTCATTTGTGATATCTACATAATCGGTAGGGTGAAATGATAATGTTTGTTCACCAGCACAAACTTCATAAAAGTAAAGTTGGAATTTTTTCTTCGCACGCTGCCATGCCTGCATCGTAAGTAAACTAGCTACCTGATGATCTTTATGAGAATCAATCGGCCACTGGGTAAACACCAAATCCGGTTTTTCATTTTGCATAAACTCCGTCATCTTGTTTATCCATTCAGTATTTACCATGGTATCGCCATCAACCTGCCCTAAATACTCATGGCTTACTTTCAGGATTTTACATGCCGCATCGGCCTCCTTCGTGCGAATGTCGGCCGCTTGCTGATGAGATTTACCCGGAATACCAGCTTCACCACGCGTAAGGTAAAGGACTTTTACATCATGACCTGCCGCACTAAACTTTGCCAGCGTGCCACCGCATCCGCTTTCCGGATCATCCGGATGGCCTCCCACACAAATCACTTTCAAGCGACCGGATGGATGATCCAATTTAGTATCGGCCAAGGCAGCTAATGGCAACGAAACCACGCTGAAGGCAGTTACCTGTTTAACAAAATTTCTACGTGATGATTTTTTATCCATCTGAATTAAATTTAAGATGCGTGATTATGACCTATGACTTTAACCGTTCCTTTACGTAATCTGATAACCTTAAAGAAAGTGACACCAACGTCAAGGTAGGGTTAGCGGCACCAGACGTGGGGTAACATCCCGCCCCGGCTACATATAAGTTACTTAATCCGTGAACCTGGCAATTCGCATCCACAACTCCTTTTCTGGGATCATTGCTCATGCGAGTCGTACCCATGTGATGCCAGCCTCCGCTCGTGCCTACCGGCCAAGAGTTATCATTCTCATCACGCAAAAACTCCAATAACTTCACGCGACCTAAGCCCGCAATGCCCATTTGCTTACCAATTAAATGGTAGATTTTTCTAATGCTTCTTTTGTCGAGTTCGGTTAATTCCCAGTGTAGATTGGCAAGTGGAACCCCCAGTTCATCCCTATCCGATCCAATAGTAACACGGGAATTAGGATTGGGCGATTGCTCAATGCGTGTATAAAGTTCAATGGCCTCCGAATGTTTATTCAAACTGGCTTGATCTACTTCATCCCATACTTTCTGTGAATTATCCCTTGCCTTACGCGGATCTTCATTCTGCCAAGCCTCCATACTGGATAGCGCCAGGTGCCCGAAGTTAAGGGAAGCTGTTCCATTCAGGATTTTGTTTTCTGCTTGTGCCTTTTCGGTAATGGCTAACTCGGCCCGCGCCCTCGTTTCATTAAACTTCCATGTATATAAATCAGTAACAATCGGCTTAAACAGCCATAACTCAGCCGATGTTATTTCTATGTGTTCCATAAAATAACGACCAACGATATCATAGTTATTACCCAACCCTCTAGGTGCCTGGGTATTTGATGCCAGTAAGAGCCGTGCGTTCTGAATAGCACCACCAGCCAAGATGAACTGTTTTGCTCTCACCTTATGCGTTTTACCCGTGTAATTTTTAATCAATACTTCCTGTATTTCTGAAACACCTTCGTTTGCAATGATGTTCACCACGTTGGCATATGTGTAAAGAAGAATGTTCTGGGCTTTGGTTATGGTATCTTTATATAAGGAGCCAAACCTGGCCTGGCTAAACTGCCACATCTTGTTCCAAATTACATTAGGATCCAGAGGAAATGGAGTAAGGTTCGGCACTTCTTTTTGCCAATAACTCAGATCGTATTCATATGGACCCAGTTTTAATTTTTCATGAGCACGTGCATAAAACGGATCGAGATCTTTTCGTGTAATAGGCCATCCGCTTTCGGGCACCCAATCTCTTTTCACGAAGTCGATAGGATCATACGGAGAACACATGCCAGCCCAATGCCCGGTTGTTCCACCAAAATAGTGTAGACGTGTTGACCTTAACGGATAATATTTTTGGCCCGTAGCGTTGCCCTTATACATATCCTGCACCCGGTCTTCATATTCAAATCCACCAGCTTCCAACAGTATTACTTTGTGGCCAGAATTGATCCAGTCAAGCGCTATACTAATACCCGCAGCACCAGCACCAATAATACAAATGTCACCTTCAATAATAGCGTTGGCGGGAAGGTTTCTTGAATCAATATGCATGAGTTACTGGTTGTTTTGAATGAAGAAAAGTGCGCATTGACGAGCTTCTGTTACTGAAAGTATCCAACCATTAACAATGACAGTGTTCCTAGTTTCAAAATCCTGTTTGATCTTTGCGTTAACCAAAGAAATACTCACAACATTGTTATTATTATTTAGGTCTTTCGATAAAAGTTCTACCAGGGTACGTTTATTTTTTTCATCGGGCATTTGAGAAAGATATTGTTTTCCTATTTCTCTAATCTGTTTAGAATCCCATATCGCTTTCAGCGAAGTTGGTTCCGCCAGTCCGGGATTATACTTAACATCTCTTAGATAAAAATAAGCGACAGATGCAGAAAAGGTAGCAAGCCCTCCAATCGCTAACTTAATAAAGTTTTTCCGGTTCATTTTAACAGTTAATAATGGGCTCTAATTAAAGATTCCCAATAATAGAAAATTCGCTAAATAAATATTTTGTTATTTATAAAAAGGTTAAGCGAAATTTTTATGCGATAAATTTCCGTCCAAATATTCAATGCAAAAAAAATCAAAGATCTATTTGGTAAGTATTCCTCCATCAATAGTAAAAGCCGAACCGGTGATCCAGGATGCCTCATCGGATACCAGAAACAAGGCGAGTGAGGCGATATCTTCCGGTTTTCCAAGTCGTTTCATTAAGGTGTTGTTGGCTGTTTGCTGAACAATACTTTCGGGATTATCAAATGCCTTTGCCGAATCCCAGATCAATGGTGTATCCACCGGCCCCGGACAAATTGCATTGACACGAATAACCGGCCCATAATCCAATGCCATCTCTTTAACAAGAGCGATGAGCGCAGCCTTGCTGGCACAATACGCGGCATGGTTTGGAAAACTTTTGAAAGCGGCAATGGAACTATTCACCAGGATGGTGCCCTTCCCATTCTTTTGCATTTCAGGAATAGCAAAGCGACTCAGATAAAACACTGCATTAAGATTGGTGCTGATGGTTTCATTCCATTCGGAGAATGAAATATCGGTCACCGATCCCAAACCCAACTTACCCGCATTGGTAACGATGCAATCCAGCTTTCCGAAATTTCTTATCGCCTCGTTCACCAACAATTCATTCGTTTCAATTTCAGTAACATCGCCAGCAACAAATACAGCACCCCCACCCTGCTGAATGAGATACCTTTCAATGTCTCTACCTCGTTTTTCATCACGACCGCTTAAAATCACAGAAGCACCTTCACGTACAAATCGTTCCGCTATCGCTTTACCCATGCCACTGGTAGCTCCGGTAATGATGGCAGATTTTCCTTTCAATCTCATGGTATGTTCTTTAGTAGTTATTTTTTGTATTCAATTAATTTGATGCTTCTTTCTTTCAACGCAAAGTCATACTTCGATCTCTGCGATTGAGTTTACAAAATTAATGGTTAATACGTAGAGTCTTCGAAACGAAAGACTTCTACTTGATAGCGAATTTTTGTTTTCTATTTAATATTGTATTCCTGTCCTTTCTGGATTTTTTAAATCAACCCAAAAGATATTAACAGGTTCCAGTTCGTCAATTTGTCCGTTTTTATTTTTGTCCCATTTCGCGAAAATGTAAACAAGATCGTTTGCTGGGTCATACTCTGATTTATAGATTGAATAATTTGTCGGAACAATCGGTTTTTTATTATCAGCATTTATGTCGAATGAATAAAAACGTCTTAAATCGTTCATATTTATAAAGCCATCTTTGTTTGTGTCTTCGTCATAGACTGAAATCAAAAAGTAATTTCGATTAATAGGCATGTAATTTAACGTGTCTTTTGAAAATGCAGGGTAATACAAGGTCTTTATCAATACGGGTCTTTCAAAAAATAGCTTTTGCTTTTGGCTCTCTATGTCGAAGTGAGACACATTCACCAAATTATATCCATATACAGCTTCTAATCCTGGTAAATAATTATTATTCCACTGGTTTCCATTTGTTTCACCGATGTTTTCATAATTGTAATGAAAATCGTTTGAGCCAATAAAAGTTGTGCTGTCTTTGTTGAAATTCACTTTATAAATTGACACCAAACGATATTTTTGATTCCCTGTCAAAAGTACATTACTCGGTCTTGTCGGAAAAATCAATGAGTCTTTTGAGATTCCATCAACTTTGGGCTCTTCTTTATTTCTTATTGATGTAACGGCAAAACCTTTTTGTTCTAATTTATCTCCACAACCTGTCAGTCCTGAAAATACTGTCAAGAGAAATATTATTTTGACAATTTGGTGTCTCATATTTGTTTGTCGGTATTACTTATTAAAAATTGCGCCACATCGTTTACCTATCAGCAAGTCCTTCCACGCGGAGCCTCGCTTCGGACTCCACGATTAAAAGGAATTTATTTTGAAATAGCATTTTATACGCGAATGATTAGCGAAGATTTCGCTAAAAAAAGGAAAGAATGTATTTCTGGTTTGCTCTTTCAAGAAATGAGCACAAAATAAATAATCACCAGGATAATCCCCACCAATAAGAAAGTAATCACTTTAGCCACTTTCTTAAATTTATTTGGTTCTTGTCTAATCCATTTTATACCCAACACATCGCCTAGCCACA
>CAYGGY010000064.1:7022-28294 GCA_964349405.1 uncultured Ohtaekwangia sp. | reverse complement strand
GTATTATAATTGTGCAATAATACACAAAATTATGACTGATTACGAAAAGACTAAACTGGACGTAGCTTTAAAAGATTTTATCAATAGGAATTTCAAAAAGCCTCAAGAATGCCTTAATCTTGAACAAATCAGGTTTTACGTAAGAGAATTATGTTTAAAGATTGAAGAATATGAGGCAAATTTCCAGTATGTGCCTGAAAGTGCATACGCCTTGCTTTCTCAATATAATTTGGTGCAAAATAGTTACTTGTACAGGGATTTTAATCATACGTATTCCTTAACCCGATCATGAAGTACATTCCATCACCAATACCTATTCACTATCAGTTTTTATATTCCGCTACTGCAAATAAATCTGGCAGGATGCAATATCATATGATAAAACCAGGTGTAAGTAAATTACGCATCAGCCGCTCTGAATTTATCAAAGCATACAACGAATTACCTATATTAGCAATCACCCCAATGCCATTAAAAGGCCAGGATGTTGTATTTCAACTTGAGTTTTACGTTTAACTTATCTATTCAATATACCTTCCAAATCAGCTGGTGAATAGTTTATTGATTTAATAGTTTTATTATCTGACTTGCGATAGACCAGCCACTTATCACCTTCCTGTTTGAAATAGCATTCCGTGCCATCCTTCGTTTTATAATGTTGCACCGTCTTATTTGCCTCAACTTCCGAAACACAGGCTTTACTCATATTTGATCTTTGAACCTCCTCAAATAATGCTTTGAATTTATCAGCCAGACCAAATTCAAGAATGGCTCCTGACAATACATACTGAATATCACACAATGCATCAGCCACACCCACTAGATCATTCTCCAATATGGCCACCTCCATTTCTTTCAACTCCTCGGCAATCAGAGCAATTCTTAGTTTGCACCTGTTTTCCTCTGGAATAGCAGGATTTGACAAAATAGGATGTTTAAAGGTACGGTGGAATTCTGCCACCATATTGAGTGTGTCTGGTTGTTGCATATACGAGTGATTATAAATTTTCTCAATGATACATTTTTCTTTTGTAAAAATGGAAGCGGATAAAAATGGTTTCCTGAATCCAAAAGTCGATTACTTTTATCCTCGTTCTCCTACTCCATAATAGGTCAAGTACCCTTATATTTGACGTTTTAAATCCTGTAATGAAGAAGAATTTTGTTGAAGAACTACGCTGGCGCGGAATGATACACGACATTATGCCAGGCACGGAAGAACTGCTAAACAAGGAAATGACCTCCGGCTATATCGGGTTTGACCCAACCGCTGATTCGCTACACATAGGTCACTTAGTACAAATTATGACCTTACTGCAATTTCAACAATGCGGTCATAAACCTTTTGCCCTCGTAGGTGGTGCTACTGGTATGGTTGGTGATCCATCGGGCAAATCGGCAGAACGAAACCTTCTCTCCGAAGAGGTGCTAAGGCACAATGAATCATGCGTGAAAAAGCAGCTTGAAAAATTTCTCGATTTTTCAAAAGGAACCAATTCGGCAGAAATGGTTAACAATTATGACTGGTTTAAAAACTTTACATTCCTCGATTTTATAAGAGATGTTGGCAAACATATTACAGTAAACTACATGATGGCCAAAGACTCCGTACAGAAGCGTCTTGAGGCTGGTCTGTCCTTTACGGAGTTCACGTATCAACTCGTACAAGGTTATGACTTCTATTGGCTTTACAAAAACAAAACTTGCAAGCTACAAATGGGTGGCTCAGACCAATGGGGAAATATTGTGACGGGCACAGAACTTATCCGCAGAAAAGAGAATGGAGAAGCCTACGCATTGACGACACAACTCATTAAAAAAGCGGATGGTACTAAGTTTGGGAAAACAGAAGGGGGCAATGTATGGCTCGACCCTAAAAAAACATCCCCATACAAATTCTACCAATACTGGCTTAACACGTCAGATGAAGATGCTGCCAGTTTCATTAAAATATTTACACAGCGATCAAAAGAAGAAATAGAGAGTATCACCACGGAGCACAACCTTGCTCCACATTTACGAAAACTACAGATTGAGCTAGCGAAGGATATCACTTTAAGAGTTCATTCTCAGGCCGATTACGATGCTGCTATTAAGGCCTCCTCTATTTTGTTTGGCAACTCGGTAACAGAAGACTTACAATCTTTGGATGAAGACACGTTGTTGGCCGTGTTTGAAGGGGTTCCTCAGGTAACCATCAGCAGGTCTTCACTTGATATTTGTACCAGTGTGACTGACTTATTATCAGAGACCACTCAATCAAAAATATTTCCGTCAAAAGGCGAAGCTCGAAAAATGATTCAAGGTGGTGGGGTGAGTATCAACAAAATAAAATTGATGGATCCTGCACAGAAGCCTTCATTTGAATTACTTCAAAGCAAATACCTTTTAGCCCAAAAAGGCAAGAAGAATTATTATTTGATTATTATAGAGTAGTTTATTTCGTCTTCAGAATGAAGACTACCCTTCCCTTTGATCGCTCGGGAGCTTTGCCAGCTGAAGTTCTTACCAGCGAGTTTTTTCTAATCTCATCTTTGAGCAACTGCTCAGCACGTGGACTAAGGCCGCGTTGAATAGTTTGAATTCCTATAATGTCACCATTTTCATCGCATTCTATCTCAAACTCGATACGGCCATCTTCATTGTCTGGAAGATTTGGTACTTGTGGATTGTCGGCCCACACCCATCCTGACATGGAAAGACCAAAACCATCTCCACCGCCTCCACCACCTTGCTGACCGTAAAGTGCTTTTGCATCTAGCTTCCCTTCAGGGCTACCTTTATCTCCTACCTTCCCTTTGTCATCACCCTGACTAGAAGTATTATCTCCCTTTTTCGTTTCTGTACCTTTTTCTTCAGCTACTTTAACTTCCTTATCCAGTTTTTTTACTTCTTCCTTGGGAGTGTCCTTGACCTTTGTTTCTACGGGCTTTTCTTTGACAATTTCCTTCTTAGTTTCTTTAACTTCCTCTTTTACTACAACGGGACTCTCTACTTTAGAAACTACTTGTTCAACAGGCTTTTCAGAAACAACTTCTTCCTGAACAGGTTCAGAGGTATCTTCTTGTTGATTCTCCTCTTCGGCCTGCGGTTCACCCGGTGATGTTTCTGGTTGAATTTCCCCACCCCCTTGTTCATCCATACCGAAATTAAGTTCGATACCATATTCAGGGAGCGGAGGATTCGGTGCCCGCCATGCCATCATGAGCATAAAAGCCAATAACAAAAGCCCATGAATACCTACAGAGGTAATCATCGCTATTGTTTTGTCTTTCTTTTCCTGTTGCTCGCGCATTCTATTTTGGTTTTGTTGCGATTGAAACCTTCGCTTCTAGTTTTGTCGCCATTCCTGCCACAAAAACCATTTCACGGGTTGGCACACTCTCATCAATATGTAATACAACCACGCCCTTAGTACCAGCCAATCTACTTTTTAGTTCACCCTCCAGGGTAGATTTTGTAACCTTCTTGTCATTGACATAAAATTGCAAATCTTTGGTAACTGTTACCGAAACTTTTTGCACCTCAATGGTGCTTGCCACACTAGAGGGTAGATTTACCGGCAACCCTGATGGTGTAACAAAGGAAGACGTGAGCATAAAAAATATCAATAACAGAAATATAAGGTCTGTCATAGACGCCATGCTAAACGCTGCATCAACTTTATTTCTTGTTTGAATATTCATTATTTATCTCGGCTCTTGCAAAAGATCAATAAACTCAATAGAAGAATATTCCATTCTATGCACCACTTTCGAAACACGCGTTACCAGAAAGTTATATCCCAAGTAGGCAATAATACCAACAATCAATCCGGCTACCGTGGTAACCATGGCCGTATAAATTCCATCGGCTAAAAGTTTAGGACTCACAGATCCTTCTTCCTGAGCGATAGCAATGAATGCGCCCACCATACCTATTACAGTTCCTAAAAAACCAATCATTGGAGCAGCACCTGCAATAGTAGCTAACACGGAAAGATTTTTCTCTAATCGAAATACTTCAATTTTACCCACATTCTCTATGGAGGCTTCAATGTTCTTTAATGGACTTCCGATGCGGGCAACACCTTTCTCAATCATGCGTGCGACAGGAGTATCATGCTGTGAACACAGCATTTTAGCTCCATTAATATCACCTTTTAAAACTAATTCCTTTATTCTGCCCATGAAGGCATCTGAACTTACGTTTGCTTTATTAATGGTACGTAGTCTTTCAACAAAAATATACACTGCAATGACAGAACAAATCACAAGCGGGATCATTAAAGGGCCACCTGCCAATGCCAATTCCCACATGGAAATCGCTTGATCAGGCGTAGCTATCGGTGTGTCAGAAACAATCTGGGCTAACATCATACGTTTAAAAAATGGTGTCTATTAAAAATAATCCTTATCAATATTTGATTACCCAAACGCTTTCTCCATATTTTGCTTTTACAGCATCGGCATTTGTTTGAGCCTCGGCAAATGAATCATAATTACCAATGGTTAAGCGATAAAATGTAGACTTTCCAAATGGAGGAATAATCTTGATGCTGGTACCATCGGCACTTAATTTTTTAGCATAATCCATCGTTAAATCATCATCGATAGCACTTGAAACAACTACGTAATAACGGCCAGTACGTGCATTTAGTATTTCAACGGTCCCTTCTGCTGGAGTCATATTGGCTGCTGCCGCTTTCTCCGCTTCAATTCTTAAACGCTCTGCTTCTTCCTTTTCTTTAGCTAATCGGGCTGCTTCCTCTTTCTGCTTTTTATCAGTTGCCTCTTTGGCAAGTTGTTCTTTTTTAGCCTTTTCGGCACTCGGTTTATACACATACTGATAATACAAAAATGCAGAAGCAATCAATACAATACCAATGATAACCGTGATGACAACTGATGCCTTTGATTTGGGTTCCTCTACCGGTGTATAAGAATAATTGGTATCTTTCTGTTCCGCATCGGTATTTTGAATTACGTTTTCTTCACTTATCCCTGATGCTGGGTCAGAAGCGGTATCCAGCGGTTTGTATTCGATATCCGGTAGACCAAAATTATCGTCACCGTTGTTGCCTTCACTTAGATTTTCATCTGTATTTTCGGGATTATCTTTACGTTTTGCCATGATTTGATTTTGTTTCAGTACTATACAAAAATAACGGAATTTCCTTAAATTAAACTATCGTTAAAATACATAGGTAAGCCCTCCTAAGATTTGCATGCCACGCACCGGGTAATTCAAATATAACTGATACTCGTTGGCTAACAGATTACTTCCCTTAACAAACACTGAGAATTGCGTTGACACAAAGTAATTCAGCCTAACATTTAAATCTACAGCAGGGTTTAGTGTTACAATCGTATTCGAATCTACATTGTAAGCTTTTGCTCCACCCTGCGTCATTAAATCTGCATTGATTAAGAATTTGTCAACTACATTAAATGAAGAATTTAACGCCACTCTATATGTTGGCCTGTGCCATGCCGCTTCCACTTTATCCGTTGAATAGCTGAACATATCTCCACGAAGAGAAAGTCTAATTTTTTCGGTTTGTGAAAAACTTAATTCGCCAAACAAATTTGTGCGTTGAGTATTTCCATCATCAAACACCGTTACAAAACGTGCCCGGTCGGAAGTATTATTCTTGTAAAAATACAAGTCTTTAAGATTTGCCAGAGATACACCGGTACCAAAAGCAACCTTACTACCTAACTTTCCTTTTAGTCCACCTAAGAATTCTATGGTGCGATTAGTATTAAAAATACCAATATTCGCATCAAGCCAGGGGTTTTCACGCGCCATAGTATGAAGTGAAACTTTATCAACATCTCCTGTTATGGCGGCATAGGCCTCCACTGATTTACTTAATTGATATTCTGCTTTTACATTGGGATATACGTGATAGGCTTTACTTTTTCCGATCGTATCATTCTCTAATGCAACATTGAGGCCCGCAGTGAATTTTAAATTATCGACAAGTGAAAACTGGTAGGCCGGTTTTACTTTAAAAATATGCCTGGGTTTGGCCTCCACTAATTCATCTTTTCTGGAAATTAAATAGTATTCTGAATTGATAATGAATTTATTTTCCTCTGTAAAGTTATAATCACTTTGAAACGCAAGACTCACTTCACTTTCAGAAGCTTTAAGACGGTCGTCCAGATAACTGAAGCCACCCTTTAATTTATAATTAAAGTCCGCATTTTTAGGATTCTCTACTTCCCCACCAAGACTTACAATGGTGTAGGCTTGCTTTACCGATGACATGTTAGCTGTAGGATCACTTTTGTAGCCGTAAAAATGATTCATAAAATTTTCGTATTTCAAAAAACCACCGGTGGTAACATAGCGGCTAAAAGTCTTACCAAATAAAGAAAGCTCTGAATTACCACTTGCCGAATTCTTATCGTCAACAGGGCCTTTACCAAAACTATGATGACTAAATTTCAGTCCATAAAATTTATCTTTACTTCGCTTGTTTGTAAGATATGCCTCAAACAATGGTGACAAATAATTACCAAATCCTGCACTTATATAATTGCCATATAATTTTGAAATAGGCTCTTGTTGAAGGCGGAGTGGTCTGATGGATGGAGTATAATCTCCCGTTCTAAAACTTAAATTTTTAAAGTCATACGTGATCTCAGGCTTAATTGGTTCCACAGGGCGCGGTGGTACTTTTTCAAAATTGCGATTTGCTTTTGGTAACACAATTTGACGTTCCTTTACAATCTCTATCTCCACTTTCTCAATTTCTCCTTCCCCCCACTTCTCTTTTTCTTTCTCCTGGGCCACTGTAATAATACTTACACCAACCAGGCTTGCCAGTAGTGTGAGGTACTTAAATATTTTTATTCCATTAATCATCATTCAGAAGCTCGTTTAATTATCGACTGAATCAGCCTTCAATTGTTTTTTGTTATTGAATTCTTCACCTGTTATCTTCTTTAACTTTTCTCTGGCCAATGCTTTAATGTTCTCTTGAGGAAAATTATCGATTAACGAATTAAGAGTGCCTTTCGCCTGAAAAGTATCGCCCATAGCAAGATAATTATCAACCAAAAGCAAGAAGGACTTACCTACCCAATTGGGATAAGCTGCAAAATCACTGTTCAAGCTTACCAACGTTTCATAACACTGTTTATGTTGTTTGCTTAAGTATTGAATTTCACCTAATAAATATTTGGCTTCAGCACCATATTCGTCATGAGCAGAATTAAGCGTATTCAAAAATTCATCTTGTGCAAGATCGTAGTCTCCTTTGGCCATAGCTGCCTTTCCCAAATAAAGGGATGCCCTATTTTGAGCACCTGCATTCACATTTCCTTTTTCCAAAATAATTTGTGCGTATTCGGTAGTAGAATCATATTGAGCAAGAAGATAGTGTGATTCCATTAAGCCAGACCATGCACTATATTGTTCTTTCTTATTACCCGCTAATCTTGCCAATTGATGGAAATAAGGAATGGCCCGTTCATAGCGACCAAACTTGAACTCCAGTTCCGCCATACGTCCAATCACTTTATTAGCAAACAAAAAGGTTTTATCAGAAGCGATGTCTTTATAGATAACCAGTGCTTTATCGAACTCCTTTAAACGATAATACGATTCAGCCTCGTAATATCTGGCTTCACTTACTTGCGAAGACTCTGGGTACGAATTAACATACAAGGCAAGTCGCTGAATGGCCCGCTGATAATCCTGATTGAAGTAAAGATTTTTTGCGGACTCAAATTCTACCGATTCAATTCCTTTGGCATCAGGATTGGCACTCTTCATCTGACTAAAATATTTATCGAAATCAGCAGAACGTCCAGTAAGATTTAGCGCTTCCTGCAATTGCAGTATTATATCACTACCAGCCGGATGGTTTGGATAATTTTCTATCACCGTAATATAATCCTGGGCAGTCTTATCATACTGCTTCAAATTATAATAGGATGCCGCTCTTCTGGTATAGGCATAGGGGGTAAAGCGCGAGGAAGGATTGTCGTTAATTAGTTTTGAATAACTATCAACAGCCGGAGAGTAATTTCCTTGCTCGAAATCCAATTGAGCCTTGCGGAATAATGCCTCGTCATACACTCCTGATTTTGGGTAGTCTTTTATCACCTTATCCAATTCAATAATTGCCTCCGAATACTTGCTCGTTATTCCAAGAATTATGCCTGCATGCAAATGGGCGTAATCAGCATCCGAAGAATTCATTTGTGTGACCCTCCTGTAATTAGTGAGCGCATCCGGATACGACTTACTTACGTAATAACAATCCGCAAGTCGTAAGATGCCATCCGCCAGATTAACCTGCGTGCGTGGAGATTTATTTACAAACTCTTTAAAGTTGAATAAGGCACGTTCATACTGTTGTAAATTGAAATACGCATAACCTAAACCATACCTGGCTTTTAAAATCAAGTCTTGATTAGCCAGTCCTGAAATCCCAATAATGCGCAAATAATTTTCTGCCCCTTGTTCGTATTTTTTTCCAATAGAATAGGCTTCACCATTCCAAAAACTTGCTTCTGCCAGATAGGTTTGATCCACAGGATACTTCAGAGATTTTTCAAAGTACTCAACCGCAAGTGGGTAGTCCTCCTTATTAAAGAGTTCAACGCCTTTCAATAATGTTGCCTTTTGAAAGGCTCTCTCGATCGCAGGGCTCTTACGGGGCAATGCTTCAATGTATTCTATCGCCTTATTATAGTTTGAGGCATTAACATAAGCTTGAGAAAGTAATTCTTTTATCTCATCAGTATGGGAACTGTTGGGAAACTTAATCAGCATCTTTTCAAATTCAGCAATTGCCTGATCAGGGCGCCCCATGTCGTATGAAATCTTGGCAAACTGATAGGTACTCTCTTCCACTAATTTCTGGTCGAAAGGAAACTTTCGGGCAATATCAAATGCGGTAAGGGCCATGGGCTTTTGGTTCTGCTTCAGGTAAAGTGCGCCCAGATAATAGGAAGAATAAAAACCTACTGAATCGGTATCTGCAAATGACGATTTAAGATATTTCATTGCAACGGCATCTTCTCCCAACGTAAAAGCAGCATACCCCGCCCGTAGCAATACTCCCTTATCCGCCTTCTCTTCGCGACCTGTCAGGTATTGATTATAACCCGTGAGTGAATTTTTGAAATCACCTTTCTTATAATATGCTTCCGCAGAAAGAAGTGCAATCTCTTCCTTATTGGTGATGCCTTCCTTCCCTTCCACGGCTCGGGCGTAGGCAAGTAATTCATCATAAGCCAGTTGCTTGTTATACACATTAGCGATCATATAAGGAACTACTTTGGCATATGCCTCATTCTGTTCAGCTCGCTTTAGATCAGTGAGCGCAGAAAAATAGTCGGCCTGACTATATTCAATAAATCCGGAATAATAACTAGCTGCCGGACCGTAGAGACCACCAATGGATTTTATATTGTTGAATTGGCTAAGTGACTCTTTCAAGGATTTCAGATTGAACAAGCTATATCCCCATCGGAATCTTCCGTTGTTTTGTTGTTCGGCATTCAATCCGCTAAAATCAACTTTCGAATAAAATAAAGATGCCTTTTTATAATTCTTCTCATTATAATAAAAGTTAGCCAGGTCATAATTGGCCGTTATCGACTTGGGGTGCTTGGGATAATGATCAATGAAAGATTCAATCTGTTTTTCGGCATCTCCATGATACAAATTGAGTGCACAAAATGCTACATAATATTCAGCATCGGCACGCCTTACATCCGCTGAAGGTGTAGCAACTATAAACTCAGAGAAGACTTCTCTGGCAGCACCATACTGTTTGTGATCTAACAATTCTAGGCCTTGGCTAAATTTCCTTTCTGTCTGCTGTTGCGAAAGCAGATTCTGTGAATAGGAAGTAACGGCAACTAACACTGAAACGAGAAGAATACTATAACTCTTCATTCAAAGTTTTTTCGTAAAACAGAAAATATAAAAAAATATTGCAGGGTTATGTTTAAAAAATTGGACTTGATTATCCTGCTTATCTTCAAAATTACTGAATCTATTTCGAATAATCAGTATTCCTTTTTCATGATTATTATAAGGAGGTAGTCTATTCTCGATGAACAGAGAAATAATCAGGTTGGATTTCTGGTATCTACATCAGACGAAAAACCAGTTCCTTCAGTATCTCTCCTTCCTCAATACTTCCGCTGTTCACACCCTTAAGTTTAAGATCAGCTTCTTTAAGCAAGGAGATATTATCAATAATTTTACCAGCCGGATAACGTTTAGAAGCGCTACTATAATCTCGGGCAGCAAAAGGACTGATTTTTAATGCAGTAACTAATCCTTTATCAGATGTATCGGATAGTGTACTCGCCACCAAAAGTTTACTAAAAAATGAATACAAAAATGCCACCATAGGGATGACCGGATTCTTCTTTGTGTTTCGTGCAAAGTAGGATGCTATCTTGGCGGCCTGAAAGGTATCCTTTGTTACGAATGCTTTTTGTAGTTCGAAAATATTGTATTCTTTACTGATGCCCACCCGACTCATAACAGTCTCAGATTTAATGGCAGTTCCTTTTACTGAATCAATTAATACTTTGTCAATTTCATTTGCCAATCTATTCAAATCATTACCTACATACTCTGCCAGTATCCTTATTGCTGCATCCTCTATTCCAAATCCTTTTTCAGCTACGTAATCAGCTATAAATTCCCCTAGTTGATTCTCATAAGGCTTTTTAAAAGTGAGTGAAACAGCCAACTGATCCGCTTTTTTTCCTAATTCCTTTCTTTTATCTAATGTCTTGTGTTTGTGACATAACACCAGAATTGTTGATGGCAAGGGATTAGTTAAATATGACATAAGCAGCTTTGCCCCAACTTCTTTATTCAAGTCTTGTATATCCTGAGCCTCTTTTACGATCACCACTTGTTTATCAGACATCATCGGAAATCGCTTGGCATGAGTTAAAATGGTAGCTACTGTAACATCTTTACCATATACAACCACCTGATTGAATCCTTTTTCAGAATCACTTAATGCATTTAACTCTATATAATTGGATATCAGATCTATGTAGTAGGTCTCTTCTCCTTGTAGTATATATACTGGTTCAAACTTTCTGGCTTTAATATTTGCCCACACTTTTTTTGCTGCTACATCCATTATCTTATTTTCCTTTTGGGCGCTAAGTTAAATGCCGTAACGGCTCCAACCAACGCCCCGGCCAAATGAGCTTCCCACGATATACGAGGATCTGCCGGCATAACTCCATAAAGGAAAGCGCCTCCATAAATAAATAAGACAAATACGGCTACAAAAAGAGAAATAAAGTCCTGACGTATCAATCCGAAAAAGATAAGAAATGAAGTAATGCCGTAAACAAGACCACTAGCACCAATGTGATAGGAGTCGCGGGGACTTAGCAACCAAACAAGAATATTAGTATAGAAGTAACACCGGAAAAATACGATGCCGCCTATCCTCTCATAAAAAAAATAAAGAACTGACCCTAGAAACAGAAGCGGAAAAGTATTTGAAAGTACATGTTGATAATTGCCATGGATAATAGGTGCCGTAAAAATACCAATGAGCCCAAATGCATTGCGCGGTCTTATACCTAAAAATCCAAAATCAAATCCAGTAAAAAACTGAATGCTAAAAACCAACCACATCAAAAACACGATACGGAACGGTACTACCGAACTACCGAATAACTCCTCATTCGAATTACGCATCCTGTAAAATTAGAAGGTTGAAGGATCATTAATCATATCCAAGGCAAGGTATCGGGCTTCTTCCTCGCCTACCGACATTAAACCAAGTACTCCTCCTGACGATTGGGCGATTTCCAAAGCAACGTCTTTTAAACTTTTAAAAAACTCCACAATAAATCCTTTGTCAAGTTTCCTGAGAATATCATTTAAGTGACTTAATTCGGCAATTATCTTAGGTGCTCTTTCCTTTTCTTTCGCTGGGAACCCCATCATTACAATCTTTATCTTATCCTCAAAATCATTACCCACCTCCTTATAATAGTTCACTAACTTTGACTTACCGGCTCTTTTGGTTGCAAACGTTATTGCCTTCGCTATTTCACTTTGATCGACATGACCATCTGCTCCGGCAACTAGTATGCACACCATGACAGGCGCTTTGTGCATAAGTTCAATTTCGGTTGACGAAAGAGAATTAAATTCCGGAATCATTGAAAATCATTTAAAATTTAATATCATGTATGAAACACGTCAGTTTAAATCAAATTTTTATTAATTTAACCAAATAATTTAAACTGACCATTAGGCGAATTTATAATATATGTCTGTAAATGATCAGGTCAAAATCTTTGTTATAGAAGACGACCCCGCTTATACAAAGTTTCTTAAATATGTATTGAGTCTAAATCCTGATTTTGATACTGAGTTTTTCTCCAATGGTAAAGACTGCCTCGCTCAGTTACATAAAAAACCAACGGTAATTACACTCGACTATACCTTACCCGACATGCCGGGTGAAAAAGTACTTCAGTCAATCAGAGAATTTGATCCAGATATAAGTGTCATTATCGTTTCGGCCCAGGAAAAGATAGGAACAGCCGTAGAACTCCTGAAAGGTGGAGCTTTTGACTACATCTCCAAAGATGAAGACGCAAAAGACCGTATTTTAAACTCCATTAAAAATGCCCGCAACAAGTCTTCTCTGATCAAGGAAATTGGCAGACTAAAGCAAGAAATCAATGTCAAATACGAGTTCGAGAAAAGTATAATCGGATCAAGCCCGGTTATAAAGAAAGTGTTTGAACTTCTTGAAAGAGCCGTTAAAACACAAATCACTGTATCGATAACCGGAGAAACAGGCACCGGAAAAGAACTCGTTGCAAAAGCAATACACTTCAATTCAAAAAAGAAAAACAAACCGTTCGTTGCTGTAAATGTTGCGGCTATTCCAAAAGACCTAATAGAAAGCGAGTTGTTTGGGCATGAAAAAGGGGCTTTTACCGGTGCCATTACCAGACGAATAGGGAAATTTGAAGAGGCAGAAGCCGGCACCATTTTTCTGGATGAGATTGGCGAAATGGATTTGAGCCTTCAATCAAAATTACTCCGGGTTTTACAGGAAAAGGAACTGACTCGCATAGGAAGCAACCAAGTGATTAAATTGGACGTGCGAGTAATTGTAGCCACACATCGCAATTTGCATGAAGAAGTAAAGGCTGGAAGATTTAGGGAAGATTTATTCTATCGATTATTGGGCCTTCCTATTCACCTCCCCCCACTTCGCGACCGAGGACAAGACATAATTATTTTAGCCAAGCATTTTTTGGATCAATTTGCCAGGGAGAATGAGATGAGGAAATTTAAAATCAGCAGTGAAGCACAAGAGAAACTTTTAAAATACCACTTCCCCGGTAATGTTCGTGAATTGAAATCAGTGATGGACCTTGCCGCTGTGATGGCCGATGATGGAGAAATTCAAGCTAAAGACATTACTTTTAATTCCATTCTTGATGAGGAAAACTTCCTACTAAAAGAAATGACCCTGGAGTCATACACCTTTCGCATTATTCGTAGCTACCTAAACAAATATGATAACAATGTATTGGAGGTTGCTCTCAAATTAGACATCGGTAAATCTTCCATCTACCGTTACCTGAAAGAAATGGAAGCAGCAGGAATTTAAATTTGCTAAGGGTTAATAATGAAATCTCTTTCTGAATATGTTAAAAAAGGACTGTTTTATAAGTCCGTTGTTGAAGAGGGTTCTGACATCATCTTTATTGTAAACTATGAAGGACTCATTCTTTATTGTAATAATTCTACCAGAGAACTGGGATACAAAGAATCGAACCTAATAGGCAAAAACTTTTTTGATTATATCGAGCCCTCGATACGTTCCGATTTTAAAAAGGAATTCCAGATAAGCACCCAAAGACGTTTTACAGAAGCTGTTGAATTTCAGTTCATGTGCAAAGATAAGTCCTATAAATTCTTTGAATTCAATTCGATCAATCTAAAACAAAAAGATGGATTGAATGGTCTCATTTTGGACTGCCGCGATATTTCGCAAAGAAAAAAAGTTGCTGAAGAACTAATGCGTGCCCAAAAGACTAAAGAGTTGTTTTTAGCGAACATCAGCCATGAAATAAGAACACCCATTAACGGCATTGCTGGCATGGCTGATTTGTTAAACCAAAATCCAACAGCAGAAGATCAGACCTTATATCTAAAGGCAATTAAAACGGCCGCAGAAAACCTGAAGGTAATTATTAACGACATCCTGGATCTGGCATCGATAGAATCTGGAAAACTGAAATTCGAAAAAATAAATTTCAATCTGGACGAAACCATACGCTCACTGGTTGACACCTTCCGGTTGCAATCGCATGAAAAGGGGGTCATGTTAGAGTACAAAATGGATCCTAAAATTCCAGAGTTATTAATTGGAGATCCTGTTCGGCTAAATCAGATTTTAATTAACCTGATCAGTAATGCTCTTAAATTCACCCATCAGGGCTCAATTAAAATTTCAGTAGGCCTAGAAAAAATAATAAGCAAAGACTACCACTTAAAGTTTGAAATCAAAGACACTGGCATCGGAATACCTAAATCAAAACTAAAAACCATTTTTGAGAGTTTTAGTCAGGCCGATGCAAGTGTTACTCGTAAGTATGGCGGAACAGGCTTAGGACTAACCATTGTCCGTCAATTGGTACAGCTACAACACGGATCCATTAAGGTATCAAGCCAAGAGAATGAAGGCTCTACCTTTACAGTAATCATCCCCTATAAAATAGGAGCAAAAGATCAACAAACAAACAAAGAAAAAATCACGGTAAGCAAAATACATCCATTAAAGAACGCATCAATCTTATTGGTTGAAGACAATGATATAAATCGATTATATGCAGGAAGTATTCTTAAAATGTGGGGTTGTCCCTTTGATACCGCTGAAAATGGTGAAGTAGCTATTGAAAAAATTAAAAATTTTCATTTTGATCTGATCCTCATGGATATTCAAATGCCAGTTATGGATGGCTTTGAAGCGACTAAAGTAATCCGTAGTTGGAAAAATGAAAAAAGTAAAATCCCAATCATTGCCTTAACCGCCAATGCCACACAGAAAGCTGTTGATATCTGTATTTCAATTGGAATGAATGATTGCTTAACAAAACCCTTCACTCAAGACGACCTACTAAAAATACTAGACAAATATCTTGGCGACAAAATAAGTGTCAATAAAACCGAAAGCAATCAAATAAAAATTAAACAAAATGATAAGGTAGACTTTAGTTATCTCGAACAAGTATCCGGCAATAACAAAAGTTTTATCATAGAAATCGCTGAAGCTTTTTTAAAATCAATACCAACCAGTATCCAAGATTTAAACAACTATTCAGAAAATGAAAACTGGATCGAGTTGGCCAGAGTAGCACATAAAATAAAGCCGAGTATCACTTTATTAGGTGTTCACCACTTAAAGGATAAAATCGTGACGCTTGAAGAGGAAGCGAAAAGTCATAAAAATCCATGGTTGGTCAATAAGCTTTCTAAAGAAATCAGTTCTGAATTACAAGAAACCCTTAATGCTATTGAAACTAAAATCAGTTCCTATTCATAACCATTAATTTCTTTCTTACAGAATACCCACCTGGACCATCGATAACAATGTAATACAATTCATTCGACAGAGAAGACACGTCCACCGATAAAAGTCCATTGAATGATTTTGTAAAATCTCCTTGTAACACTGAAATACCCCGTAGATCAATAATTTTCCATTGTGTGTCAGGATGAACCTCGCCTGGAATACCAAAGTTAAACTCACCATTGGCGGGATTAGGGAAAATCTGAATGCTATTTAAGTTAATAAGTGCAACTGGGTTATTATCCTTAACACCAACGATTGGCGCTCCATTCTTCTTGGGCGCTTTTACCACTACACTTTGATATATTTCTTTCGAATTCTTATCCTGAATAATTCCCACCAATAACAATTTTGAAGGATCTACTATGGTTGTGTTAATATCAACATCTAACCTGGATTTAATTACACTCTGATCCTTAATGAAAGGTACGTTGATCGTCTCACCATCACTTCCAAATAGTTGCTTACGCAAAACATTTTTGAACACACCAACATTTGGAATAATAACATCCTCTTCTAATAAAGCAACATGAGCTACCAGTGGAACACTCATCGCTGTCTTCGCTTTGATCGTTAACTGCACACTCATGGTTCTATTGTTATTCGTTGCGATCGTATCTAAAGTCAACTCAAATTGAGGATCAACCAGGGCCCTTCTATCAATCTCTACTTTATTTAACTCATAGGTAACACCGGTGAACTTATTAGGAATAAGAAGGCCATCCATGATTGAATAGGGTGGTTGAGAAACCCCATAATATAAAGCACGTGCTGCAGGGTCAATAGGGTTATCTCTGTTGAGAAAATCTATCCCGAAAAAGTTAGTATGATATTGAATATTGTAGAAATCAGAAACCTGCCGATGATCCGGTGTAATCTGGTCTTGTAACAAGGTATTTAAATAAATATCAGCATCAACACTTGATTTCAGAGAAGAGGTTGTAAAATGCTCTACCAATACATTCCTTTTCTTCTCACCTACAAAGAAATTATCAAAGGCAAATCCATCAAACGTATTTCCGGATGCATTACCATCGTTACTGCTAAAGGCCATCCGTATCCTAACCTGACTCCTTTCTGTTGCGGGCACCATATCCAAAGTAAAGCGAGCATTTTTCCAAGCACTCTGCTTTTCCGTCCATCCATATTGGCCAACTTGTTGCGAACCTGGTCTTGAAAAAATACCTTGCCCATTAAACCAGTTTATTCCTGCATCACGATTTAGCAGACCTTCCGGAGGGCCTACAATCTTCCAGATGAGACCACCATCTGTTGAATATTGAAGCACAGCACCATCCAGATTGTTTTCAGCATCTGAAAAATAGTCTAAAGCAACCATAGGTCTTTTCAGTTGTGTTAAATTGAAACAAGGCCCATTTACTACTGAGTTTTCATTTGAAAAGTATGTATTTGCGTTGTTTCCAGTCCACCAAACATTGGTACCGCCAGCAGCCGAAGTTATAGTCTTTCCTTGAGGTGGACCCCAAATCCAACTATTTTCACTTTTAATTATATTTAATGGTGTTGAGTTTGTAGCATTAAAAGCTTCCGCTATCCAACCTCCATCTGTAGTCTCAAATCCTTCAAGATATTCAGCACTTGCCACTGGTGCTACCGTATTGTATGGAAGTATGAATAGTACTTGTGAAAGTGAATTACTACATCCATCGTTTGTAAGAACAGTCAATTTGGCATTATAGGTACCAAAAGACGCATATTGGTGATCTGGATCTTTAACGGTACCCGAAGTTGCACCTCCATGTGTTCCATTAGGTACAATACCAGCTGCTTGACCAGTCAAAACAAAACCATCACCAAAATCCCAGGTATATGAATCGATCACGCTAATTGCACCAGGATTGGTCTTGTCCAGAAACTTGGTCTGATCATTATTACATATAGATGACCATCCATAATCCACAACAGGAACATCACCAACACGTAATGTGAATGGTGCGCTAATATTGGAACAACCCTGACTTGTGGAAACTTTTAACGTAACGTTATATGTACCAGAAGATGCATATCTCTTACTGGGGTTCTGAAGTGAACTTACATCATTGTCTCCAAAATTCCATTGCCAATTAGTAATGGTAGTAGGGAATGGTGTGGTAATAGGGGGTGATTGGTCTTTAAATACAACATCACTGATGATACAATTATTTGAGGATGTAAACTGTGCAATAGGGCTGGCAAAAATCCGGATTGATTTCTCTTTAAAAGTGATACCTCCAAATTGGTTCTTGAAAGTATATCTGATTCGGTAGTTATCAGAAACAACTCCATTTGTCTGAATAAAATAATCAGCTCCGATATTAACGATTACCATACCTGCTGCATTGGCTCCTTCGGAGGTGAATTTTGTTTCCGGAGGAAATCCATCAGCAGGGACAGGAAAACCTAATAGTTTAACCAAGCCCAGATTTGCGCATAATTCAAATTCGCCACTGGCATTCACTAAAGCTCCCGCCACACCAAAATCAATAGTAGTTACCGGATTAACAAATACCTCCTGGGTATCAGAATTGGTACAGCCATTTGCATCGGTAAATTTATAGGTGATGAAATTCGAACCCAATACTACCGCAGAAGGGTCAAACGTGGCACGATCTACTACATTTACAAAGGTACTTCCTATTACAGAGGTGGCTGGGGTAATCGTGAATGCTCCACCTACTTTATTACCCGTCAATGTAATTGGCGTATTATTCTCTACCATCTGAGACGGTGATCCAGCTGGAAGACCAGAGAAAACCACACCCGGCAACAGGTTAATTGTTAAGTTCATCTGATCTGAAACACTCGTGCATGGACCTGTTCCGTCAGGGTCTAATGCAGTAATCGTTAAAACAACCGTTGAGTTTATTTCAGTTGGATTATTAAAAGAATAAACTGGCTGCACTATCGTTGAATTTGAAAATATACCAGTTCCACCGGTCCAACTCACAGACGTGGCCGATCCCGATTGGGATCCTAACAAAGTTATTGAGGGATTGTCTTCACATAATTGAAGATCAACTCCTGCTGAAACTACAGCCGCTCTATTGATGGTTATATTAATATCCTTAAACTCAGCAGTGCAGGGTCCTGATGAACCATCTGGATCATTCGTTGTTAACCTCATTGTTATTACATTTCCAACATCAGTTGGATCGATTGTATATTGTGAGGTTACATTTAATCCTACAAGGGTTGTGGCCGATAAAACTCCTGATCCTGAAATAATACTCCACAATCCAGTGGTAGCACTGCCTCCAATTATTCCAGATAAATTAATTGGAGTAGCAAGTAAATTAGACGGCTCACATATTACAAAGTCAGCTGGTAAAGTAACTGTTGGTCTTCGGTTAATTTGTATCAAAACTATATCTGACACGAGTGAACAAGGTCCGGTTAAATCCGGATCATTGGTTTCTAACCGAAGACTAATGGTAGAGGCGACATCAGTAGGAGCAACTGTATAAGTAGCTGTTACTTGTGTTCCAGAAACAACACTCGATGAAATTGTTCCTGATCCAGAAACAATAACCCAGGTACCGGAAGTAGCTGCACCGCCTATGGCACCTGTTACTGGTATGGAAACAGGCTCGCACACTTGGTAATCAATTCCTGCGTCAACCGTTGGGATAGGATTGATCGTTACCACGATATTCTTAATAGGGCCAATACATCCATTTGCCGTAGGGGTAACCTGGTAGGTTACTGTTCCAACTGAAAAATCAGTTAATGTTAAAATTTGGTTTATTGTCGAGCCGTTGTTACTAATTGCTCCTGTTACGTTACCTGACGGGATTGCAACCCAACTAAATGTCGTTCCTGCAACATTGGTCGGTCCTGCATTAATAGCAATTAATGCATTTTGTCCGCTGCAAATTGTTACATCAGAACCATTGGCCGAAGGTGTTGGAGAAACAGTGACCACATAGTTTACCGGTATCCCTGAGCATCCATTCATATGCGGAGTGATTGTGTAAATAACATACCCAACAGTATTGGTCGTATTAATGGGTGTTTCTGTAATGGCTCCTGATCCACTAGTCGTTACCCCGGTAAAAGCACCTGTTATATTTGAAGTCCATGTATAGGTAGTACCAGGATCGGTAGAAGATGTTGGTAAAAAATTCAATGTAGTTCCACTACACACAGATTGTTGTAATTGAAGCGATGTATTAGTGATAACTGGAGTGGGTTTTACTTGTACCGTGATAAACTGACTGGCACTTGGTGTACAACCTGATAGTATTGATTCAAATTCATAAGTAACCGTTGCTGTGGTATTGGTTGGATTAGTCAAAATCTCTGCAATAGTTTGGCCATCTGTGTATAAGGAACCTACAGTTAATGCCCCATTAACTGAACCATAGTTTACAGATTTTAATCTAATTTGTGCTCCTGTTACAGCAGTATTCAGAATAAGATTTGTCTGACTTCCTGAACAAATCTGAGTCGTTGAATTTATTACAGTAAATGATGGGGCTGGCAAAACTGTAACCGTTGTAGTTTGTGTGGTTGTGCTAAGCGGACATACAGGACTTGTTGCTGGTGTGGTAATACTGAACGTGTAGGTAACTACAATTGGATTGTTCGTGTTGTTGATCAAATTACCCTCAGACAAACTTCCTCCTGAAGCAAAATTTCCACCTGCAGTATAGACTCCATTAATTAAAGCTCCATAAACAACGCTCTGCAACATAATCACCGATCCTGTTGTTGGACTATTCACACTTATACTTGGCGATAGGCCACTGCAAATAGAGACTGTTGAATTTGTAATCGTAAAACTCGGATTCGGATTCACCGTAACTACAATCGTGAAGGGGGCTCCCACACAGAATGTTGTGGCTGGACCCGTAGGAATAACCGTGTAGGTAATATCCACAGGACTGTTGGTCGCATTAACTGGCGCATCCGTAATGTTACCACTGCCACCACTGCCGTTGCTGCCACTCCACGTAAACGTAGCTCCTGGTACATTGGTGGTAGGAATAATATTTAACGTACTGCCCGAACAGATCTTGTTTACTCCCGAGGCTACACTCACTCCTACCGGGATCGGAGCTACCGTCACCACAACAGGGATAGGGGTACCCGCACATCCGTTGGCAGATGGCGTTACCAAATACTGAACACTGCCTCCGGCTGCACTACTCAGCGCCTGGCTGATGACCGTACCACTGCCGGCCAACTGACCACTCACTGTACCCGTTACCGTACCTATCGTCCAGCTAAACGTAGTCCCACTCACTCCATTCGGATTCGTCAACACTACATTGCTCGTAGAACCACTGCAGATACTCTGGCCACTGGCCGAGGCATCAGGGGTCGGATTTACTCTTACTGTTATCGTTTGATTAACCGGTACCAACGGACAAACTGGGGTCGTGCCGGGGGTCGTCACATTGAACTCATAAACCACATCGATCGGGGCATTCGTCCCATTCGTTAACGTCTCGGCTAACGTGTTCCCATTCACAAACGTAGTCACTCCGGTAACCGTACCTCCGGTAACAGCTCCATACGTCACACTAACCACATTGATCTGGTGACCTGCCGTAGCACTATTAAATAATAAATTGGTCGCGGAACCACTGCAGATACTCGCACTGCTGTTCGTTACACTAAAACTCGGATTCGGATTCACCGTAACTACAATCGTGAAGGGGGCTCCCACACA
>CAYGGY010000064.1:0-6922 GCA_964349405.1 uncultured Ohtaekwangia sp. | reverse complement strand
TAGCTCCTGGTACATTGGTGGTAGGAATAATATTTAACGTACTGCCCGAACAGATGACGTGGGTGCCAACAGCTACACTGTTACCTACGGGGATTAAATTTACATTCACCACCGCATTGCTGCTGGTAACGGTATTACCACACACGCCTCCGCTGGTGACATCAACCGTGTACGTGCCCGCATCTCCGCTCACTAAACCTACAATACTATAACTGCTCGCAGTGGCACCTACGATCGGGGTGACACCTTTTTTCCACTGATAACTTAAGGTCGTACCACTCGCAGTGACACTCAAACTCAAATTCCCGCCCTCACACAACGTCTGGCTCGCAACCGGCTGAACGCCTATCGCAGCTGGACTGTCTACCGTAACCGTTACCAAATCAGAGGCAGAACATCCATTTACATCTGAAATTGAAACAAAGTAAGTGGTGGTTGAGACAGGAGTTGCCGTAGGGTTACTTACCGTAGTGCTGCTTAAACCTGCAGCGGGGAGCCATGAATATATAAATGGTGCAACTCCTCCCGTAACCACCGCATTTAATACCGTGCCCGGGTCACCACTGCAAATTGAAACACCTAACCCTGCATCTACCGTTGGAGCTGCTACATCAATGGTACTGGCTGTTTCTGTAACAGGGCCTGTTATGGCCAGCGTTCCTCCGCGTATTAAAGAATAACTCCCGTTGGCCGCTGAAACAGATCTAACTCTAAGGCCAGATAAAGTAAGTACATCGGTTGCTGTTGGGTTACCATTATCAAACGTAATGGTAATAGTAGCCACTGAGGAAGTCACTAAAACAGATAATATAGTAATGTCATTCGAAAGGCCACCTATTGAACCTACACCAGGTTCAAATTCTAAGCCTGCCGGTAGTGAAAAGGTAATTGTTCCGGTGCCAGAGCCCGTCCCTCCTCCAAGATCAACCTTATTTGCATTTTGTTCTGCTATTGAAATGGCAGAGAGTGTTTGATATACATTACAAAGATTTGTAACGCCCCCGCCTGTAATGGTAACCTGACCAAAGACCGTTAAACCAATAAAAAAGGCAAAAACGAATAATAGGGATGAGCGTATGATATTCCCGGACTTAGTGAGTATATTATTCATGATACAAGCCAATCAATGAATATTAAATAAATTTTCAACTTCAAATGTAACCATAGACTTTTCAAAAATAGGCCTAATCCCTCAATTTACCATCCGAATTGAGTTTCATCAACACCATTTTCCGTTGTTCCGAAACTCCGCCTAACGTCATGGTGCCCATAATCATAATTTTCCCGTCAGGAAGCTCGGTTACAGAACCCGCAAAATCGTCACCTACACCACCAAAAAAAATGGGCTCCTGCCACTCTTTTAAATAAGTATTACTTAGTTTAATAAGCGAAATATTAAGCTTGTCATTTGAAAGAACATTACTATTGGTGAGCAATAAAAACCCTCCCTGAGACGAACTTGTCATTCTTGTTCGTTTGACAACATCCTGTTGAACATTGTTCACTACTTCAAGATTACCAAGATCAGTAGGTGACGTTTCTGCCAATACATTATCTTCACCAGGAACGAACAGCGTTTTTTGAAGTTTCACAATGAAGGATTGGCTTTCGCCCGTTGTTTTGGTTTTGATCCCACTTAAAACAAATCCCTCTCCTGACTGAATCGGGCTTTCAATCACACCACTTAGTTTTTCATCGTCCAAAGCGCTACCGATGCTATCTAATAACATTACTCCATTGTTGGTGGGCTCTCCAGTTGGGCCAAGACTAAAGGCCCAGTATTTATAATCGCGTGAACTTTTACGCATTGTATTGGTGTATCCAAATCCATAATACATAGAAGGATTTATTTCATAAATTTTTAATAATACATCCTCACTATCATCCAGTCCTGAGGTATTTTTCCAAAGCCCTGTAACCGGATCAATTAATGTTAATGAATTAGTTAAAAGAAGATGTAGGGCATCTTTTTTATCATAAAGTGTTTGTGTTTTGACAGCCGTAGTAGAGCCGGAAACAATAAAACCATTTTGAATAATGGATATTGAGTTCACCTCTTCATTGGCCTCCTGATTAGTTAATGTTTTTAACCCAACCCGGATACTATCAAGTGGAGCGCCATCCAACGTAAGTGTTTTGATATAAACATCTTTATCATTGATCCCTTTTTGAGATTCAGCAGCAAAAATTATTTTTCCATCAGGCGTCAGTTCAATATCCCTGGCAAAGTCATCCCCCACAGAACCAAAAGATCGCTGCCAAATTACATTGCCGAGAGGATCTACTTTTACTATATAAACCTGCTGATCTAATAAATCTCCAGGGACAATTTTATTTCCCAACAGAAAAAATGAGCCATCGCTATTGACTACAAAATCCACACCTTCATGATCGCCATCTTCACCATAAAATTTAACAAAGTAATTATCGTCCGGCAAGGGGATGTTGTTTTGTGAATCACACGCTACGATTAGGATGAAAAATAAAAGAAAGATAGCAGCCCTGATGTTCATGATTTACCTTTTTCCTTGACCGACTTCTTTTTAAAAAGATTCCCCAACCTGGGCTTTGTCTTCCTCCGAGGATCATATATCGGACGGATATATCCGAAGGATAGGGACAAATTATCTAATTTAAAAAAATCACTTGCAAATTGATAATTGGTTATGGATGGATCAAAATCACCCTTATTTGAATAAAAGTTATTCTCTGGCTTGGTGAGATTTGATAACCCAATCATGTAGCGTAGGTCTGCATACACAAAGTCCCTCCCTATTTTATACTTTGCTCCGCCACCTATTACCAATGACCTATTGAGAAAATTTCTCTTGTATAATATCTTTTCATTTACATTGGGTGTTTGCTTCGTTCCTACCGCAGGATTGGAAGGCGTAGTGTTGTCAAATTGCAATGAAACATTGGCAGAGGTTAATAGATTTACAGCGAATCCCATATAACCAAATGGTCTTACTTTACCTGAATCATCCGAATATTTTATATACATAGGAATATCGAAACCGCTTTGCCGTTCCTGCATTTGTTGCCCATCGTTTTTAGCATATCCTTTGGATACTCGTTTAAAAGCTCTGGTAACAAAGTTTCCTTCCGCACATATGCTCCAATGATTATCAAGGTTCCAATCCATCCCCACTCCGAATTGAAACCCTGCTTTAAAAATTTCTTGCCTATCGAGTGGAGTACCACTCGTAACAACCGGGTAAATTACACGAGGTCTGGATACATTGAAACCTGCGCGAAGATGGGGAGTAAAAACCGGGGTGGATGTAAATTTTTTACTTAAATAATATACATCGATGGGGTCACGCGCAGGGTTCGCCACATATTCCGGATCGGCTTTTAATAATTTCAAATAGCTATCATCGGCAGCAGCCGGGTCGTCCATGATTAAATATGCTTGTGTTAAAATCAAATAAGCTCTTACTTTCTGTTCATTGGAAAAATCCCTTTCCAGACAAGGCCCTAACAGAGAAGGAATTTCATAAAACTTGCCTGCATTAAAATCAGCATCGGCCTGAACGAGAATTTGTTCACAATCTTTGTCCTGAGCGATGGTGGGACTATATAAGCGTAGAGCACCAAAAAGAATTAATAAAAGTCTCCGATTCATTAAAAGTCTTTTATCAGTAAGCTTTGACAAGTTGATTCGTAGCCAATATTATTGCCTACATAGATTTCCCATTCTTCCGGTGTCATGTTCCTCTTAAGTTTGGGGCATACCTGTTCTGCCAACATGCGAGGATTGGTGGGCCAAAAACGGATTTCCCCATCATTACAGGAAGCAACCAAAAATTCAGAATCTTTTGTGAATGAAATATCCCACACATAACCATTGTTATTGTCCATTACTATAGGCAAATCGTTTTCATGATCAACCACCCACATTTGTAGTTTCCTATCTAAACCGGCACTTGCCAATAGCAGTCCATCTGGGCTAAATTCAAGATCAGTAATCCCTGCTTTATGACCAGATAATTCCTTGATCCTTCTGGTTTCTAAATCCAACAACTTAACCACACCCCGCACAATTTTTTGTTGCTCGTTTATTACCTCAACTCCGTATGCCAGAAGGGGCCGGCTTGGGTGATAAACAACCGATAATATCCTGCTTGGTGCCTCGTTGATTATCTCCTTGAATGAGTTATCACGAAGGCTTACGATTATTAAATTACCATATGTTGATACGCCTGCCAGTTGCTTACCGTCCGGACTAATATCAATTGATTTTAAATCATAAGGTAAGGTGAGTAAATGCTTACTCCGGCCAGTGACGTGGTCTGTAAATCGAAGTGTTTTATCTGCGGAGGAAGAAATAAACCCTGAATTATCAGGAAGGAATTTGATATCGTTTATAAGTTGATTATGACCTTCTACTTTCGTGGGTTTAGCTGTAGTCGACAGGTTGAATACCTCCAGGTAACTTGAATCACTTCCATTTACCAGATACTTTTCATCTTTGCTGAGAGCCAATACTTTATTAGGATAGCCCTTGTTTTCGTAAAGCAACTTGTCAACTTTTTGATCCAAATAATTACCCTTGAAAATTCTACCGTCATTTCCTGTTGTATAAAAGGTTGCGGAATTTGACGATACAGAAAGTGCGTACATCTTATTATTGAAGTTGCCCGGTACTTTAGATGCGTTATAATTGAACCCATTGAGTTTGGCTAGCGAATAATATAATCCACGGAAAACATATGGATCGTACTTTTTCCCTTCATATTTTGTATGATATAAATATCCTTGCATAGCCGTAAGACCTGCCAATTGGGCATCATCAATACCTTCCGACTTTGCTTCTAACGATTGGGCTATGGATAACATCAATAACCTGTTGGCCTCATCAAAATTCTGGCGTGCGATTACCGTTTGTTTTTCGGCTTCAACTCGTGCTAACTGTTCTTTATCTTTCGATAAGGTTGCTAGTGCCTCTTGTTCTATGGCATATTTTAAGTTTTGCTCAGCAATGTCACGAGCCAACTTTACGTCACTGTATGCCTTCGTTATTTCTTTGTTTTGGTTGTCTAGTTTTTCTCTTTGAGCCTCTACTTCTTTAAGCGCTTTTACTGCTATCTGTCGTTGATTATTAGCGTCAATAGTAGCTTTTTCCGCCAAATCCCTTTGTTCTATTGCCAATTGAGCCTGTTGTTCTGCTTCAATACGTTGAAATAAACCATAAATAAAAAAGCCAGTGGCTATTAATAAGAGTAACGCAAGGATAAGATTGGTAACCCGTGCCCTCCGCAACATTCTTCGTTGCAGCATCTCCTGGCTTTTAAGCTCCGCTTCGTAGGTGATGCGGCTGGTATCTAAAAAGACGATTGCGCGTTCAAAGGCAATATCGTATCGTTGTGCCCACGTACGGGTCGGTCGTTGCTTCTTTTGCCAATTAAGAGCTAGCTGCAAATCAGGTGGTCGCCACAAACTAGTCTTACCAATCTGATACATGGCTGCCGCATCACAAACCCGTTTGTACATAACTGCAGACTCAAACTCTTCATCTACCCAAGTAGAAAGCCTGGTCCATATGCGCATTAAACTTTCGTGTGATAATTCAATTATTGAATCCCCGCTCAACGAAACATTGGTGCCAGGCATCAGAAAGTACCTGCCAGTCTTTCTGAACTGTTCAACCACATTAATTACTTGCTCTTCAGAGGTTTGGGTTAACTCTGCGATGTCAGCAATTTTACCTGGTCTTCTCATTTCCAGGTTTTCAGAATTCTTTTCAGTTATTGATTTGAAAAGGATTTCCGCAATGAATTTTTCTTTACTAGAAAGTTCATCAAAGGCTTCGTTCGCATGAAGTGACAATGCCTGGGATATTCTTCCAACTGCATTATAATGCCTAATATCCATTGGTTCTCCCTGCTCCCGATTGGCAATCCAATAATCCCATGTTCGCATGAGCGCATGCTGTAAAATTGGAAGTTGATCCTGATTGTCGCCAATATCGCTTAGTAATCGTTTTACCAATCGTTGAGAAATTCTGCCCCCCCCTACTGCCACTGGTCCCTCAATAGCCAATCGCTTTTGATCGCGTGTCATTTGCGGAACGAGGTAATTGCTGTCATTGATAATTTGTGTCAATCCCGGAAAGGAGGCACATTCACCTATGAAATCAGAGCGCATACTAAAGGCAACAAAGGCAGGTACGGCTTTCTGTGATACCGTGGTAACTATCAGATTAACAAAACAGGAAGCTTCATTAATATTTTCCTCATCGCCAGATTCTTTAAATCGGAATAGTTCTTCAAACTGATCAATAAAAAAGAAAATATTTTCAGCCTGATCACTTTGCAAATATTTCGTTAATTCAATCAAGCCATTATTACCGTTTCGTAAAATTGACTTGATAATAGCTTTATGGATACCCCTGTCTTCTTCTTGAATTCTTCCTTCCTTAATGAGAAAATCAATAGAGTCGTTGGTAATATTATCAATTGGCGAATTTCCCGGTCTGGTAATGATCACCTTCCAGTGGGATCCGGTCTCGGTCATAAATCCACCATATAATTCGGGGATAAGACCACAGTACATTAGGCTCGATTTACCACTACCTGAATATCCAATTACGGCAACTGAACGGTTGTAATATAGTTTCTGTAATATCTCGTCAACCTGACCCTCTCTACCAAAAAAAAGATGGGCGTCATCAATGGAAAACGGACGTAACCCCGGAAATGGGTTAAATCCAAAAGTTGACACATCAGACTGTTCGTCTGATGTCAAATCATTCGTAGCGCCAACTTGAACAGAATAATTTAACATCCTATTTTACACGGAGTAAATTTTAAATTTAGTAAAACTGAAGGTGATTTCTATAAAATCTCTTAACAAGAAAAAATTAGTTTTGGAAGTTCAACAACATCTAGGAGAAGGGGTTGTTAGAACTGTTTCTATG
>CAYGGY010000063.1:0-28405 GCA_964349405.1 uncultured Ohtaekwangia sp. | reverse complement strand
CAACGGGTGGGTGGGAAGCGTTGGCAGTGCAAATGTTTTATCCGGATGATTTCAATGGATGCTTTGCCGCATGTCCTGATCCCATCGACTTCCGTTCGTACTGTCTCGTAGATATTTACAAAGACAAAAACGCATATTGGTATGATAGTGATTTCAAAAAACTTCCGCGCCCGGCTCATCGCAATTACCTTGGGCAGATTCAAAACACGATGCAAGAGACAAATCATTATGAATTAGCACTAGGTACAAAATCGAGAAGTGGACAACAATGGGATATTTGGGAAGCCGTGTTTTCGCCTCAGGACAAAGACGGATATCCGAAAAGAATTTTCAATAAAGAAACCGGTGATATTGATCCGGCAGTGGCGGAATACTGGAAGGAGAATTATGATTTGAGATATGTTCTGGAGCGCGATTGGAATACGTTGGGGCCAAAGCTTGAGGGCAAGATTCATATTTACTGTGGTGACATGGACAATTACTATCTCAACAATGCGGTGTATTTGATGGAGGATTTTTTAAAGAAAACAAAAAACCCTTTTTATAAAGGAGAAGTAGATTATGGTGATCGTGCTGAACATTGTTGGAATGGCGATCAGGAAAATCCTAATTATGTTTCACGCTTGCGTTACAACACCATGTACTTGCCAAAAATTTTAAAACAAATTCAGGAGACGGCCCCAAAGGGTGCGGATTTAAAAAGCTGGAGATATTAAACAAAGAAAAAGCTTGACCCTCAAAAGAGTCATGACGCTTTGTAAAAGCTTAGGCCGGTAAAAAGAGGATGAAGACAATTTTTATTCCTTGAATATTTTGCATTTTCGCACATGCTTCTCGCGATTGATATAGGAAACAGTGACATCACGCTAGGTCTTTGGAAAGATCAGGAGTGGAAGTTTGTGTGGCGGGTTGCAACCAAGCCCGATCTTCCTGAACTTTATTACGGTATAAAAATCCGCGATTATTTTTTTGAATCAGGTACGGAGGCAAATCAGGTGCGGAACGTTGTATTAAGCAGTGTAGTACCCGGATTGACTGAAAAAATCAGAACCGTGGCACGAACACTTTTTGAAAAAGAGCCTGTCATATTAGGGCCAAAGATGTATGATCGACTCCCTCTAGGCATATTAAATCCTTATGAAATTGGATCCGACCTGGTAGCCAATGCTTCGGCCGCCTATTTTGAACACAAAAAAACCTGCATCGTAGTTGACTTCGGCACCGCACTTACGTTCACAACGATTTCTGGCGATGGAATCATTCTGGGTGTTTCCATTGCGCCTGGATTAAAAACAGCGATTCGGTCGTTATCACAGAATACGGCCAAGTTATTTGATGTTCCTCTAGAATTGCCACCATCATCGCTAGGGAAAAATACAGTAACAGCCATTCAATCAGGCATTATGCATGGCTATGAAGGCCTGGTCCGAAATGTGGTAGCGAAAATTAGAGAAGAACTGCAAACAGATTGTCTCGTTATTGCAACCGGTGGACTTTCATCACAGATTACCTCACTGAAAGACTTATTTTATTCCATCGAACCCAATCTTACTTTAGATGGATTGCGCAGAATTGGTGAATGGATGAATGAAAACGGAAAATAATTTTCGGAGACACACCATTGCGCGCAACCACATCAAACAAAAATCCAAATGACAATAAAACCATTTAAGCTCGAAAGATTCTACACACTTCACGAGTTTACAGTAAAATATTCATTGTGTAGTTCTGATTGTGAAGCCATGACGCTTGGAGAGCTACTACAATTAGAAGAGGATGCTTTCTCCCACTTTAACAACCTGTGGTTAGGGTATACAGAATCAAAAGGAAGCCGCTCACTAAGACAAAAGATTTCGTCTATCTATTCCTCCGTCACAGACGATGAAATCCTGGTTTGTTCAGGGGCGCAGGAGCCAATTTTTTTGTTTTCGCAAGCAATTTTGAATAGTGGTGATGAAGTAATTATTCAATTCCCCTGCTATCAGTCTGTGCAGGCCGTTCCTGAAAGTTTAGGATGTAAGGTGATAAACTGGAACGTTAGATATGAAGGCAATAAACCACGATTTGATATAGAAGAGCTTTCAAAACTTATAAATAATAGGACGAAAGTAATTTTTCTGAATACCCCTCACAATCCAACCGGATATCATTTTTCAAAGGAAGATCAATTGGCTATTGTGGAATTAGCGCGAAAATATAACTGTATAATTTTTTGCGATGAGGTGTACAGAGAGTTAGAGCATAACCCGACCTTTAGGTTGCCTGCTATTGCCGATATTTATGAATATGGTGTTTCATTAGGAGTGATGTCTAAAGCATACGGGTTGCCAGGCCTCAGGATTGGTTGGGTAGCAACAAAGCAAAAAGAAATTTTAGAAAGAATAGCGGTATTAAAAGAATACACTACGATATGCAATGCTGCCCCAAGTGAATTCTTAGCCGAAGTGGCTTTGCGCAACCGAGATAAGCTTCTAAAAAGGAATCTTGAAATTATTCAAACCAACCTGTTGCCTTTGAATTCATTTTTCGAGAGGTATTCTCAATTATTTTCATGGTATCAGCCGATCGCTGGGCCCATAAGTTTTGTGAGAATGAATTTTGAATATGACGACATGGAATTTGCTGAAAAAGTGATTAAGGAAAAGAATGTATTGTTATTACCCGGTGAGCTATATGATTACCAAGGGCATTTCAGGGTGGGCTTTGGAAGGAAAAATCTACCATTCGCTCTTGAAAAATTTGAAGAGTTCGTTAAGGAAAATTTAATGGAGTAATATCGCAGGGAATTGAAGAAAAACCCTAAGCGGTATTTTACTTGTGTTAATGAATCATTTTTCTAATGCCTGTTTTAAATCAGCGATTAGGTAATCGGGATCTTCAAGACCAATATATAATCGCACCAATCGGTGATTTTGGTTGGAGGCTTCAAACTCATTGGGGGCAAAGCCTACAGCAGCAGGAATGACTAACGATTCATGCCCACCCCAGGATACCGCAAGGAAAAAGTGCTTGAGGGAATCACAAAACGCTTCAACCTCTTCAAGGGTATTCACCTTTAACACAACACTAAATAATCCTCCGGCATCTTTCATTTGTTTTTTAGCCAACTCGTATTGTGGAAATGCAGGATGAAAAGGGAAAATTACTTTTTCTATTTTCGGATGACTTTCAAGGTACGCGATTACTTTCTTAGTACTATCACAAACACGCTGTAAACGTATCGGAAGTGTGCGCAATCCACGAATGAGCAACCAGGCATTCATAGGAGAAATGGTGCCACCAAGGTTTAAGAATTCAGCATCAAATATTTTTTTAATCATTGCTTTCGATCCGGTTACTACACCTGCTACTACATCACTGTGACCTCCAATGAATTTAGTAGCAGTTTGTGCCACCAGATCAATGCCCATTTTATACGGTTGTTGGTTGATGGGACTGCAGTAGCTGTTATCAATCATTGTGAGAATACCATTACTCTTTGCCAACAAGGCAACGGACTGTAAATCCTGGAGTTCATACGTGAATGTGTTTGGCGATTCGAGATAAATCAGCTTCGTGTTTGGCTGTATCGCGTTTTCAAAGTTCTCAACCTTTGTCCCATCTACGAACGTAGTGGAGATTCCAAATTTAGGCAGCAACCTTTCGAATAGTTTAATCGTCCAACTGTAGGGCCGGGCAACACTCACCACATGGTCTCCCTGATTTAGAAATGAAAGAATAGGTGTAGCGATAGCGGCAACTCCACTACCAAACACCAGCGCATCTTCGGCACCATCCAGAGCAGCTAATTTTTTTCTTAAAATATCTACAGTGGGATTATTTCCTCTCGAATAGAGCGTGGCATAATATTCATCGGCCAATGCCTTTCTGAATCCAGCAACATTTTTAAAGGTGAAATTGCTGGTCTGAATAATAGGAGGGGCAACCGCATTGAAATAGTTTTCACGCTCTTCGCCAAGTTCATTAAGAATGTATGACAGGTCCATGATTATTGAATAATTTTTCTAAGGCCGAGATAAATAGGAAATCCAGAAAGAAATAATACAAAGCCGATGATTGATGCTTGAGGATTGGAGATAAGCACGCTTACGTTAACCATTGAATAGATAATAATAAATAGTGCAGGCATCCATGGATATCCCTTCATTTTAAAAATGCCTTCAGGGTCACCAGTTACACGGGCCCGATAACGAAGCACAAAAATGGCCGCACTCGCAGTGATCAAACTGATGCTGTCAAAAAACATTACGTAACTAAGTACCTGGATAAAAGAGGAAGAAAAGAAAAGTGTAAGCACAATAAAAGCCACAAAAATGGTAACGCCAAACTCTTGTACTTGTGTGCGATTGTTCACTTTCTTAAAAATTGCAGGCAGCACTTTGTCTTCCGCCATAGCATAATACACTCTTGGATTCGACATGATCGATGCATTCACGTAGGCCATCACCGACAGAAACATAATGACCGCCACAACTTTGAAAGCAGCGTCTCCCAACAAAACACGTGCTACATCTGCGGCAAGTGTATTTGAGTTTTTCAGACCTTCAAAGCCAAGCACTCTGAAGTAAGAAAAATTTACAAGCAGGTAAAGAGTAAGGATAATCGCAATTCCATAAAAAATAGCCCGAGGCATCGTGCGATATGCGTTTGGAATATCGCCACCAAAATTCATGGTCTGTTGATAACCCCCATACGTAAAAAATACAGGAACGAAACAGAGCCAAAATGAGTGGAGCCAATTAATTGAAGTGAATGAAGTGGTTGTTACGGATGCTGATTGTGTGGGCACTACAAATACAGCAGCGATCAACATGGCTATCAGCGATATTTTAATAATCATTAATACATTCAAAATGCGGGCACTCATTTTAATTCCCATCATATTGATGCCATATAGGACGACCATAGCTGTGAGTGTGATTGTTTTAATAGCGAGGTCAGGGTCTACATTGGGAAGTAATATCGGCTGCACGTATTCTGCACCAATGATTGCTACACTGGCCGTGGAAGCGGCATTCGAAATAACCGTCATCCAATTAACCATGAATGCAAAACCCGGATGATAACAATGAGAAAATATTCTGTAGAAACCGCCTGCTACCGGATAACGTGAACCGATTTCTGCAAAGGTGAGTGCACCAAACAAACTGATGATAGCACCGAGAATCCAGGCCACAAAGAAGATCACCGGAACGCCTGCTTTTTGTGCAACTTCTACGGGTGTGCGAAAAATGCCCATGCCAATAACCAAACTCACCACAATCATGGTGAGATCAAACTGTCCGAGTTTAGGCTTAATTGACACGGCTAATCGCTGACATTTAAATTCTTATAAGAGTACTCATGTTTGGTTAAATTAATTAAAAAAGAATTCAATCAGAGACATATCAATGGATTAGGATAATTTTTTATCTGAAAGGCTTGTTTAACTTGACTCCCCGGTTCACCTTTAGATATTCGAACGGATGATCTAATTTCAATATCAGTTATTCAAGTCGTACGATTATGAAGCCAGCCGAAATGGACCAACTTATTCGCCAACGTAGATCGGTGTATCCCAAAGACTACACAGGTGAAATTGTGAGAGATGAAATCGTAAGTCAAATGCTGGAGAATGCCAATTGGGCCCCCAATCATAAGCAAACTGAGCCGTGGAGGTTTGTGGTTTTCACAGGTGAAGGATTAAAGAAACTGGCTACGTTTCAAGGGGAATGTTACAAAAATGTAACTGTTGCCAATGGCACCTATAAAGAGGAACGCTATTTGAATCTGCTTACGAAGCCGTTGGAATCTTCACACATCATTGCGGTTGGAATGAAACGTGATAAAGAGAAGAGACTTCCGGAGTGGGAGGAATTAGGCGCTGTGTTTTGTGCAATTCAAAACATGTATTTGACAGCGACTGCATATGGTGTGGGTTGCTATCTTAGTACCGGAGGCATTACAAACTTTGAAGAAGCAAAATCTTTTTTTGGGTTAAGTCCTGATGACAAGCTATGTGGGTTTCTTAACCTAGGTGTTCCCAAAGGGAAAGTACCCGAAGGAAGGAGAAGGCCTGTGAATGAAAAAATTGTTTGGGTCAGATAATTCCAGATTAAGTTTGTCTTTGTTCAATTAATTTTGGAACCTTAAATCTTGAATAAAAATTATGATTCCTGAAAAACAAACCATCATTGAAGCACACGAGCGCGTCAAGCCTTACATTAGTCACACCCCAGTGATGACGAGCCAGAGTGTAAATGAGCGGGCAGGATGTAGCATTTTTTTTAAATGTGAAAACTTTCAAAAAGTAGGGGCATTCAAAGCTCGTGGTGCTATGAATGCAGCATTGTCGCTCTCACCAGAGCAACGAGCAAAAGGAATTGCGACACACTCCTCTGGAAATCATGCGCAAGCCATTGCACGGGCAGCAAAAATTTTGGGAATAAAATCATATATCGTAATGCCTCGCACAGCACCAGAAATTAAAAAGCAGGGTGTACGTGGTTACGGTGGTGAAATATTTGAATGCGAGCCTACACTACAAGCACGGGAGTCTACGCTGGCAGAAGTGATTAGAAAAACCGGGGCAACAGAAATACATCCATTCAACAACTATGATGTAATTGCCGGACAAGCTACTGCGGCTAAAGAACTTTTTGAAGAAGTGGGACACTTGGACGTGATTATGGCACCAGTGGGTGGAGGAGGCTTGCTAAGCGGCACCGCATTGGCCGCCAAATATTTTTCGCCCAAAACAATTGTAATTGCAGGAGAACCTGCCGGTTCTGACGATGCTTATCGTTCGCTTAAAAGTGGCAAAATAGAACAGGCTCAGTCTAATACCATTGCTGATGGTCTTCTTACTTCGTTGGGCAATAAAACATTTCCGATCATTCAGGAAAACGTGAAGGAAATCATCACGGTAAGTGATGAAGAAATTGTCAAAGCCATGCGCCTGGTGTGGGAACGCATGAAAATCATCATTGAAACTTCGTGTGCAGTACCGTTGGCTGCCCTTCTTAAAGAAAAAAATCGCTTCACAGGTCAACGTGTGGGGATAATTTTATCCGGAGGTAATGTGGATCTTGAGCGCGCCCTCAAATTAATGGTTGAAAATTAATTATCTGGGTGCGCGGTTTACTATTTTATTTTATCCTGATTTTATTTTCCTGTTCTAAAAAGGAGAACAATTCGTTATTTGAGCCACAGCAAAACGTTGGTTCCGTAGGCAGTAAACTCCGTGAGGCATCCGGCCTGGTTGCCAGTATCGCAAATCCAGGATGTCTATGGTCGCATAACGATGGCAGAAACCCAGCCGAAATTTTTCTCATCGATGAAAAGGCGAATGTGGTGATGACATGTAAACTTAAAAATGTATTTAACAGGGATTGGGAGGATATTACTATCGGTTCAGGTCCCGAGAAAGGAATTAACTATTTATATGTAGCAGACATAGGTGACAACGATGCCGTTTATTCATATAAAATTTTATATCGTATCCGGGAGCCGGAATTCAACACGGAGAAAATTGAGATAGAGAAAATAGATAAACTCGTATTTGAATTACCCGATGGGCCACGCGATTCGGAAGCGATCATGATAGATCCACTTACTAATTATTTTTATATCATTACAAAAAGGGAAGATTCAGTAGGCCTTTATGAAATAAAACCCACAACGGAGAGTGACACGCTACAAGTTGAAATAGTTGGTAAGTTGCCATTCACTAATATTGTAGCGGCAAATATTTCATTCGATGGAAGCGAGGTATTGCTAAAAACCTATCGCGACATCTACTATTGGAAACGAATTGAGAATGAACCCATCCCAAGCCTATTAAAGAGAAAGCCTATTAAAATTAATTATGAACCGGAGCCTCAAGGGGAAGCAATTGCCTGGAAACTTGATGGGTCTGGATTTTACACAATCAGTGAGTCTCCCCTATGGATGGGAGGGAATCTATTCTTCTACAAAAGAAAATAAATAGCTAAACCTGCCGGTTAATCAGGTCTCTTGTGAATTCGATTAACTGAGTCTTTGCTTGTGAGTCTTGAATTTTGTCCAGCTTTTCAAATCCCTTATCAAAATAGAATTGGATTTTATTTTCGGTTAACTGTGGAATGCCTAGTTTATCATACAGGGCTGTTACTGCTTTTACTTTTTTCAGCTTATTAAATTTTGTTGATTTTAGCCATAATGCTAATTCACTTTTGTCTTTCCCGCGGGCTTTTTCTTTTGCTTTGATAAGCAGAAATGTTTTTTTGTTAGCGATGATATCTCCGCCTACTTGCTTACCAAATATTTTCTTGTCAGCATATACATCCAGCAAGTCATCTTTTAATTGAAATCCGATTCCAATATATGTTCCGAATTCGCGTAAGTGATTCCTGTCCTCTGCTGAAGCATCCGCTAGCAGGGCACCCAGTTCCAAACTGAACCCAAGCAACACCGCTGTTTTAAGGCGGATCATCTCAATGTATTGTGCCTCTGTTACTTTTTCTCTTGATTCAAACTCCATGTCCCACTGTTGTCCTTCACATACTTCTGCGGCACATTTATTAAAGACACGAAGCGTTTCTTGTAATCTTTTTCCTTCGAGCCCCAGAAACAGATCATATACCTTCACTAACATCACATCTCCGGAAAGGATGGCCGTGTTTACATTCCATTTTTCATGCACCGTAGGCTTTCCTCTTCGCAATGGAGCCTTGTCCATGATGTCGTCATGTAACAATGTAAAGTTGTGGAATCCTTCAATCGCGCTTGCGTATCGTACGATATGTTGAGGATCGGATTTGTAAAGTGAATAGGAGAGCAATGCCAACAGGGGACGAAGTCGCTTTCCGCCAAGTGCCATGATATAACGAATGGGTTCATATAGCGACTTTGGCTGTGCACCAAAGCGTTGTGCTTTTATCTCTTGTTCTATTTGAAGGAGTAAAGAAGAAATAGGATGTGGCATCACAAAATTATTCAAACGTTAAATCTATTAATCTTCGGTCGACATCCGTTTTTTTGATGCGAACTTTTACCTCATCACCCAATCGGTATATTTTTTTTCTTCTCCGCCCGATTACCCGATAGTTCTTTTCATCTAATTCATAGAAATCATCTTTCATATCCGCAAGCCGGGTCATTCCCTCACACTTGGTTTCTACGATTTCAACAAAAATCCCAAAGTCGGTCACCCCGGTGATGATTCCATCATACACTTTGTTTTCCGCCAGGCTCATAAATTCCACCTGCTTGTATTTGATGGAAGCACGCTCGGCATCAGCGGCCCGCTTTTCGCGCTCAGAGGTGTGTTTGCATTTCTCTTCAAAATCTTTTTTCCCCACGGATTTACCTTTATCCAGATAATACTGTAACAGGCGATGGACCATCATGTCCGGGTATCTGCGAATGGGCGAAGTAAAGTGTGTATAATGATCGAAGGCTAATCCGAAATGACCTTTCGCATCAGTGGTGTATTTTGCTTTGGCCATAGCACGTACCGCCAATGATTGTAACACGTTCTGTTCTGGCTTACCTTCAATTTCTTCCATGAGCTTATTTAAAGAGCGCGAGATGGATGCAGATTCAAATTGCAACTGGTGACCAAACTGTTTTGCGAATCGGGCAAAGTCTTCTACTTTTTCCTGATTCGGTAAATCATGCGTGCGATAGACAAACGTGTTTTTGTCTTCACCCTTTTTCATTTTGTAGACATAGGTAGCCACCGCGCGGTTGGCAAGCAACATGAACTCCTCAATCAGCTTATGTGCATCTTTGCGCACTTTGGGCACCACAGCAAGAGGTTTACCTTTTTCATCGAGTTTGAATTTCACTTCGGTAGTCTCAAAATTTACCGCTCCTTTTTTAAATCGTTGATTGCGGAGTATGTGATGAAGTTGATTTAAAATTTCTAACTCTTTGGCAAACGTGCCGATTTTGCTTTCGATTACTTCCTGCGCTTGCTCATAAGAGAAACGATGATCGGAGTGGATGATGGTTCTGCCAAACCATTCCTTTATAACATTGGCCTTGCTATCCATTTCAAAAACAGCCGCAAAAGTAAGCTTGTCTTCCTTGGGCCGAAGCGAACAAAGCGCGTTGGAAAGTCGCTCGGGAAGCATGGGCACGGTGCGATCTACGAGATAAACGGAAGTGGCTCGGTCGAATGCGTCATCATCAAGAGCGGTGCCGGGTATCACATAGTGCGTAACATCGGCTATGTGTACGCCAATTTCGAAGTTATTATTTTCGAGCTGGCGAAACGAAATGGCATCGTCAAAATCTTTGGCGTCTTCAGGATCGATGGTAAACGTAAGTACATCGCGAAAATCTCTACGCTTTTTTATTTCTTCTTTGGTAATGCCCTCAGTTATTTTTTCTGATTCATGCAATACATTTTCCGGAAAGCGGAAGGGCAGATCGAATTCGGCCATGATAGAATGTATTTCAGCTTCATTCTCACCAGTCTTTCCTAGGAGCTCAATCACTTTGGCCTCAGGGCTTTTATCACGGTCGGCCCATTTGGTTACTTCGAATAGAACTTTGTCATTCGCAACAGCGCCATTCAGGTTTTCAGGATAGATAAAGAAATCCTGGTAGATTTTTTTGAAGTCAGGAACTACAAATCCAAAATTGCGGGACAATTCTATTCTTCCAACAAACTTAGATCTTCCTCTTTTCACGATCGCGGTTACCCGTCCTTCCGGATTCTCCCCTGTTCTTTTACTGGATAATTCCACCTCCACAGTATCGCCATGAATGGCTGAGCCGAGGTCGGGAGAGCGAACGTAAATATCTTTTTTGTCCTCCTCACCGGTAACGATGTAGGCAAACCGCGGATTGACATGATCGACTACTCCAGTAACCGATCTTGTTTTACGCGTGCTTTTATAATGTCCTGAACTGAGTTGCTCAACTTTGCCTTCTTCTTCGAGGGCATCCAACAATTTGAAGAGATCTTCAATGAGTGATTTCTTTTTCAGCCCTAATTTTTTTACCAATTGTTGTGGGCTGTATGCTTTGCCCGACATTTCTTCGAGAAGCATGAGTAGGGATGAATACATTCCTCCCTGCTCTTTTTTGTTGCGCTTCTCTTTTTCTTTTTTGAATTTCTTTTTGCTCATATTATTTTACCACAGAGGGTACAGTGATTTCACAGAAAACACAGAGTTAGTAACCATTGACGATTCGCTTTACCCCGTCTTTTAACTTCAATACATGAAAGTTAATTAATAGGCCCAATCGATAATTATTTAATTTAAGATAGGTGAGTTCTTGGGCTAGATGTATGTCCGTGAGGGCATACACTGATTTTATTTCAACGACAATTCTTTTTTCAATAACTAAATCCATTCGATAGCCGCAATCTAACGTTACTTCTCCATAAACTAATGGAAGCGGCTTTTCTTTTTCTACGGATAATCCTGATTTAACTATTTCGTAATATAGACAGGCTTGATAAGCGGATTCCAAAAGACCTGGGCCTAATGTCTTATGAACCTTGATGGTGCACCCAATCACTCTCTCGGTTATCTCATTATCCTCCATCTTTTTGAATTCTTTGTGTTCTTTGTGGTTTTAATATTTTTACGCTGAAAAAATATTTTCGGGTTTGATAATTGCGAACCCCTTCATCCTTAAATACAGTTGCGCGATAGCCACCACATCGCCTACACAATATTCCGCAATTTTGTTTAAGTCGCCATCCTGATAATACACCTTGCTCACCATCGATCCGTCCATGACTCCTTTACTACTTGGTATGTTGAAAAGGGCAAGCAATAGATCCAACGAAGTATAATGTTTGTAGTCACCAAATTTCCACATCTCCATCGTATCCAGATGTCCTACCTCCCATGGTTTTTTTCCCGTCATGTTTAACACGGAGGGTAACGCCAGGTTGTTCACCAGCATCCTGCGGCACATGTAGGGGAAGTCAAACTCTTTACCGTTGTGAGCACACAACCTGGTGGAAGGACTCATCTTCTCAAGCATGTTTCGGAAATCATTCAGTAGTTTATTCTCATCATGATCGGCATAGTATTTCGTGCGTAGGCTTAATTCCCCCATTTCATTGTCAGCATAAATGCCTACAGCAATTACCACGATTTTCCCAAACTCGGCATAGATACCTGCACGCTCATGAAATAGATCCTCATCGGTTTGCCCGTCCTCTCGCTTGAAGTAATTGGCTTTTCGCGCCCATTGTGTTTTTAGGCGTTCGCTGAGTTTGTTGTACTGATCGGCACAGCCTACCGTTTCGATGTCGAGAAAAAGAATGTCTTTTAATTCTGCTTTCATAGAAAGAAAAATTGGTCTCTATAAAAATACAGATAAGAATGGGGAAGACAAATATGGTATAATAGTTGTTTCAAAAGGAGCCATGCGAAGGATATTGATCATTCTTTCTTGTTACCAATTTATTGCCACCCCATCATTAGTTATAACCTTTATCACTTCAATAGTTCTTTTGGGATCAGGAACATCTCTTTCTCTTGTTATGTCCATTTGGACGAAAGCCATAACAACAGGATTGCTTTTGCTGTTTGTACATTTCTTTCGTTCCTCCCAATTCTTCTATTTTAATAATCTAGGATACTCCATTCGTTCAATTTATACAAGGATGTTATTTAGCGATTTCTTTATTGCGACCGTGTCATTTTCAATAGTGATGATGCTTTTATGAACGTCTTAGAATTTGATAGCCTTTATCTAGAATTTGGGTTGCACCGAGTGTTATCAAGTGTATATATGTCGTGCTCTACAGGAAGGATCGTGGGTTTATTAGGAAGAAACGGTTCTGGTAAATCATGTTTGATGCAGGTCGTTTTTGGTACTATGAAGGCGGAAAATAAATCTGTCCGTTTTAATAAAATCCCCTTGATTGAAAATTACTTAAAGCAGAAAGTGATTGCGTATTTGCCTCAAACCGACCTTCTTCCTCCTTTCCTTACATTTGAAAAAGCGCTTGACTTATACGAGACAAATTACAACATAGTAGTGGATGAATTTCCCGAACTTAAAGAGTGCCTAAAAAGAAAGTCTTCGGAAGTCTCCGGTGGACAAAGGCGACTTTTTGAAGTATTGTTGATTCTTAAGGGCAATCACCCTTTCTGTATTTTGGATGAACCCTTTTCAGGATTAATGCCAATTCATGTCGAAAAACTAAAAGGAATACTAACAGACGCAAAGCGTAATAAAGGAATTATCATCACCGATCACCTTCATAGAGATATTCGCGAAATTGCTGACGATCTTTATGTTTTGACAAAGGGAAAAACGTATAAGGTAAAGGAAGAAGAACAGTTGCTTGAACTAGGCTACCTGAACGAACTATGAATGAAGCACCCCCTCCATGTCCAACTCTTTTATATGAGTCAGATTCTCTTCGCAAATGGTATCGGGTAAAAATATAAACCTACGATCAAAGATTTGCGAGCCTACATAATAACTTACCCAGTATTCATTATTCAAATGAAATAATCCGGGATCTATAGGCTCCACCATGGCAAATCCTTCCGCAGAGACCGTCTCTAAAAAATGACGCAACGTAGAAGTTCTTTGCCGCTCTCCTTCTTTTTCTCCATATCCCTGGCTGGCCACTAACGTATTTTCCAGAGGGAACGTGTTGTTGTTGATGATAAACACCTTCCATTCGTCTTGGTTCAGGATGTTTTTTTCACGCACAACGGCAAGTGTCACATTTTTGACCTCAGGTATCTCGATGTCTTTCTTCATCCTACTTTTTAAAATTTTCTGCCAGCACTTTTTCTGCAGGTTTGCCTTGTGGCGTAAAATCAAAAGTTGCCATCCTGCGTGGACCGTGTGGATACCACTTCCAAAAATACACTCCCGCTAACCAACTTTTACTCCAAGCTGCCTTAAAAAATGCCTGGTAGCAATTTGACTGGGCCTCATTGGAAATCGGAACACCGGATGCTTCCTGGGGCCACCGCCATGGCTCTATGGCTGCGTCAACGTCACTGCGATAACCAATTTCAGTAAACACTACTGGCTTGTTAAATTTTTTGTGAATACGCTCAATAGCAGCAAGTGGCTCGTTCCAGTTTTTCACCAATTCATTTAAAGAGGCTTGTTGATTTTTAGCCAATGGAAAATATGCTTGTACGCCTATGAAATCAAGGGCATCCCAAAATTGAATGTGTTCATATTCTTCATGAAAGTTAGCTGCATAAATTATTTTGCCGCTATATACCGTGCGAATTTTAGTGATGATCGTGCGCCATTCTCTTTCGCGCGTAGTTGTTTGCTGCAACTCGGTGCCAATGCAAAAGATTTCAATTTTGTTTTTTTGTGCCAGTTGGGCATAGTGAAGAATAAAATCTTCGTAATTCTTAAACCATCGTTGCCAGGCTGTATCACTTTTCATGGTGATATCGCCAGGCCACCCATCGCGTACCCATAGGTGTGGTTTCAAAATAGTTTTAATGCCGAGTTTTCTTGCTAACGCTGTTGTTTTAGAAATCCCATCATCAGATTCTCCCCACCAGATGTGATCGGAAGTTGTATTGATTCTGATTGACGAGGAGCCCACATCGCGCTGCCAGGCAAAGGGCGTTTGAGAAATCCAGTTTATATTATTAATCACCAATGCAGTTAGCTCCTTTTCAGTCACCACTTCGCGGCCACCTACCCAGCAAACTCCTTTTTGTCTTTGTGCCGTCATCGATTGTGAGCTTGCCTGTGGGGTCAGTACAAAAAGCAATAAAGAAAAGAGGAAGGAGTATTTAGCAACCACGTATAACTGAATCTTCAACATGACACTACTAATGTAAGATTTCCATTTCAAAGAGCGTAGCCATCTTTTCTTTCAAAATGGATTTTACATGTTGAAAATCCTGTTGACTTTTCATTTCCAGTTCTAAAGAGGTGACTGCTTTATCATCAATTCCACAGGGAACAATGTAATTGAAATATTCAAGCATAGGATTCACGTTAAAGGCAAGTCCATGCATGGTTACCCATCGACTGGTTTTTACACCCAAGGCACAAATTTTTCTGGCGTTTTTTTCGTTTTCATAATCTATCCACACACCCGTGAGTCCTTTGATTCTTCCTGCATTTATATTGAACTCCGCCAGTGTTTGAATTACGGACTCCTCCAATAATCGCATGTATTGATGAATATCCGTAAAGAAATTTTCGAGATCGATAATCGGATACACTACAATTTGCCCGGGACCATGATACGTGATATCACCTCCACGGTTAATGTGATAGTAAGTCGCTTCAATAGTGTGAAGATCTTCTTTCTTTACGAGTAGATTATTTTCATCCCCGCTTTTGCCAAGTGTGAAAACATGAGGATGCTCGCAGAAGAGTAAGTAGTTGTTTGTTAATAATTGTTCGGTTTCGGGAAGCGAGCGATTCTGAATTTTCACATCCAGGATAGACTGAAATAAATTTGCCTGATAATCCCAGGCTTGGTGATAATCCATCAGGCCCAGATCGATGTATTTGGTTTTTTTGTTTAAGGTAGTGTTCACCTGAGTTTGGATAATTCCTCCTTAACAAAATCTATGGCTTCAACAGGAGCAGACTCCACACCATTTTCTTTAGCGAGATAAAAAGATATCCAATCGGTAAGATGGATCAGATAGTAATATTGTTCAAGAAGTGAGGCGCCTTCAGCGACAATATCAATGATGGGATGGGAACGTTTTTCAAAAACCGGACGACAGATTTCCATTCGTTTTTCTACACGCTCATGATCGTGATCTGAATATAAATAGATCACCTGAGCCTGTTGCAACACGGCTTCCGGATATTGCCAACCAGCAATTTCATTGTGATTCATTTCCGGGAAGGTATTGATGTGGGCAAACTGTTTTGCGTTTTCATTTAATTGATTCTGAAAACGGATAGCCATCGCTTTCAAGCGTTCATCGCAATAAATGATAGGGAATTTCCCTTTCAGTTTTTTAGCGATCAGTTCTGCTTCTGACTGAATGGCCTTCTCCCCGCGGTCAAGATATTCAATCGCGTTTTCTGTTTCTTTAATGAATGCGGCACCAATTAAGTTGGTGTGATAGAGGGCCGAAAGGAGGGAGATCATCATATAACCCAGGTGGCCTCGCGAACTTTTTGATCCACCCGGAATCTGAATCCATAAAAGGTTATATTCTTTAGCCAACTCCAGCATCTTGCCGCCTGAAGCGATGCAGATAATATGCGCGCGCTTTAACATGGCTTTGTTTATGGTGGAAAGAGTTTCTTCTGTATTGCCACTGTATGAACAGGCAATAAATAAAGTATGAGGACTTACGAATTGAGGAATGTTGTATCCTTTACTTACCGTAACAGGAATGGGTACGCGGCCAAAGGTTAATGATTCAACCAGGTTTGCGGCAATACCCGATCCACCCATGCCTGTGATTAATACGTTGCGTATGTCGCTGCCTGGCCGCACAAGGTCTACCGATTGCCCGATTTTCAATGCACTGGCCAGTTGTAAAGAAAAGCTCTCGATTAGTTTCTTCATTTCTTTGATGATAAATTCAGGTTTCAAAGGTAGAACATTCCCATGAGCGATAAAATCAAAAAGGGAAAGGAAGCGGAAGATATGGCTGCTGACTTTTTAAAGGCAATAGGCTATGAAATTGTAGAAAGGAATTATCGCTACAGGCGGTCTGAAATTGATCTGATTGTAAGAAAAGAAAACTGGTTAGTTTTTGTTGAAGTGAAAATGCGCTCTTCGGATGCGTTCGGTTACCCGGAAGAGTTTGTTGATTACAAGAAAGCTAAAAACATAGTGTATGGCGCTGAGCAATACACATACGAAAATAAATACAATGGAAATGTGCGATATGATGTGGTGGCTATCAGCATGCGAAAGGGAGTGCCTGATATCAGACACTTTGAGGATGCATTTTTTTGATGCTGGATACTTGAGTCCGAATGTAAGCCATTGTCCTCCGGTATCCGGATTTTGAATCCATGATCAAGTATCAGATTTTATTTTGAATAAATTTCTTTTCCCTTCTCATCCCACTCTTTACGCACATAGGGGTGCGCTTCTTTATCAAACGGTTCTTTCGGGTATGTTAGAATTTTTTTCCTCTTCCCGTTGGGATAATTTTCAACCCAATCATTTACACGTTCGCCCCAATGATATTCACCCTGCACAGCAATTTGTCCGTTTTCGTGGAAGTAATAATAGTAACCTTCCCTTTCCCCATATTCGATGGGGGTGATCTCTTTTAATTTGGTGCGCTCGTTTGGATCGTAGTAGGTAACCAGCGATTCTTTCGGCCAGCCTTTATAATACTTCTCTTTGTCCTCCACCAGGTCTTGACGATTATATCTCATCCAACGACCATGTTTGGTGCCTTTATAGAAAATACCTTCTTCTATCAATATATCTCCTGACATTTTTTTATACGGTCCGTGAGCCAGTACACCTTTTTTGGTGTCGAAGGCAGTGATACTGGTTCTGCGTAATTCTTTGCGTGTGAAGTCATACCAGTAAACATCACGTGCGAAACCGGAGGGCACGTCTGGTTTTTTCAATACGTAGAAAAGTTCGATTACCATTTTATCGCCAAATCCTTTGCGGGTAAATGCCTTTTTGGTTTTGATACCGTAATACACTTTGCGCTTAGGCTTTTTCTTCTTGGTAGGAATGGGCTCTTCCTTCTGATCGAGTTCGAGTAACGTGAAAGGCTTATCGGTATCAAAGGTAAATTGGCCTTCCTTCACATTGGGTTTTTCCTGTGCCCATGCGCCTATAGAAACGATAATTAAAGAAAGGAAAAGACTTCGTTTGATCATGTTTTTGATAAACGAAGGTATAGAAAAAATATTACCGATGAATATGAAATTGGAGCAAACAAAAAGCAGTAGGCAAAAAGTAAAGGATACTTATTCGCCTACTGCCTATTGGATTTTGGTTAAAATGAAATCCAGTGATTACCCAACCAGCTCAACACTTCGTTTAATGAAGCTTGTCAGGTCTGCACCGGTTAGCATGTTTTGCGAAAGCAGCGCCAGATCATACACCTGTTTGGCAAGTTTTGTCTTGTGTTCTTCCGTTTCGGCTTTTAATATTTTTTGAACGAGTGCGTGATTGCCGTTGATCGCCACATTGTAGCTGTCGGGCATATTACCCATGAAGCCATACATGCCACCACCGCCACCTGTCCGGCTCATGTCTTTCATTCTGCGCATCCACTCGCTCATGGTGATTGTAACGGGAAGATCATCGGGTGAAAGTGACTCTACGGTAAGTATCATGTTCTTGTTGTTAATAGCCTTTTCAAAAACAACCTTTACAGATTCTTCTTCCTCTTTGCTAAGAACACTGGCTACGGCTTCATCTTTCGCAATCAGCTTATCAATCGTTTCACTGTCGACACGCTTCAATTGAGTTTTTTCCAGTTTCTGCTCAAGGTTATTGATGAAGTGACTATCGAGCACACCGTCCATGACCAATACATCATAGGCGCGGTTGTTCGCGATCTCAATGAAAGCATGCTGCTTGTTTACGTCAGAAGAATAGAGATACACTACATTCTTATCTTTATCTGTCTGGTTAGGCTTTACTTTTTCTTCGTATTCTTTCAACGTGAAGTATTTGCCTGCAGTGTTTTTCAATAAGGTGAATTCCTTTGCCTTCTCAGCAAACTTCTCATCGCTGATAATGCCGTATTTTACAAACACACTAATGTCGTCCCACTTCTTTTCAAACTCGTTTCGGTCTTTGATGAACATGTCCACCAGTTTGTCAGCTACCTTTTTGGTAATGTGCGCACTGATCTTCTTCACGTTGGCATCGCTTTGCAAATAACTACGTGATACGTTCAGTGGAATATCGGGCGAATCCAATACACCGTGAAGTAACATTAAAAAATCAGGCACGACATCTTTTACCTCATCGGTAATGAATACCTGGCGTGAATACAACTGAATTTTATTGCGCTGAATTTCAAAATCATTTTTGATTTTAGGGAAGTAGAGAACTCCCGTAAGGTTGAAAGGGTAATCCACATTCAGATGTATCCAGAAGAGAGGGTCTTCTGTGAAGGGATACAATTCTTTATAGAAGGATAAGTAATCTTCGTCTTTTAATTCCAGCGGAGTCTTCGTCCAGATAGGAGAAGTATTGTTGATGATACGGTCGGTGGTTACCGTTTTGTATTTTGGTTTGTCATCTTTATCAACACCATCTTCTACACTGTCGTCTTTGGTGCCAAACTTAATTTCTACGGGCAGGAACTTACAGTATTTTTCAAGAATACCTTTTAAGCGAGACTCATCTAAAAATTCTTCGGAGTCGGCATTGACGTGAAGAATTACATCGGTGCCACGGGCATCTTTGACAGCATCCGATAATTCAAATTCAGTTGAACCATCGCATTCCCAACGGGCGGCTTCCGTTCCTTCTTTATAGGATTTAGAAACCACCTCTACCTGATCGGCTACCATGAAAGCAGAGTAAAATCCAAGGCCAAATTTTCCGATGATGTCTTTCGCGTCTGCTTTGTCCTTAAATTTCTCTACAAACTCGGCAGCACCGGAGAACGCAATCTGGTTGATGTATTTCTTAATCTCCTCGGCTGTCATGCCAAGACCTTTATCGCTTACGGTGATGGTCTTTTTAGCTTTATCAAAACTTACCTCAATTTTAACATCTCCTAACTCACCGGTAAACTCACCCATGGAGGCCAGCTTCTTCAGTTTCTGGGTAGCATCTACTGCATTACTTACTAATTCGCGAAGAAATATTTCATGATCAGAATAGAGGAATTTTTTAATGATCGGAAAAATGTTTTCGGTATGAATGGATATGGATCCTTTTTCTGCTACAGTTGCCATAATTTTGTCAGAGTTTTTTTTAATAAATATTCAATGGACGCATTGCTTCAAAGTATGTTCCAACCTTGAAATGGTGACAGGATGACAGAGCTAAAGAATCTGTAGGTTGCTGAAATTTATAATGGAGCCTCAACATCCGCTAACGCGGAAGTGCTTTGCTGCAAAATTTCAATCTCTTCTCCATCTTTAGTCAAGAACTTGAATTCGGTGATTGCCATGGAGGAGTCTTTCACTAAAGTAATCCATCGCTTGTACTTAAAGAACCAGCGTACTCGCATGGAAATGAACCCAGCAGTGAAATAGGCATGCAAATAGGGATGAAGCGCCATCACTAACCCCTTTTCATTTTGCTTCACCAATAAATGTTCAAGATGTGTTTCAATCTGGTCGGAAACCAAAATAGAGGCTGTTATTTTCCCGGTTCCATTGCATGTAGGACACACTTCTTTGGTTGCGATATTCATCTGCGGGCGCACACGCTCACGGGTGATTTGCATCAATCCAAATTTTGAGAGGGGAAGTACGGTGTGTTTGGCACGATCCAGTTCCATCTCATCCTTCATGGTATTAAAAACAACTCGTTTGTTGTCGGCATTACGCATGTCAATGAAGTCCACTACAATGATGCCACCCATATCACGTAAGCGAAGTTGTCGTGCCACTTCTTTGGCCGCTTCAATGTTTACTGAAAGTGCAGTTGTCTCCTGGTTTTCTTCGCGGTTGGATTTATTGCCGCTGTTCACATCAATTACGTGAAGGGCTTCGGTGTGTTCGATGATAAGATATCCGCCACCCCTCAGGCTTACGGTTTGGCCAAAAGCTGACTTAATCTGCTTCTCGATGCCGTAATGTTCAAATATCTTTGCTTTACCTGTATAAAGTTTCGCTATTTTCTCTTTGTCTGGGGCTATTGTTCGGATATAACTCTTTACTTCTTCAAAGATTTTTTTATCATCAATGTGAACGTTATCAAATGATTCATTCAGCACATCTCTTAATACAGAGGATGTTTTGCTTAGTTCACCAATGATTTTGTCGCGTGGGTTTCCCTCTACCATGCGGGCAATGCCCTCATCCCAGGTTTTTATAAGGTTGCGTAAATCCTTATCCAACTCCGCTACCTCTTTTCCTTCCGCTACCGTGCGAATGATAACACCAAAGTTTTCGGGCTTAATGGATTGTATGAGTCGTTGAAGACGTTTTCGTTCTTCACTGCTGGAAATGCGCTTGGAAACATTGACTCCCGATGAAAAGGGCACCAACACCAGATAGCGTCCTGCTATGGATAACTCGCACGAAAGTCGCGGGCCTTTAGTGGAAATAGGTTCTTTCACCACTTGCACCGGTAATAGCTGGTTTCGGGAAAGTTGCGTGGCTATTTTACCATGCTTGTCTATTTCTTTCTCGATCTGGAACTTATCCAGTTTACCTCCGGTGACCTTCTTGGTGCGAACAAGTTTAGTGAACTTTTGTAATGAACTGAACTTAGGCCCCAGATCCAGATAGTGAAGGAAAGCATCCTTTTCGTATCCAATATCAATGAAAGCGGCATTCAGCCCCTGAACAACCTTTTTAACAGTGCCCAGATAAATATCACCAACTACAAACTTGCTTCCTTCCTGATCTTCATGGAATTCAACAAGTTGTTTGTCCTTAAGAAGAGCTATGCGACATCCGTCCTGAGTAGCACTAATAATTAGTTCATTACTCAAAACTTAAAAAATTTAAACACCAAGCCTTCCCCGTTTGGAGAAGGTTGGGTGATGGTTAATTACTTCTTCTTATGTCTGTTCTTTCTCAAGCGCTTCTTACGCTTGTGAGTAGCCATTTTATGCTTCTTTCTTTTCTTACCACTTGGCATAATACGTTTTGGTTTTGCCCCGATAAATCGGAACGGTTAAAAAATAATTTATTTTAAATCTTTAAGATATGAATCGGCTGTGGCTTGCACGGCCGGATCGTTATCTAGTTGTTTCACTTTTTCAAATTGCTGGCGAGCCTTCTCTTTATTGCCTTTGTTTAAGTAGGCCACTCCCAATAAAAGCTGACCTTGCACATGGTTCGGGTTAATGAGCACCAACTTTTCCATATGCTCAATAGCACGATCATACTGCCCGGACTGAATGGAAAGCATACCCATATTAAATAGAGCAAATTCATTCTTCGGATCTTCAGCAAGTACTTCGCGCATCATGGCGATTCCCTGCATAGGAGCCTTAGAACTCATATAGGTCATGGCCATTTTGGCTTTAATCTCCAGATTTTTAGGGTCTGCTGATAAAACCTTTTCAAGCCAGGTGCGTGCCTTTCCTGCCATTTCTTCCTGCTTTTCAGGCCCCATGGCAAAGGTGTATGCTTCGTAATAACTGTTGCCAGCTTTTAAAAAACTTTCGGTTGTGTTAAAGAACGTTGCTGCTTGCTCTGCATACCATGCTGCGCTGTCAAATTGACCCGCTTGCGCATACAAAATCCGCAAAGAGTCGGCAAAGATAGCATTTTTTTGATCTGATGCGTCAGGTCGGTATTGTGACAGTATACTCTTTATGGACTCAGTTAGGTTGGCTGGGATCTCACCATGAGCAGCAGATGCGGACGCTTCGACCGGGGCATCTTCTTTTAGTTGACTATCATTCTCTACCACCACCTCGGGCAGAAGATATATGAGCCAGACTAATGTAGCGGCAACTAAAATTAAAATGATTCGGGTCTTTAACATGAGAATACGTTGTTCATTGTTGGTTATTAGTTGTTCGTAATGCCTTCGCGAACAGCTAACAACGATCAACCTGAAAACTATTTTTCAGCAAGCTGCTTTACCTTATCGCTGTTCTTGATCTTATTGATAAAAATCTTGGCAGGCTTAAAGCTGGGGATGAAGTGCTCTTCGATAACGATAGCGGTGTTACGAGAAATATTACGGGCTATTTTTTTCTTTCGCTTCTTATTAATAAAGCTGCCAAAACCGCGAACGTAGATGTTATGGCCGCCAGCCATGTTTGACTTAACGATGTTAAAAAAAGCTTCTACAGAGGCTGAAACATCTGCTTTATCGATTCCTGTTTTTTCTGCGATTTGATTGATTACGTCTGCTTTGGTCACGGTTGTATCGTTTATTTATGCTAATGGACAGTTCTAAAAATTCAGGACGGCAAATTTAAACGCAGTTTGTTCAAACGCAAAATGAATTTGTTGATTATCACCCACATGGGTAATTTATCTTAGACTAAACATATATAACATACGGTGAATTGTTGTGTTTTTAAGACATTCGCACCCTTTGCTGGCCAAAACCGTGAACAAAACATATTTTTCAAAAAAGATTATTTCCTGGTATGAAGAGAACAAGCGTGACCTGCCATGGCGCCTCACGCGCGATCCTTATTCAATCTGGCTTTCAGAAATAATACTTCAACAAACACGTGTAGCTCAGGGGTTGCCCTACTATAACAAGTTCATTCATAATTTTCCAGACATTATTTCACTGGCCAGGGCAAAAGAAGATCGGGTGTTGAGGTTATGGCAAGGATTGGGTTATTACTCACGCGCCAGAAACCTTCATGCCTGCGCAAAAAAAATAAAAGATGAACTGGGAGGGTTTTTTCCGCAAACTTTTGAAGAACTAAAGAAACTTCCGGGAATAGGAACCTATACGGCTGCAGCGATCGCCTCCATGGCATTTCGCGAACCGGTAGCGGTAGTAGACGGAAATGTTTTTAGAGTGTTGGCCAGGGTGTTTGGTATCGATCTGGATATTTCTAGTAATGGCGCCAAAGCATATTTTTTTGCAAAGGCAAATGAATTGATCGACAAAGAACGTCCGGATTTATTTAATCAAGCCGTGATGGAGTTTGGTGCGTTACACTGCACGCCACAAAATCCGAAGTGTGAGTCGTGTGTTTTCATTCATACTTGTATAGCATTCCAAAAGGAACAACAAGGTTTGCTGCCGGTGAAGAAAAAAAAGCAAACCGTAAAAAAACGATATTTCACATATTTAGTAATAGAATACCGCGGTCGTTTGTTGATGCGGAAACGACAGCCTGGTGACATCTGGAATGGCCTTTACGATTTTTTTCTAATGGAGAAATCCCGATTGTTAAACCCTGAAAAACTTTTGATGGAGCATGGGCAATTAAAAACAGTTGCCCCTGCGGAGGTGAGCAAAGTGTATAAGCATATTCTATCTCACCAGCATTTAATGACACGCTTTGTGTGGATTAAGTTTCAGGATGATCAAAGGTTAACGCGGTTTGTGAAAGAACATGAATTAAAATTCTACACCAAAAAGCAAGTTGCGAATCTCCCCAAACCAATATTAGTGACGCGTTTTCTGCACGAAAGCAACTATTTAGACTAAGCGATAGAATTTTGATAATTTTGTTATCACTTCAATCAATATTGTAATCAAACATTTGAATATATGTCTGGCGTAAACAAAGTAATCTTAGTAGGAAACCTGGGCAAGGACCCGGAAGTAAGAAACCTGGAAAATGGAGCAACCGTAGTAAATTTTACAATGGCTACAACCGAAACCTATAAAGACAAGACCACCGGAGAGAAAAAAGAAATTACTGAATGGCATAACATTGTATTGTGGCGTGGTCTTGCCGAAATAGCAGCGAAGTATCTTCACAAAGGAGATATGATATATATTGAAGGAAAACTTCGCACCCGCAGTTGGGAAAAAGAAGGGGTGACACGCTACACTACTGAAATTATTGGTGACAATATGACCATGCTTAATACTCGCAAAAGCGGTGGAGGCGTAGCCGAACGTACCACGTCCCCTGCTTACAACACGAGCGGTGGAGAGACTATGAAATCTGCCCCGGATAATTCTACCGATGATCTTCCGTTCTGATGAAGTATAAAACTAGTAGAAACCTGTGCTTCTTATCTTCATTCAGGTACTGGAGCGCAGGTTTTTTCCTGATCACGTTTCTTTTTGTTGCTTGCACGCGCGATTATCAGCCGAAGCCTAAGGGATATAATCGGTTGGAGTTGCCAAAAGAGGAATACCGGTTGTCACCAGATTCGTTGCCTTATCAGTTTGAGTATTCTACACAGGCACGGTTACTTCGCGATTCTTCCTGGTTTAGTGAAAGACACTGGGTGGAAATTTATTATCCCGATTTGAAGGCCAACATTCACATTACCTATAAGAGATTGAACAATCGTGATGAGTTTTTGAAAGAGTTGTTGGATGATGCCTACAATCTCACTTCCAAACAACAAATAAAAGCTTCAGGCATTGACGAACTGGTGGAGGTAACACCGAGTGGCAAGACGGCAGTAATTTCTGTGATAGAAGGGGAAGTACCGAGTCAGTTTCAATTTACAATGACCGATTCCTCACGAAATTTTTTAAGAGGAGCCCTATATTTTAACACCCGGGTTCAAAATGATTCACTCGCACCGGCTATTGACTTCATGAAGAAAGAGACACTTCATTTTATCAACACACTGCAGTGGAAAAATTAATCCCTTTACAAGGAACATTGAACCCAAACAGAACTCGCTTCGCAAGCCCGCATGATAGTACGATTGGTGTGGGAGCGGGATTTTATTGGGCCAGTGGTTTGTTTATACTTTTCATTGTGTTGGGTGTTGCAAAAGCATTTTGGGATGACTCACAATGGAAGGGATCAGCCTATCGATTTCTAGGAAAGAAAATGAAAGCTCGGCCTAAAAAGTAATGGCAGGTTTTTTCGACACCTCTCTAGAATTTCTAAAAGGCGTTGGCCCTCAGCGCGCGGCTTTGCTTCAGAAAGAATTAAAACTATTTACGTTTGGAGATTTGATCCAGTATTACCCGTTTCGCCATGAAGACCGCACACAATTTTATACAATCAGCGAAGTCAATGAGCTGATGCCTCATGTGCAGGTGAAAGGTAAGATCACTGATTTTGAATTTATCGGAGGAGGATTCAAAAAAAGGTTGGTCGGTCATCTTACCGATGGCACAGGTGATATGGAGTTGGTATGGTTTCAGGGCATTCCATTCGTCACAAAGAAGATACACCCCAATGTAGAGTATGTTGTTTTTGGAAAACCCAATCGCTACGGCAGCAAGCTTTCCATTGCTCATCCTGAAATTGAGCCACTCACAACCAAAAATGAAAAAGGAGGATTCCTTCAACCCGTATACCCGGTAACGGAAAAGTTGAAGGCTCGCTACATCGACAGTAAGTTCATCGCCAAACTTCAGCAGGAAATACTACAAGCCGCGCAGAATCATATTCGTGAAACATTGCCTGGGGCATTATTGCAGAAACAAAAACTACTAAATAAAAAGGAGGCATTAGTTGCCATTCACATTCCGCAAAGCCACGAGCAACTTGCGGCTGCGCGCCATCGCTTAAAGTTCGAAGAGCTTTTCTACATCCAGCTTCGGCTCATCAAAATGAAGCTGGTGCGCCAGGAAAAATTCAGAGGAATTGTGTTTAGCGATACCGCCATCTTAACAAAATTCTATAAAGATCATTTGCCGTTTGCCCTTACGGAAGCACAGAAACGTGTTGTGCGCGAAATCTACACGGATATGAAAGGAGGCAAACAAATGAACCGCTTGTTGCAGGGTGATGTAGGTAGCGGAAAAACCATAGTAGGGTTTATTTGCATGTTGCTGGTAGTGGGCAGTGGTGCTCAGGCAGCGTTGATGGCACCAACGGAAATTTTGGCTCAGCAACACTTTAATAATTTAAAAAAGTTTACTGATCTGATGGATATACCTATAGCGCTCCTTACAGGGTCAGTAAAGAAAAGTAAACGTAAACCCATTCACGAAGCATTAGAAAATGGCTCGCTGAAAATTTTAGTCGGAACGCATGCGTTACTCGAGGAAGAAGTGAAGTTTAACAAATTAGGGTTGGCCATCATTGACGAACAGCATCGTTTTGGGGTTGCACAACGATCTAAACTCTGGCAAAAAAACACGGATGTTTATCCACACGTGTTGGTAATGACGGCTACACCCATTCCACGCACCTTAGCGATGACTCTTTATGGCGACCTGGAAATTTCTGTGATCGATGAATTACCAAGAGGACGCAAGCCCATCAAGACCACACACCGCTACGACTCACACCGCCTACAGGTAAATGGTTTTTTGAAAACACAAATCGATGCGGGCCGGCAAGTGTACCAGGTTTATCCGCTCATTGAAGAATCAGAGAAACTTGACCTCAAACATTTGATGGATGGATATGAAAGTATCAGCCGTGCGTTTCCGGATATAGCCATCAGTATTGTGCATGGAAAAATGAAACCCGAAGCAAAAGATTTTGAAATGGCGCGCTTTGTAAAAGGGGAAACCAAAATCATGGTGGCCACTACCGTGATTGAAGTAGGCGTGGATGTGCCCAATGCTTCGGTGATGGTGATTGAAAGTGCCGAGCGTTTTGGGCTTTCGCAATTGCATCAGCTACGCGGTAGAGTCGGTCGCGGAGCAGAACAATCCTATTGCATTTTAATGACGGGCAACAAGCTGAGTGCCGACTCAAAAATTCGTATCGAAACCATGGTGAAGACAAACAACGGTTTTGAAATTTCAGAAACAGACTTGAAGCTACGTGGCCCGGGTGATTTGATGGGGACACAACAAAGTGGTGCCCTTGATTTGTTGATTGCTGATTTAGGTAAAGATGGAGACTTATTGAAAACGGCCCGTGAAGAAGCACAAACAATACTTGAAAGTGACCCAACTCTGGAAAAACCCGAAAATCGGGCTATTCGTCATCAGGTTGAATCCATGAAAAAATCTACTGTTAACTGGAGTAGGATAAGCTAACGAGTCACTCTTTCGCGCCCCACACCTTTAAAATTTGATAAAAGGTTTGTATTTAATATAGGCATTGTATAGTCGCATGTCATTTATAGGATAATTTTCTATATTTAATGACTAAATGCTTAATTATGAGAGGGCTTATACTAATGCTGTTTGTTTTTTCATTTCTCATGACCAATGCGCAAACGGTCACGATTAAAAAAGTGGAGTTGGCTGGCGAAAAAGTAATTGTGCACTTTGATCTGGAGGACAGCAATCCTAACAATGAATATAAATTGGATTTGTATTCAAGCAATGACAATTTCATCACTCCGCTTACAAAAGTAAAAGGAGATATAGGACCGGAGGTAAAACCAGGCGTTAATCGCAAAGTAGAGTGGAGTATACACGAAGAATATGGGCCGTATAAGGGAAAAATTGCCTTAGAAATTCGTGGGAAAGCTTATGTACCCTTTGTGCGACTGCAGAATTTTAACACAGATAAATCATATAAGCGGGGTAGTAGCCAAAACTTAGAATGGAAACCAGGAAACACCAACCCAATCAACATTGAACTTTTTAAAGGGGGGCAGCGCATTGGTGGTGAAATGAACCAACCAAACAACGGCAGCCACACTTTTTACATTCCATCAAAAGCAAAACCAGGTAAAGATTATCGAATAAAAATCAGTGATACCCGAAATAGTGAGGATGTACTTTATTCAAATAATTTTCGTGTAGCTCCCAAAGTGCCACTATTATTGAAGGTATTGCCAGTAGCTGCAATTGGTGGCGTTGCCGCCATAGTGGCTGGAGGTGGAGGTGGAGGGG
>CAYGGY010000062.1:0-29018 GCA_964349405.1 uncultured Ohtaekwangia sp. | reverse complement strand
AATTTAATCTACATCAATCAACGTATTTCCATTAAATTTAAATACATCGTTTGGAGGTAATGCAATAATAGTCAGATAATATTACTGCCTTAAGTTGTTGCGGATCGCAACATCCGCAATTTGTTTAAAAATAAACTAGGATAAAAAATGACAGCTGTTGATCAGCGCATGAACAGCGGGTTTCGTCCTACTCCACGAAAAATGTCGTCAAAAAATCAAATGGTTGTACTTTCAATAATTTTTAGGTTACAGATGGTGAGTTCTTACAGTCGGCTGTCCGACTTTTTTTACTTTTAACCATAGCTATATTTTGTGCAGTAACTAAACACTATTAAAACTGGTGGTTCAAAACGAGCTAGCCTTTTATATCTTTCGATAGAAAATATAATATAATCCGAGTTGCTATTTAAAGAATGAGACATATTAAAAATTATTTTCCTGTTCTGGGTGGAATGTGTTTTTATCATTCATAAAGACAATCCCATTCCTATGGCAACATAAAGCATATGCATAGTTTTAAACAATCCCTTTTTATGTCATTTTTCCGGTTGGTTAATAAAATGATTTTTCACGCAGTTGAAAATTACATTATATCAGGGGTTTAATGAATGGGGTGGTTATTATAATTCTATAAAATCATCCAAATACTTCATGAAAACGCAGTTATTTTTGCTTTCTTTATTTACATATGACAACTATGATTAAAATAAAATCACCGTTCTGGATTGCCGCATCATTCGTGGTAATGTTTGTTACCCTCCTCATATCGTGTGGTGACAAAAAAACAGAGAAGCCCAATATTATTTTTTTGCTTACTGATGACCACCGATGGGATGCGCTGGGCGTTATGGGAAACCCGGTTATCAAAACGCCTCATATTGATAAACTTGCCAGGGAGGGTGTACTTTTTCAAAATGCCTATGTTACTACTTCCATATGTATGGCGAGCAGGGCAAGTTTCTTAACAGGACAATATCAATCCAGGCATGGTATTAATGATTTTAATACCAGCCTCCGTGCCGAAGCATTAAAAAATACTTACCCCATGCTTTTAAAAAAAGCTGGGTACCGCATTGGCTTTATTGGCAAATACGGAGTTGGAACTCCAAAAGATCAACCAAAAAATGAATATGATTTTTGGGAGTGTACAACAAAAACGCAACCAGATTATGACAACACCGATGAAAATGGAAATTACCTGCACCACACTGATAAAGTAAATCGGGATATCAGTCGTTTTTTAAAACAATACGGACAACAAACTCCTTTTTGTCTGTCAGTAAGTTTTAAAGCTCCGCACGAGCAGGATGGTAATCCACCGGAGTTTATTGCGCAAGAACGTTTTAAACACCTTTATGAAAATGACACTATAGAAGTACCTGACACCGCAGACCCGAAATACTGGGAAAGCTTTCCGGATTTTTTCCGCACCAATGAAAATATTGCAAGAAACAGATGGCTACCTCTTTTTTCCACACCGATACTTCATCAGGAAACCGTAAAAAACTATTATCGCCTGATAACGGGTGTGGATGAAGTGGTAGGTAACATCGTGAAACAACTGAAAGAACAGCAGCTTGATAAAAATACCATTATCATATTTATGGGGGACAATGGTTTTTACCTGGGCGAACATGGCATGGAAGGAAAATGGTACGGACATGAAGAATCCATCCGTGTGCCTTTGATCATTTACGATCCACGAAAGGGAAATGAATTTAAACACATTCTATCCGATGAAATCGCCCTCAACATAGACATAGCCCCAACCATTCTGGGTTATGCTGGCGTTGATGTTCCTGAAGGAATGCAAGGTACAGACTTGCAATTATGGGCAGGCGGAAAAAATAAACCGCGTGACCGGCAGGATTTTTTTTATGAGCATACATTTATGGGTAGTCCACAATTACCAAAAGTGGAAGGCGTGGTGAGTAGGGAGTTGAAATACATGAAGTTTATTGAACATGATTATGAAGAACTATATGATCTGAAGAACGATCCGCACGAGAAAAAGAATCTTGCTAAAGAAACATCTTATCAAGCGCAGCTCCTTGAATTGCGAAACCGCTATCGGGAACTAAAGGAAAAAGTAAAATAAATACCTTGCCGGATTTCTCAACCATACAAGATAACCAGTTTTTAAACATTAACTTTTCATCTTGAATCAGATGTTATGAAATTCCTCTTATATCTGTTGCCACTGATTTTAATGATAAGCCACTGCCGGAATAAGGAGGAGAAATACATTACAATGTTTCCCGGAAAGCCAGAAATACCCTCATCCATAAAAGATGAACATGAACTCCTTCTTGAACAGATGCGTACGTTCACTCTTTTTCAAGATAGAACAGGCCAGATGGCGTTAAAATTGGATTCATTGTTGAAACATCATTTTCAGGAAGAAGAAGATTTCGTACTGCCTCCATTAGGGTATCTGCCTTTATTAGCGAGTGGAGAAATGCCAGAACAACATAATGAAGTTATACAGCTAACACAGAAACTCAAATCACAGCTCGCGCACATGAGCGCAGAACATCAATTGATTAAAGCGTACATGAACGAGTTAAAGCAAGCGGCCGATCATGACAATCATCATGAGATTATTGAATTTGAAAAACAACTTCACAAACATGCAAATACAGAAGAAGAAGTCTTTTTTCCTGCGGCATTACTGGTGGGTAAATATCTGAAACTTAAATCAGAGCCTGTTCAGAAGTAACATATTATTTACCTTATCACAAACGACCGCATCGACACTGAACCCATATCCGTATTCTCATTAAAGAAAGATATCGTCTCATTCTTCTCTTGCTGAGCAATCGAATAAATCAATGGCAAGTAGTGATCCGGTGTAGGCACAGACATACGTGCGGCATTGCCCAACTTATCGTATTGAATAATTCCTTGGTGATTTTCATCCACCAAGAATGTTTTAATCTTTTGATCAAACTCAGTGGCCCAATCGTAAGTCTGACCAGAAAAATTGAGTAAACGCAGGTTATGAACAATATTACCGCTACCAATGATCAAGACTCCTTTCTTACGCAACTCACGTAGTTCTAGTGCAAGATCGTAATGGTATTGCATGGGTTTGTAATAATCCAGGCTCAATTGATATACCGGTATATCAGCCAGCGGATACATCGGCAATAAAAAACTCCAGGTGCCATGATCAAGTCCCCATGCGTGATCAGATCGAACGACTGTCCTGGTTATGATCTTTTTGGTAAGCTCAGCAAAATCGGGCGAGCCGGGTGCAGGGTATTGTGCATCATACAGCGCTTGCGGAAAACCTCCAAAATCGTGAATAGTTTGTGGACGCTCCATGGCCGTAATATGTGTGTCGCGTGTGAGCCAGTGAGCTGAGATGGTGAGGATGGTTTTGGGTCGGGGTAGAATTCTGCCTAACTCCGCCCATGAGCGATGATAATCATTTTGTTCAATGGCATTCATAGGGCTGCCATGACCGATAAATAAGGCTGGCATGATTTGTTCGGATGGCATTAAGCCATCCATTGAATTCATAAAAGAACTGAGTGTGCTCATGGTGCTGATTCATAAAAGTGAATATGAAATGAAATTTCTTCGTTTCATGTGAGATCAAAGTAACGAAATGATGGGAATTTTAATTCCGTATTTCTGGGATGTTGGTATGATCTTAATCTATGTTAAGTCGATTTTTAATCGCAGATGCAAGAAGGCGCAAATTAGGAAAGGCCATAATTTAAACTTTGCGACCTTTGCGTCTTAGCGGTTAATTAGATAACCAAATCCTTTAACTTAGCGCCATAGCATATGACTGCACCCAAAGCCGATCTGTTTAATCCTACTGATGAGGACACCCGTTTTGCGGAGATCGTGTTGCCGGTGCCTATTGCCAGGCTCTTCACCTATCGCGTGCCAAAGGAATGGCAGGAAAAAGTAAAAGTCGGCCAGCGGGTAATTGTTCCCTTCGGACAAAAGAAAATCCTTACGGGAATTGTGGTGACCATCCATCATCAACCTCCCAAAGAGTACGAAGCAAAATACATTCTTGAATTACTGGATGAGCATGAAGTAATCTATGCACCACAATTTCAACTCTATCAATGGATTGCCGATTACTATTTATGTACGTTAGGTGAAGTGATAAGTGCGGCCTTGCCTTCAGGACTAAAACTATCCAGTGAATCGATGGTGCAATTGAGGCCAGGCTTTGATTTTGAAGAATCGGATTTTGATTTCTCTGAAAAAGAACGCTTGTTACTGGCGCGGCTCAAGTCAGATACACTCAGTTATTCAGAGGTATCTAAACTACTGGGAGCTAAAACCATCTATCGTATTTTAAAATCGCTCGCATCTAAAGAGGCCATCATCCTGTTTGAGCAAGTGAGAGAAAAATTCAAACCAAAGACAGAAAAGCACGTTCGGATAAACCCGGTTCATGCCAACAAAAGAAGTCTGGAAATCTTATTTGAAACCTACACCACAAAACCAAAACAGGAAGCGGTGTTACTCAAATACTTACAAGAAGTGCCTGTGTTTTCGCATCCGGAACTCAACCAACAGGGACTTCACAAATCCAAACTGATGGATGGGGAGATTTCTGAATCCTCCATTGGCACTCTGATCAAAAATAAAGTACTGGAAGAATTTGAAGTGATCGTACCACGCTTTGGATTTCCTGACAACGCACACGAACATCCCGTCCTGCTTAGTGAAACGCAAGAGAAGGCACGTAATGAAATATTGAAGGGATTTGAAGAACATACGGCTACCCTATTACATGGTGTAACAGGCAGCGGCAAAACTGAAATCTATATCGACCTGATCCGTAAAGCCCTGGAGGGCGGATCGCAGGTGTTGTACCTGATACCCGAGATTGCCCTGACTACACAAATTGTTCATCGACTAAAAAAAATGTTTGGTTCCGAAATGGGTGTGTATCATTCCAAGTTTTCAGATAACGAGCGTGTAGAAGTATGGAATGGTGTGCTCAGTGGCAAGTTTCGATTTGTGGTAGGCGTGCGTTCCGCTATTTTCCTCCCCTTTGATAATCTGGGTCTAATCATCGTGGATGAAGAGCATGACCCTTCATATAAACAGCATGATCCTGCCCCACGCTACCACGCACGAGATGTTGCTATGGTGATTGCACAGATTCATCACGCGAAAGTGTTGTTGGGAAGCGCCACCCCCTCAGTAGAATCGTACTATCAGGCAACATCTGGCAAGTATGGATTAGTGACATTACAAGATCGCTTTGGCGAAGCACAGTTGCCTGAAATTATTTTTGCTGATCTCTCGAAAGAAAAAAAGCGAAAGACGAACAAGGGAGAATTCTCATCCTTGTTGCTCAACGAAATAAAGGAAGCACTCAAGAAAGATGAGCAAGTGATCTTATTTCAAAATCGCAGAGGCTACTCCCCCATGGTGCAATGCGAAGATTGCAACTGGATACCCAAATGCATCAATTGTTCGGTGAGCCTCACCTATCATCAGTATCGTCATGCTATGATTTGTCATTACTGTGGGTATAGAGAAGAGCTTCCCAACCAATGCCCTTCATGCACTTCGAAACGAATACTTACGCTTGGATACGGCACAGAAAAACTGGAAGAAGAATTAAAGTTGCATTTTTCAGAAGCAAAAATCCAACGTATGGATCTGGACACCACCCGTTCTCGCACAGGATATGAAACGATCATCGAAGGATTTGAAAGCGGTGAAACAAATATTTTAGTAGGCACACAAATGGTGACGAAAGGCCTCGACTTTGATCGCGTAAGTTTAGTAGGTGTGTTTGACACTGACCGCATGATGCACTTTCCTGATTTCCGTTCCTATGAAAGAGCGTTTCAATTAATCACACAAGTAAGCGGCCGTGCAGGGCGAAGGGAGAAGAAAGGAAAAGTGGTATTACAAACATCCGATCCGAATCACCTGCTCTTTCGCTACGTTATTGAAAATGATGTTCAAGGATTTTTGCAAGATCAACTTCTCGATCGTCAGGAACATTTATATCCACCCTTCACTCGCCTGATTGAAATTACCATCAAACACACCGATAAAAAAATAGCGATTGAAGTTGCTGATCAATTTGCCAAGGCGTTGAAAGATCAATTAAAAAGCGTCCGTATACTAGGTCCGGGGGAGCCGATGATTTCAAAAATCAGAAATGAATTTTTGATGGCCATTCTCGTGAAGATCAACCGAGACCAGGGAAAACTTCATGAAATAAAACACACCTTAAGTACTATAGCCACGCAACTCTTGCAGGTGAAAGAATATCGAAGTACGAAGATTGTGTTTGATGTGGATCCGGCTTAACCCAATATATTCCAATCTTCATTCAACACAGCTATTGCCGAGTGTGCTGTGAGATCAAACTGGCAGGGAACGACCGATACATAATTATTAGCGATAGCCCACTCATCATTATCCTCACCTTTATCGAAATTCACAAAGTTGCCTGTCATCCAGAAATAACTTCTTCCGTTGGGATCAAACCGCTGAACGAATTCCTCCACCCACTTGGCATTTGCCTGTCGACAAACCCGGATTCCTTTTAATGGCTCATTTCGCTTTGGCGGAATGTTTACATTTAAGGCAACTCCCTTAGGCAAGCCTTTCTCTAATACTTGCTGAGCAATTTTCTTAATCACATCGTGTGTATGTGAAAAATCAGCCTTGTGGCTATAATCGCATAATGAAAACCCGATAGCAGGTGTACCTTCGATAGCTCCCTCAATGGCTGCCGACATGGTACCAGAATATAACACACTTATGGAAGTATTGCTTCCATGATTGATTCCACTCACTACAAGATCGGGCTGACGATTATCTTTCAACACAAAATGACGAGCCATTTTCACACAATCCGCTGGGGTGCCTGAGCATTCATACGCTTTTACTCCTTCAAAAATAAATGACTCATTCAACCGAAGGGTGTCTCCCACCGTGATCGCATGCCCCATGCCCGACTGTGGGCCATCAGGAGCAACTACAATCACATCACCCAGCTCCTTCATCACATTTACTAAATTCAGTATTCCCCGTGCCGTTATACCATCATCGTTTGAAACCAAAATCAAAGGTCTTTGCATAAAAATCTCGTAAGTATCTTTTTATTTTTTCAGAAAAAGTGAGTTATAGTAATTCATTGCTTGAGCTAGTTCATATTTATCGTCCAGATTAAGACGGTTGGCTTTTACATATTGCTGAACATCATCTTCTTTTCCTCTCATCAATTCATACCAATCATTTTTCCTACCCCTATATTCTTCAATATTTCCATTCTCCCTCAGTAAAAAATATTTATTAACTAAAACTACTCGGGTATAGGAGCCATAAAAATAAAATGGCGAACTGGTCGTTCGGTATTCCAGTGCCTCCCGGCAAAGCACCGTTAGTTTACCCTCCTCCAATAATTCAAAAAAAACAGGTGCTTTATATTGGCTGCCTTGTGAATATGGTAATGAATAGAATAAGCGATACCGTTTTACGGTAGCATCAAAAATCTCAAAGAAAAGAATCTTTCGTGCTGTATAGCTTTCTAATTTACTTTGCGGTGATGATTGAAATTGGATCAAATCGTTTTGCAAGTCATATTTAATATTACCACGCAACGTATCCCCTGAGTCTAAAATCAATTTTCCTTCATGCCAAAATTCGAAAGCAAATTGTTGGGCGGAGGTGGAGATGCCGATAAGGCTAAATACTATGAATGCAACAATTCTCATTTCGAATTCAAAATCATATGACCAAGTTTATCTCGTTTCGTTTTTAAATATTTTTCATTATGAGGATTAGGTGTAATCTCAATTGCAATATTATCTACGATCTCTAATCCATACCCCATCAGACCAACTCGCTTTTTCGGATTATTGGTAATAAGGCGAATTTTAGAAACACCAAGATCACTTAAAATTTGTGCGCCAATTCCGTAATCACGACTATCCATTTCAAAACCCAATTGCAAATTGGCTTCCACAGTATCAAGGCCACCCTCCTGTAATTTATAGGCTCTGAGTTTATTCAATAATCCTATACCACGTCCTTCCTGTTTCATATACAAAACAATACCCTTACCTTCCTGCTCAACCATCTGCATAGCCGCATGTAATTGTGAACCACAATCACAGCGACAAGAGCCAAAAATATCACCCGTGACGCATGAAGAATGTACGCGCACCATTACCGGTTCATCTTTTTCCCATTCACCTTTTACTAACGCCATATGCACTTCGGTAGTATTTATTTGCTCATAAGCAACTAAAGTAAAATCACCATATTCAGTCGGCATTTTTACATCTACTTGCCTGCGTATCTGAGATTCCACCTTCATCCGATAGGCAATCAAATCCTTAATGGTTACCAACTTTAAATTAAATCGGTCCGCCACTTTTCGCAAGTCAGGTAATCGTGCCATGGAACCATCTTCATTCATGATTTCGACCAACACACCTGCCGGCCTGAAACCCGCGAGCCGGGCAAAATCAATCGCTGCTTCGGTGTGGCCAGAGCGTCTAAGCACACCTTCTTTTTTTGCTTTAAGCGGAAAAATATGACCCGGCTTTCCCAGTTCCTCTTGCTTTGTTTCTGGATCAACCAATGCCTTAATTGTTTTAAATCGATCATGGGCCGAAATACCAGTCGTGCATCCGTGACCAATTAAATCTATCGAAACAGTAAAAGGCGTTTCAAATGCAGCCGTGTTTTTACCTACCATCAATTCAAGCCCCAACTCTTCACAACGGTCTTCCATTAAAGGCGCACAAATCAAACCTCGGCCATGGGTAGCCATAAAGTTCACGATCTCAGGCGTAATTGATTCGGCAGCACAAACAAAGTCACCTTCATTTTCCCTATCTTCATCATCAACCACAATGATAACCTTACCATTTTTTATCTCCTCAATAGCTTCTAAAATCGAATCAATTTTTATTTTATCGCTCATATTAACTTGTTTTCAACTGTTCAACAAAGAATTAGTATTTACTGTTCCTAGCGGGCAACAACAATGCCCAGTAATTTGGCTAATTCGCGCTCCGCATCTTTGAGTCCCGTCTGGGCAATCAATGCTTCATCTAATTTTTCCCAACTTCCCATAGCCTCCGCTTCTTTTACCTTTTGTAAATTTTCTTCCATCATTTTCTGTACTACTCTAAATTTTAACCGCAAGACGTTACTTAATGCCATCTCATTTACTAATTCACTTTCGTTGGAAAAGTAAATATTCTTACTACTCCAATGTTTACTGGTATGATGGCGAGAAGTAATTAGTTCTGTTACTGCGTTTTTTATTTCCTGGCTACTGCCTTTTAAAAAAGAATTGCTGTCAGGTGGGTTCCCCGTCACAACACCATTCTTAAACACTTCATAAATCTGCCGATAGACTGGGTTGGTAAACGTTACATCATCTAACTCCTGCATGATAAAATCAGAAAGTTTATTTTCTTCTACTGAAGTATCTGCATAATTGAGTAGCAACCGAATGGTTTCGCGTTCCTGCAATTGCACCATAGACTGCACGTCACGTTTATCGGGTACCGCAACCTCTTCGATGGGCACCTCCCGTAATAATTCTTCCGGATGCTCTCGCGATTTTTCCTTATCGGTTTTCCTTCTTTCCTGAATCAGTATTTTATTCAGTTCAGTAAGCAATACCGGTTCTGCAATCTTTAATAAACTACTTGTCTCCTGGATGTAGACTGAACGCTTTACAGGATCAGGAATCTGGGCAATGCTGGAAATAATTTCCTTTATCGATTCCGCTTTACGGATGGGGTCACCCACTGCCTCTGAAGCATAGAGGCTCGCCTTAAATGAAACAAAATCCTGGGTGTGATCTTTTAAAAATTTCTGAAACTCCGCAGTGCCTACTTTGCGTGAATAACTATCAGGGTCTTCTCCATCAGGAAACAACACCACGCGCACATTCATCCCCCCTTTCAGAATCATATCGATGCCTCGCAACGCAGCTTTAATACCGGCTGCATCTCCATCGAATAAAACAGTAACGTTCTCGGTGAATCTCCTAATTATTTTTATCTGACTCTCTGTTAACGCGGTACCTGATGATGAAACGACATTCGCCACATCGGCCTGGTGTAAAGAAATAACATCGGTATATCCTTCAACCAGGTAACATACATCATGCTGGCGAATCGCATTTTTAGCTTGATACAAACCATATAAGACATCACTCTTATGATAAATATCCGTTTCCGGTGAGTTTATGTACTTGGGCTGGTTCTTGTCCTTGCCCAACATACGTGCACCAAAGGCAATCACTTTGCCCGAAATATTATGCACCGGAAATATTACCCTTCCGCGAAAGCGATCATAGGAGCTGCCGTCTTCTTTTTTAACAATCAGGCCGGTCTTCTCCAGCAATTCCTTATTATAGCCCTTTGAGATAGCCTCTTTACTAAAATTCTCCCATCCTTCGAGCGCATAGCCCAACTCAAATTTCTCTATGGTGCGATCGTTAAAGCCGCGCTCACGAAAATAACTTAGCCCAATGCCTATTCCTTCTTCACTACCCGTGATATTTTTTCGGTAGTATTCTTTAGCGAAATTCATGAGAATGTAAAGCCCTTCACGCTCACTTTGTTCCGCTTTTCCCTCGTCAGAAAGGCGATCTTCTTTAATTTCTACACCGTATTTTTTGGCCAGATATCGAAGCGCCTCGGCATAGCTCATTTTTTCATGCTCCATCACAAAGGTGATGGCGTCTCCCCCCTTACCACTACTAAAATCTTTAAAAATGCCCTTGGCTGGTACCACAAAAAATGAGGGAGTCTTTTCACTTGAAAAAGGACTTAGTGCTTTATAGTTCAGCCCGGACTTTTTAAGTGTTAAAAAATCGCTAATGACATCAATGATGTCAATCCTGTTTCGGATTTCTTCTATGGTATCGCGAGTGATCAAAGGGTTATCTGTCTGAACCCGTAAAGATACATTTAGTTAGAGGATTTTAGTGGTTAACAAATATTGGTTTTGTTGAGTATAAACCACATTCTGCCAGTCTTTCAACTTTTACTGAAGAAATTATTAAAAGAACTTCGAACAACCGCATAATTTGTGCTGATTTGCAGTTATGATTATATCCAAAGAAGAGATTTTAAACGCCTTGCGCACAGTTAATGATCCCGACCTGAAAAAGGATTTGATTACTCTTAATATGGTGCGCGACATCGTAGTTGGCGACCAGAAAGTAAGTTTCACCGTGGTATTAACCACGCCTGCCTGCCCGCTAAAGGAAATGATCAGGAAAGATTGTGAAAATGCGATTTTTAAAGTAGTGGGTAAGGATGTTAAAGTAGATATTAACATGACCTCTTCGGTTACGAGTTTGCGCGACAATGCCCCGCTTCTGCCGGGAGTAAAAAACATTATCGCCATTGCCTCGGGTAAAGGCGGGGTAGGAAAATCTACTATTACAACCAACCTGGCAGTTGCCTTAGCACAGGCAGGAGCAAAAGTGGGGTTAATTGATGCCGATATTTCAGGGCCATCAATCCCGGTTATGTTCAACTGCGAGCGTGAGCAACCAGAAGTAAAGGTGGTGGATGGAAAAAATTATATTATCCCGCTTGAGCATCATGGCGTGAAGTTAATTTCAATTGGATTTTTAATTCCACAAGATAGTGCTGTAGTTTGGAGAGGCCCCATGGCAAGTTCCGCCTTAAAACAATTTATTAGTGATACCGTGTGGGGTGATCTGGATTATTTATTTATCGACTTGCCACCCGGCACGAGCGATATTCACCTTACCTTAGTGCAAACCGTACCTGTAACAGGCGCTGTGATTGTAACTACACCACAGAAAGTAGCATTAGCGGATGCGAACAAAGGACTTACCATGTTTAAGCAACCTCAAATCAATGTACCTGTACTAGGTATTGTTGAAAATATGGCTTACTTCACACCAGAAGAACTACCGAATAATAAATATTACATCTTTGGAAAAGATGGAGGTAAAAATCTGGCAGACAAATATCAGGTTCCATTGCTTGGCCAAATACCTTTGGTTCAAGGCATTCGCGAAAGCGGTGACAGTGGTTTGCCTGCGGTTTTGAAAGATGGAGCAACGGCACAAGCGTTTAAGGAATTAGCTGAATCATTGGCTAGACAAATTGCCATAAGAAATGCTAACTTTGATTCAACCAAGCGTGTAGAGATAACGGTTTAATGAATACTACCATAATCAAGGGGACAGAATTAAGTGATCGCATAGAGGCGGCACTGGATAGTATTCGTCCATACCTTGTAGCGGATGGTGGCAATGTGCGTGTGTTGGAGCTAACAGCCGACCAAGTGTTAAAACTTGAATTTGTTGGAGCCTGTGGCTCATGCCCGATGTCCACCATGACTTTTAAAGCAGGTGTTGAAGAGGCTATCAAAAGAACGGTGCCGGAAATTAAAAATATTGAAGTAGTAAATCTTACTACCTTATAGGGTTGGTTACATTATCTGTCAAACACTAATGTAATCAAACACTCGAATGCAATGGAATACGTTTCTATTCGTTTGATGAAAAGCTAAGACCAACGATTTTCTATGAGTTGTGCCCTACGAATTATCTTCACAACCCTCCTCATCAGTTTATTTAATCTTTCATTCTCACAAGATCGTTGCGCTACTGTGCACTATGAAGAGTTACGCAATCTTAAAAATCCTAAAAAGGAATCCACTCAACAATTTGAGGACTGGTTAAAACAAAAAATTACGATACGCCCAATGCAGGCACAGCGAACGCAGCAAACACAAGCCACGTACGTGATCCCAATCGTTGTTCATGTAATTCACAATGGAGAACCAGAAGGCACAGGAACCAATATTTCCGTTGCTCAGATACAATCTCAAATAGATGTATTGAATAAAGACTTTCAACGATTAAATGTAGATGCCTCCATAACACCTGCCGGGTTTCTACCAGTAGCTGGCAATTTAGATGTTCAATTCGTGCTGGCAAAACAAGATCCCATTGGAGCACCTACAACAGGAATTATGAGGGTGAAAGGCACTCAGGCAAGTTGGTCTGTCAATGACAATGCCATATTCAAAGCACTTAGTTATTGGCCGGCAGAAACCTTTTTAAATATATGGGTAGTAAAATTCAGTGATCAAACGTTAGGCTATTCACAATTCCCTGTATCGAATCTTGCTGGATTGACAGGTTCGCCTGACGACCGACTGACCGATGGTGTAGCCATAAGTTACTCAACCTTTGGATCCATCGACTATGGAATTTTTACTTTGGATAGCAAATACAATAAAGGCAGAACCGTAACGCATGAAGTAGGTCATTTTTTTGGTTTGCGACATATATGGGGTGATGATGGCAGCGCTTGCTCCGGCACCGACTATGTTGACGACACACCTAATCAGGCAGGAAGTTATCTGAATCAATGCCCAACCGGAACCAAAACAACTTGCAGCACCGATGACATGTATATGAACTACATGGATTACACCAATGACGCTTGCATGAATATGTTTTCTATGGGCCAAATGGGCCGGGTAAATGTGGTTATGCAAAACAGTCCACGCAGAGTTACCCTTCTCAACTCAATAGGTGCAACCAATCCTCCACCGGTAGCCATCGATGGTGCCATTTCTAAAATCATTTCTCCCAGCAACAGTTCCTGCGGAGATGCGATTACCCCCTCCATTCAAATTCAAAATTTAGGGACGAACATTATCAACTCAATGAGAGTGCAATTAAAAGTGAACAACACCATTATTGAGACGAAGGATGTTTCGATAAGCCTTTCCAATTTACAATTAGGTGAAATTCAATTTACTCCTTATACCCCAGGGGGTAATTCAATGTTATTTAATTTTGAAATCCTTCTTGTAAATGGAGTCGTGGATGGACGGTCGACCAATAATATTATTTCACATACCACTACGATTCCAGCGTTGGTTAACATTCCAATTTATGAAAACTTCAATACCTTGCCTTTAAACTGGACTATTCAAAATCCTGATAATTTAATTGGTTGGTCCCTATTTAACACTGTAAGCAATGGTAATGTGTTATATGTGGAGTCATACAATTACGAAAACCAAGGTGCTCGTGACCAATTAACATCACCTGTATTGGATCTTACCAATGTATCATATGCCTACTTAAAATTCGACCGGGCGTATGAATATTATGGAGCAGGTAATGAAGATCGCCTTCGTGTGCTGGTTTCAGCATCCTGTGATTTCAACAATTCACCTACAACGATATTTGACAAAACCGGATTAGATCTTGCCACCACGATAACCAGCACCGGTAGTTTCTTTTCACCTTCGTCTACAGAATGGAAAACAGAAACTATTTCATTAAGCCAGTTTATAGGCAGCAAAATTCAGATCTCATTTGAAGCCCTAAATGGTTATGGAAATAATCAATTCCTAGACAACATCGTTGTGTCCACAGATCAATTTACAGATCTGGCAATTGTATCGCTCGACAATCCTTCACCAGTGAGTTGTAATTTAAATGCGGCTCCTGCGCTACGCGTAAAAAATATGGGTACTACTATAATAACTGGCTTCAAAGTGCAGACAACAGTAAATAGTCAACCCTCACAAATTCAAACCATCTCTAATGTTGTTATTCAGCCTGGCCAAGAGCAAACTATTTCATTGAATTCAATCTCGCTTCAATCCGGGTCCAATTCAATTTCCATGTCATTAACCGATCCGAATAATTTAATTGACTCAAACCCTGGTAATAATACCTTCACTTTTAAAAGAGTAATTAATTCTGCCAAGGACATAATCCCCTTACGGGAAAATTTTGAGAGTAACTTTCAATCTCAATGGTCTATCGTAAGTCAAGGACAGCAAGAAGTGTGGACATCAGCCAGTACCAATCAAGGCACTTCGTTAGCCTTCACGGCATTTAATAATACCAACCTGGGCGAAGAATCATGGCTGGTAAGTCCGGTGATCGATTTATCAAGAGCACTGAAAGCAAGTTTGTTTTTTGATAACGCCTATGCATCCAGTTCAACCGGCAATGACCGACTCAGGATAGTATATTCGGAAGATTGTGGAGTAACATTTAATTCAATTTTATTTTCTCAATCAGGGTCATCCCTGTCGACTACACAATCAAATACTTTTTGGACACCTTCGCTGGAAAACGATTGGCGTAGAAATTATATTAATTTAAACTCACTGGCAGGTAAATCAAATTTGCGATTTGCCTTTGTTGCCACGGCACAGAACGGGAACAATCAATACCTTGATAATATTGAGTTTTACATTGATGATAACTCAAATCCGCTTACTATAAAAGATGGCTTTTCTGTATATGGCGAAGCCGATAAAGACCTGCGAATTACCTTCAATCTTTCGGAACGTCAACCGGTAGATTTAAGGATTTATAATATGACTGGTCAATTGATATTACATAATAACCTTCCTGAAACACTCAACCAAACTTATTACCTGGACTTGGGCTATCAGAGTACAGGAATTTATATCATGCAGGTGAGAATTGGAAGTGCTACATCAGCAAGACGCATTTATTTCAGTAATTAACCAATTGAAAGAGTTCGCTGACTACCGGATTTAATGTGATTTTGCCATCATGAATGATGGAAATCAGACAAAACGTGGACATATTTGAATTTGCTTAGAATATGACGAAAAAGAAAATTGCAATTTTATATGGTGGTCGCTCTGTGGAGCATGGCGTTTCAATAAACTCTGCCAGAAATATTTATCAATATATTGACTGCGAACGATTTGAACCCATCCTTATTGGAATCAGCTTAAAAGGTGTTTGGTATAAAACCGATACGGTAAGTAAGGAAATTGAATCAGGCCAGGAACTTATGCTTTCACTCAATCCATTAAACCCACAATTCGTTACTAAAGATGGAGTGGCTTTTGTTCCCGACATTGTTTTCCCTGTATTGCATGGGACGGACGGTGAAGATGGAAGCATACAAGGTCTTCTCAAAGCGATGAGCATTCCCATGATTGGAACCAGTGTGGCGGGATCTGCCATGTCGATGAACAAATTGGTAGCGAAGAGGTTGCTTCATGAAGCGGGAATTCCGGTAACAAAATTTCTATATTCCTATTACTCCGATAAGAAGCAGTATACGTTTGAGGAGATTGAAAAAATAATCGGGGTTCCTTTTATGGCAAAGTCAGCAAGCCTTGGTTCATCGGTTGGCGTTTCAAAAGTAAAATCGAAATCAGACTTTGAAAAAGCATTGAGTGAATCGTATCGTTATGACGATTGTGTCTTGTTTGAAGAGTTTATTCAAGGTAGAGAAATAGAATGTGCTATTCTGGGTAATAGTCCAGCGAAAGCTTCGCTACCTGGTGAAATCGTAATCAGCAGCAAATACGAGTTCTATACCTTTGATGCAAAGTATGTAGATGGAGAAGCTGTTTCGATTAAAGTGCCTGCAACTTTGGAACCTTCGGTTTCAGAAAAAATTCAAGAAGTTTCAGTGCGTGCCTACCAGGCGCTTGGCTGCGAAGATTTTTCAAGAGTAGATTTATTCCTTACCAAAGAAGGCAATATATACGTGAATGAAATCAATACTATTCCTGGCTTTACCAACTCTAGTATGTTTCCAATGATGTGGAAGGAACGTGGCGTTTCATTTACTACTTTAATTACCAAACTGGCAGAACTGGCAGAAGAACGATATAAAAAATCGATGCGCATAGAACATAATTATCAATCATCATTAAAATTTTAATGAATGAGTAAGAAAAAATCAATTTTCAAGAGCACGTCTATTCGAGGATTATTAATCAGCATTGGCATTCCAATCGGCATCGTCTTATTTACGGCAATCATATACTTTTACATCTATTTGCCTTCTCAAACAAACCATGGTGAATCAATCACGGTGCCTGACCTCACCGGAATGCCCCTAGAGGAACTAGATTCATTCCTCACAGAACATGACCTACGGTATTTTGTGAATGATTCCGCTTATTCATCCGAATATCCAGCGCTTGCTGTTCTCAGACAGTTTCCGAAGGCAGGATCAAAGGTAAAAGAAAACAGAATGATTTACGTTTCATTAAATCGGGTAATGCCTCCTACCCTGCCAATGCCCGACTTGGTGGATCGATCACTTATTAATGCAGAAGTAGTACTTAAAAGCAATGAACTTCTTCGTGGCCGGATTATCTACGAGCCCAGTCCATTCCAAAATCTGGTAAAAGAAATGCAGCACGAAGGAAAAACAATAATACCGGGCACGCGCATTCAAAAGGGGGCTGTTATTGATTTAATTGTAGGCGATGGAAACGGACCTGCCGACTTTGTTATTGGTAATTTGATTGGCGACTCCTATGATCGCGCCAAATTTAAACTAGCCGGATGGGACTTACATCTTGGTAAAGTTGAAATTCCCGCTGAGATGGATACTACCGGTATTGAGATGTTCGTTTTTAAGCAATACCCGATGTCGGGTGATTCTGTGCGTGTGGGTGATCCTATTAATTTGTGGCTTGGCCCGAAAGGTTACTCACCACCAGAAGGAGATAATGAAGATAATTAATTTACCCTGGTGAGAAACGTAATTTTTTTAACAATTATTCTGCAACATACCATTATACTTTCAGGCTTCAGCCAGATCATAATGGTACCTATCGAAAAAGAATTAAATAGCAAAAAAACAGTAGCCTATCGAACCAAAAGTATCGATCCGGTTCTTCTTCCCTTTTGGGATGATTTCTCTTCCGTAAGAAATGGGAAACCGAAAAGTAGTCTTTGGGAATATGGTGAATCTGTGTGGGTGAATGAAGGCATGGGTATAAATCCTCCCTCCTTGAATGTAGCCACATTTGATGGATTGGATTCACTTGGCAAACCCTATAATGTAAATGATGTGCTTGCCAAAGGCTTTGCCGATAAATTAGTCTCAGCACCAATTCGCCTGGACCTGGTAAGTGACCCAGATAAGTCCAGAATTTTTATTTCATTCTTCTATCAGTTTCATGGTAATGGAGAACCACCAGATATGGGCGATTTACTTTCACTTTCATTTAAAAACAGCACAGGTTCGTGGGAAGTAGTCTGGACAAAAGAAAATGATGGAACTCTGGTAAAGGATAAGTTTGAACAATTAATTATTCCAATTACAGACCAACGTTTTTTTCATGATCAGTTTCAGTTCAGGATACAAAACTTTGCGCGTCTATCAGGCCCTTATGATACGTGGCATGTGGATTATATTTACATTAACAACGGAAAGTTACAGGTCGATCCGGTGCGACCTTTGTTCCCCGATAGGGCCATCACTTCTAAACTTAACTCCCCTTTTGCTTCGTATTGGTCAATGCCAGTAAAACATTTTTTCACTAATACATCAACTAATTCCATAAAACCTTCATTGGTTATTACCAATTTACGTCAGGATCAAATTCCCGGTAACGGGCAACCTGTTTCATATAATTCTTCAGCACATATTTCGGTTAATAAGAAAAACCAAGCTCCTGTTATCACAAATTTGCCACTGGACGTGAATTTTAATATTGGTAGTGAATTGGTTTATAATCAGCAACGAGTAGTAACGCTCAATACAATGCCAAACCTGGCATTGCTTGATCAATCAGCGGATTCAATCAATATAAAATTGAGCATACTGTTCGACACGGGAGATGACAAAATAAAAACACCCACCGAAGGAGACTACGATTTCGATGTATTTAATCCAATCCAATTCAGAACGAACGATAGCATCAGTGCAAATTATGTACTGTCCAATTTTTACGCATATGACGATGGCACTGCCGAGTATGGAGCAGGATTGAATCAACCGGGAGCACAACTTGCTTACCAATTTGATATGCAAACCGATCAGCCCGATACTATCGTAGCCGTTGATATTTATTTCCCACGTTTTGGCGATGAGAGTAACCAGGTGATTCAATTTCAAATTCTACGAGCGCTTAGCGACAGTCCTACGGACATTGTATATCAACAAAGTTTTCCCATTCAACGAAACTCAAATAATAAGTTTTGGAGAGTTCCACTTATTGACCAACCTGCCGGAGTAAAAGGAAAATTTTTTATAGGTTGGAAACAAAACTCATCTGCAGTAATTGCTGTGGGGCTGGATAAGAACACTGAATCTGGAAGTAAAATATTTGCAAACATCAATGGCACCTGGGAACAAAATATAACGTTAAAAGGCAGCCTAATGATTCGTCCTGTATTTGGGAAAGGGAGTGGCGGTGGTCTGGTTACCGGAGTGGATGAACAAATCCAGAACATCTCTATTTATCCAAACCCTTCACAAGGAATATTCTATGTGTCGTTAACAGTCGATCAGGCAGAAGTAATTGATCTCACCGGCAGAAAAATTGCCATCGAGTCAGAAATAGTAAACAACCAAACTCAAATCACAATACTACACCCCGAGCCAGGGATCTATCTTCTGAAGACATATCAACAAAATCGTTGGATAGCCAGGAAGATTATAGTAAAGTAAATTTCAAGTTTCGTTTACGGTGTCTGTGGCAGTACTTCTATTATCTCCAAAGGATTAGGGGCAAAGCACAAAATAAAAATTAAAAGAGCAATCCATCCTAACATAATCCTGGCAGGAGTTAATGGTTCCTCAATCTCTGATGGAGGATGTTGTATACCTATAAATCTCCCAATCAAAAATGAAAATAGTAACCAACCTGAGTACCCACGCATATGTGGAAAAGCAGTAACAAGCCCATATTGAATAACAAATATCCCCAACGCATACATCCATGTGTCACGTTTACTTAAACTTAATCCACGCATTGATAAATACATGAACCCAATGAACAAAGGAATTTTATAGATAAGCACATCTAATCCATCCGCGGGATGAACAAATCCAAGTCCGGCATAAAACAAAAACATAAGAAATATGGCCGAGGCTACCCTTCGATGCCACTGACTACCCACAAGCCCATACAACACATGCCCACCATCCAACTGTCCGATTGGCAATAAATTGATACTGGTAAAGATCAGTGACAAAAATCCGGCAAATAAAAAAGGGTAATGAATGATCTCATGCACGTTGGGAATCCTTGCAGGATCTCCAACAAAATTTTCAAAGAAGAGAAACAGTAAATTCTTTCCGAGAAAAACATCCAGTCCGCCATTTTTAAAAAATTCAGGTTGATAAACATACTGAGTGTAGTTCAAACCAAATTGTTGGTACTCAGGGTGAATTTCAAAAATATACTCTGGTGGTGGCAAGTGTGTAAATCCATACCATAAAAAACCAATCGCTACTACAAAACCAGCCAGTGGACCCGCAATTCCTATATCAAAATGTTGCTGAGTCGATTTTACCCGATCTTTAATACGGATGAGTGCACCCAATGTACCAAACATCATGGGGAAAGGCGGCAGCGGAATGAAATAGGGCAAGGTAGTGCGTACCTTATAATATACTGCGGTGAAATAGTGGCCAAACTCGTGTACGGTAAGTATGGTTAAAAAGCAAATTGCGTATGGAAGCCCTGAATAAAAATCGGCTAAGGTATAACCTGGCGCCAGCACCGATTTTCCGTGAGTCCACTCGGCACCAGCCAACGTGGTGGTAATCAGCGTGACAATAAAAAGGGAAGAATGAATGAGGTACGACTTAATCTTTGGATTCATCAGAAAAGTGAAAAGATTTGATCCGGATACTGCACATGAAAAGTCTTTATGCCGGTTTTGCTTGCCCCAACCAGGTTGTCTGTATTGTCATCCAAAAAAATAGTCTCTTGAGGAATGAGGTTATTGGATTGAAGCACATGATCGTAAATTTCCACATCCGGTTTTCTCATTTTTACAAGATGAGAATAGTAGGCATGATGAAAATACTGATCGATGGCAGAAAAGCCTGTTAATTGATGTATCTGGCTGTTAAAAGATTGCAGATGAATGTTGTTCGTGTTACTTAACAAAATCAGATTGAATCTGGGTTTAAGTTGCTCCAATAGGCAAATTCGCTCAATAGGGATATCCAGCAACATAGCATTCCAGGCATTGTCTAGCTCAGGGTCACTTACCTTTATTTGTAAGGATTCCCGTAAATGATTTCGAAAATCATCATCATTAATAAGCCCCTTTTCATATTCATGGAAAAAGGCACCCTGATGCACGATGTTTTGGATCTCAATTAGTGGCAGACCGCTTATTTCGGCAAATGCCTGATGAGTTTTTTCTACGGATAGATTAATAATTACTCCTCCTAAGTCGAAAATGATATTTTTAATTCCCTGAAGCGTCAAAACAGATTGTGTATTAGCGCTCAAATATGTAAAATTGCGCTCCCATTTAATAGCTGCCTTTGAAGAAAAGACTGGCAATATTAAAAAAGAGGGCCCATAGCTCAGCTGGTTAGAGCACTTGACTCATAATCAAGGGGTCGCTGGATCGTGCCCAGCTGGGCCCACATTTAATAATAAGGCAGTTACCATACAGTAACTGCCTTAGTTTTTTCACGTTAACACATTTTTAACACAATCTACTAATTAGGTCCTAAATTAGGCAGTGCTTAGTTCATTAAGATTGGCTTTCAGCTTCAACCAAGACCTTTTGTAAGAACGAGGAAAATTTTATTCTCCTTTCCGTACTTGTAATTTATGGCAAAGGCTTCGCGAAAAAGTAAATAAATTCAGCTTTACTTTTCATGCCAATAATGCAAACTTTTGCGTAGCATATCAAAGCTTAATTGCCCTCTGAATCTTTACCAACACCTAAAAAGGAATTGATCGTGATTATGGTAAGTCAAACATTTCTGATAAAATTAAAATTTCGTTATTAATAAACGAATCAGATAGCAAAACATCCTCTTCATGTATAATCAGGACTTTCGTCATTGCTATTCTACTTGATATGATTTTCATTTGATGTATCATCTTATAACGGCACAGATCGCGTAATAAATTCATTATAAATTTATAACGATGGGTAATGTTGTGTTTAATAAACTGGTAAATACACCCTTAAGTAAATTAGAAATTAAGGATGGATCAAACATAGCAGTGATTGGAGGCGGTCCAGCAGGTAGTTTTTTCGCTTATTTTGCGCTGGATTTTGCCCGACTCCTAGATTTACATATCAATATTGACATTTTCGAAGCAAAATCATTTGGAAAACCAGGTCCGGCAGGATGTAATCATTGTGGTGGTATTATATCTGAATCACTCGTTCAGAATTTGTCTACGGAAGGAATATTACTACCTACCACGGTTGTTCGAAGGGGAATCGAATCTTATAAAATACATCTGGAGGTTGGAAGTGCTGTTATTGAAACACCAGTGATAGAAAAACGGATTGCATCCGTTTTTAGAGGATTTGGACCTAAGGGTTCTACCGATTCTAATTTTGAAAGTTTCGATGGCTTTTTAAATTCAATATGCAAAGAGAAGGGGATTAATGTAATTAACGATAAGGTAAGTAAGCTGGAAAGATGCGAGGATGGAGTTACAGTTAAATATTCAAATACATCTGAAAGAAAATATGATCTCGTAGTTGGATCAGTAGGGCTTAATCTGAACACCCTGCAATTATTTAAAGATATCAACCCGAAGTATATATTTCCTAAAACCACTAAAACATTTATCAGTGAATTTTACATGGAAAATTCATTGATCGATAAATATTTTGGCAATTCAATGAATGTGTTTTTGCTAAATATCCCCCATTTAAAATTTGGTGCATTAATCCCTAAAAGTGATTACGTAACGTTGGTCCTCTTAGGTGACCAGATAAACAAAGCGGTGGTGGATAGTTTCCTTGAAAACGAAACAGTAAGAAATTGTTTCCCCGAAAGTATTGACCCGAAAAGTTTGATGCATTGTCAGTGTTATCCGACTATAAATATTCAAGGCGCAAAATCTGCTTTTGACGATCGTATTATTCTTATTGGGGATTCGGCATCTTCCAAATTATATAAAAATGGAATAGGCGCTGCTTACATCACCAGCAAAGCAGCTGCCCGTACGGCCATTTTTCACGGAATATCAAAAAATGATTTTGAAAACTACTACGATAAAACCTGCAAGAAGCTGGATCATGATAATGATATTGGCAAATTTATTTTCGGACTGACTTCCTTTATTCAGAAATCTAATATCCTTAAAAAAGGACTGTATAAAACCATTCTGACTGAACAACGGAAAACGAACAAAGAAAGAAGATTAAGTTCAATCCTGTGGGACACATTTACTGGAAGTGCCTCTTACAGTGACATCTTGCAAAGGGGACTCGATCCTCGTGTTGGCGCTTCATTTATTTGGAACACAATTAAATCCATCTACTAAACCTAAAATCCTATGTTTGGAAGAAATAATAGTCTCGGAAAGAAATATGTGGACGGGGAAGTGATAATAAAGCAAGGTACTGTTGGTAAATATCTTTACGTAATTCAACAAGGGATCGTTGAGGTTATTAAAGAAAATGGTGAAAACGAATTAAAGATTGCTGAACTAGGAAAGGCAGAATTTTTTGGTGAGATGTCATTGTTTGAAAATGACCTCAGATCCTGCACCGTAAAAGCAAAAGGGGACGCGGTGATACTAACGTTGGACAAAAGAGGTCTTTATAAGACTATTCAAAATGACCCTACATTGGCTTTCAGGCTACTTGAAAAAATGTCTAATCGCTTACGGGAAACTGATAAAAAGCTTGCTTATTGAATTTGATTTAATGGACAAAAATGGTTGGTGAATGACTAATTAATTCACTGATTTTGAGATAGAAGGATAGATAAAATTGGAGGAAATTGAAATCGGTTTCAATTTCCTCTTTTTATTTTATGGAAACGCGTAAAAAAGTCCTGTTGGGGCTGTGGTAGTTTTGATGTTATACGTTGGGGAAATAGACAGGGTAAGCAACGGTTTAAATGTAAATCTTGCGGACTATTATTTACCAGGACGAACACTTCGGTTAAAGCCAGTAATCGATTCATCTGGTTTAAGAAATGGATCGCAGGACGACATACCCTGCATCAATTAAGTGCATTGAGTGGATACTCTATTCGTACGTTGAAGCGCTTTTTTCACGACTATCTCAATACACCTCCTGCGTTAAGTGTTTATCCGAGCGCACGGGTTAATCTTCTCATTGATGGAACGTATTTCAGCAACGATCTATGCCTGATTGTCTGTCGTGATAATACCATTAAGTTCACACAACTTTATCGAATATCTACAGGGGAATGGTATGAGGAACTGAAGGAAGATTTGGAAAATCTGCTCTCACTGAATGTACAAATTGAAAGCATTACTTGTGATGGACATAAGGCTCAACTAAAGGCCATCAAGCGAGTTTGTCCAGATGTTATTCTTCAGCGATGCGTGGTGCATATTCAGCGGATGTGTAGAATTTGGCTTACTATGAGGCCTAAAACAATACCTGGCATGGAACTTCGCTCTATCGTCTCCCAACTTCACACTATCAAAACAAAAGAAGACAGAGATTACTGGATAGTAAGTTTAGTACAATGGCATCAACGACATGAAGGCTTTCTTAATGAAAAGAGTTATCAGTTATCTACTGGAAGGTATTGGTATAAGCACAAGTTAGTGAGGCGTTCATTTATGGTGATTAAAAAAGCTCTACCTAATATGTTTCAGTATTTGGAACACGAACGTGTGCCCAAGTCAACCAATGGATTAGAATCTTTCTTTGGTCATCTCAAAGGATATTTAGCAGTGCATCGTGGCTTATCAACTAATCATAGAAAGAACTTCATTAAGTGGTATCTGTATTTTAAGAATGCTGCGCATTCTGAGTTTTCTTAAGCCATGCAACTCTTGGAATGATGAAGGCTCCCATTAAGAGAGCCTTCTGACCATTCCAGTCGGTAAATCCTATTACTGACAAGTTGCTCTCCAGCAGAGCTTGTTTCCCCTTCGGATTTACGACAGGAATAAAAGAAATATTCTATTAAATGTCACCAACCATTTTTGGCACCATTACCTTGAATTTTCAGTTTCAGGATAATACTGCGCCCCTGCATCTTGAAAATGATGGAAATAATTATTTCATGGCCACTATGGCATGCGCCATTTTGGGGAAAATTAATCCATGAAAAGGCACTAATGAGTACCAATAAATACGCCCCCACAATCCATGTGGAAGAAAAGTGGCTGTCTGATGTAAATAATATTTTCCATTAATCTCTTTAATTTTAAATTCCAACCAAGCCTCCCCTGGTAGCTTCATTTCAGCATACAGTAACAAGCGGCCAATTGCTTTATCGGCAACTAGTACTCTCCATAAATCAAGTGCATCTCCCGGTTTCAAATCATGTTCACTTCTTCGTCCTCTAATGAGCCCAACCCCACCAACCATTTTATCTAGCAGTCCACGAATTCTCCACATCCAATTCCCAAAATACCAACCGTGCTCTCCGCCAATGCGCCAGAGATTTTCAATCACCTCAGATTTATTTCTTTGAAATTCCATTAGTCGTTGATCAGTGAGTACCCCGTGTTCTGGTACCTTTGTATAATTCATGATTTTACTGTGAACAGCATTTCGGGTGATAGCATCTTTCCAACTGGAAATCACGTTCTTCTGACTAATTTTGTCAAGGGCAAATTGCAGTGCTTCCGGATAACTGTATATTTTGATAGGGATGATATTTTGAATACGCGTATCATGACATATCACTTCATTTTTCATACTTTCCACCAATGCTCGCGCCAATGAAAACGAAGTAGAGGTTACAAAATACAGCCACAGGGTAGATAACCTGGGGGTAAGCAAGGGTACCGTGATAATCAACCTCTTAAGTTTTCTGACCTGGCTATAACCCAGAAGCATATCTTTATAAGTAAGAATGCTCGTGCCTCCAATATCAAAGGATTGATTGTAAGTTTCAGGTTGTAAAATGACCCCTTTTAGATATTCAATTACATTGCGAATACCAATTGGCTGGCAACGTGTTTTAAGCCATCGTGGGGCAATCATTACAGGAAGTTTTTCCGCCAGGTCGCGTATGATTTCAAAGGAAGCACTCCCGGAACCAATTATAATAGCAGCACGTAAAACAGTCGTGGGTACTTTGGATGTCTTTAAAATATCTTCAACATTTTTTCTGGATAGAAGATGATGGGATAGATCACGGTCATTGACAATACCACTTAAATAGATAATCTGTTTAGCATTGCTTTGGTTGACGAAGGCTATAAAGTTATGAGCAGAGGCCGATTCAATTTGTATGAATTCCTCATACGATGAACTCATCGAATGAACGAGGTAATATGTGATATCAAAAGTTAGTGGAATGGATGTCAGGGATTCGGCATTTGAAAGATCGCCCTCTACGACTAAAATTTTCTGACGTTCTTCTGGAGTAAAATCATCCCAATCAAACCTTTTTTGATCCCGCACCAGGCAAATCAGTTCATGGCCGTCCGATAATAGTGCTGGCAACAATCTTCTACCAATATATCCTGTAGAACCAGTAAGTAGAATTTTCATCTGATAGACATCCTTAATTATTTTGTTTCCTAATTGACTCTAAAATTTAAAGCACTGGATTAAGATGTTCATTGGTTCCCAATTTAGGTAACCACTAATTAATATTCATAAATAAATATCAATTACTGCTAAGAATTGTTTGCGAGGATCTAATCATTCCATTTCTGGTAACTAAAAATTCGTTTTGAAATAGGTTTCAACATCCTGCTTGGCATGTTCATCGCCCAACTATGATTGGTTATTTGGCGCATGCATTAAACCTGGGGTTTGCTATTAAAATTTTTGGTTTAGCCTGCAGGCTATGGTGACACCGGGGCAATACTTTTTAGATGTGCCGCCAACAAATAGCTTAAGGACATCATCGCAGATGTTCCTAATCCCACCAGGCAAAAGCCAATCAAGGAGGGCCAGAAGTAAGGGAATATAACCGCCATGGCAATTCCAATCATTATTAAACCGGCCCTTATGATCTACGTTTGGCATCCCATATTGTTCGATAATGTGATCAGAAGCAAAACGGGATACCGGCATACAGATCATAAATAGCAAGTAACCGAATGTGAACAACTCTTCGTGAACAATTTCTTTAAAATACACACCACTCCAGTCAAAGATACCCCCTTTACACACCGCGGCAAGAAACACAAGTAGTCTCTGGCAAACAATGTAGGTACCGGTTTTGATATCTCGATTTTATTGGGGGAAGTTACTTTGTCATTTTTCAACAAATGCAGATACGAATAAAGAACGGCTGAGAGCACGATTACTGCAATGGTGGAAAGATAAATTTCCATTGGCCCATGAGGATCAATTGCTTCTTCATATTTCCATAGAACCAATTATAGTGATGCCATATTTTCTTGACGTTTCTAAGGAACTAAATAGTGCTAATCATTGGTAATGACTGTGTGAAATCATTTAATTTAAGCTATTATCAAAGATTATTACACTTTAGTTAGATTTTTCCATTACTCATAATCAAGGGAAGGTATAGTTGGATCGTGCCCAGCTGGGCCCACATTAAAAAACAAAAGGCGATCTTTACGGTCGCCTTTTGCATTTTTCAAATCATTGTACCCTCCTTTGGTACCCCTCCATTCAAGATCAAAGCAACAAAAACATGGTAATGCTTATTATAGCAAAAGCCACCAACAACTGGAGGATCAACCGCTCGTTGAATCTCCGATAGGATTTTAAATTATCCATAATAGACAAGGTTTAGTTATAAATAGATTTGAAAACATTGTAATAGTTAGAATAGCAACAACATCGTTAAACCAATAGACGCAACTGAGATTAGTAATCGAATAACTAACCTTTCATTGTATCTGCGGTAAGCGCTTAGAGTGATCATGGCAAAGTAGATTTTGTTTATCAAGCTAAACGCTAACTACGTGCCATAGATAAATTACTCGAAATTAGCCAACCTGAGTAGGATAATGCATCCACACAAACCCAATTTGGGATTTTAGTTATCGAATTGGCCGGCTTCCATACATAATTAGTTTTCTAGTCTAGCCAAATTAATAGAATGTGATTGAGCTGTGATCAACTTTGTGCCCTATACTCATGATCGAATACTGGAGTGTCAATGCTACACCCCAAAAATCACATTACTAACAATGTTCAATTACCTTGAAAACTAGTCGATTACACAATTGAAAAGTGTATAGAGGTGAGTCCATACTATTGTCTATAAATAATTTAAATTTACACGTCAGCATAATTTTCGTTTATGAAAAAATATCTTTCAATATTGAATGGTCGTACGGCTTTCTCGTTAAGCATTTCTTTATTGGTATCCTACATTACTGTAACGCAGAATTTTCAATACAACTATGACTTAGCGTTGATAAGTATCGCCATTATTTTTCCACTTGTATTTACTATTCGTAGTGCCTTTAGAAGAAGAGAAAAAGCATTGGAGTATTTATCCAAATTCAGAGCTGGATTAATTACTGTTGATAATTGCTTTCAGAAAAACAAGAAGTTGGCCGAAGACAAAAAACAAGAAATTCAAGAATTAATCAATAACATATATACTCTCATGGTTGATTACCTTGGACCTAAGACCTGTAGTCATGAAAAACTGAACACACAGGTTCATAAAGTTTTCTTGTTCATTAAACAAAATAATGAACAAATTGGCAATAACACATCCAATAAAATATTTCGTTTCATGAAAGATGTACATGAGAGTATGGGGAATATTGTTGCTGTAAATAATCACCGTACCCCAATTGCAATAAGAGCATACTGTTTGATTTTTATTTATCTGTATCCAATAATCTATACCCCTGCCTTATTCAACAAACTGCAAGATGGCATATCCCTGAATGGATCCTGGATTGTTTATCTGTTATCTGGCATTTCCACGTTTATTCTTATCTCATTATATAACGTACAAGACCAAATGGAAAATCCTTTTGATCAACATGGACTTGATGACATACGATTAAATGATTTCAAGTTGGAATAGCCGGGGTATAGTCAAGTTATGTATTTTCAATTGACTTATACAAATTAGAATTTTAAATAGAAAAAATAAGTACTTTTAATTTCATGGAAGAAAAGC
>CAYGGY010000061.1:0-29485 GCA_964349405.1 uncultured Ohtaekwangia sp. | reverse complement strand
TAGTTGAACAACTGTAAAATTATTTATCGTAAAAATGTGATGGACCTGATTTTTTATTTAATTTCGGATCAATGGCAGGAAAATATTTGGAATGAGATAGCATGTCGACTTTAAAAGAATACCTGAAAGACCCTCTTCTACACCTTTTATATAATGAAATAAAGGCTGCCGGCCCAATCCGTTCGGTTTCACTGGATATTACACATCAATGTAATTTACGCTGCACCGGCTGTTATTATTTTCATGAAGACATGGATCGTTTTTCTACCCATGATGAAACCTTGTTGGATAACTGGATCAATACGGAAAAAACCAGAGGCACCAATTTTGTAACCATTGTAGGTGGTGAACCAAGCATGGCACTACCGAGACTGAAGAAAATATATGATAACTTTAAAATGAATGTAGCTACCAATGGTCTTATTAAAATCCCTGAAGAGGGGTTTGAAAATATGCCTATCGGAGTAGCAGTGTGGGGTAATCATACGACAGATTCTTTGTTGCGAATCAATGGCAAACGTGACTTGTTCGCAAAAGCAAAGGCGAATTACAAGAATGACGGTCGTGCCTTTTGGTATTATACGGTATCCCCTGGGAATGCCGATCAGATTGAACAAGTAGTGGATGAATGCATTCAAAATGGCAACAAAGTATTATTCAATTATTATAGCGATCTGGAAAGGTCAGGTGGCGCGCTGGATTATAAGCTGGGTTTTGAAAAAGTGAAAGATGAAATTGACCGGATGATCGATAAATACCCTTCGATGATTCTGAACTCATCCTACCTAAACAAGGTGATCACCACCGGAACACTTTATTCAGAAAAGTGGGGATATGAATGTTGTACCAATATTTCTACGAATTATAAAGGCAATGAGGAACGCATGAAATCCAATAAACCATTTAATAAACACTTCAGAGCCTATCATGCCGATTTCACTTCTACCAGACGATGCTGTACGGGCATTGAAAGAAATTGTGATTCTTGTTATGATACATGGGAACATTTTTCATGGATCATGATCAACCTGCGTAAGCACCTGAACTCTAAGGAGGAGTTTAGTAACTGGATCTTTTCCATGTATACTTTTTATTTGATAAACAGACTCGTTAAAACGAACAATGAAGCTACTATACTGGGAGAAATACATGCTAGAGAATTCAAACAATACACTCACGTACCAGCATTAATATAAGAAGTTTTGTTCGCCAAATAATCAGGTAAAAGAACATACATAATCGCTGCTGGTTAAAACTTGTCACAGTAAGGTTTAGTCATTCATATCAGGAATGGTCATCTTTCAATAGATCCATTTTGATTGGGGTATTCGTCAATTGGTGTTTTGCGGAATTTCTGACCTGGTACCACGGTGTTGAACTATCCTTCCTCTCCAGATACATAGCACTTTCACACTTGTTGATTATACCAGAAAGCTGGTCAGTGAGATGCTCCAGTTTATCGCATGTATTCATAAGGTGTGACAATACCTCTTTGTCATCTTGTTTTATATATTCCTTATAGTTTGCCATTAGGTTTACTAAACCAAGAATATTACATACCGGTCCTCGGAAACCATGTGACACCATGAAAGCCATTTCCTCTAATGCATTTATATAATTGGCTATACGTTTTTCAGCATTTTTTCTGTCAGTGATTAAATGTCGTAGGGACAAAAACCGAATTATTTTATTATCATCATCAAACATGGGGATAATGACTGAGTCGACCCAATACAGACTTCCATCTTTTGCTTTATTCAACACATCACCATGCCATGGCTGTCCCGATCCAATGGTCTTCCACAAATTGACAAAAAACGCGCGAGTATGATGCCCTGAATTTACAATTCTATGATTTTGACCTATTAATTCTTCCCTGGTATATTTAGAAATCTGACAAAATTTATCATTGGCATAAAGAATTGTTCCTTTTTTGTCGGTAACAGACACAATAGTATTGATATCAATTGCTTCACGGTAGGCTTTAAGTTCGTCAGATGAATCTTGATTGACGGCCTCCATCATTTCACCTTCTATGGCTATTATAACCCCTTCTGTGTTGGTGACTCCAATAAAATGATCAGCGATCCGCTTGACAACGCCTTCTTTCGTTATTATTCTATAAGTAATCCGTTGAATATCTGGTGATTTAGAGCACAAAAATATTTTGGATTTTAAAACAGATCGATCTTCTTCAACTACCAGGGTATTAAAAAAATCATTATCAAGTAATTCAGCAGGCGAAAATCCAAACAAATGAAGTGAGGCTGCACTTGCATATGAAAAAATAGCTCGTTCTATATCAAGTCGGTAATGAAAAGAAAGGAATCGTAATTCAGTCATCGGTACATATAATTCACCAATGTAAATATCGCTATCTCCTACGAGAAGCTATCCTAGCAGATAGTTTAATACTCCTGATCTTTCTTCCTGAACACAAACAAACAATCATAGTATTGTGTGATTTTCGGCACTCACGATTATCAAAATCAGCAGATTATGTATGGTTCTGTCTATGTCTAAGTAAGAATACGTAGACTATAATAGGTATATTATTGATCGGATGTTCGCGTATAATTATAATGCTTGCGCATAATATATTGTACAATGACTAATCAAAAAACCGATCGAAATAGTTGTGAAGGATGTCTTGCTTTTCGAAAAAGTTTTATGTGTTCATTTCATGAAAGACAAATTAAAGAATTGAAAGATAATTCCATTAAACTTTCATTTAGAAAAGGACAAAATATAATAATTCGAAATGCGGATAGTCAGGGGTTATTTTGTATAAAGAGCGGAATCGTAAAATATTACCTTAACGCAAAAGCATCCAATGTTACCGTTGGGTTACGAACACCTGGTGATATGTTTGGACATCATGAACTACTGGGAACGGAAACGATTTTTTCTGTGGGCTGCCTCACCGATGTTGAAGTGTGTTTCTTCCCCCAAAAAAATGTGATGTCAAGATTTGCACGTACTGCTTCTTTCAGTAGGAGAATAGTGGCAGAACTTAATAATGACATGGCCGAAACAGGAAATTATCTTTTAACGTTATCCAGTAAATCAATAAAACAACGTACTGCTCAAGCCATTCTTTACCTGAAGGAAAAAACAGGCATCTCAAATGACGGAACAATTGGAATCAAACTGAACAAACAAGAACTTGCTGACATGGTTGGGGCAAGCCGTGAATCGGTTTTTAGGGAACTTTCGTTCCTGAAAAAGAAAAAATGGATTGCTACGATGGATCAGGACATACGCATCCTTGACGAAGAATTATTAAGTAAAACTTCCGAATAAAATTTGCGCACCAAAGAGAATTCCTTTATAGCATTAAACAAAGGTTGATTGGCTCCCTACGTTTCCAACATCATGCAGCCTGCTTGACTGATTCCTATTTCACGGAATCATCACTTTGTTAAATAAAGTTTCTCATAATACTCTTCGAGCATACGCTTTACCGCAAATTGATCTTTCGTACTTAAGATACTTTGTTTCATCATATCAACCCACTTGCTGCGTTGATTATAATAGGTAAGAACGACTTCTTTCAACAATACCTTATACATAGATTTCTGATCATGCATATCTAGTTTTTCTTCATTCTTGTTTTCATAACCATCTCCAATTTGCCAGCCATTCACACCATGATTACATGCTTCTGGCCACCAACCATCAAGGATGCTTAAATTCAATACACCATTCATGGCAGCTTTCATTCCAGAGGTACCACTGGCTTCCTGCGGTCTGCGTGGATTATTCAACCAAATATCGCTACCACGCACCAGCATGGAGCCTATGGTCATATCATAATTCTCCAGGAATACAACTGAATTGGGGTACTCCTTGGTCAAGGCAACTATATTTTCTACGATCTCTTTTCCACGATCGTCCAACGGGTGCGCTTTGCCTGAAAAGATAATCTGAAGTTTACCGCTTCTGAATAATTCATCAATTTTCGGACGATCACTAAATATAAAATCACTCCGTTTATAGGGTACGGCTCTTCGAGAGAAACCAATCAACAGCGAATCTTCCTTCAACTGAACTCCGGTTCGCTCCTTTACAAACGCAAGAAGCGTACGTTTATTATCAAGATGCACATTCCACAAATCGCCACCCTTCTCTGCTGCTTCAATCATACGATTATCCACCCACGTTGGTCGATGTATCGCGTTGGTGATGCCTACTATATCAGAGCGGTCTTTTACTTTGCTCCACATTTTGTTGGCGGTAACAGCATGTAACTGCGCTACCGCATTACTGTTGCGTGATAGACGAAGGGCTCCTACAGTCATATTAAAGGGCGCTCCGCCTAATTGTTTTAATTGCTTTTTATTAAACGTTCCATTATCGGCACCCATGTATAACAACCGATCAATATAATGCGATTCATTACCTTGAACTACCGGAGTGTGAGTGGTAAACACAATTTCATTCCGGGTTTGAGTATATGCTTCGTCATACGTTTTTCCTTCTGCTACTTTTTCGCGCATCAATTCAAATCCGGCAAAGAGGGCATGGCCTTCATTGAAATGATATACATCAGTTTTAATTCCCAACGCCCTCAGTGCCTTAACGCCACCAATGCCCAAAACCATTTCCTGGGCAATGCGCTCTTCACCAAACCAACCATATAACTGGCCACATATCCAACTATCTTCATTACCCGGCACATCAGTGTCTAATAAGTAAATAGGAGCGTTACCAAATTCATCACACAACCAAACTTTACACTTTACTTCGCGATTACGAATCGTCACAGAAACGGTAACTCCGGTATCCTTTAAAAAATCATATTGGTAGATAGGATATGTGTCTAACACTTTACCCTTTTCTGTTATGCGCTGATCCGTATAACCCTGTTTCCATTTAATGCCTATACCTACTATAGGATATCCATGATCTTTTGCTCCTTTTAAATAGTCACCAGCCAGGATACCCAATCCTCCTGCGTACATTTTAAAGTCACTATGTAAGGCATACTCCATACAAAAGTATGCTACCCTTGGTAAATTGATGTTTTCCTGTGCCATAGATGGAGATTTTTAATTAATGCAGTGATACTTGTGTATTGTAAATATGTTAATTTTTTCTCGGACCCATTAGTGTAATTTCAATCTTGTCACCAACCTGATATTTATCCAATGTAGTTGCTACCAAAAGAGTCAGTTGCCGATACGTAACTTTCAATTCATATAGATTACCATAAAACCTAACCTCATCAATATGAAATCGGTTGGTCGTTTTACTTTTTCTTATTCGAAACTCTTCAGGACGAACCAATCTATCACCAACAGGATGCTTCACCCCCACGATCTTTTGATGATTGGATGAAAGCACCTGGCAGGTTCCGAATAGCCCCGCTATATATTCATTCACTGGTTCATGATAAATCTGTAGCGGTGTGCCGTGCTGAATTACATGACCTTCTTTCAACACAATAATTTCATCTGCCCACGCCAGTGTATCGGTAGGGTCATGCGATACCATGATGCAGGTAATTTTTAATTTCTTACCGATGTCATCAATTACTTTCTTTAAAATCCCCTCCAATACCATGTCGAGATTAGTGAAGGGTTCGTCCAGTAGCAAAAGCGAAGGGTTTCCAATAAGCAATCGGGCAATGGCAATACGTTGTTTTTCTCCACCAGATAGTTGGTCAGTTTTGCGATGAAGTAAATGATCAATACGGCACACCGAAAAAATGGAAGCAGCTTCCTTTGGTGGAATTGAGTTAGCATATTCCAGCACCTGCTCAACGCGAAGAAATTTTGGGAGATCAAATTGTTGTGACAGATAGGCAATCTGAGGATGACCAGGTACCAGATTGTCATCGGGGCCTTTTATTTTTTCACTTTTCAATAGCACCTCTCCCGCATCAGCTTGCATTAGACCCGCAATGATTTTTAGCAATGAGCTTTTTCCTGATCCGGTTTCTCCAGCAATAACCATGCGCTGAAATTGCTTTTGTCTAAAGGAAATATCCTTGAGAATATAAAGGTTATTTGATTGTTTGCTGATATTAGATACTTCTAAGAAACTCAAAGCAGGTATAATTTAATTTTTTAAATATTTAACAAGCTAACGTACGCTTGATTTTGAAATTTGTTTACCTATTTTAAGCATATAACCCCTTCATGCTTTACTGATAGGATGTCGCTACGGGCCCTTTTAATAGGGTTCCATCTCTTTCCAAAGTTGATCAAATTGTTTGAGAAAGGATTTTACCACTCCCCCATCGTTGGTAAGTAATATATTCTCGTGGTTATACATGGCGGCACTGCGTGTCCAGTTATAACTTCCGGTGATCACCGCTTTTCCATCCACCACCATAAACTTATGATGCATGTGATTAGCTGTCCTGTCCATCTTCACGGCAATGCCCTGTTTGGCTAATTGTTCAATATCGGAACCTACGTCCATTGACTTATCGTTATCTGTGAGAATTTTTATTTCTGTTCCGCGCCTATGCGATGCCAGAATTGCTTTCGTGATAGCGTCATCGCTGATGGTGAACACACAAATTTGCAGAAAACTTATAGCTGTATTTATTTGATTGATGATCACATTGCGACATGCTTCGCCAGGACTGAAATACGCACCTGATGTAGACATAGAGGGTCTGCTGATCAAGGCGCTATTAACATTTTTTATCCATTCTAAAATGAATTTATAATTTGTGGGAGTCGCTTTTTCGTTAGCCAACTCATAGATTTTACTTCGTAAAAACATTAATTGGTGTTCATCCAGCGATTTCTCCTCAATGAGCACTCTCAGCGACTTCCTCTCAGATTTTGAAAAGAAATCATCCTCCATGCTACCTGTGAGATGCTCTATTAATTCTTCCATTCAAGGGTTATTAATGGTAGTAATTTACGAAGGTAATCCGGATTAGGAATTATGGAAGTCGAATCAGCACGAAACAAAAAATGTAATATCTTTGCGCCCTTATTTTGAAAAGCAATGATTTCAGTAGACTCTCTTACGGTAGAATTTAATAGCTCGGCCCTCTTTAGCAATATTACCTTCAATATTAATGAAAATGACCGGATAGCCCTTATGGGTAAAAACGGGGCTGGAAAATCCACCTTACTTAAGATTATTGCCGGGGTAAGTAAGCCTACCCGTGGCAAGGTATCAGCACCCAAAGATGCCATTATTGCCTATCTGCCTCAGCACTTACTGACTGAAGATGATTGTACCGTTTTTGAAGAAACCTCCAAAGCTTTTTCGAAAATCATGAATATGAAAAAGCAGATGGACGAATTCAACCATCAGCTGGAAACGCGTACAGATTATGAATCGGACGAGTATTCTAAAATTATAGAGCAGGTTTCCGAGCTCAGTGAGAAATATTATTCAATCGAAGAAATCAATTTTGATGCGGAGATTGAAAAAACCTTGATGGGACTGGGCTTTATACGCAGTGATTTCACAAGATCCACCAAAGAATTTAGCGGTGGCTGGAGAATGCGCATCGAGTTAGCTAAAATACTCTTACAAAAACCCGATTTAATTCTTCTCGATGAGCCCACCAACCATTTGGATATTGAATCGGTGCAGTGGCTGGAAGAGTTTTTGAAGACCAGCGCGAAAGCCGTTATCGTAATCAGTCACGATAAGACCTTTGTCGATAACCTTACCAACCGCACCATTGAAGTGACCATGGGGCGCATCTATGATTACAAAACCAACTACTCGCACTATTTACAACTACGCAAAGAAAGACGGGAGCAACAGCAAAAGCATTTTGATGATCAGCAAAAAGAGATTGCAGACATTCAGCAGTTTATAGATAGATTTAAAGGCACCTATTCTAAAACGCTGCAGGTACAATCACGCGTGAAGATGCTGGAGAAGATAGAGATTGTGCAAGTAGATGAAATGGATACCTCATCACTCAATCTGAAGTTCCCACCGGCCCCACGCTCAGGAAATTATCCGGTTATTGTTGAAGGGTTAACTAAGAAATATGGCGACCATGTGGTATTCCACGACACCTCGTTAACGATTGCACGCGGTGAGAAAGTTGCTTTTGTCGGAAAGAATGGTGAAGGTAAGTCAACCATGATTAAAGCTATTATGGGTGAGATCGATTATGAAGGTAAACTTCAACTTGGTCACAACTCAATGATTGGATATTTTGCCCAGAACCAGGCTGCGTTGTTGGATGAAAGTCTTACGGTATTTGAAACGATCGATCAGATTGCCCAAGGAGATATCCGGGCGAAGATTAAAGACATGCTAGGGGCATTTATGTTCAGCGGTGATAACATTGATAAAAAAGTGAAGGTGCTCTCCGGTGGTGAAAAAACCCGACTAGCGATGTTGAAGTTATTATTGCAACCAGTGAACCTGTTGATTCTCGATGAACCAACCAACCACCTGGATATCAAAACAAAAGACATCCTGAAAGATGCATTATTAGCGTTCGATGGAACTTTAATTTTGGTTTCTCACGATCGCGATTTCCTGGATGGATTGGCAAAGAAAGTTTTTGAGTTCGGAAACAAACGCATCCGCGAACATTTTGAAGACATCAACGGGTTCTTACGAAATAAAAAGATTGAAAACCTGAAGGAGATTGAACGGACGGTATCGAAGTAATCTGTTTTTTTCTGACATATATGAGTGTAATGATCCTGATGGAACTTCCGCTCCCATAATTTAATCCATCAATTCTTTTATTGTTTCATACCTTAGGTTATCAAATACTAACCTATGAAACAATTTTACTATTCAATTTGCCTTAGTGTCTTAAGCTTGTTGCTACTTTTTGGTTGTGCAAAACCAGAGGCTGTAACGATTGAGGATTACCAACGAGCAGAACGATTCTTAGGTGTGAACACATCACCTTTAGTGCTGGGCATTGTATCAAATCAAACCTGGTTAAAAAATGACCTTTTAATTTATAAAAATACAATAGCCGATGGTTCAGCGTTTATTCTCGCTAATCCTGACACCAAACAAAAGCAACGAGCCTTTGATCATGACCAGTTAGCAAGCAGCTTATCGAAGTTAGTTGGCAAAGAAATTAAACCCGTTGACCTGCCCATCACTCCACTTAACTTAAGTGATGATGGCCTTTCTCTTTCATTTAATGCGGAAGGCAAAAGATACAAAGTCGATCTTTCAACGTATATCATCAGCGAAGTTAGCCCTGCAAATCTTCGTAATGAATACCTTTCTCCCAATGGGTTATTGGCGGCCTATATCAAAGATTATAATTTATGGGTACGTGACACACAATCTGGAAAGACAACACAACTCACCTTCGATGGAAAACAGGATTACGGATATGCTACCGACAATGCAGGCTGGACAAAAAGTGACTCACCGGTATTATTATGGTCACCCAACTCCGATAAGATAGCCACCTTTCAACATGATGGTCGTGGGGTAGGCGAAATGTACCTCTACTCAACCAAGGTAGGACATTCAAAACTGGAGGCATGGAAGTATCCATTGCCCGGAGATAGTCTTATTTTTAGAATCGAACGAGTTGTTATTCATATAAACAAACAACCTCATGTTGTAAGATTGAAAATGCTGCCTGATCCACATCGTTCAACTATATCGGATCATATTGCCGATCGTGATGGCAAGTTTTTAGATGTTGAATGGAGTGCAGATGGTAATCAATTGGCCTTTGTATCCTCTTCCCGCGATCATAAAATTGCCCAGCTACAAGTGGCCAATCCAAATACAGGCGATGTGCGTACCGTATTCACGGAGACTGTGGATACTTATTTTGAATCGGGCAACGACATGGTCAACTGGCATGTTTTAAAAGACACGGAGGAAGTGATTTGGTTTTCAGAACGCGACAACTGGGGGCATCTTTATCTGTACGACCTCAAAACCGGATCATTAAAGAGTCAAATCACCAAAGGCGAATGGGCTGTACAACAAGTTCATTATATAGATCAAGCTAACCGTGTAATTTATTTTACCGGATCTAATAAGGAAGAAGGCGATCCCTACTTTGAATATTTATATCGTATAAATTTTGATGGCAGCAACCTAAAAAACCTGACTCCTGAAAAAGCGAATCATACTATCAACTGGTCATTATCAAAGAACTATTTTTCAGATGTTTATTCCACCCCAACTACACCATCTGTTTCATTGATTCGAAATCTGGAGGGTGAAACAATTTTAAATCTTGAAAAAGCAGATATTTCAAAATTACTAGAAAACGGTTGGGTGGCGCCTCACCCGTTCACTGTAAAGGCACGTGATGGTAAAACCGATCTTTACGGATTGATGTATAAGCCGTCAAACTTCGTTGCCTCCAACAAATATCCCGTTCTAAATTATCTCTATCCAGGTCCTCAATCGGGAAGTGTAGGAAGCAGATCGTTTCTTCCTTCGCATGGCGACAAGCAAGCGCTGGCAGAGCTTGGATTCATTGTGGTGGAAGTGGATGCAATGGGAACACCGGGACGATCAAAATCATTTCACGATGCTTATTATGGAAACATGGGTGACAATGGCATACCCGATCAAATGGAGATGATCAAACAGTTAGCTGCGCAAAATTCATGGATGGATATTGAGAGAGTAGGAATCTGGGGACACTCAGGCGGTGGATATGCTTCCACTGATGCCATTCTACGCTATCCTGATTTCTATAAGGTTGCTGTATCCGGAGCCGGTAATCATGACAACAGAAATTATGAAGATGATTGGGGAGAAAAGTGGCAAGGACTTTTAGTTAAGAATCCCAAAACCTCTGTGAATTCGGAAGAAGGAAAATCGATGAACATGGAAATTCAACAAGTTCCTGCTGAAACGAATTACGATAACCAGGCTAATCAACTTCTGGCCAAAAACCTGAAAGGCAAATTATTAATTGCGCATGGTATGATGGATGGCAATGTTCCTCCCACTAATACCTTATTGGTAGTAGATGCCTTGATCGCTGCCGATAAAGATTTTGATATGCTGGTGCTTCCAAATGCTAATCATGGCTTTGGTAACTCACGCTACTTCATGAAACGGAGATGGGATTATTTTGTACGGCACTTACGTGGATTGGAACCTCCTGCAGAATTTGTCTTCAAGAAAAACATCAAGTAGAATATTAGAAAGAAGATGTCAGTACAGTGGATGCTTAGCGAAGAACCCATCGTACCGACATTAAATCAATCTATCTAAATTTTCACCTTCTTCACTATTACTTTTTGCTCTTTGGTGTAGGCGATGAGTAACTCCTCTGTATTTAGTGAGCAAAGTACAGGGTACTCCCCTTCGTTTTCAATAGTCACTTTGTTGATACTCACTCCATCTTCCTTTAACATCAAAACCACGTTATCATGATTAACTTTATTACCATGAGCGCCATGATCAGCATGAGTTTGTTCCTGAATTGTTGTAGATTCCTGATAGGCAATTACTGACCATGTTCCCAACGAAGTCATTTGAGGATGTCTGCCATTTTCTGTGATGAGCTGACGCGGCTCGAAGATGCTATCATTATTGGTTGAACGAGTGTAATACAACCCAGGGGTGCCGCCAGCTGTAAACCATACTATTTCAATCTTTTCCTGGTTGCTGGTAATAGAAGCACCGGTATGAGGGCAACCATCCACTACCCAATTATCATCACTGATTTTGTTGGAAGTGCTGAATGTGTCACCATTGTCTGACGAAACGATGTGTGCAAAATCACGAACCTGTCCTTTGATGGAGTTATCAATATCCCGATAGAGAACATGTACCTTTTCTTTCGCATCAACATAAATATCGGTGCGGCAGCATTGACAAACCGTTTCCGCAATGGGCTTATCGGAAAGAAAACCTTCATTGCCTTTTGTTTTAGCAAAGAACAAAGCGCTGCCATCTTTGCCTTTCTTCAAGCGGCCATCGAGCCACACCGCGCCAACTTCACCATCCGGAAGCAGGGCAAGGTCAAAATAACTTCGACTGTTGCCGGGCAACGAATCGGAATGAAGGAATTTTTCTGTTGTCCAGGATTTTCCACCATCAAAAGATTGCGTGTATAAGAGCGCGCCTGCAAATTTGTTTTGATCGGTAGGATGTTTTCGTGCGAAGACGGCTATGACCGTTCCGTCATTTTTGAACACCACCTTGTTCATCGTCTCAGGGCTACAGCTTATTCCAATAGAAGGAACTGCAATGGCTTCATTAAAATTTTCTGCCTCGTTGTTGTAAACGGCATAGTAAAGTTGCTCTTGGTTTTTCTCACCGGCTGTCCAACACAAAACCGGATTACCGAGATGATCTTTTGTAAAGTATGGCCCGTTACCCGGTTGAGTGCCCGATACAACAATCGGAGATGATACTACCATCTCACCCTGTTTTTGATTACATCCTATCAGGACTGAAAAAAGTGCTACGAATATTATTTTGTACATAATGCTTTCCGTTTGGTGATGATTGGTTTCCAACCTTTACAAGATTGGAAACCATATCTTATAATCTTGTCCTGTTATTTTTTACCGGTGAAATTATACTGAATACCAAAAACAAAAGTCCGCGGAGGTGCCGGGGTGTAGGTGGCTCGGTCGGTAGACTTGTTCCCTCGGGTGACATTGAAGGCATATAACTCATCGGTCATATTCAATATATTGGTAAACACTTCAATTCTGTGAAACTGATAACCGGCACGGAAATTCAGCACACTGATGCCGCTCAATCCAAAGGCTCCTTTATCTTCATACTTAATGGTATTTACCTGATTCTGATACCAACTGCTCATCCGCTGCCATTCTAACCCAACTCGTAAACCTTTTACATATAGTGGTTTGTAGATAATCTCACTGTTAGTAATCCACGATGGCGCGCTGGGCATAATATTTCCATTTACATTAAGTACCGGATCAGTTATTTTCGTGCTCAACACAAACTCATCAAAACGATGAATGGCATTGGTTCCGCCAAAGCGGATTTTCCATTGTGTATTGGGACGATACGTGAAACCATACTCCACTCCCTGATGGGTGGTCTTACCTGCACTTTGGTAATCCGTTGAATTGTCTGGCTGACGGATATTCAACAACTCATTAGTACCTATCATTTTATAAATCGCCACATCAACATCCAATTTATTTTTGATCAAACTGGTCCACCCCCCCACTTCATAATTAGTAAATTGAGCTGGAGTCAAATTGTAATAAAACTCAGCGGGATTGGTGTTCGGCTTTTTACGGAAAACGGAGGTTAATCCAGGGGGCGAAAACCCAAGACTGTAGTTGACATACGCTCCGGCATCGTCATTGATTTTATAAGTAACTCCAACTTTAGGCGTAAACTGCTGATACGATTTTTTACCCGATGAATTATCCAGATAATTGGTGAAGTTAAACGACATATCATCATACCTTCCACCCATTGTAACTGTTATACTTTCAATTGGTTTTATCTCTGCCTGTACATAAACAGCGCTATTCAAAAGATTCGCATCGTAATCTGCGATTTTAATATCGGATCGTTCTTGTACAAGGGTGTACTTCTCCACCGACTTCCCACCCGGGCGCAGTTGCGCGTTAAGATCAACCCGGTAGGAATTATAGACGGTAGGCGAATTATCCAGACTGACCCCGGCTACTACTCTGGTTTTTAAAGAAGGTAATGAAGTTGAGTGTTGGAGTATAAATCCTTTGCTGGTAAAACTATTGTCATTGATTTCTCCTGTAGCCGTTGTCTGTCCGCTTATCCAACGGATTCCATAGGAAGGATTTTGTCCGATAGAATTTTCCCGGTAGAATAAATTCAAGGTGGTATGGTTATTATCATCCCATGTGTGTTCGGCTGATAACCGTGTACGCAACGCTTTTACAGCGCGATAGGTGAAATTCGAAGTACTTACGTATTGTCGGTTATAAAACGAAATACTATCCACACTACCAGGCGTTTGCGAATAGTAATCGTTAAATGATCCTGCCAAAATCAGTTTCGTTTTCTTAGTAAGTTCATAATCAAGACGAGCGTTAAAGGAATTTTTATCATAATCAGAATATGTCATCCAACTGTTTTGCTGCTTCGCATAAAAACCTCCTACATACAAGCCTAATTTTTTTCCAATCATTCCACCGGAACCGTATTGCACTCGCTTATAACCAACGTTGTCGAATTGAATACCGATGCGTGCGGTGGGGACAGCCGTAGGTTTTTGTGTAATGAAATTAATGGCACCACCAACGGCCTCCGGTCCATATAAAGACGAGGCTGGCCCTTTCACCACTTCAATATTGGAAATGGCGAAAATATTCATTTCAATTAATGCGTTATGATTAAACACACCCATTGGGCGAAGAGGAATGCCATCTTCCATATACAAGAAGTACGCATTGGTTCCCATTGGTTGTCGGATGGACATACCATGTTGTTCGTTGTTGTAGTTAAGCATGGCCACGCCCGGAACTTTATTCAACAACTCTACAATAAGATTAGGCTTGGCGTCATTAATAGTGGTGGTTGACAATTTGCTGATGGCCATAGGCACATCTGCCCGTACTTGCGCATCGCGGCTGGCAGTAACTACAACCTCTTGCATAGTGGTGGTAGAAACAGCAAGTTCAACAGTAAGGTATCCACCTTGTGGAACTTTTAGTTTTTGTGTTTGATAACCTACATATCGAATTTCAACACTATCGAATGGCTGTGCGTGTGTTAAGGTAAAAGAACCATCCGTATTGGTTATGGTTCCGGCTTGGGTGTTAGGAATATAAATAGTTACACCGGTAAGTGGTTCCTTCGTTTCTTTATCAAAAACTTTTCCGGCAAGGTATGTTTGGGAATAGATCGTATTGGAAAGGTGCACCAATAGGACTATAGTAATTAATTTTTTCATAAGTAAAAGATTACAGTAAATAGTAAGATTGAGCGAAGGAACACCAACACCTAAAAGGCTGTGACCTTACGCTTGAAAAAAACTATACTTATGAAATTCTGGGAGGTTGAAATATTTCAGAAAGAAGACTTATATAAACCATCTCTGAGTAAGGACGGTATAGTTGCACTTCTATTAACGGAAAATCTTGTTGTGCTATTATTTCTGAGTTGGTATTCGTGAAGTAAAGATTGATTTCCTGTGCGGACGGAATGTGAGCGGGAGCATTTTCTGAACCATCATCCTGAATCGTGATTTCTTCATTAAAATTATACTCATGGCTACAGGTAGCAATTGGTTTCTCCACTATCAACCCAATCGTTAGCGCGATAGTATGTCGCTCCTGATAGAGATAGGAAAGTAATCCCAGCCTGCCAGCGCAATGCGCCATCATGCTTATCAAAATAATCAGGCTAACTATTTTTCTCATGCGATACGCAAAAGTATAGCAAATAGTTGAAGACACACCGAACCGCAAAACTAAAATTACAAATAATTATTATGATCTATTTTTCTATAAAAGATGACAAAAATCATTTTATTTTTTCCTGTATTGATTAATAATATTTTTTTTCAATTATGTTTTAGAAATATTCCTGTTTCTTCTGCTATCGCTTGAAGTGAATTTACCACTTCAGCATTTACTGGAATACCTTGAATAATTCTTTGCTTGTATGCTCGTCTTTCCGGATCTCCGGGAATCAACACTTCATCAAAACCAGGTTGAGTTTTCGTGCTTCGCATGGTGCGCACCCATTCGTCAATTGACTTTTTAAATTCCATCGTATCCCTAAAGCCTTCAATATCCCAGGCACCAAAAAAATGACCAATGCCTTTACCAACTTCTTTTTCTATTACAGGCACATGTATGGCAAAGGGTGTGGCAAAAGGACCCCAGTTTGCACCACTCAGCACGGCTGTAAGAATATCAACCATACTGGCCAGGCAATACCCTTTGTGGCCACTTCCATTTACATCAGAACCTAGCGGCAACAACGCACCGCCCTCAATCATCTCTTCCGGGCTATTAGTGCTCAGTCCATCCTTATCAAGGCACCATCCGGCAGGCACCTTCTCTCCCTTTCGCTTAGCTATTTCAACTTTTCCATAGGCGGCAGTACTGGTTGCGAAATCTATTAACACGGGTGGTTCCTCCCATCCGGGGAATGCTATGGCAATAGGATTGGTGCCCAACATCTTTTCCTTACCTTGAAAAGGGGCCACTCCTTTTGTTGTATTGGTCATCGACATTCCTATCAGGTCTTCCTGCAAAGCCATGACTGGATAATATCCTGCGGCCCCATAATGATTTGTATTACAAACACTAATCCAACCCGAACCATGCAACTTCGCTTTTTCCATCGCGATCTGCATGCACTTTGGACCAATGACAAGCCCTAGGCCATTGTCGCCATCCATGGTGGCTACGCTACCTTTTTCACGAATTATTTTTATTTGGGGATGTGGATTAATCCGACCAATCTTCAAAAGATCATAATAGGTTTTTAGTCGGGCTACACCATGCGAATCAATGCCATGTTCATCACTGTAAGCCAAAACATCCGCAGCCAGGCGCGCATCTTCCGAAGGCACATCAAAATATTCAAAAACCTGTGTTGTGAATTCACGCAATTGCTTTGCTTCTAAAACAATATCATTATTTGTGGCCGCCATAGAGGTTTGTTTATTTTAAATATCCTTCTTAATCGTGGACATGCGCAATGGTTTTAAATCCACTTTGAATCAAGTCGTCAAGACCGCTCAACGCGGTCGGACGACAATTGTCTGCATACGTCCAGTTAATAATTAACATTCACAGAATCATTGAATTTTTACGAATCAATTTGATCCGATTTAAGACAAAACCCGTCTTTTGCTTATCCGTTTTAAACCGAAACGTTAAGGTGTTTTTAAACTCCCTAATATCCAGTTCGCAGGCAAAAACATCCTTTACCCTTTCTTCATTTTCCTGATAGGAAGCAATCCACTCCGAAACCGGTGTTTGTCTTTGCCATAGTGAAACATCACAACCAAAAGGTTCTTTCATGACATCCAGTAAAAGATCATACTTCCCTTCCGGAATTTCTTTTAATGAAATCCTTAACCATGAATCCTTGGCGGGTGTTAAAATATAACTTTGTCCACCGGTTCCATACTTCCAGGTAGTTTTAATATCAAGATCACCAAACACGTTGTAATCCATCAGCTGTGGATAGAGGTACATCGTATCTGGAAGAAACACGTTGGTCAATGCTTCATCAGGCACAAGTAATTGATGCATCGGAGTATCTGCATAATACAATCCTAATGATGTGTAATCGACCGGAAATTTATTTCCAACGGGACCATGTTCAATACTATGGAAGAAACTTTTATTAAACGATATTTTATCAGTAATAAATAATCGGTAACCACCCGTGCGACAAAACGGAAGTGAATAATCAAGTGCTCCATGCAATGGCAAACTCATTTTACCTTCCCACTTGTCCATCAGCGCATACCATCCTCCATTAAAATAATCTTCAGAGCCAGTACCATGCATTCGCATTACGCCATCTACTGCCGTGGAGTCATCGCCTTCAAAAAAATACGTCATACCTGCTTGCTTCCCTTGTGCTTGCAAGATCGTGGCCACATAATGCCCTCTACCTTTTATATCGGCCAGCACATGCGATGTTCCTTTTTCAGAAATCCGATTCCATTGGGCATAAAATTTTCCTTCCTGTTGAATCTTTCTCTTTTCATCCGAATACCAGACACGGGCATTTACAAGCACGGGATATGCAATTTTACCATTACGATAAATCAGTTCAATTTTTGCATTTGAATCAAAAGGCATAGGCAGGTAGCTATAACATTTATTTCCCTGGCTGCCTAACAACCAACTCTGCATAGAGGTTGTGCCAAATGCGTAGCCAAAGAAATCGGCCACCGGGCAAAACACCGCAGGCGCATCTTCACCATCCCAGGTAATTTTTATATCAATGTCTTTAGATAATCCTTCAAACGCACTAACAGGATCAAGCTCAATTCCAAGTATGCGCCCACCCTTATTTATCTCAAAAATTGATTTCGTTTCACCCGGTTTTAATTCAACTTGAGCGGTCGATTCAGAAATATTTGTTGCGTAAAAATCCTGAATAGATTTATTTTGCTTACTCCACAGTAAAGTAATTTTGTCGAGTGCTTTCTTTTCATCCACACTCAAATCAAGGTTAAATTTTTTCACGTTCGCTCCTGCTTCATAGAGTCGGTATTGTATCTGATGAAACTGTATCCTCCTACCCCTGGATATTATCTTGCAACTAGTTGAGAACGGAATGGGCAGGTAGCTGTAAAATCCACCCAATTGATTACCACACAATGGACCAACAAATGGATATTGCTTTCCTGAAAATAAATCAGAGAATTTGATGGAGAAGGCAGGTATCCCCTCATCATCAATATAAAAATCAAGTATGTCTTCTGTCGGTGTGGGGGTCCAGATGCGATTGATCACACCACTTCCTTTCACATCAAATATTACCAACGTACTGTCGGCATTTCTCTTTATAAAGGAATACTTACCACTAAATCCATCGTCATTGTTGCCGGTCGTATCATAGGATGAGACCTGGGCCGTGTATGTACTATCTAAATATTCAGGAAGAGAACTGATATCATAAAATGAACGCAATTCACTAGCCAGTGAATGATCTTTTAAACGACTGCGTGTGTTCACCGATGGTTGCTGCTCGTTGGTACAAGCACCCAAAAGAATAACCAGGAAGGGAATGAGATAATGAAGTTTCATACAATATAGATATTCAATGTTTTACGAATGGTGGTCACCAATATTACAATGGATAAATTACAAATAATCGACAAATATTATGAGTTTGGTTAACGTATTGCAACCTGCTGTCAAAAGATTCTACCTTAGTGATGCAACTTTCTTTATATTTCCAACCAAACTTACCTCGCCATGAATCGCACGTCATTAATCTTCGTATTTATTTCAATTTTCGTTTTCTCATTTACTCCTGAACCAAAAAAAGGAAAATGGAAACCGCTTTTCAATGGAAAAAATCTGGATGGCTGGACTATGAAATTTACAGGTTATCCACTGGGTGAGAATTTTGGAAACACCTTTCGGGTGGAGAACGGGATATTGAGTGTGCGCTATGATCAATACAAAAACTTTGATAATACCTTCGGTGCCCTTTATTACGACAAACCATTTTCAAACTATCGGTTAAAAGTGGAATATCGTTTTGTTGGCGAAACGGCACCGGGAGCTCCGTCATGGGGTTTTAGAGATAATGGCATTCAATATCATGGTCAGGCTCCGACTACGATAGGATTAAAGCAGAACTTCCCCGTTTGCCTTGAATACAATTTACATGGAGGTAATGGCAAAGACGAAAGGCCCGTAGGTGAAATTTGTACCAGTGGAACGATGGTTGACATTAATGGTAAGAAGAATGAATCGTTTTGCACCCCAGCCACCGTAAAGCGAACTTTTCATGGTGATCAGTGGGTAACCGTGGAGATTGAAGTGCGGGGCAATACCATCAGGCACTTTGTTAATGGTGAAGAGATTCTTCGATTTGAAAATCCCAGCTACAATCCAGAACATGAACTTGGCAAAACTTTTATTAAAGGAAATAATGATCAACTGAGATCAGGTTATATCTCCCTTCAGTCAAACAGTCATCCGATCGATTTCAGAAAGATTGAGATCCTGGAATATAAATGAGGCTGTCTCAAAAATCAATCTTCTAAAAAAGCGAATCACCTGTGAATCAAAAACATTGAAACTAAAAACGAGGCCGTCCTTTTGTGACGGCCTCATTTATTATATTAGGTTACCATTGCGATAGTATCGCCATTGACATATCACGGATTGTTAGATTTCCTTTCTGCTGCTACTTCATCGGCCTTGATTGCCTCTGCAGTATTTCCAAACGTATTACGGACATAGGTTAATACATCAGCTATTTGCTGATCATTCAGGAATGAATGCGAAGGCATGGCATTATTATATGTTTCTCCATTGATTACCAATGGCTCACTAAGTCCGTTCAAAATGATTTTTATTACCTGCGGCTTTTCACCCGTAACGATGTTAACGCCAGCAAGCGGAGGGTTCATGCCTGGTGCGCCCTTGCCATTATTCATGTGGCATTGCACACAGAATTTATCATAGACCTGCTTTCCTGCCAATAGTTCCGTGGCAACAGGTTCCGGGTTTTCCAAAGCGATGGGTTGATACAATGCCTTATCAACAGGCGTTGGCATTTCATCTTTATAATAAACGATACGCCAGATGCGTCCATGTTGGGAATCTGAAATATAGAGCGAGCCATCCGGGCCTTCTGCCAATCCGCATGGACGAAAAAATGCATTGCCAGGATTCGTAATTTCAGGCTGACCAATAAATCCATCAGCAAAAACTTCCCACTGGCCTGAAGGTTTTCCATCTTTCATTGGAATGAAAACGACTTTATACCCTTGCTGTGCATGACCTAGCCTATTCCAACTACCATGAAAAGCAACAAAGGCTCCGTGTTTATATTTCTCAGGGAATAAATCTCCCTTATAAATTAAGATGTCATTGGGAGCCCAGTGCCCAGGAAAACCCATAAGGGGGTCTTTCGCATTCTCACAACGATCTGCTTTTTTTCCATCGCCACCATATTCCGGGTTCATGAGTTTCTTTCCCTGAATGTGGTCATAATAACAGTATGGCCATCCCATATCATCCCCTTCTTCAAGATCAAAAAATATTTCGGAAGGCAATTCAAGATTTTGTTCTTCGGTATATAAAGCAGGCCAATAGCGATGTAAATCATCACGGCCATGCTGCATGGCATATAACCGATCAACATCAAAATTCCATGTCAATGCGACAGCATTGCGAATACCAGTTGCATAACGATGTGCGAGATCCTGCTTTTGATTGAGGGTGTTATCATCAAACTTCCAGATGCCGGCCCGTGTCTCAAGTTCCACGCAAGGATCGTCACCACGTGAATTAGGAGAACGAAGTTCTATCTCACAGTCATTGCTTAGCGAACCTACGTTCACATAAAGTCCGCCTTTATTATCGAATGTAAAAGGCTTTTCCATGTGGCCTTTTCCATCAACGAAGGTGACGATTGTGTCAAGTTCGTTGGCAGGTAACAATTCTCCTTCTGTCATTTTGGAGCGATAAACATGGGTGCGGTCAGAATAATAGAGGTAGCCATTATGGAGTTCGATGCCGGTGCCCTGAACAGTTGAATAACTTTTTATGACATCAGCCCGGCCGTCACCCGTTGTATCGCGCAACGCAACAATACCTTTTCCATCTCTGGTAAGCCGGGCAAGGTGAAGGTAGATGTCACCATTGCTATTGATGGTCATGTGCCTGCCTCTACCGAGGGTATCCACTACAACGACTGCTCCAAATTTCTCCGGAAGGGTAATACCTCCATTGTTTACATCTGGGGTGAGCGTTTGTTTTTTTTCTGTCTTGCAATTGGTTAGAAACAACATACCAAGTGCGGCAATAACTAATTTTTGAAGCATGTTTTTATTATTGGGGAGTTATACTGAAGATCAAATTAAAATTAGCGAAATATCGATTGCCTATGAAACCGATTCTTGATGAGTGGATTATTCCCTATTTATCCGCGCTTAAAATCAACTTGCATTTGCCTGAAATTCACGATGTTTATAATCAACAAAAAACATAATTCTTTTGATTTTGGTGACCTGCCATTAAAATCCATCGAAAAATCAGTTTGCCTGCTATAGCAAGTATTGTTAATTCACTTTTCAATTCATGGAAGAGTGGATCCTGTATCCTTTGTTATTTTCTCGTGTCCATAATGGTGCCATCTCCCAAATTTCATGACTTCACACTTACCTTCATGGTATCACCATCCACCGTGCCCTCCTATTCGATCAGATTTCTGCTTACCGTAAACTCATGATGAATTTTATTTTCATCCATGGTGCCTTTCTCGATAGACTCACCCAAGTGTCCCTTAAGTTTCATCCAGTATAATTTCAGTTATGTGCTTCAATTCGAAATCAGGAGTACCACTTCCCACAGATGTTTCAACATCCATTTTCCAATCGCCTTTTACGTAGAGAAATTACTGAGCCTACACAGCAATCCCGTCAACGCGAATATGGTAGAAAGAATCGTGCATGATAATACCTTACTTCTACCAGGTTTGATATGTCAAAATTTATTTACTATCGCCTATTTGCCTTCGCCACATTCACCTGCATCCCATCGATTGCAAGATCAGAATATATAATGGCTTCTGATGAATGTATCATATGCTCTTGTGAAGGATTTAAAATTTTTAAGCGTACTGAATGCTTCCCTTTTGTGAGCTGATATTTCCAGGCAAGCTCATGACGCCTGGTGGTGAAACTCACTGGCAGCTGTGGTTTCTCAATGAGTTCACCATCAAGATACAATTCTGTTTGCAAAACATAATCACTGGTATTAGCCCAGGGTGACGCGTCTCCTTTTAAAACAAATCCGGTTCCTTCAAATTTAAAACTGATTTCATCTTTTGCCTCTGACCAGTCTACCGGAATTTTATCCACTGGATAATGATGATCAAAACTTTTTTCAAACTTCACCGACACGGGTTTCTGTAACGGTAGTGTTACCAGATCGCCTTCAATTTTTCCACCATTCCTTTCAATATTTTGCAACGCATGTTTGAAACCAATCTCATAGACATCGTTCAATGAAATAGTCGTGTATTTAAAGTCAATGTCTTCTGCTTCCTTCAATCCCATTTTCCAATAGGCAGGAATTTTATTATAGCCGATGATCGTTCCTAATATTCCACCTGCTGAAGAAGGATTGCAATCTGCATCCTGACCGGTTCGGGTAGCGATTTCCAATGTTTTAGTAAAGTCACCTTCGCCATATAACAAGCCCATTACCACATAAGCAGCATTTACTTTTGCATCGATATTGAAGGGATGAAAGACACCATCGGGGCAACCGATGTCACTCGCCCATTTCTTTTCTACTTCCAGCCAGGTTTGCTTCCAGTCAGCCGGATATTGCTTATGCCATTTAATAACATCATCGATACATTGATAAAATTCACTTTGTGCCGGAATGGTTTTAAGTGCTTCTTCTATTATGTATGGGATATTGTTAGAAGTAAATGCCAATGCATATAAGGCACCTACATACACCCCACCATACCAGCCATCGCCATAATTCATAATATGTCCTATTTTATCTCCAATCTCAGCGGCTGTGTTGGGCATGCCCGGACTCATCAATCCGGAAAAATCGGCCTCAATCTGGTAGTCTATGCAATCAGCATGCGGATTGTTGAGCCAATGACCCGAAGCCGGTGCGGCTAGTCCATGTAAAATATTATTTCTACCGACCTGGTTGGCGTGCCATAGTGCATATCCGGCATGGGCATAGGCGTTGGCGAAAGAATCTATCGGTGCATCGAGTCCATATTTTTCAAATACATCTACAAACGTGAGATCCATATACAAATCGTCATACAAACCCGGTTCAACCTCCATCGTTTTCTTTAAATAACCATCATACCACAACAACGGTTGATAGTCGGCAATAAAGGCACCCTGAAACCGGAATTCATAAGGACCACCAAAGGTTACCCCGATAGTTTGTCCGGCCCAGCCACCCATGATTTTATCTTTCAGTTGCTCTTTGGATAAGACGATCGTTGTTGCCGTGTTCGTGTCGGGTGAGGGCTGTTTACTGCAAGCGGTAATGATTGACAGGCAGGTCAGGAAAACTAAAAATTGCTTCATGTTGATAGTTGAGTGTGGTACAAATTGTCATTGAAAGATAATAATATTAAAACGCTTTCAACCAATAAGTAGTGTTCACTTTTACCCAATAGTTATGCGTTTATGTCAGTCTAGCAATATGAACACGGTTCTTCCAGATTGCCTGACGGTGTTGAATTTACCCTTATACAGGATGTTCATTACGGCCGAGGAACCAAGCCCATATCCAGATTAGGTGATAGGCTAAAAAACCATGTAACACATAGGTTTTCCTGGCAATATAAAATCGCGTAGCCTATTTAAAGATGTTACTCTCAGCGGCCATTTTTTTATACTCTGGAAGGATCTTAATATAAAGCGCCTCGTCTACTTTCTTCAAAGAATTCATTAACCCACCAATACCAGAGTCTTTCAGGCTCACCCGTTGTTTTTTGATATCTTCCATTTTCTTCCGGATTGTCCCTTCCAATTTGATCAGCTCTCTTTCCGTCATTGCATTATATTTTGTGCTGCAAAATAAGCTAATTATGATCCATTTACATAATCAATTCAATACAGGAACGTGTACATCAAGTAAAACCATTAGGAGGATTTATAAAAAAAAGGTTGGATGAAGAACTCTAACTAAAGTGAACGTGGTGTTTACGTTGATCAAAACAAAAGATACAAGGAACCGTTATTTATCCGAATAAATCTAATTGCGTCTTGCTTATGTTTTGTTTTTGCCTATGCTGCTTACCTTCGGTGGTTTCTACCATTTTCTCATCCTCGAAGTAACTACTTACCTGTATAATATTATAATTGGTTATCCGCTCAACTCCCACACTGTTAACTTTTTTCTCTACTTCAAGGGTACAGTTGATGGTTGATCCACTTTTGAATTCCACTTTACCCGATTGAACCATAGACATAAATTCATCTGACTTCATGATGAACGATATCGGTGAACCATTGTATTCACCTTTCCATTTATGCCGCCCTTTGATAAGCACAGGAGAAATTATTTTGATAGCTGCATTTTCCAGTATCTGTGGTTCAAGCTGACCAGAACTTAGAATGAAGTTCCTGAAACCATCGCGGTTCACCAATTGCTCTTCAGTAACAGGTTTCTTCGAGTCATCAGTCATTACAACAGAAACGCTTTTAACCTTTTGATATTTTTTCAATAGATCATAGAAATTTGATCTTCGTTTTTTTAGCACGCTGCTTTGATCCAATAAAGCCTGCTTGCTGGAAGCCACTGATTTCATATCTACAATAATGGATCGAAGTTGTTCGTTCTGTAATTCATCGAACACTTTATTATCCAACATTTTATCCAGTAATTCCGCGATCATAATGCTTGTGGAAGCCTGGTTGGGTGTTACCATACTTGCCGTTACCAGCGTGGTTACCAGGGCAATTTGAGCAGTGGAATTTTTCTTCTGAGATCTGGCCTTTATGGTGAGCCAACTTTTTAAACCGCCTTTGCCTGAAGGCTCTGTTTCCAGTTTAATGGATACTCCATAGATTTTAGCAATCGCTTTGGTAATTTCTAACAGTTCGCGCTCACATTTATTATGGACAAGCGCATCCATGGAATGCGTCTTATCGCTAAACCAATAATGAAGTTGAAGTTTGTTGATCGTATTATACAAATCAGGAATGTTTGCCATTGTTCAATGTTTGCTTATCATGATTTTTGAAAGACCAGCAAAGTATTCAATTCAAGCGGCATTTAAAAAGGAAAAATGATGCGTATCCAGACAGAGAACTGAGGCCATTACATTCAGGGGTATTAATTGGATAGCCTCGCTGAAGTTTCACTCCAACGAGGCTATCACATTTACTTCAAATAAGGAAATTCCGTACAATCTTTTTTAATTCACATCGGTCGGTTGCCCTGCCCATTGACTATCGCGGGTGTTTTTTTGAATGGCGATTGCCCCAAACATACTTAGTTCAAATGACATCGCATAAAAACCCTTCTCACTCCTGAGCAGTGTGGCATTCCACAATCCTACTACCAACAACACAATTGAAAGAACCGTGGAGAACCACGCCAAGCTGTAATAGATGTTGGTGACCGGAATGCCTTCCAACTGATCTCGTACGGCCTTTTGTAAAGAGATCGCTGCGAACAACCCAAACATGAGCACGGTAAAATAGTAACCCTTTTCGTTCAACGCCATGTCTGCATTCCACAAGCCAATGATGAATGCCAGAACACCTGATAACAAGGCTACCCAGGATGCTGCAATGAATGCGCTCGAGGGTTTTTGATACAGTTTGTTTTCCATTTTTTAATTGGTTTATGCTTCAAAGATATTTGCCTTTGATGCCTGGCTATTTGACATATGTCAAATAAATCAGAATTACCCGTAAATTGTTTTCAGGATTTGTTGCGGATGCGGCTTAACGTTTCCTGTGTGATGCCGAGGTAGGATGCGATATAGCCCAACGGCACACGTTGCAGTATATGAGGCGCATGCGTCATTAAGTTGTCATATCGCTCGCGTGCTTCTTTAAAGTGATTGCTCACAAACCGTTCTTCCAACATAACATAATATCGCTCATGCATGATTCTGCCCAGCCGTTCAATGTCTTTATGTTTATCGTATAGTTGTTGCAGTTGCTCATAGCTGACTGACCACAACGTACAATCTTCAATGAGCTGAATATTTTCTATACCTGGCTTGCGTGTAATAAAGCTGAGGAAAGAAGTAACAAAGTTATTTTCAAAGGCAAACCAATAACTGATCTCTTTGCCATCCAGATTATAAAAACCGCGCAGACAGCCTTTCTCCAGGAAGAAGACTTTATCACACACTTTCCCCTCGGTGACTAAAATAGAACCTTTTAGTAATTCAACTTTTTGCAACACGGCACCCATACTTTTTAAAGCCGGGTTGCCCAAGTGGCAATATTGGCGGAGATGTTCAAAGAGGGTTTTCATGGTATATGTTCAAGCACTTAAAGATAGAAGTTTTGAAATTTAATGTTGTATCCTTGTAAAGAATACAAAGAAAGGTGTAAGTGAGATCAGTTTTTCCTACACTTCGGCTATGACGTATTCATCTCGTATTAAACAATCTTTTAATACTCACCAGTTTTCATGACCCATTTGCCAATGGTGTATGAATACATTATTAGAAAATCTTTTAAGAAAAATTGAAAACGGGTGTTGGTTCCTAATTCGATCTGTGAGGCCATATATTGAGGTGCTATTTTGTTGCTGTTCAGGCGATCAATAGCAAAGTTTCAATGTGCCTGATGATCATCAACTAATCAGAGTTGTTCGGCAACAACCATTACTATGAAAAAACTATTTCCGTACTTTTGCACAAAATTTATTTCATGTCTGAATCAAGTAAATGCCCAAGCTGCCAGTCGTTATACGGATACCCTACCGGCACTTCTATGATGTGCCCGGAATGTGGCCACGAGTGGAACCCTATTGAAACAACTGAATCCGTTGAAATTGAACCCGATTTTACTGTAGTGAAAGATGCCAATGGCTCGGTGCTCCAAGATGGCGACACAGTTGTCCTAATCAAAGATTTGCCTGTAAAGGGTGCTTCAAAGGCCATTAAAGCTGGGACGAAAGTGAAGAACATCAAGCTTGTGAGTGGAGATCACAATATTGATTGCAAGATAGAAGGCTTCGGAGCTATGGCCCTTAAATCCATTTTTGTAAGAAAGGGCTGATACTTGATTGTGCTTCTAGCTCCTCGGTATGTGTCCTCCCCAGACTGAAAAACAAGCTGTTGATCATCAGGTATTATCATAAACATCTGTGTTGAAAAAGTTTAGCATTAAAAACATATGCCACCTTCGGTAGTGATCGATATTCGTAATGAAACCATCAAGGCAATACAGCAGGATGATGGACAAAAAGTAGATTTACTTATTGCAGATATTGAGCATGCCAATGACACGGTCATAAGCTTATTAAAAAATTATGCGATTGAAAAAGACCACCATGGCCAGGTGTACACATATAATCCTATTAAAACGCTACACATTAATGAAGATGGCCACGGTGGTCTTACCTTATTTTTTCCCATCAATGTATTTAACGGGTGCAGGGATATCAATATCGATTTCAACGAAAAGGTTCATGTTACTATCGACATCAACTTTGAAAGGAAGAAAGCCATACTTACAGGCGAAGCATTGATGCCAATACGCGAGCCTGATGATTGTTGAACAACCACCTGGCTTCAACCTAGTGCCTCAAAACTATATTTGGCATCTTCCCAGAAACGATCTAATGCCATGATTCTAGGCTTGAAAAAAGAAATCAATTCAGGCCATTGTTCTTTGTTGAAGACGGAAACACCAGCCAGCTCTTTATAAATACTGCTTATGGTTTTATCTTCTTTCACACGGGCGTGTAGTTGCCACTCCCACTCTTCTTCCAAGGTGGCATGCAACAATGTTTTCATTTCCTGAAATTGCTCAAAGTACAACATACGGATACCAGGATCATGATGCTCCAACGCAATAGAGATCCTGGCCGACTTTTGGTTTACATCCATACGAAAGTAAATATCTTTAACGGAGGTTCGATAGTTGATCCAATTAATCCTCATTCCTACTGCGGAAGGCACAGGGCTCATATAACGACCGAAAGTGGTCCAGAATTCCTCTCTACGATGTGATGCTTCCTGACGTTTAAACATGGCTGCAAAATAAGGCAATAGAATCAAGCGGCAAATCAAGTACCTCAAGATATAACGATGAGAAATACAACACTGGTGATTACATGATTGCTAGACAGAAATCTGGGTTAAGCGATAGTCAGTGACCAAAGCAAGCAGAGAAACGATGTATGACAGACCTTTCACCTATATGAAATGAAATTTCGGGTGAGTAATGAATTGTTCCAGTATTGGAAACATTCAAACGAAATCAGCGTACGCGTTCATATTCACAAAAGTTCCTATGAAATATTCTCGTGCGCTTTGCTCTGGATTCCGGGTCGCGCCAGACTTTACATGACTATTCATCTTAAACGATACCATTACTTTTTTTATTTACAATTATCAAGCTTGCCCGAAAGGACACACTTTTGTAATGGTAACGTGCTTATGATAATTTATGTCTGGCTGAGTCCCAGAGAGTCAAGACTCCTCTGGCAAATGAGCGATATGAATTATTTTAAAATATAAATATAACCTTGGTTGTTTTTATGAAACCGGTTTTTAATCACGTTTTTTTCTTTCACGAAATGCATGACGATGGCATCCGAATATTCCCTTTTACACTTAAAGAAGACAACTTTCTTTTTCGGATCATGTATTTTTAACAATGCCGTAAGGGCAGGTTTGTCATGAGCCCCCATCTCACACGCTGATTTTATGGCTTTGTCAATTTCAGCGATGACTTCATTCACTTCCTTTATTTGTTGTGGGTTTAAAATTGCCATGACTTAACAGGTTGATGAAGTACAAAAGTAATTCATTTTAATGACTAGTTGATAATCGTATATGCACTTCCTGCTTCGATCCCGAAAGGTAAGGAGAATACACTTGAAGTGTGTGCAATTGCCACACGCTCACCATTATGGATTGTCATTACGGGCGAGTTATGAATTGTTCCAGTGTTGTAACCATTCAAACGAGACCCGCAATCGCGTTCACATTCACAAAAGTTCCTATGAAATACTCTCGTGCGCTTTTCTCTGGATTTCGGGCTGCGCCAGCCTGTATATGACTACTCAACGTAATCGACACGATTAATTTTATTATTTATGATTATCACGCTTGCCCGGAGTGACTCATTGTTGATTGCGTGGAAGTGCTTATGGGTAGTTCTAAAAACTATGTTTTTTAAAACTGGTTTTTAATTTCTAATTTTTCT
>CAYGGY010000060.1:0-29885 GCA_964349405.1 uncultured Ohtaekwangia sp. | reverse complement strand
AGGTTCTGGTCAGAGTGTTTGAAGCGGTGTTTCCGTTTGAAGCAGCATCTAAGGCCGCGTTCGCGTCTACCTTGAACTCAACTAGTCCGGGAGCCGTAGGGGTGATGGTGGCGGTGTAGTCTGTTCCGCTTCCTACGAAACTTGTCACCGTACCATTGATGACGGAGATACCAGCGGCCACAAATCCTGTTACACTTTCGTTAAAGGTGATGGTTACTGGAATGGTTGTGTTAGTAGGATCTGGTGCTGAGGAGGTGATTGCAACGGAAGGTGGTACATTATCATAAGTAAACCCGGCAAGAGAGCCAGTTCCACCCAAAGTAGTAACAGACAAATCACCAGAAGACCCATTGGCCACGACAGCAGTAATCTGAGTTGCAGAAATAAAGTTAACGGAAGCAGCCGCGGTTACACCGAAGCTCACTGTAGCATCGGCAGTAAAGTTTGTTCCGTTGATTGTCACTGTGGCACCGCTGGCAGCACTTGTAGGCGTGAAATCAGTAATGGTAGGAACCTGTGCTAATATTGTAATAGGAAATAATACAATCGCTAATAATACTGAAAGCTTCATCTTACTGTTTGAAATAAAATTAAATCCAGAATAAAAATCAATTAGGCAAAGGTGCATCTGGTAAGCTATTACTTCCAGTGTCTCTGGTTATAACTACAAGAATAATAACTAATCCAGCTGCAGGAATGCCATAGTATATTAATGGGAACTTTCTCTTTATAGAAAACCGATGCTCTATGGAAATATTATTGGTCGATATCCGTATTGCGTATCCATTTCCAGGCTTTAGATTTTTAGGTGTATCCCAAACAAAGGAACCCGTATTTTTTGTTTGTATAATTTGTTCATATTCTAACCCCGGTTTTATTAATTGAATGTTTACATCACTACCCGCCTCACCACCTTGCCATTGAATCGTATTCTTCATTCCCCTTCGCATACCTTTGGCTGTAGGGCTTATGATTTTCCATCCTTTAATAGTCTCACTTTTGAATCGAAAAGATATGTCTAGAAAATTATTAGCAATAGCTTCTCCCGCTTGCCAAATTATTCTTTTGTTTGGACCAGGTAATACAGCACCCACATCACCAGAAACATTGGATAAAGGAAGCGTATAATCATCCACAGAGGAGAAAACACGTACCATTACGTTGCTTACCCGATCAATACTCACCAAATCATAAATAATGATGATCCTATCTTCATCTTTTAGGATACGTATATTTTCAAAAGTTTGCCCCAATGATGAGGTTACACAGAAAATCCCAAAAATTGCCAACAGTTTTACCATTACCTTCTTTCAATTCTTAATTTATAAACATCAAAATGACTTCGAAAATAACATCTTATCGAACTGTTTGCAAAGAATAAATTGTTATGGGTAACCATAATGTGTAGCAATTTTATTCCATTGAAATTTCGCTAACCTGAACAAGTTTTAACAGCATTTAAAAAGTTTCCTTTTTCTTACTATGAAGCCCACATTGAGGGTGCCAATCAATACCACCGATTGGAACGCCATATCTTTTGGGTGGGTCATCAAAGGATGTCCCACCAACCCTTAGCCCGTTTCCGGGTTTACATGGAGGGGGAATTAATCTACTCGATTGGGTAATTATGCGTTTGACAAAATCTTGCGCTATATTCTGATGGTTGCGTAGATTTAGCAAACGACCCGATAACAATGTTGCACACGATGACTCAATGTTGAAGTAATTTATATTACGGTTTGAATTCATAATTAGTTATTGCTGCAGGCTAATATGAACAATAGATAGCTAATTAGTAATGATCAAAATCATCCAAACATTATAGCGTATTTCATTGGAAATGTTGGTTACTCTACTTGCCGTGCACCTCAAACTATTCTTAAATGAGGCTTGAATCAAAATTTGTGTTTTTTTTCTATTTGCTGTGTGGATAACTTTAATTTCCTGTTAGCGTACTGATCGATCTCCTTACATATGAATCTTATCTCTTGCCTATATGTTCAATCGTTTAAGCCTTTAGATATTTTCCTTCTGATTGTACTATGATCGACCAATCGAATCGATAGGATTATCTTACTGTTTTAGGAAGACTTAGCCGTATCAAATTTAGTACCGCCACCGATGCCATGCGTATGTTAATCATACGATCTTTCGACAGTTGAAGTTTTTTGGTTATAGTGTGATGTTTGTCTGAGTAGGCGATCCAAACAGTTCCTACCGGTTTATCCGGTGTCGCCCCACCGGGTCCGGCAATGCCGCTGGTAGCCACACCAATGTCGGTATTGAATTTAGCGCGCACGATATTGGCCATTTCAATGATGGTTGGTTCACTTACAGCACCATATTTTTCCAGTGTTTCAGGTTTAACACCCAACTGTCGCATTTTAATTTCGTAGGCATAGGGTATCATGCTTCCGAGAAAATATTCGGAGCTACCCGGCACACTTGTTATCAGATGTGACAAATAGCCACCGGTGCAGCTCTCTGCGATGGAGAGCGTTAATTTTTTTTCGCGTAGGGTATTACCAATCACTACTTCAAGAGGATTTTCTCCGTAGCCATAGATGTATTCTCCTGCCCGTTCTTTTAATTTTTCAATTAGGTCATTCGTTTCTTTTTCCAATTCATTCTTTGAATGACCAAAACCAGTAAGTCTTAATTTCACTTCACCTAAACTTGGCAAATAGGCAAGTTTTATGTGAGCAGGCAGTGCTTTTTCCCAATCAGCAATTTTTTCGGCAAGGAATGACTCACCAACTCCGATGGTGCGAATAAGTTTATGATAGATGATTGGTAGCTGATATTTTTTTGCGATTCGTGGCAGTACATGATCGGTCATCATCTTTTTCATTTCATGAGGCACACCGGGCATGGACATAAATATCTTATCACCTTTGTCAAACCACATACCTGGCGCAGTGCCAACAGGGTTCGTAATTTTTTCACATGCCGAAGGTAAGGCCGCTTGCTGCCTGTTTAGTTCGGTAAGTTCTCTTCCACGGCTTTTGAAAAATTCGGTTACCTCTGCGAGTGCTTCTTCGTTAAGTGTTAATTCACAATTAAAATATTTTGCAAGCAAGGGTTTAGTCAGATCATCACTGGTTGGCCCAAGTCCTCCTGTTATCAGAACTACATCGGCTCTTTTTTCCGCTTCTGCGAAAGCGGTAAGGATTTCTTCTTCAACATCGCCTACCGTTGTTTTACGAATCACCTTAACACCTATTTTATCCAACTCAATACTCATCCATTGTGAATTGGTATCGACAATTTGACCATACAGTATTTCATCGCCAATAGTGAGTAGTTCTGCCAATATATTTTTCACAAGAGTGGGTTCATGATGTGGAATATAATCATATGCAAAATAAGTTTCTAAAATCATACCCCAAACAGACAAGCAACAATAATAATAATTTAATGGTATGGGAGACTTTTCCTACCTTGGCCCCGAATATTAAAATCTATGAATAGAATCGTATTATTAGTTTTTGTTGGCTGTATGGCATGTACTACAGCACAAATCAATCAGGCCATTTCAGATGCCAATAAGATGGTAAATGGCGATAAGCCGCTTACGACTGCTGAAGTGGGTGAAGGCTTAAAAGAAGCCTTGATCAATGGAATTTCAAAAGGATCTGATTTAGTTTCTCAGGCAGATGGCTATTTTAAAAATCCGGAAATTAAAATCCCATTTCCTCCAGATGTAAAAAAAGTGGAAGATCGGTTGAGACAGCTGGGATTGGGCAATCAGGTTGATCAATTTGTAATGACACTTAATCGCGGAGCAGAAGATGCCGCAAAAGAGGCCAAACCCATTTTTATTGCAGCCATTAAGCAAATGACTATTGAAGATGCCTGGGCTATTTTGAAAGGAGAGCCTGATGCGGCCACGCAATTCCTGAAAAGAACAACCAGCACACAACTGAAGGAAAAATTTAAGCCGGTGATTCAAACATCCTTGGATAAAGTAAGTGCCACCAAATATTATGGTGATATTATCAACCGATACAACAGCATTCCCTTGGTGCAAAAAGTAAACCCGGATTTGAATGACTATGCTACTGAGATGGCGATGCAAGGATTGTTTACGATGATTGCCAAAGAGGAGAAAAATATAAGACAAGATCCAATTGCCAGAACTACGGAGTTATTGAAACGAGTGTTTGGAGCGAAGCAATAAAAATTCAAAACATCAGCCATGGGTCTTTTTGAAAAACACCAGTCCTTGCTGAATAGAGCAATCGAAGCATTGCATAGCCGCGTTTTCTTTGCTGCTTTTCCTGAACAGCCCGCACCTACGATATATGGGGAAACAGCGGATGCAGAAGGACAAGCAAAATTCAAAAACGCACTCGGTATAAAGTTTTCAGAACTAAAACAAATCGGTGAAGAGAGTTGGGCTGGGCAGGAGGAGTCCCCTTATCTGCAACAACCATTAAATGTTTCATATCCAATATATTCTTCTGGTGCGCTGATCGACAAATCGAAGAAAGCATTTCATCAGTGGAGGAAGGTGAGTAAGGAAGATCGGGCAGGGATATTATTGGAATCGCTCGAGCGGGTGAAGTCAAGATTTTTTGAAATCGCCTACGCCACCATGCACACAACGGGTCAGGGTTTTATGATGGCTTTTCAGGCATCGGGTCCGCATGCGGCCGATCGTGCATTGGAAGCCGTTGCAGCAGGGTACGAGGAGTTGAATCGGTTTCCTCAAACAGCCTTGTGGGATAAGCCGATGGGAAAGTTCAATCTGCAAATCAGCAAAGAATGGAGGGCCGTACCTAAAGGTGTTTCCGTGGTGATTGGTTGTTCTACATTTCCAACGTGGAATTCGGTAACTGGAATTTATGGAAGTTTGATCACGGGTAATCCGGTGATTGTAAAGCCTCACCCGGGAGCAATTTTACCAATCGCGATTTTTGTTTCTGAAATTCAAAATGTGTTGGCCGAAAATAATCTGGATATAAACATCTGTCAGTTGGGAGCTGATACATTTTCTAAAATGATTACGAAAGAATTGGCCGAACATGAAGCTGTAAAGCTGATCGACTTCACCGGCAATTCACAATTCGGAAATTATCTAGAGCAAATACCCGGCAAAACTGTTTTTACAGAAAAGACAGGGGTGAATTCAGTGATTTTAGATTCAGTAGAAGACGTTGATAAAGTGGCTGCTAATCTTGCCTTCTCCATCAATCTCTATAGTGGACAAATGTGTACCGCTCCGCAAAATTTTTACATTCCGGAAGGAGGAATTAAAACTTCTACCGGTATTGTCACCTTTGATGAATTTGCAGAAAAATTAGTTTCTAACATAAATAGTTTGGTAGATAATCCGAAAGCGGGTCCGTTTGTGTTAGGTGCTGTGCAAAGTGATCGCACGGCAACGCGTGTGAAGGATGCAGAGACCATTCCCGGTAAGGTGTGGTTAAAATCGCGGAGTTTTGTAAACCCGATGTTTGCGAATGCCCGTGTTGCAACTCCGGTGGTGATCGAAGTATCTGCTGATAAGAAAGATAATTTCAGCAAAGAACATTTCGGTCCTATTGCTTTGTTAATTAAAACGAAAAACACGGATCAGTCTATAGCATTAGCTCAGGATCTGGCACAACACCATGGAGCGATTTCATGCGGAGCGTATACAACCGATGCAATCGTGAAAGAAAAAATTGCTGATGAAATGTCGCTTGCGGCTACCCCCGTTTCATTTAACCTTACAGGGGCAATTTACATGAATCAAAATGCTGCTTTCTCTGATTTTCATGTGACGGGAGGAAACCCTTCGGGCAATGCGTCCTTTACTAATCCTGAATACGTGACGAGGCGGTTTACCTGGGTGGGACATCGCGAGCCGGTGAAGCCGTAGGAAAGTAAATTAAACGTGCGTGCTTAAAATTTCTAGGAAGTTAATCTTTTATAGTGCGTTTTGATCGCGGGGCTTTTTGATAATGTTTGAAGTACCACGCAATAACGTTCGGTTAGTTTTAGTAACGTTTCCACTTGTTCTTGAGTGGCATCTGTTTCCAATAGGAAATTCAGTCGTATATCATTAAAACCTACGGGCACTTCTTTTGAAACACCTAACGTTCCTCTGAAGTCCAGATCGCCTTCGGCTTTTACTACACCACGATTTATTTTTATTTCCAGCGCAGTTGCTACGGCACCCAATGTTACACCAGCACATGCTACTAATGCTTGTAGAAGCATATCGCCTGAGCAAACCTGCAGGCCGCTGCCGCCTGTTGCCGGATGAAGGCCCGCTTCCACTAAAGCTTTGCCAGTATCTACACTACATGAAATTCCTTCATTCAAATTTCCTTCAGCGCGAAGGGTGATCATGGCTGATGCCGGATTGATTTTATAATTTTCTTTGATGGGAGTTTGAATGGCTTTTAATTTCTCTTTGTTCATAATAATGTATGAGGTTAGATTTTTCTTTTATGAATTCCGATATCGTACGGTCTGATTTAGTTTCATCAATTTACATCAGGTATTCATACAAAATATCGGTGTGTTAACTCCAGAATACAAAGTACATGGCCACCAGAAACGACCAGGCCAGTACAACAACTCCCACTTTATATTCTTTGCGGATGTTATACCACATGATCCAACTGCTGATACATATAATTATTAATGCGATAGCGATGCCATCCATAGCGAAACGCCAGATGTTGGTGATCAACCAATTTGGAGTTTGCGATACGTTTTCCTTATTCATTCCATTAAAGGTGTGGAGTGTTCTTAACTTGCCCCAAATATTATATTTAAGCGTTTTTTTTGATCCCGTACCATCGGTCAAATTAATATGCACATCGTTTACCAATCCGGGGGAATAAACTCTGAATTCTACTATTTCAGAACTTTGATGGAGCGATTGCATTTCGCCAGTTAGCTTTAGGAAATCCATGATATCCTTTTCAGGATCTGTATTTTTAAACAAGGAAAGCGGAATCGTAAAATCCATCTTGCTCTCCTCTCTCTCTTCCCAGAAACTGGTGAACTTCCATCCACCATGATTGAGAATTAAACCGGAGAGGGAAAACAGCCAGATGAAAATTAAAGTAAGAAGCCCCAGGTGAATGTGGAGTTTTCTGTTCAAGTCAGCGAAGGCTATAAGTTTCATGTGGTTATTTTATTTTATTTTAATGGTCACATGGAATGGCCAGGAGTTAACATGTTGTTGGGCGTATACTTAGTAATTGGCATTTCATGATTTTATAACAACAGTATCATTAGTATGCTAAAACACAGTATGCCAATTGCTAAAGAATATATTCCAAGTTTTCTTTCCGGCCTCAAAACATACCATAAGAAAACTCCGGTTGCAGAAACGAAAAGAATGAGGTAAACAAAACTATCAGTGGCTATTCGCCAGGCTTTCATAAAGGATGAGTTTCCTCTCAACATGGCATTATGTTGTCCTGGCATGGTGTGCAAATAGGTGACCCCGTTGAATGTTCCTACGTCTATTTGCGTAATCGTTACTTTGCTGGTTTTAGTATGAAGAGAAATTCGCTGATTCAGTCCCGGTCGGTTCACAGGAAAGGAAAAGGTACTGTCCGTTTTTGATATCCAATCAATTTCACCGGTTATATCAAGTTGCTCAATTATTGCCTTTGCTGTAGCCAAATCTGAATCTTTAAAAGTAAAGTCATTTAACTGCTGCTCAACGGGCGCTAATTCTTTCTTTGGTCGCAGTTTGTTAAAATATTCGGTGTGATTAAATACGAGCACACTCACGCTGAAGATAAAAATAAATGGGCTTATTAATAAACCAAAATATAGATGTAACGCTTTCGCTATTGAATAATATTTTTTCATTCGTTCAATACTTCAGATTTAGATGAAGTGATAGTATAGTAATCACGATCCAATTAGGTGTGTTACACCATTCGCATGGTGAGATCAGGAAAACCAAAGTGCAATCGCCATAGCAATAACCGAAAAAATCAAGACTCGTTTGATCCACACTTCACCTGCCTTCACTGACCAGCGGCTGGCATACCATCCGCCCAAAGCGTGGCCGATTGCTAACACCAATCCAATTGACCAATTGATTTTATCCTGATACGCAAATACAGCTACCGACACAGCCGTGTAAACAATGGCAGCAAATACTTTTATGTAATTACTTTTCACCAGGCTGAGGTTGTTCACTAAACTCAGCACAGCGATAACTAAAAACCCGATGCCAGCTTGCACAAATCCACCATAAACACCAATAAATAAAAAGAAAAAGGCACCTATCCATTGTGATTTGGGAGTCAATTTTTCTTCGCCTTTTACTTTGAATGGATCGTATAGGATTAGACCCACAGAAAATAGCATGATCACCACAAATATTTTGCGGAACAAATCATCAGGCATGCGGGAAGCAAGAATGGACCCCAGTAATCCTCCTCCTAAAGATGAAAGCCCCAAATAAATAGCATACGGCAATGGAAGTTCAACTCCTTTACTTTTGAATCCGCCAACAGCAAAAATATTTTGAAATAGAATCGCTACACGACTGGTTGCATTCGCTATGGTGATGGGCAATCCAATGAAGGTGAGAATAGGAACGGAAAATAGTGATCCGCCTCCACCCACGGTATTAAGGAAAGCAGCAATAAAACCCACCATAATAATAAGAAGATATTCGTACCAGCTCACTTCACTTGGGCGTTTCGTACAATTTTAGAAAACACACCAGGCACGAATCTTTTTAGATAAATAGCCAATACTTCCTTAGCCCCACCGATGTAAACTTCTTGTTTTTTATTTTCGATCGCATGAATCATTTTCTTTGCGAACAGAGCCGGTGCCATTCCTTTTTTATGCGTGTCATCTTTTTTGTTCTGGGGTGATCCATCACCCAGCAGAGCAACCATACTGAGGTTTGTGTTGATCCAACCCGGACAAACCAAGGTGACGTAAATGTTTTTGCTGTCTTTCCACAATTCAGCCCTCAAGGAATCAAAGAAGCCATGCAAGGCGTGTTTGGCAGCTGCATAACCGGTACGATACGGTGTGCCGATTTTTCCCATCACACTGCTAACGGTTACAAAATGACCTGACTTGCGTTTGAGAAAATGAGGTAATAAATATTTTGTGAGCGATAACGTACCAAAGTAATCAACTTCCATAATTCTGCGATCTACCTCCAGATCGGTGTCCTTTGCGAGACTACGCTGACTGATACCTCCATTATTGATAAGAATATCGATGTGGCCAAAGAGTTGAATGGCGGCTTCGGTATGTAATTTTAATGTCGAAGGTTCGCTAAGGTCAAGGGGTAATATCCGAACGAAAGGTTGAGCTTCAGCCCGACAGTTTCCTTTCACTCTTTCCAACTCTTCTTTTCTTCGGGCAGAGATGATTAGTCGGGCCCCTTTTTTTACTAACTCATATACCAATGCTTCTCCAATTCCTGAAGAGGCTCCGGTAATCCAAATTACTTTGTTGGTTAACTTTCCCATTATTTTGATTGCGAACTTATTTTATGATTTTCTGAATACACATAGATTGTATAAATACCAATGGCGGTGCCAATGGGAAATGAAAATAGTTTGAAACAACCCAACACCAGCAAGAGTGTGAGTGACCAGCTTTTATTATTCAAAAGGCCAACGCCTCCGATAATAGAAGGTATAGAAAAAAGCAGGATCACACCAATCGCGATGATGCGGATAAAAGGAACGATCCAAATGAGAATCCATTGAGCGTCCTGAGCTGCTTCATCCATAATGAAAGGCATAAAAGCAGAAATGAGTGCGGATAAAAGTAACATACCTAAAATTTGCAGTGAGCCTGAAATAATATACAGAATGGCGAGTATTCGTTTATGGGCTTCCATGGATATTATTTTTTTTCAGAAAGTTACTTCTTTTTATAGACTACGAAATCAAAGGCGAAGACATGACGCGCATCAGCATCATGATGAGTGCGTGATTGCTCTTGCCACTCGTCTTTATTAACAGGTGGAAAATAGGTGTCTCCTTGTAACGTGGTATCAATTTCAGTAAGATAAAGCTGATCGGCATAGGGCATTCCCAAGACATAAATTTCTGAGCCTCCAATGATGAACAATTCTTTTTCTCCTGCCGCTTTTGCGATGGCAATTCCTTCTTCAAGCGTGTTTACTGTTTTGCAGCCAGGTGCAGAAAAATCTTTTTGACGCGTCACTACTATGTTTGTTCGGTTAGGAAGCGGTCTGAATTTTTCCGGAATCGATTCGTAATTTTTCCTTCCCATGATCACATGATGTGCTTTCGTGGTCTGCATGAAGTACTTCATATCATCAGGCAAGTGCCAGGGCAGATCATTGTTCTTGCCGATAACCTGGTTTTTAGTGAGTGCTGCTATTAGTGATATGGTCATACTGGATGTTGGATGTTTGATACTGGATGCTGGATTGTAAGGATAGTTTCAAGGTTGGTATTTACAATCCGGCATTATAATTTGTTTCCTCTGAAAAACTCCTGAATATTCATTCTCTTTTTTCCTTCTGGTTGAAATTCGTCTATTGAAAGTAACCCATCCGATGTCTTAAAATAGAGATACGTTTTATTGTCTGTTATGAATTCTCCTGTTGATGTCATTTCACTGTTTGCGGTGGCGTGACGGCATCTAAAAATCTTAAACGTTTTACCACCGATTAATGTCCATGCTGCCGGGTAAGGACTTAGTCCTCTCACAAAATTTCTGACTTGTTCACTGGGCTGGTTCCAATTGATCTGGCAGGTTTCCTTAAATATTTTAGGAGCATGTTTTATTTCGGATGATTCCGCTTGTGGCTGCGATGGATAATTACCTAGTTCGATGGCTTTAACAGTTTTCAAAACAAGGGTAGCTCCCTTGTTCATGAGTCGCTCATAGATAGTACCAGCATCATCATCGTCAGTTATTGGTTCTTTCTCCTGAAAGATGATGCTGCCTGTATCAATTTCATGCTTAAGAAAAAAAGTGGTGACCCCTGTTTCTTTTTCTCCGTTTATAATGGCCCAGTTAATTGGAGCAGCCCCGCGATAATGGGGGAGAAGAGATCCATGTAAATTAAAAGTGCCCAACTCTGGCATTGTCCACACTACTTCAGGCAACATTCGAAAGGCTACCACAATTTGCAGATTGGCATTGTAGCTTTTTAATTCGTCCAGAAACTGTGGTGATTTGAGATTAGTAGGCTGAAGAACAGGAATGTTGTATTTCAATGCACATTCTTTTACAGGCGAAGGGGTGAGTTTTTGTCCCCGGCCTTGAGGTTTATCAGGTGCCGTGATGACAGCCACCACATTGAATTTATTCTGTACCAGAATTTCCAGGCTGGGCACAGCAAATTCGGGTGTGCCCATGAAGATGATGCGTAATGTATTCATTCTAATCTCTCAATTCTTTTCTCATATACTTTTTACAGATCGGGCACTCCGTCCACACATGTCCTCGGGCTGGGCAATATTCTCTTCCGAAATAAATAATCTGCAAGTGCACTTTGTTCCATTTGTTTTCAGGAATCAATCGCTTCAAATCTTTTTCGGTTTGTTCAACACTTTTCCCATTGGTCAATCCCCATCGATATGCCAGTCGATGAATGTGGGTATCCACCGGAAAAGCAGGTAATCCAAACCATTGTGTCATTACCACCGATGCCGTTTTATGTCCTACCGCTGGAAGTTCTTCCAGGTCTTCAAAAGTGTTTGGTACTTCTCCATTGTGCTTTTCGATTAAAATTTTTGAAAGGCCATAAATCCCTTTTGACTTCATAGGTGAAAGTCCGCAGGGTTTAATGATCTCCCGGATTTCTTCCACCGAATGTTTTACCATGTCATAAGGATTATCGGCAAGCTTGAATAAGGAAGGAGTTGTTTTGTTTACCCGTTCATCGGTACACTGTGCTGAGAGCAGCACGGAAATCAAAAGTGTGTAGGCATCTTTATGATGAAGCGGAACTTCTGGCTTGGGATAGTACTTATCCAGAATTTTTAAGATGTCGTTTACTTTTTCTTGCTTCGTCATTGACTTCAGGCGGCAAGCCTCAAGCCTCAAGCAAACTAATACCAAACTGGCTTGTAGCCTGAAACCTGTAGCTTGAAGCCATTTTACTGATATAATAAATATTTCTTCCTTTTTGCATTAAACGCATCCAACCCCGGCTTCCAGGTGGCGCGGATTTGTTCTTCGGTGAAGCCGTCCTTAATCTGTTGTTTTAACTGTGGCGTGCCTGCTAGTTTATCAAAGTAAGCTGTGAAGAATTTTTCCTTGTCGGGATATTTCTGATAGAATAATAGCAGGTATTGTAAATCTACTTTTCGGGCTGGCGTTACGGTTCGTAAATCCATACCAAAACAGAGTTTGTCTTTGAGTGGCGGCTCAATCGAAAATCCTTTTATTGGTACGGGTGTGAAAGAGAAGGTCATGTCCTTCAATTCGGGATTTCCTAAAATCTGAAAGGGAGTTGGTGTTCCTCTTCCCAAGGAGATAACCGTGCCTTCAAAAAGGCATAGGGATGGGTATAATCGTATTGCCTGATCGTTTGGCAGGTTTGGTGATGGACGCACAGGCAATGAATAGTCATCATCGTGTTTCCAGTTTTTCAATTTGATTACTTTGAGATTGCATTTTTTTCCTCCAGCCAACCAGCCTTCGCCATTGATCATTTGGGCTAATTCGCCAATCGTCATACCATGTGTAATTGGTATTGGGTGCATGCCTACAAACGATTTTAATTCTGGTTGCATAATAGGGCCATCAACATAGCTTCCGTTAGGATTAGGCCTGTCAAGAATAATGAGTTGTTTGTTGTTTTCGGCACAGGATTCCATCAGGTAATGCATAGTGCTTATATAGGTATAAAATCTTGCGCCAACATCTTGAATATCGAAAATAAGAATATCCAGATCTTTTACCTGTTCAGGCGTGGCTTTATAATTTTTTCCATATAAGGAAACCACCGGCACACCCGTTTTGGGGTCTACATCATCTTTAATATGTTCCCCATCGGCAGCATCACCTCTAAAACCATGCTCTGGACCGAAGATCCTTTTTACGTGTACTTTGCGCGAAATCAAGGTGTCGGCCAAATGAGTTTTGCCAACCAACGAAGTGTTATTTACTACTAATCCAACGCGTTTCCCTTTAAGCATAGGCAGTAATTGATTTAACTGTTCAGCTCCTACGCTGACTTTTGATTTTTGTGCCTCACTGATGGTGAAAGCCAACAAAAAAACAGATAACACCCAAATCCTGATCATTTCTTTTTATTTTGGCGAAGTATAAATCCAAAATTAAACCATTCTTTGAACCTTTCTTATTTCATATCAAAAAGAATCAATCGGGGGCAAGACAATAGTTTTTCTTCGATCATACACAAAATTGCAGTAGCCAGTATTGCAATTGGGTTGTCTGCCGCCATTTTGTCGTTTCTCATTATGCAAGGGTTTCAATCGGAGGTGAAGAATAAGATTTATGCGTTCAGTAACCACCTGTTGATTACTAAATATACGATGAGCAATGCGGTGGAAGAGCAATCGTTCAAATTCACCATTCCTTTGCAACAACACCCCGAACAATTTGGGTCCGTTACTCACGTGCAGGAATATAGCCACAAGGCCGGCTTGATTAAGTCGGAGGACGAAGTGATGGGCATTGTGTTTAAAGGGGTAGGGAAAAGTTTTGATGCGGCTCAGTTTTCTGAAAACCTCGTGGATGGCGAGTTTATTCACTTCCCGGATTCTGGGTATGCACAAGAAATTGTATTGAGCAGAATTATTGCAGACAAAATCAATGCAACCACCGGAGATGATATTGTGGTGCATTTTTTTCAAAATCCTCCGCGCTTACGCAGATTAAAAATCTCGGGTATCTATGAAACTAATCTTTCCGATTATTTTGATGGCAAAGTAATCATTGGAGACATTCGATTAGTACAACGATTAAACGATTGGCCCAACGATGAGGCAGGCGGACTGGAAGTAAAAGTAAATTTGGATTACTATAGTGGCTTTCAGTTGTGGCGCGATGCACTGGCTCATCATCTTGAACGAATTGATGAAGTTATACTCAATAATCCTGATTACACCGATAATAGAATTTTGGGCAGCCTCTCCGCGCTGTGGGATTTTAAATATGATCACGATAAGGCCGCGCTTGAAGCATCGGCACGTGACATTGGAATAGCGATGGATTATGATCTTTACATTGAAACCGTGCGCGATAAATATATTCAGGTCTTTGAATGGTTGGATTTGATTAAGCGACAGGTGAGAATTCTATTGGTGATTATCCTGGTGGTGGTTTGTGTAAATATGATCTCGGTGATTTTGATTTTGGTGATGGAGCGCACACAGATGGTAGGGATATTAAAAGCAATGGGAGCACAGGATAGTCTCATTCGTTCCGTGTTTGTGTATAATGGCATGAGTCTGATAACGAAAGGACTTTTATTAGGCAACGCAATCGGGTTGGGACTTTGTTTCTTGCAGGATTATTTTAAGTTCATACCGCTCGATCCGCACGATTATTATATGGAATATGTGCCCGTTGAGTGGGGCTGGGGAACGGTCGTGTTGCTTAACTTAATTGTGTTTGCAACCGTAACGTTGGTGTTGCTGCTGCCTACTCGATTCATTACACGGATCAACCCGATTCAGGCGATCAGGTTTGATTAGCATCAAGGTTGTCAAATAATTTGGGGTAACAAATTAAACAGAATCGGCTATTTGCAAAGTGTGGTTATCGATGTTGTTCTTTGAGTTAGGCAATAATATACTTCTTAAACCAACTTTGTATGGTCATTTGCATTACACCCAGAAACGCTTCCTTAAAAATGCCTACCGACATTTTGCTTTGACCGCGGGTACGGTCGGTGAAAATGATGGGCACTTCCTTTAGCCGAAAGCCAAACTTCCAGGTGAGAAACTTCATCTCAATTTGAAAAGCATATCCAACAAATTTGATTTCATCCAACGGAATGGTCTCTAATACTTTTCTGCGATAGCACACAAAGCCTGCAGTGGTGTCGTGTACGGGAATACCGGTAACCAATTGCACATACTTGCTGGCGAAAAAGGAAAGCAGTACACGACCCATCGGCCAGTTCACTACATTTACACCACTGGCATAGCGCGAGCCAATACTTAGATCCTGATCATCTTCCGCGCAAGCGAGATATAATTTGATCAAGTCTTTAGGGTTATGCGAAAAATCAGCATCCATTTGTAAAATGAAATCATAATGATGCTGCATCGCATAGCGAAATCCTTCAATATATGCCGTGCCGAGCCCTAACTTGCCTGCTCGTTGTAGCAAATGCAAACGCGTTGTTGTGGGTGTGTTATAATTTTTTTGCAGGTCTTTTACTATGTCCGCAGTGCCATCGGGCGAATTATCATCCACGATAAGGATGTCGAAATCTTTCGGTAATGATATAATAGCATCAATGACCAGGGTAATATTTTCCTGTTCATTATAAGTAGGTATAATGACGAGCGCGTTATTCAAATCCTTTTGGTTTTGCAGGCGCTTATCAAGTATAACCATCGTTCGAAAGGGGGAAATCGATATGCGATGATCAATACAGGGTGCCACCTTTAACAAAACTATAAAAAAGAGATGGCTAAACAATTCGAAAGTCGGTAATCCACCTTACAAATTCTGGGTGTATGGTCAGAAATCAAGGAATGCGTAATATTGAGCTAAAATCAATAGAAATGAATCGTTGTGTGTTTTTAGATCGTGATGGGGTGCTTAATAAGGACAATCCTAACTATTCGTATCGAGTAGAGGAATTTGAGATTCTGCCAGGTGTGGTTGAGGCAATTACCTTATTAAAGGAAGCTGGATTTTTGTTGGTCGTGATCACCAATCAATCGGGTATTGCTCAGAAAATTTATACAGAAGCGCAAATGAAGGAATGTCATCATTATTTGCAGTCGGCTTGTGCCCAGCGTATTGATCATTTTTATTTCTGTCCACAACACCCATCGGTATCCGCTTCACTGGCGCGCAAACCGGGCACACTCATGTTTGAAAAGGCGATTGCCAAATTCAATATAGACATAACCACTTCATGGATGGTGGGAGATCGGGGAAGAGACATCATCCCCGCCCGCGCCCTCGGCATCGCCACGATACAAATCGGTCATGAGATTGAACCCATCAATAAAGCAGACTTTGCAGTCAATGATTTGTTAGAGGCAGCCAAACTCATCCTGTCAAAAGAAGTGAGGAAATCTTACGTTGATTAATGGAAAAGTTGAACGAGCTTCGAGCAACGAAATAAATCTCATCGCTCGCGGCTTGTCAGTCGACTTCGCAGCAATCAACTCCATCGTCACACCACCTCTTCAACCAACAACTGTTTGGCAAGCTTCTGTTGAATTTCATGTGGCACGGGCACATATTCAGCAAACTTTTGGTTGAAGCTGGCCCTGCCCTGAGAGAGTGAGCGCAAGGAAGTAGAGTATTTATTCAACTCAGCTAATGGAGTTCTTGCCTTGATCATCTGGTAATTTCCTTTCGTGTCTATACCCATAATCAAGGATCTGCGTGTTTGCAAATCACCCATCACATCGCCCATCATTTCTTCAGGCACCAGCACTTCAAGGTCGTAGATAGGCTCAAGTAACTGTGGCTCAGCTTGCATAAAGGCATCTTTGAAAGCCATCATGCCGGCAATTTTGAATGAAATATCATTGGAGTCCACCGGGTGCATTTTGCCATCATAAACCATCACACGCACATCACGCACATAGGATCCGGTGATTGGTCCTTCTTCCATTTTTTCCATCACACCTTTAAGTATGGATGGAATAAAGCGCGCATCAATTACGCCACCGACAATGCAATTATAAAATACGAGCTTACCTCCCCACTCCAAATCAATTACTTCTTTGCCACGCACGGTGTATTCGGTAGGCTCTGGCATGCCTTCGTAGTAAGGTTCGATCTTCAGATAGACTTCACCAAACTGACCGGCACCACCCGACTGTTTTTTATGACGATAGTTGGCAAGCGCAGGCTTGCGAATGGTTTCGCGATAGGAAATACGTGGAGGAACAAATTCTACATTCAATTTATAGGTGTTCTCCAGGTTCCACTTACACACCGTCAGGTGCATTTCGCCTTGTGCTGAAAGTATGAGCTGCTTGAGTTCTTTGGAAAACGCTACCATTATCGTTGGGTCTTCCAGATGTATCTTCGCTAACACTTCTCCGATTTTTTCATCATCTGTTTTTGTTTTGGCAATCACGGCCGTGCGAATGCGCGGCTCCGGGAACACAATCGGATCGATGGTTACATCAAACCCTTTGGCGTGCAATGTTTGGTTGGTGTACGTGTCTTTTAGCTTTAGGGTGGCGCCAATGTCTCCGGCCACCAGCTTTTCAACCGGGGTTCTGTTTTTCCCATCCATAATAAAGAGTGAATGAAATCGCTCCACAGCACCGGTTTGACTATTGATGAGTTCAGAGTTGTTGGTTACTTCTCCTGAAATCACTTTAAAGAAAGTTAGCTTACCTAAATTAAGTTCCAATTGAGATTTGAAAACAAATAGTACGGCAGGCTGAGAGGGGTCAAAGGGAATTTCTTTTCCATCGGTGGTTAATTCAGGTTTAGCTTCGCGCGGATTGGGAGCTACATTATCGATGAATCCCATCATGCGACCACTACCCATATTTTTTTTGGCAGACATCACAAACACCGGGAAAACGTCATGATGAATCATTCCTAATTTTAATCCCTTGCGCATTTCATCTTCATCGAGTGTTCCTTTTTCGAAATATTTCTCCATCAGTTTCTCATCATTCTCGGCAGCCTTTTCTACCAGTTCGTTATGAAGTTGATTGGCTTTTTCTTTTTCAGATTCAGGAATAGGTAGTTTCTCGGGCTTTCCTCCATCAGCCGGAAATTTATACATCACCATTTTAAGCAGGTCGATAATACTATCAAATCCTTCCCCCTCGCTAACAGGATATTGCATTTGAGTGATAGCCTTACCATAACTATTTTTAAGAGATGCCAGGGACGAATCAAAATCAGACTTGGGATGATCTACCTGGTTGATTGCGAAAATGATGGGTTTCTGAAACCGATCCACATAATTCCAGATTAATTCTGTGCCTACTTCTACTCCATTCTGTGCATTGATGACCATGATGCATGTGTCGGCCACGCGTAACGCGGAAACCATTTCACCAATAAAGTCATCAAAGCCGGGCGTGTCAATAATATTGATTTTATAATCTTTCCATTCGGTGTGCATGGTGGTGGCAAATACTGAGTTGCCACGTTCTTGTTCAATTTCGTGATAATCGCTGATTGTATTTTTTCCTTCTATGGTACCTCTTCGGTGAATGATACCGGCTTCAAATAACATGTCTTCGGCCAGCAAGGTCTTGCCGGCCTTTGGCGCTCCTAACAGTACAATGTTTTTAATGTGTTTTTCATCGTAGACTTTCATGGCTGTATGGTTTTAAGTTATACTGTGCCGCAAATGCGTCAAAAGGATTGTCAGAACAGAAGAGCTTTGCATTTCGCGTGCGATTAATTCGTTTCGCAACCAAATTGGTTACGACTTTCATCAGCGAATTAGTAAATGAAAATACGCATATAATATGATATAAATCAACTATGAGATTGATTAAGGTCACTAACCACTATAAATAGATTTGATAACACACTTTTTATTGAGATAAATCAATGCCAATCATGATATCCATCATCTATTGTATTAATTTTCAGTAATAGGTTTACATATCATTAAAACAAAAACCAGTTATGAAAAAGTTTAAAGTAATTACATCGCTATTAATGCTACTCGGCATTTTTTTATTTGCAATTCGGTGTCAGCATGATGATGAGGTGGTAATCCCCGTCAAAGGGCCAGATCCAATTGTCCGCGGCACGGAAAAAGTTTCATGCACTAATTGCACGCCATTGGTATCAAACGGAGCCAGTGCCGACTTCAGTGCAACTGCTGTTCCAGTTGGAACCTGGTATTTTGACAAGGGTCACTCCAATGTAATGTGGGAAACACCTTATAAGGCGTTTGGCTCTTTATTAACCGGTAGGTTCAATTATTTCGTTCTTAAAAACCTAACCTTTGATGAGGCTGCTCCAGCCACAATAACCTTTGATGGCTATGTTCGGTTGAACACAGTGAATACGGGTGAGCCAGGAAGGGATGGTGGATGCTTGTTGGGCACCTATGGTACAGATGCTGTAAAAACTACTGAAGCTGAGAACAATGCTTTGTTGGTATCAGTACCTGGAACAGGAAGATATAGCACAACAGACGAAGGGTATTTTGTTGATGCCAACCTCACGTTTCATGGTGTCACCAAGAAAGTTGTAGTAAAGTTATCGTATGCCAAGCAGACCGATCAGACTACCTATTTAATGAGTGGAATAACTGCTGAATTTGATTTTCTGGCATTGACAGATTTTGCCATTGTGTCCACCAATATAGATGATAAGGTTAAGGTGAGAGTCAATACGTTGCTTAGAAATAAAAAACAATAAATAGCCATGAAAAGGATTTTAATATATGCATTCAGCATACTTGCATTTACTGCCTTGTTGAGCGGATGTTATTACGATGAGGTTGTTGTGTTTGTTGGGCTTCCACAAAATGTTAGTCTGAAAAATGATGTTCAGCCGATATTCAATACTAACTGCACAGCCGCGGGTTGTCATGATGCGCAGGGGTCTCATTCACCAAGCCTTGTTGCCGAAAAGGCTTTTACTTCTTTGACTACGGGTCAATATGTAAACACCGTTGAGCCTGAAAAGAGTCTACTGTATAAAGAACTTGGTGCGGGTATGCCACCTTCAGGTCCATTGACAGCAAATGAGAAGAAAATTATTTTAGCCTGGATCACCGAAGGGGCAAAGAACAATTAAACTACGCAACCATGAAAAAAATTAATTTAGCGCGTAACAGTAGTTGGCTACTGTTATTACTGGCCTCCTTTCTTTTAGCAAACATATCTGTATTGGCACAAGAGGAGAAAGAAGATGATGATGGTGGGATGAAGCCCGTGCGTGCTTCTTTTGAAAGCACGTGGATTGTTGATAATCAAACAGTATTAGTTCCTGCAAAGGGTACATTGGAGTTTATGATCCAGCACCGGTTTGGTACTGTTTCGAATGGCGTTACTGACCTATGGGGATTGTATGCACCCAGCAATATCCGATTAGGACTAAGTTACACCGTATTTGATAAGGTTGGTTTTGGTTCCTTGAAAGGCCCAGTATCGATAGGCGCAGGCACTACAAAAGATAACCGCATACAGGATATGAATATCAAGTATGCCTTTCTTCAGCAGACGCGGAATGGTAAAATACCAGTGAGTATTACGTATTACGCGAATGCCGCCATTGAAACATTGAAGCCTACATCTGATTTACCGAATGGAAACTCTACGGATCGGTTTTCGTATTTTCATCAGATCATTATTGCCCGAAGATTTTCAGATAAGCTTTCCGTGCAGGTGGCACCAAGTGTATCACATTATAACGTAGTGGAACCAGGTATATACAACGATCATTTTGCTGTAGCTCTTGCAGGTCGTTATAAATTCTCTGACCAATCAGCATTTGTTTTTAATGTAGATCAACCTATTACAGCTCATAAATATAGTAATCCTCAGCCAAATGTGAGTGCGGGGTTGGAGGTTGCAACCAGTGCGCACGCTTTTCAGGTTTTTGTTACCAACTATTCCTCCATCGTGGCACAACGTAATAATGTGTTTAATCAAAATGACCCGTGGAACAAAGGCTGGCGGATTGGTTTTAACATAACTCGTTTGTGGAGTTTTTAAAAAATAATTAATTCATTATTACTATGAGTGATAAAACCAGGAGAAAATTTTTGTTTGCAGGCATAAGTTTGGCCGCCATAGTCTCATTCTTTAAATGGGGAAGTAAGCCTGAAAAAAAGGAACCGACTAAGTTTCTAACAAAGGAAGGAACACTTGTGCAAGTGGATCTTGATAAGTTGCCGGTTGCCAAACGCAACGCTTCAAAAGAAGATGTTCAAAACTGGATTAAAAAATAATGGATATGGAAGCAAATAATAATATTCCCAGAAGGAATTTTATAAGGGGAGTCTTACTTGGCGGAGTAACAGCAGGTTGCTCCGCCAAAGATCCCTTCACTGCCTTGGCAGAAAAGGAAGAAATACAAGCCTCTGGTGAGGTAGTGCAGCTTCTATCCACAACAGGAGAGATTATTGAAGTTGACAAAGCTTTTCTCAAGCCCATCGAAGAAATACCCTCGATTACCAATATGCAGGAGCGCATGGGTATGGAAGGAAAGAAATTTGTGATGGTTATTGATCTCTCCCGTTGTCGTAATCTTAAAAAGTGCCAGTCGGCTTGCAATCATGCGCACTTTGTTAGTGATGCACAAAATTGGATAAAAGTATATCCGATGCAGGAGGCCGAGCATACCGCTCCCTATTGGCAACCAACTACCTGCATGCATTGTGATGAACCTCCTTGTGTAAAAGTGTGCCCGGTAGATGCCACCTTCAAGCGTCAGGATGGTATTGTTGGTATTGATGCCGACCGTTGTATTGGTTGTCGCTTTTGTATGGCTGCGTGTCCGTATTCTTCGCGAGTGTTCAACTGGGAAAAGCCAATTCTTCCTCCTGAAGTGTTGTCGATGCAATATTCTTCTGAAACGAGTTGTCCTCCAAAAATCGGCACCGTTTCAAAATGTGATTTCTGTCCGGATATGGTGCGCAAAGGTGAACTGCCTCATTGTGTATCCGCTTGCCCTAATGGAGTCTTTTATTTTGGAGATATGAATGAAGATGTGATCACGAATGGTTCTGATACCGTTCGGTTCAGTGAATTGATTCGCGACCGCGCTGGTTATCGGTTAATGGAAGACCTCGGTACCAAACCGAGCGTTTACTATTTGCCACCAGTCGACAGATTATTCCGTTTTGAAGAAGGCTTAAAAAACAAGGAGGGTGAAAAATCATGAGCACTTTAACTAACATTTCTTCTGATAAAATAACGTCAGATTTGTTGCCTCAAAAGTTTGGGAAGCCTGGCATAATTTGGACTTCCATCCTTATTATGTTTTGTTTAGCTGGCATCATTGGTTATTTCCGTCAGCTTCAAAATGGTTTGGTTGTAACCGGCATGCGCGATTATGCATCATGGGGAATTTACATATCAAATTTTGTATTCTTTGTTGCCATCAGTTTGGTTGGGTCGCTCATCACGGCCGTTTTTCGTCTTACCAATGTTGAATGGCGCACCCCTTTAACTCGTATTTCCGAAATCATAGCCGTATCAGCGATCATGTTTGCCGGCCTGATAATTATCGTTGATATGGGCCGGCCGGAGCGATTCACGAATTTATTCATGCACGGTCGCCTTCAATCACCCATTATCTGGGACGTGGTCGTAATTACCACGTATCTGACATTGAGTGTTTTATTCCTGTATTTTCCACTTCTTGCGGATTTACCGATTTTGATTAAGAATAGTAAAGAAGGAAGTGGTATTCAAAAATTCTACAAATTTATTGGATCATTTTGGAAGGGCACTACAGAGCAATTTCACATTAGTGAAAAAGCGGTGAAGGCTATTTCAATTATGATTATACCAGTAGCATTGGCGATTCACACGGTGACCTCGTGGTTATTTGCTACCACGTACCGACCCGGATGGGATAGTACTAATTTTGGAGCCTATTTTGTTTCTGGTGCATTCCTTGTTGGTGCTGGTGCAGTGGTAGTAGCCATGTATGTTTTTCGAAGGGCTTATAAACTTGAAGCCTATATAACAGATAAGCATTTCGACAACATGGGAAAAATTGTAATCATGCTTGCCCTCTTGTATTTGTACTTTAATATTAATGAATACCTGGTGCCGGCCTTTAAAATGAAAAAAGCAGAAGAACATCATTTGATGGGATTGTTAACCGGGGAATTTTCATTATTGTTTTGGTCAGCCATTATAATTGGTATGGTTATTCCGGTAATCGTGTTGTTGTTTCCTTCTGGCAGAAAACCTTTATTAATGTTTGTGATCGGTATATGTGTCGTAATTGGTGCATGGTTTAAACGTTTTCTAATTGTAACGCCTACCTTGTTAAGTCCGTTTCTTCCTATCTATGATTCACCGGCAGGGTATGAAAGTTATATACCTACCTGGGAAGAATGGGCGATAACGAGCGGAACGCTGGCTGGGGCCTTGCTTATCGTTACCTTGTTTGCCCGGTTCTTTCCAATCATACCCATTCATGAAATGATAGAGGAAAACAAACAGCTAAAATCAAAAACGTTATGAAGGGCTATATGATTTTTAAACTCGTTTGTGTGCTGGGTATTTTGCTGCCCGTCACACACGTATTGGCGCAAGACGAAACAAAGGATAAAAAAAATGTAAGAATTGAGCTTACCTACAATAAGAAAAATGATGAAACGCCAATCATGAAGGTGTCGGCCAAAACGAAAGTTGGAAAGAGATTTGAATCGGTGGAGGGAGTGGATGTTAATATTTTTTTTAAGGATGAATCCAGTCAGGGTTTCATCGGTAAGATTAAAACGAATAGTAAGGGTGCGGGTTCCGTATCAGTTCCTTCTCGATTTAAAAGTGAACTGGACACCTTACCTGCTTTCACGTTTATTGCTACTGTTATTGGTGATGATCGTTTTGAAGATGAGTCTGTAGAATTAGAAATTGCTAACGCGCGGATTGATCTTACGTTGGAGGAAGAGGATAGTGTAAGAACGATGACGGCAAAAGTATTTGCGTATGAAGAAGGCAACTGGATTGAAGTGCCAGAAGTAGAAATAAAATTTGTAGTAAGGCGTATGCTAAATGATCTCCGTGCGGGTGAAGATGAATTATATACGACCGATGAAAGTGGAGAAGCTGGCACTGTATTTGAACTTAACATTCCTGGTGATGCTAACGGAACAATCGTAATCGCTGCAAAAATGGAGGATAATGAAATGTATGGTAATTTAATTTCAACCAAGGAGATTAAATGGGGTACGCCACGGGTAGCTGACACGAATTTCACTGAACGTACATTGTGGGCTACGCGGGATAAAACACCCTGGTGGTTACTTATTTTTCCTAACTTAATTATTACCGGTGTGTGGGGGATGATCTATTACTTGTTATATCAGATTTTTCGTATCCGTAAGATTGGGAAAGCCCATGAGAATAGTTAAATTAAATTTTTAAACATCATACATATGAAAACAAATAGTTATTTAGGACTTCTATTATTAATAAGTGGGTTTCTCTTTTCCTTTACGTTCTTTCAAGCTAAACCCTGGCAGGTACCAGATAAATATGCGAAGATGACTAACCCAGTGAAATCCGATGCTGAATCCTTGAAAAATGCTAAATCATTATGGGTGAAACATTGTCAATCATGCCATGGAAAGACAGGGTTGGGGGATGGAAGTAAAGCCGCTCAGTTGGAAACCGAAATGGAAGATATGACAAGCGACATTGTACAAAACCAGTCGGACGGAGCACTTTTTTACAAGATCCAGGAAGGACGCGATGAGATGCCAACGTTCAAGAAAAAGATTCCAGATGAAGAGGAAATATGGCAATTAGTGAATCACATGCGCACCCTAAAATCTAAATAGTTAAATTAATAGAATTTCCTTTCCTCCATTAAATAAGCTGAAGTATTCGACTTATTTAATGGAGGATTTATTTTGATGTTTTATTTTAATAACAGATACACTTTTTGTAAGTACTTTGAAATCTCTTGTAATTTCAAGCTATGATCTCTGAGTATTCCTATCGTTGAATCTTTCCTCTTATAGTCTGGTAACGAATCCACAAAAAGTCGTTATAAATCCTTTTTACCGAGTTTAGTTTAAAGTGGGTTGCCTTGCGTTTCCCATAACCCTTTTCCGCTTCAAACACAGTGGGCGCACCAATGGTGCCGTCTGCGATGGGGGCTAGTACAAGACTGAACTCATCGATGAGACCCGCTTTCAGGAAGGAGCCATTCACATGACCGCCACCATCAATCCGCACACGCTTTATGCCGAAAAGTTTGTTCAGCTTTGTGAGTACGAGTTCAAGATCTAATTCTTTTTTTCCTCCGAAGATATATGACACATTCTTGGAGCGAAGGTGTTCAAGGTATTTGCTGCTCACCTTTTCGGTGAGGACTTCAATCACTTGTTCGGTGGACACCATGTTGGTATCCCAATAGCATTTCCCGGAAGGATCAATCACTACGGCATAGGTTTTAGAAACTTTGAGGGCCACAAAGTCTACCTTAGGAATCGTAACTTTTCCTTTACTAAGCAGATGTACTTTTTTGCTCGAAAACTCCTCCATGGTGACGCGTCCTACCAGCCAGGCATCGGCCTTTATCTGGGCTGCTGTTTCTTCAAAATATTTGTGATGGTCTTTCAGCCCCCAGATGTTTTGTTTGATGCGTCCGTCCACCGATCCAAACATATGGCAAATGACGTATGGTTTCATAATAACTTTTTATGATGAGTCCGTTAATTTATTTTATCCTACCAATATTTTTTTAGCGTAGTCCACACACTTTTTAACTTCCTTCACCGCGTCTGAACCTTCCGGGATATCGTACTCCAATTCGATCGTGGCCGGAATTTTATATTTCTTTTCTTTCAGCAAGGTGAGAATTTCTTTGATGGGCGTGTTGCCCTGTCCCCAAACTAAATTCTTGCCACCATTATCCTTATTCTGGCGGTCTTTGATATGCATGCTCGTGATGCGATCGTGTTTGGCTTCAATCAAAGCTAATAGTGATTCGATCGTATTATTTCCACCGGCAGCAATGTAGTGCCCGCAGTCCAGGTTCATGGAGTTGTATGAAGATTGATTTAATGCTACATCCCAGATAGTATCCGTTGCCTGTAAATGTGTATGATAACCAATGTAAACTTTATGTTTAGCGGCAAGGTCTCCCAACCGTTTAGATTGAGCAGGGTCAGTTGGTAATTCAACGGTAACAGAATTTGCTCCCAAAGCTTTTGCTGCCCTAAGGGCAAATTCAATTTCAGCATCAGTATTAGTTACACCCAATGCGCTTGGCTTGAACGCATAAATGCTCACACCCGCATTATTATACATCTTACGAATCTCTTTAAACTTATCCATCGAAACGGCAGCACGCCATGCTGCAATCTGTTTTTGGTATGTGCTCATCTGAGATTTTTGTTCGTCTGTCGGGGGTTGACCGGGCACCATTTTAAATGGACGTGTAGGCTTTCCTGCATAGTCTTCAATAGCATCACCCATTAGCTCAATGGCGCTAATGTTACAATCGATGCAATACTGAAGTAATTGTTGAGCATTGGATGGCATGCTTCGGAAGGAGTATGTAATGGCCCCAACCTGAACGCCACCAAATTTAGAATTAGGTTTTACTGCTAACAAACCGGATAATTTAGTTGCCCATGCCGATTGACCTGCCAGGATAATACCCAGCGATGCGATGGATCCTTTATAAAGGAAATCTCTGCGTGATGAATTTTTATAGGTGTTATTTGTTTTCATGATTCTATAAGTTTTAAAAGTTGATGTCAGGTTTTATAAAGTATATGTCTAAATTAGTGACTACCGGTTTACTTTCATATCGATTGGTGTAACTTGTTACTTCGCCAGCGTAGTTTAGCTTCCATTTTAATTTTCAAGTTGCTGATGGTATCCAGGTATTTCTGCTGCCACATTTTTAAGTTGGCAGTAGACTTAGACTTATTGGCAACTTCATTATTGAAAATCAGCCAACACCAACAAGAAGCCCAGCGGATCATGAATAAATCGAGCGGAAATTTCATTGACTGGAATTAATGCGGGAAGAACGTAAAAGTTTATCAGTATGCGAAGCCTGTTTTTTTAGACGGTTATTTTGAATTTTATTTTTTATTGGGGCCATTAGGCTCTATAGAAATGAAAAGCCAGTAGAAGAGGATATACAATCCTACTGGCTTAATCCAATATTTATGATTACGCGAACGGGAATTTTATTTTTCCGGATACAAGATTACCTGTAAATAATTCTTTTCGTTGAAATATTTTACAGCAGTAGCCTTAATATCTTTTACAGTGACGGCATCAATCCTTTTATCTAAGGTGAGTATATCCTCGGGATTGGTCCCTAACTCAACCCACTGCTGCATTTTATTTCGCCAGTAGACGTTGTCTTTCATGTTTTCTTTTGATTGTATTTTCAATGTTTCTTTCACCTTGTTTAAATCGGATTCGGTTGGACCTGCTTTTACTTTATTGATTTCTTCCCATGTTGCTTGCACCAACTTGTCTACATTTTCTGGTCCGCATGGAACAGATGCTCCGAGGGTATAATTTCCGTAAGGAACTTTACTAAGCGTTCCAAACATTCCTCCGCTGTACATTCCTCCGATTTCTTCGCGAAGTTTTTCTATAAGTTTTATATTCATTAACTCCACCAACATTTGAATCTTCAATTGTTCCGCATCGGAATAAGTTGCCTCACCGGTAAATTGCATAGCAATGAAACTCTTTGGGGCTTTTCCACGGTGAACTTCTTTTTTCACCACACCCCGCACTGGCCGCAAGCCTATATCACGAAAGTTGGATGATGAACCGTTGAATGGAAGGCTGGCAAGATATACTTCACATAGATTTTTTAATGCTGCCACGTCAAACTTTCCAACAAATATAAATGTGAAGCCGGCTGCATTGCCAAAACGCTCTTTGTAAATATCGAAGGCTCGCTGCACATCAATTTTATCAAACATTTCAACATTGGGTGCACGTGGCCCACGCTCATGTTTATCATATAAAGTTTGAAATAAAGTATCTTGAAAAACCATTTGGGGATTGGCCATCATATTTTGTACAAATCCTTTCTGCTTACTCACAAATGATTTAAAAAGTTCTTGATCCATTCTGGGTTGGGTGAAGTACAAATAGTTTAACTGCATCATCGTCTCCAAATCCGTAGCGCTGCTTTGTCCTGATAATCCTTCACTTACTTGAGAGATACGAGGGCTAACGCTGGCTGTTTTACCAGCCAGCATTTTTTGCAGATCTGTTGGAGAAAACTGGCCAATGCCCATCTGACTCACAATGATTGCGGCATTTTCTGCGTTATAGCGGTCTTTAGTGTCGTATAAAAATTGCCCACCATAACGTGTTGCTGACATTAATATTTGATCGTTTTTAAAATCGGTAGGCTTGACCATTACCTTTATTCCATTGCTCAGTGTCCATTCAGTAACACCTAGCTCCTTGTTTTCCTTTTCGGAAACTACTTTTCCAGGCGTAGGCGCAACAGACAATAATGAGGTGGCAATAACTTTTTCTTCGTATGGATTTACTTCGAGTTTTGATGCTTGCTCAATCATTGCAAGGAGCTGATCGTTGGAAGGTAATGTAAAGCCAGGGCTTTCTGGTGCAGTGATTACAGCCAGTTTATTTCCCCCTTGAGGGATAATCCGTGCAGCATATTTATTTATTTCTTCCAGGGTAATGCCCGGAAGAAATGTTTGATGAAAAAGAAATTCATTTTCAATTCCGGGTATAGGCTCATTGGATAAAAAATTTCTCACATATTCGTCAGCATACATGGCTGATTCTGTTTTGTCTTTTTCGTTTAGTCCACGTTCCATGTTTTTCATTATGGTTTTTTTTGTGCGCTCCAATTCATTGGCAGTAAATCCAAATTGTCTGGCTCTTTCGCACTCCAGAATAATAGCGTTAATAGCAGGCTCCACACCGGCCGGGCTTAGCAAAGCAAAAGAAGTAAAGGCTTCAACTCCTCTTAGAAATCCACCCATATTACTACCACCAAAAATAAAAGGAGGATTTGCATTCTGAGTAAGTTCATTCATGCGCTGGCCCAACATAGATTGGAACAGACTATTGATGATCGACTCCCGGTAATCGGCCAATGTTGTTTGGTCTTTTGATTTAGAATGTGGGTAATACACTCGGAGTATAGCATTGGTAGCTTCTTTATCTGTAACTACCAGTCCTTCCGATTGTTGGCGTGTCGCCATTTCTACTACATATCGCTGTTTTTCTTTTGATGTATTTTTTAGTTTTCCAAAATGGCTTTTGATTTTGGCTTCTACAACGGCTACGTCAAAATCACCGATAGCTACTATTGCCATCAGGTCTGGACGATACCAATCTTTATAAAATTGCTTGATCGTTTCAGGCTTAAACGTTTTCAGGATTTCATCTTTGCCAATAGGTAATCGTTGGGCATATTTTGACCCCACAAAAAGTTTGGGGTAAACCTGTTCCATCATGCGATCATTAGCGCCTTTTCGTCCACGTGATTCCTCCAGTACAACGCCACGTTCTTTTTCAATTTCAGTGGCGTCAAACAGCATGCCTCCAGCCCAATCCTCCAGCACCAAAAACCCTTTCTCTAAGTTTTCTGATTTGTCGAGTGGTATAGCAAGCATAAATACGGTTTCGTCAAAACTGGTATAGGCGTTGAGGTGAGCGCCAAACTTCACACCAATAGATTGCAGAAATGAAACAAGATCATTTTTTTTAAAATTTTTGGTGCCATTGAAACCCATGTGTTCAGTGAAGTGTGCCAGGCCTTGCTGATTGTCTTCTTCCAAAATAGAACCTGCGTTAACAGCAAGTCGCAGTTCCATTTTCTTTTCTGGCTTGCTGTTCTTTTTGATGTAATACTTTAACCCATTAGGCAAGGTTCCTGTTTTAATTTCTGCCGAGATGGGAATTAAATCAGTAAGTTTGGGTTGTGCAAATACTGAGATTGAAACCAGATTTAAAATCAGGCAAATGCCTGCAAAAGAGATTCTTTTTAATTTCATGAAATGTTTTGTTTGGTTGATTATGCTACTAAGACTTCTACTAAATTCAGATATAATCTCTAAATAAAAAAGTTTATTTTATACTCAATTAGGT
>CAYGGY010000059.1:13639-30031 GCA_964349405.1 uncultured Ohtaekwangia sp. | reverse complement strand
GAATTATTTGTATGAATTAACTAAATCCAATCCAAATTTAATATCAAAAATGATTTTGATCTACTTGGAAGAAACGCCAATTTTAATTGATGAAATGAAGCAAAATCTATCAAAGAAAAAATGGAATTTATTTCTCGCTGCTGTTCATAAAATTATTCCAACATTTCGTGTTATGGGCATCGACAAAAGTTATAAAGATATGGCAACAAGAGTAAACGAATGTGTCCGCAGCAAACAATATGGTGAAATTGAGGGATTAGTTCTCAAAATAGAAACAGTTTGTGTTCAGGCCTGCAAGGAACTAATGAGTGAATCGGTGAAAATTAAAAGCAAGGCGCGGATAAAAAAATAATTTATCCGCTATGGCCAGTGGTAATAAGGTCAACTAATTCTTAACCTATGAATAAATCTGAAAAAATAAGGGTTTTGCTCGTTGATGATCACTCTTTACTTCGCAATGCCCTGGCGATCATCCTCCACCAGGTTGAGGATATTCAAATCGTTGGATCCCTTTCAAGTGGTGAGGAACTGATCGATAAGTTTCGTTCTTTAAATCCGGATGTTATCATCATTGACATTATGCTGGTGGGGATCACAGGCATCGAGGCCACCCGATTGATAAAGGAACGTAATACGTCAGTCAAAATAATTCTGCTGTCTTCTGAGATTAGAAGGGAGTTTGTCTCCACCGGTATTCAGGCTGGAATTGATGGCTATTTGACAAAGGATGTTGAAAAAGATATTTTAGTAAAGGCTATACACACGGTATATAAGGGACAGAAATATTTCAATGAGGCGATCACCGCGTTGGTTTTTGAAGATTTCTATAAAGGCGAGCGGGAAGGACGGAAACGCAAAATTACTTCAGGGCTTACTAAACGTGAGAATGAGATTCTGGAAATAGTTGCTATAGGAAAATCCAATAGGGAGATTGCTGACTTATTGTTTATCAGTACCAAAACGGTTGAAACGCATAAAACTAATGTGCTGGAGAAACTGGGACTTAAGAATACAGCCGAATTAGTTCGATATGCCATTAAGAATAACATTATCACCATTGCTGACTAAAGTGAACTTCTTCCCTTAATCCTATCTTCTTTTTGGGTGTTTCTCTTAGCTGGGTTCTAAGGGTTTCACCTAGTCTCATCAGTTCGCCTTTTTTTTGACGAAAGTAATAATGATCTAATGATTCAATTTTAGCGTTTAAAGAGCCATAACTAAGCAGGATTCCTGATTTTTGGTAAATCAGTATTCTCCTCAGATTTAACGCTAGCCATGTTCGCAGCTTTGTATTGTTAAAACAAACAAAGACATGAACAATCGAATTAAAACCAACCAGATAAAATTAGTAATCCTAATTTTACTTTCCACTTTTCTTGGCTTTTGGTCTATAACTGTAAAGGCGCAAGCCTTACATCAAAAAGAAGGCTTTTATAAAGGTTTTGAGTCCTCATTCGGCTCTCGCAGTTATAATATAAATAGCTCTATCGGAAATCTTGATCAACTAACGGTAGGCCAAGAAGGTGGTCGCGTTGGTATCATTCTGGGCAATCGCGTAGTTCAGGCTAATGTACAGTTATTGGGATATTTTTTTTCCACTAGTAGCATGGCCGGATCAATTGATCTTTATGAAAACGGTGTATCGGTAAATTTTTATCCGATGGCCTTATTATTCAACAAAGAAGTGCGTGTTGAGCCTTACTTCACAGGTGGACTTACTTATGAACGAATAAAATTTCGTGGATATTATTTATCCAACGATAATGGGCCCATTAACTATAGTACTTGTGAAGAACCTTTCTTAGGTGCTATCAATCAGGTTAATGCTTATCTGGGAGTGGGTGTAGATTTTAAGATCATTGATCAATATGATTTTGTGCACTTGTTTTAAGAAGTAAAATATGGCATGATGAGTTCAAGTAATACGAAATACGCTGAATTCAACAACACTTTTGTGGGCAATCAAACCCTGATTAGTGTGGGAGTTCGTTTTGGTTCAAAACATTAGTCGTTAGGAACAATGAAAATGCTTCTTATACCTTTATTTATCGCCATTTGCTCTTACCCAGCCATCTCTCAAAATTTGATGATTGGCACACAGGCAGAACGTACCGTTGCAGGGTATCAATATGGCGGCTCTTTATTATATGAAACTTCTAAGCAATGGGCGTATGGTGGGTTTTATCAAACAGCATTTTCAAAGCCCAACGAATCGACTCCTCAAAATTTGTTTTACGGGATACACATTCAAGTGCCTCTTGTTACATCTGAAAGACTCTCCTTTTTTGCTACCTTCAGGGGCGGACTGGTGAACAAACAATTTGCTGCGGTTATCCCCGGACTGGAAACCAGAATATCTATTAGCAAACGATTGAGTTTAGCTGTTGGCATGAGCATGCGGATGAGTTACCCCGCTATTTCTTCTAAACTTATCATTAAACTTTTTTAATCAATTTATTTATGAAAATCCGGCTTCAACAATTACTGGTAGTGGGAAGTTTAATGGCAGCATTAATTAGTTGTGAACCAATGCCCGATGATTTGTTAGTTCGGCATTTTCGTATTGAAAAAGGAGAACATTATAGCTCACCAAGACTAATAGAAACCCTGCAATCTAACAGCTTAATTTTTACAGCTAAATTCGATGAGTCGGCTATGTATGATTTAGGGGATGCTGCTATGCAAAGTAATAAAAATAAATTATTAGGATTTGCAGATTGCAATTCGTTGCACCATGAGAATAGTGCAAGATTTGCTTGGCAGTGGTATAATAACCAATTGGAAATATATGCTTACTGCTATGTTAGTAGCGAACGGATTGAAAAATATGTTGGAACCGTAAACATTAATGAACTTAATCGGTTCGAGATTGCCTTGACGGATAGTGCGTATTTATTTTATATGAATGGTGCAGAACCTATTCGAATAATACGAGATCAAAAGTGTGCAGCCGGGGTATATTATATGCTTTGGCCATACTTTGGAGGGACACTTCCTGCACCTCAGCAAATGACGATCGATATTGCAATTACACATTCATAATATTTAGTCAGAATAGCAACTAATAAGCAAGTGTGAGTTTAAACTGGCTTAATCCGATATTCATAATCAATAGAAATCATGAAAAATAATTTATTAATAGATACGAGCCTTAAATTGGAATTAAACAAAGCCAAAGTAATAATCGATCAGTTTATCCGAAGCTGTTCGCATAATCTAAAAAGTCCGCTCACCTCCATCGAAGGGTTGGTCATGGTGGCCAGCCGCTGCACAACGCTGGAAGAAATTAATCAATGCCTGGTATTAATTCAGAACTCTACAACAAAGATGAAAGAGATCATAGAAAACTTAGATCAATACACTTGTAACCTTAAACGTGAATTTGCTATAGAGCAAATCAAACCAGAAATCCTTATTAAGAAAGTATTAAGTGAGTATCATGAAGAAATTGAGTTGGAACGTATCGTTGTTTCTACAGAAATTTCTCAATCTTCGAAATGGTTATGTGATAAACATGTTCATTATTTGATATTAAAAAATCTGGTTGCCAATGCCATACATTTCAGCGATTCCACCAAAGTGAAAAAAAAGTTGATGGTAAATATTGATGTCAAGCAGGATCAGGTGAAGCTTGAAATTTCCGATAATGGAATCGGGATTTTGGAAACAGAGAAGGAGAGAATTTACATACCCTTCTATCGAAGTTCTGTGCAGTCTAAGGGAAACGGGCTTGGTCTTTTTCTGGTTAAAGGATTAATAGAAAAATTGAGAGCTTCTATTTCAGTTAGGTCGGGGGAAAAAATTGGCACATCGATTCTTCTTTCCCTGCCGAACAATTGTAACTAATTGGGCGAAGTTTCACACTTAAACCCTGATTATGCAATAGGGTTTGCTAAAGCGTAGCAATAGCAATTTTAGTACGATAGCATTTGAAATTGACTATACCGATAAAGAGATTATAAATTACCCCTTGGGGTGGGCTGATTTTCATGCGCCAGATGTTGGATAAGATCGGTTTTGGAAAGTGGCAAGGCTTAGGCATATCTTCCCATTTCAGGTTAAAATCAGCTACTCACCAACCACTATTGCCGAGGCCTTTTTGGTAAACATTGGGTGGGGACTTTTGCACACCGAAGTCACGCGGCAATGCTGCCATGAGCACGATTTTCAATTGGAGGCGTATTGGATAAATTTTTGTTCAAAAAAAGAACTGTGATAGAGACGGTCATCGATCAGTAGAAAAATATCTTTACCCAATGGTATTACCCGGCATAGAGGTATTAATGCTTTCAGCAATACCTTGGCTTGCCTGGCCGTTATGGACTCAATGAACAAATTCCATCAATATCTCAAAACTATACCAAGAGAAATACCCTGCTCTCTTTAATCAATCTATCGAACTTACGTTAACCTAACTTTTTTTTGACCAACAATAACTTAGGCAATTACGGTCAAGTCAATAATAATAATCACCCAACGGGGTAAAATGGTGAGTTGATTAATGAGCCGGGTGAACAATGCGTTATGAATTTGATTTACGATTGGCCAACATACGTTTTGCCCCTAACAAAGCTCCGGCACCAACCAATATCTCTATACCTGTTATTGGTACTGGTTGCATTGGTGAAGGTGGACCACCACCCGTTGGCTGACCGAAAACTAAAAAGGGTATTATTAGTATCATAACGAACATTAAGCCAACCACAAAAAATCTCATTTAATCAGTACTTTAGTTTTATCAAGAACAATTCCGTTTACGGTTGTAATGGTTAGAATATATGATCCGGGTTTTATGTCGTTCACCAGAATTTCCTTAACATCATCCTGGTTGGTGAACTCTTCTTTTCTAATTAACTGACCAAGCATAGAATGAATTAAGATCTCTCCGCTATTATTTTTATCAACTAATAAATTCTGTACATCAACTTTCAATACGTATGAAGCTGGGTTAGGGAATACACGACTTATTACCTCCTCTATGGTGAGCGGATCCGAACGCATATTGCACACACCGTCCTTAATAACTACATGATAAGTTCCATTCTTAGTCGGTGTGATCAGATCACCTGTTGCCCCTTCAATAGGTTTATCATTGTAATACCACTGATTTTCTGTTTTATAACTTGAAACCAAATACCGTCCATTCTTCTCAATTACCGGTCTAGCCATTTGATCAGCAAAATCAAAAACAAGCTGGAAGCGCTCTGAACCATAGGATTTGATATCAGAAGTTACTTCAAATGTATATCCATTACCCGACTCAATAATGCGAGTTACGTTTAAAAATTTGTCAATAAGGGTTACGTGATTCAGATTCTTAAAAGTTTCAAGACCCTCAAAATTAATTGAATACGCTCCTGGTTCAATATTGGTAATATTCAATTTTATTGATGAAGTACAAATAGATCTAGGCAAAACGTTCACAGCAAGGTTTAATCCTTCATTTGTAAGTGTGGATAAATTGAAAATGGCATTCTTTAATTTATGAGCATCAAAAGCACCATCAAATTCGGGCGTTGCCTCATCCAGGTATGTAATAAAGGTTTTATCCTCATGAACTCCTGATTTCAAACCAATAGCCAACATTGAGTTAACTTCCTCGCCAGCAGTTCTATAAAAAGCAGGATTTGAATTGGTGACTTTAACGCTCTCACTACACGTTAATAAAGGACTTGCCGCATTTGTTTGAACCCAAAATGACTGGCCCTGTGCAATAACACCATCCCATAATGAATTAGGTCCGCCAGAGGTGTACTTATAAATACCATCCACATTATCCCAAACAGCAATTACACCATTTACATTTGTTTTCACCCAGCCTGGGTTATTCCAGTTTATTGGAGACGCAAAAGGATTAGGCACCAAGTTCCAGCCATCTTCGCTTGCTGGTTGCGTCAGATCATTAAAGTAGGTAACGCCAAAATTATATGGACTAGCCGGTACGTTTTGTAATAAAGGGCCTCTTACTGATATCGTAATAGGGGTGGCATTGTACATCCATGCTGTATGGCCATTGGTACTATTCAGAATTGTACTAGCCCCAGAAATAATATTCCAACCCTGGTCTACATTACCAGGCGTTGTTTCTGTATAGGTAGCTAATGAACCTGAATTCAAAGTTATTGATGAACCGAGTGCTGAATAGGTTATGCCGGTAACAGGAAATGCAAGGTTTCGCCAACGGTTAATTATTGTATTATCAAAATAGCGTTCAAAGGTTACATTACCAGTTATACTGCCGCCAGCCATGACGCCAATTGATGCGTCTCCATTAGTATCAGAGTTAAATGTGAGGATACCAGAGCCAGAGCCATCAGCATCAAATGTTCCGGTTGTCATGGTTAAAACGTCCATGAGTTCAACGTTTCCATTATTCGAAAGGGTTGATGATGGTTTATTCACAACGATTTTTCCAATGCTGATTAAGTTACCAGATATGGCCTGAGCAGCACCTCCAGAAAACGTAACTGTAGCAGTTGAAACAATTGATAAAGATCCGCTATTGGTTAAATTACCCATTAATGTAAAGGAATTATTAAAATTCGTTGGTCCAGAGGATATGGTAAAATTATTCAATGTGGTGGAGCCAACTCCAGCAAAAGTATTAGTTCCGGATACAAAAAGGTTACCGGCAGTTCCCGAAGTAATCGTACCTGCATTTGTAACAGTGGCTCCACTCAATGAAGTGTTAACATCACCCAAATTTAATGTTCCACTGGTTATGGCAATTCCAGTTGAAGATACATTCATATTGAAGGTAACTGTCTCGGAAGATTTATTAATCCCCAGCCCTCCATTAAAATTCAACACACCCCCACCTGATATAGATTGTGCCGCTGTTCCGATAAAATCAACCTGTGAAGATGGAGAAAAGGTAACGTTGGTACCCACAGTTAAATTTCCTTGAATTGTTAAGCCTGATCCAATTAAGGACTTAGTTACCCCTGCCGTACTACTTGATAAGGAAAGATTGCCATATGTTGTTGCAAAAACATTTTGGGCTGCACCAGCTAAATATAAAACTGTGGATGTTGCGTTAATATTGGGTGGAGTAGTTGGCGCAGTGGTTTGATACCACCAGCCCTGTGTTTGATTTGCTCCATTAAAACCAATATTTAAAGTTCCCGTGGCACCTAATGTGAATGTTGATGAATTTAAATACCCTGAAGTACCAGTTGTTAATGTTCCGTTTATGGTTGCTGTAGAAAAGCTACTTGATGTAGAGCCATTACCATTAATAGCTCCTAGTAAATTAAGAGTGGCGGACGCGTTTACTATAAATTGCGATACTCCTGAAAAATCCTGTATTGTCTGCCCAGCATTAACTTGAAGAGTTCCTGACTGCACTACGGCCGAGTTGCGTAAACTGTGATTATCTACCCTGACCGTGTTCCCTACTCCAGGATTAAAGGATGTTTTATAAATTGGAGAATTATAACCCCAAGAAGTAATTACAGCACCTGCAATGGGATCATCTAAATTGCTTCCCGTAAAAATTAGATTAAGATTATTGGCGGTTCCTTGAAAAACATTGGCAGTAGGCTCAGCATAGCCAGATAAATCAGCTAAAACACCAGAAAGCTGGCCATTAATTGTTAAGGCGGCTGTTCCAACTATCCCAGAACACCGTATTATGTTAGCAACATCCCCAACAATCAAAAGATCTTTAACTATAAACGATTTTCCACGAGCAATATTAATTGATGAACCGGACTGAACTAAAACTATAGCATAATCATTAGGTCCCGGATAGTCTAGACCAGCCGTACATCCAGAACCACACGCTGTCTGATCCCATGTTGTGCCCAACTCCCAATCACCTCCAGTCAATTGAGATATGAATATAGTTTGTGCTTGTAGCTGACTAGACGCAATTAAAATTAGTAGATATAATGTAAAAAACTTCTTCATATTATTACCAACTGTTAAATAACAAAGTTAACGATATAATTCATAGTTAATACAACCAAATAAGCTTTGGTAACTGAAAATTATCAGTTCAAATATTAACTTTCATCAAGCTTGATAATTAAAGTAACAATCCTGTCCAATTCCTGTGGTGTTAAATTGCTGCCAGACGGAAGACAAAGACCATTAGTAAAAAGTCCTTCAGAAACACCGGATTGGTAGGAACTACAATTCTTAAACACTGGCTGCAGGTGCATCGGCTTCCATAAGGGCCTGCTTTCAATGTTCTCTTTCTCCAAGGCCAGTCGTATATGCTCACGGGTTATTCCGTTAGTCTTTAAAGAATCCACCAGCAGGGTGGTGAGCCAGCGGTTGCTGAAATAACCAGCCGGCTCTTCAGGAAAACTTATCCCTTTTATGCCAGCCAGTTTGGAGTGATAATGACTGAAAACCGCTCTACGCTGTTGTACCCGTTTATCCAACACTTTTAACTGTCCACGGCCGATACCCGCACAAATGTTACTGAGCCGATAATTATAGCCAATCTCCGTATGTTCATAGTGCGGAGCAGGATCGCGCGCCTGGGTGGCCAGAAAACGTGCCTTTTGAATCCATGATTGATTATTCGACAGCAAAGCTCCTCCTCCTGAGGTGGTTATGATTTTATTTCCATTGAAGGAAAGAATAGAGAGGTCACCAAAAGAACCCAGTTTCTGTCCATCGATATTTGACCCGAGTGCTTCCGCTGCATCTTCAATAACCGGAATTTCATACGATCGGCACACCTCCATGATCCTCTTCATCTGTGCCGGCATCCCGTAAAGGTGAACTACGATTACCGCTTTTGGTTTTTTACCCGTCTTTGCGATCCTGTCCTGAATGGCTTCTTCCAACACCTCCGGATCCATGTTCCATGTAACCGCTTCAGAATCAATGAATACCGGCCTTGCACCCAGATAAACAATTGGATTGCAGGTTCCGGCAAACGTGAAACTCGAACAAATTACGTCATCGTCCTTTTGTACACCTAAAATTATAAGGGCCAGGTGAATAGCGGCAGTACCCGAACTTAGCGCAGCCCCATGTTGCATCCCTACATAGGCAGAAAGTTCTTCTTCAAAGGCGGTGATATGTGGTCCTACCGGTGAAATCCAGTTGGTATCGAAGGCCTCCTGCACAAACTTGATTTCATCGCCACCCATGTGCGGGGAGGATAGCCAGATTTTAGGTTGGGTCATAGGGCACAAAGATAGTTATTGGATGCTGGATTCTGAATACTGGCTGCTGGCTGCTGGTCAGGATTCGATCAGGGAAAATCGCTTTTATGGAATTTATAGCGAGGAAAGAATGGATTAAACTCCAACCCTCCAAGGTCTTTATGCTTAAGAATAAAGACCTTGGAGGGTTCCATTCGGGTTCCTTCTGAAATCTGGTACTAAAAAATTAAAAGCGATTTCCCTGAGAATTAGATATTATTTTTCTTCTGATAATAGAAGGCGGGAATGAGTAAGAGTAAAAGTGTTGGGTTTAATACAAGCCGGTGAAGAAAGGAAATCAACGGACCATTGTACGATGGGAACTTGAGTTTTAAAATAAAGTAGGGTATGAGAACAAACACGAAACCAACCAATTGTACCCAAACAGCAAACACCACATACTTGCGTTCCTCAAACAAGGCATAGATCAGCAGGATGGCAAGTCCGTCATTCAAGAAAAACCGGATACTCCTGTTGGCTATGAAATGCCAGGCTTCATTTACCCCGATCATCGTAGCCACATCGGTGCGCTGCAAAAGAAAAACAAGTACTAAACCGGCTATAGCCATTACGCCCAATAACACCCTGAGTTTATGATGCCTCATTATCACTCGGTTTGGCAAGCTTCACCACCCACGCTATCCACAATAGAAAGACGAACAGGTAGATGAAGGCGGTGAACAAATATTTATGGGTGAAATACAACACATCAGGCATGTGAATGGTCACCAGGAACAACAGCACGACACGCGCCAGGTTGGCAATATGAATAACCAGCAAGCCAAGCGGTGCAAACCAAAACATCTGTTTGTTAAACGGTCCAAAGGCAAAAAGGAAAGCCAGGAAAACAATCACTACATTCAACCCATTGCAGCCCTCATAGACAGAAACAACTCCTTTTGCATCCCATGCAAGGTAGGTGGTCGGTTTGTCCGGATAGTCATGCACAGTAGTTTCATAGCCAAAAACATTCAGCACCATAGCACTTTGCTCCGTCACCCAGGTGGTCATGGGGTCCGGTTGTGGATACCAGTCGGTAATCCACCAGCCATAGATTAAATTACCCACCAGGTAAATTGCCATAAACTTGACGAGAAAAAGAATGGTGGGCTTAAATTCCTTAATCATGGTGTAGCGTTTATTACCCTGGCCGGAATTCCTACTACCGTTTTTCCGCTTGCCACTGGTTTGGTTACTACCGAGCCTGCCCCTACCCGACAATGATCACCAAGGAGCAAGCCGTTGAGGATGGTTGCGCCCGCGCCAATCAACACCCCTTTTCCTATGATAACTTCACCGGCTATGTTTACACCGGGCATCACCGAGGAGCCATCACCAATGTGGACATCATGACCGACCGTGCAGGTAAGATTGATTAATACATGCTCACCCAGTTCAATATCTGTCGTTAACACCACCCCGGCTGTAATCACGCTTCCCTTTCCCAATTTTACAGAAGCTATGTCCTGAATTGTAGCGTTGGGATGCACCAGCACAGGGAAAAGAATATTCTCGTTTTCTGATATTCTTTTGGCAATTTGTATTTTAATGGCAGGACTTCCGATGGCCAACACCAGGTAGGTTGGTTCCGTTACCTGCAGCAGTTCTTCTAACCCGCCCAGCACAGGCTGTTGCTTAATTACGGTACCCTTCTCCTTGCCATCATCATAGAAACCGGTCACCTCCCATTCAGGCCATGCATGCAGCATGGACAGCACCTCCCGTCCTAATCCACCTGCTCCATATATGGCTATCTTCTTTTTCACTTAGCTGGCTTTAATAATCCGGGCAGGATTGCCCACCACCGTAGCGCCTGCCGGCACCTCCTTTGTGACCATAGCGCCCGCTCCCACCGTTGCCCATGCACCAATACGAATACCGGGCAAGATTACCGAACCGGCACCAATCAGAACACCTTCTCCGACTTGTATACGCCCACATAACACGGCACGCGGTGCCACATGTACATAATCTTCAAGAATGCAATCATGATCCACGCTTGCTGCAGAATTAACAATCACATGATTGCCTACCTGTGTGTGCACCTGAACAATTGCACCCTGCATAATCATGCAACCTGTTCCCATTTTTATATGATCTGAAACAATGGCTGAAGAATGAATAAAATTAGTAAACCCATGTTCTATTAGTGACGCTACTTTTTTACGCGTGGCATTGTTGCCAATGGCAATGATGGCTTTTGCCTCGGGGGCAAAGTCTGGATCATAATTTCCTCGTTGTGGAATGCCCAGCAAGGTTCCCTCGTATTTCGGATCGAACAAAGCAAGCACTTCTGCTCCCATATCCAGCAATCCATCCAAGACCACTTTGGCATGTTCACCTCCACCTTGCAATATAATTTTAATTCCTTTCAATCGGTTGGTTGTTGGTTATTCGTTGTTGGTTATTCGTTGTTGGTTGTTGGTTGTTCGTTGATGGTAATCGGCTCAACTTTTTACTGTCCACTTTAAGCTTTAATCTTTAAGCTTTCAACTTTTACTTCCCCTAAACCGCTCCATCGTCACCGAAGTCGCGCTACTGATTCCTTCTGCCTTAAACACTTTCGCGATGGTCAAAAATAAGATTTTTATATCCAACCAAAAGGATTGATGATCTGCATACCATACATCATAGGCGAATTTTTTTTCCCAGCTGATGGCATTACGACCGTTCACCTGTGCCCAGCCGGTAATACCCGGTTTTACTTCATGCCTTCTTTTTTGAATTTCGTTATACAAAGGCAGGTATTCAACCAATAAAGGACGCGGTCCAACAATGGACATATGCCCCCGTAACACATTGAAAAGTTGGGGTAACTCATCCAGTGAAGTTTTTCGGATGATCTTTCCAATCCACGTCAGGCGAACTTCATCCGGTAGTAGTTCTCCCCGTTCATTTCTTGCATCGTTCATAGTCTTGAACTTGATGACGTGGAAGATTCTTTCATGCAGACCGGGACGCGGTTGCACAAACCAGATCCTGCCTTTATTGGCAATGGCCAATAACACGATGATGACCATCAACAGTGGGGACGATCCCATCAAAATGATCAGTGCACTTAGTTTGTCGAAGAATGGTTTGATTATCTTTTTATACAATGTGTTGATCGTAACATTCAGGCGTTAAAGGTCAGAATTTTATGTTGAAAGTTTTTGAATTTAATTTTGAACGTGGTAACCGGTTGACAACCAATCTATCGCCTTGCCGGGAGGTTAACTTTCGTAGCGATGAACTATTGATGGTTAAGGAACGTATGAATTCCGTTACGTGCCTTAGGAACGAAACCTAATTCAATTGGCATTCAAGGAGTAATTGACATGCATCCTGTCACTTGCCCAACCAACCACTTCGTTGGTGGGTTTACCCGTCCAACACCTGATTGTTTTACTTATTGACTCTGAAGGTTTTAGGTGGTGATATCAATGAATGGTTATCGGTCGTTGACGTGCTTTACAAGTAATACATTGAAGGCCATCCTGCTATAAGGAGAGTTACATGGTCTGAAATTCATTCCTGATTTTACTGACTAAAATCATAGTACCACGATCCATAAGCGATTAGCTTTGAACTTTTACCAACGAACGAGTATGGACAATAAAGTAAACAACTGGCTCACTCAAAACGCTTTGAATTTATTACGCATCAGTATCGGTATCATTTATGTGTGGTTTGGTGCACTCAAATATTTTCCCAACCTCAGTCCGGCCGATCAGCTGGCCAAAGACACGATCCATTTAATTACGTTTGGCTTAATACCCAATGATCTATCCATCCTTATGCTCGCTATTTGGGAAACGTTACTGGGTGCGCTCCTGGTTATTGGCGTGTGGAAACGTGCCGTGTTTTATCTTCTCCTGCTTCACATGTTTTGCACTTTCGTGCCGTTGTTTTTCTTTGCGGATCTTAGTTTTACCAACGCACCCTATGCCTTTACGCTGGTAGGACAATATATCATGAAGAACCTGATCATCATAGCTGCTGCCATTGTATTGAATGCACATGCGCGTGGGCGGATTACCATACAAACGAGTTGACAGAGTAATTATTCTATACGCTCAATTGATTGGTGCTACCTATTTTGTGATTCCATGCCACCAAGTTAGTGTGATCCTTGGATTTTTAATCAATAATATCTTCATCTCTTTTATTTGAAATGTCATCCCGCTAGTTGTCGGGCAAGCAGCGGGCGAGGTATGAGACCCGCGATCCCGCGGCAATGAAATGCATAATCAACTATGAAAAAATCTTGAGCAACGCTTGACTGGATTCCGGGTCGCGCAAGCCCTTCAATTAAAATTATTAATCAATTTATGACTGCTGTATTGCTAATTTTAAATTGTCACACTTGCCCGGAATGAATGAGGGAATGTTCATACCGGCCGAGGCACGAGACCATGCCTTCGGCTTGGCAGGACCGGTATCCCGTAACTCTTGCCTTCACCTGGCCAAAACTGTACCTTTCTATTTTGCCACAGGCCGACAAACCTTAATGAAAAGAATTCTACCCGTCATTGTGATCGCTCAATTCCTCTGCACCTCCTTGTGGTTTGCGGGCAACGCCATCATCACCGACATCGCCCAAGACTTACATCTTGAGCCCTCTTTTTTAGCCCACCTGACCAGCGCCATTCAATTCGGCTTTATCACCGGCACCCTGGTCTTCGCTGTCTTCACCATTTCGGATCGCTTCTCTCCTTCCAAGGTTTTCTTTGTCAGCTCCCTACTGGCTGGAATGTTTAACCTGGGCATCAGTATCCACGGCATCCATTCCACGGAAATTCTTGTCTTCCGGTTTTTAACCGGATTTTTTCTGGCTGGTATCTACCCGGTAGGGATGAAGATCGCCTCGGATTACTTCCAGGCTGGCCTTGGAAAGTCACTGGGATTTTTAGTAGGAGCCCTTGTGATCGGAACCGCCTTTCCACACCTATTAAAAAACTATACCGAAGGCTTTCCCTGGAAATACGTGGTGTATGCCACTACCAGCTTATCGTTCTTGGGTGGGCTTAGTATCCTGCTTTTTGTTCCTGACGGCCCCTACCGTAAGTACAGTCAGCAATTAAATATTACTGATTTCCTAAAAGGATTCCGTCAACCTGACTTCCGCGCAGCTGCCTACGGCTATTTTGGTCACATGTGGGAACTGTATACGTTCTGGGCTTTTGTGCCCGTCATGCTGACTGCCTATCGTCTCCGTTACCCGGAAGCACAATTGAATGTTCCCTTATTATCATTTCTGATCATAGCGTCCGGTGGGCTGGCCTGCGCGGTGAGCGGAATACTTTCTCAACAGGTTGGTGTCAGGAAACTAGCCACCCTATCCTTGTTCCTATCATGCGCATGCTGCCTGGCATCTCCCCTTTTTCTGTTTTCATTCCCGGCTACACGATTGATTGTATTTCTATTCTTTTGGGGCCTTGTTGTGGTTGCCGACTCACCGCTGTTCTCTACGCTCGTGGCTCAAAGCGCCCCGCAGGAATCAAGAGGTACTTCGCTCACGATTGTAAACTCTATCGGATTTTCAATTACCATCGTAAGCGTTCAATTCATTAGCATGATGGCTACCAACATGGATGCACACTATCTATATGTACTGCTTGCCATCGGTCCCGTGTTGGGACTTATCGCATTAACGAAAAATACAACCAATGCCTCGCATCAGCTCCGGAGTGTAGGATCTATAGTGAATGAAGGATGAAGTAGAATAAAGTAATTAAGAAGACATCCGTTCCATCACTGCGGCTGCATGTCCTTTTCATAGAACACACGCTGCACAGCTATAACGGGATGGCGGGTCTTTAACAGCCCGACTTACATACATGGTGTCAGGTCGTAAGACCTGACACCAAAAACAAACAGAACGCCATGACATACAATCAGAAGGCATCTCTTTCAAAACAGCAGGTACATGCTATTTTCATGGAACACAATTGCCTAGCTATATCGGGATGGCGGGGCTTTAACAGCCCGCCATGACATACATTAACTAAAACCAACACAACGCTCTCATCTGCCGTCAGGTCTTACGACCTGATGTACAACCATCCCAATCAAAAGTACTCTCTGTAATCCGTAACAATGACAGGAGTCTGTTTCCCTAACACATAAAATCCAGCACTCGAATATCTCCATTCCTCAGGGTAGTCAGTCCGATTCCAATGTGCCTGCAATGGATTGGTGTGAATATAGTCCATCTTGATTACCAGCAACTCACTGTTGTTCAATACTACATCATCAAACCGATCTTCCCATACTTTAAATACCTGATCCCTTCGCGGCATCCGCAGACGTTCAATAAGACCTATATCTCCGGTGCTTTCAATATACTGACGTATTTTCACCGAGGTGAATTTTTTCATATCCCGCATCCAAGTGGAAAGCTGGTTACCTTCATTAAAATATAAAATCAAATGAAGATGATTGGGCATGATTACGTATGCCAGCACAGAGGCTTTGTATTTCTGATTTAGGAAGTTGATACTGGCACTTACAATTTCTTTGCATTCTGTAAGCGCTAACAAGTGATACCATCGGTAACATGTGGTAGTCACGAAAAAACAATCTTCATGATGGTATTGATTGCGGTCGCGTAAGCCCATGCAGAAAATTTAATAAAAAGATGTGTGTGAATGAAATCTCAAGGCGATCAGTATAAGTAGTGGCGCGTTACAAGTCGTGTCAGGTCGTAAGACCTGACACCAAAAACAGTCACGAAAAAACAATCTTCATGATGGTATTGATTACGGTCGCGTAAGCCCATGCAGAAAATTTAATAAAAAGATGTGTGTGAATGAAATCCCAATGTGATCAGTATAAGTAGTGGCGCGTTACAAGTCGTGTCATGTCGTAAGACCTGACACCAAAAACACACCAATACTAAGACCTGACACCAATACGATGTCCTTTTCATGGATCATATTCTGAACAGCTATACCGGGATGGCGGGTCTTTAACAGCCCGCCATGACATACATTAACTAAAACTAATGCACAGATTGGCGAGTTCGGAACCGCCAAGTGAGTTGATGACTCTTCCAATGCTGGTTGAATGCTGTCACTCAAATTTACTATGGTGGCAGGTCTTACGACCTGACACCAATACTAACAGAGAATTGACAAATCACGCTGCTTAGAATCAGCGGGATGGTGGGTCTTATCAGCCCGCCATGACATGCATTAACTAAAACTAATGCACAGATTGGCGAGTTCGGAACCGCCAAGTGAGTTGA
>CAYGGY010000059.1:7503-13539 GCA_964349405.1 uncultured Ohtaekwangia sp. | reverse complement strand
TGACTCTTCCAATGCTGGTTGCGTGTAGGCACACAAACAATTTCTTTCAAAATCTGCTTACCTTGCCCGCAACATTGATCACCTAATTTAAAGACACGCTTTGGAAGGAATTTTTACCATATCATTGGATTTCGAACTGCACTGGGGTGGGTTTGAGAAGTGGAAATTGGGTGAGCATCCCGGTAACGGGCTACCCGCTTCTGCTGACCGCAACGACTACCGTCAGTACTTTTTAAATACACGGCAGGTAATCCCTGAGATGTTGCGTGCCTTCCAGCAACATGAGACTCATGTAACCTGGGCGGTCGTAGGATTATTGTTCCATGAAAGAAAGCCAGCCTTGCTTGCCAACCTGCCCTTGCTGAAACCTACGTTTGTACATCAAAGCCTGTCGGCCTACCGTTATATGGATCAGACCGGAATTGGTGAGTCAGAAGCGGAAGATCCTTTTCATTATGGGTTAAGCCTGATCAGGCAAATAAAAAATACACCCTATCAGGAAATTGGCTCCCATACCTTTGCACACTACTATGCCTGTGAAGAAGGACAGACGGCAGAACAATTCCGGACCGACTTACAATCAGCCAAACGAGCCGCACACCAGCAGGGTATTACGTTGAAGTCACTGGTATTCCCCCGCAACCAGGTCAATGATGCCTACCTTACGATTTGTGCCGAAGAAGGGTTCCAATCCATACGCACCAACCCTACGGACTGGTTCTGGCATATCAATAGCACTCAATCTGAGTCCTTATGGAAACGGCTGAACCGAGGAGCCGATGCTTACCTCAACACCGGAAATAAGAAGTCCTATGCATTATCCTCCATCAAAGTAAACGAGGGCCAACCGTTACAGTTTCCTGCCAGCCGGTTGTTACGACCGTATAGTCCCAGGCAATTTTTTTTAAACCGGATGAAGATCAACCGAATTTTAAAAGAGATGGAAGACGCTGCCCAGGCCGGTGAATTGTATCATCTGTGGTGGCATCCACACAACTTCGGAAACCATCCGCGGGAGAGCATGGAAGGACTGACCCGCATTTTGAAACACTATCAATTTCTTAACCATCAATACGGCATGAAAAGCTACACCATGAGTGAGTTGGCTGACCTGCTGGTGAGTGAGGCAGCGAACCGGGTGAATGGTGTGAAGTCGTGATTGATCCTTCTCCACGCGGAGTCTCGCTTCGGACTCTGCGATTGAATAAAAGTTATCTTGAAAAAATGTTTTATAAATGAATGGGTTTAGCGAAGACTCCGCTTAGAAAAAAGACCTGACGCCAAAAACAAAAACAATCTTCATGATGGTACTGATTGCGGTCGCGTAGGCCCATGCAGAAAATTTAATAAAAAGTTGTGAGTGAATGAATTTTCAAAGCAATCTGAAAAATATAATGTTAGGTTACTATTGTGTCAGGTCGTAAGACCTGACACCAAAAATTAAAAAGACCTGACACCAAAAAAAATGTTTTATAAATGAATGGGTATACCGAAGACTCCGCTTTGAAAAAAGACCTGACACCAAAAAAAAAGACCTGACACCAAAAATTGTCATACGTATTACCTTGTTCTGTCGCAACGGAATGTATCTGCGTTACTCCATCCTAAAACAACTCCAGGGTACCTGCGGATAAATACCATTCCTTATAATTCAATAGCAACGACTCCAGCCCCTCGTCATTCACCTTTCGACCGGTAATTGTTAATCCTCGTTTTTCTGCAGGAAAAAAACCAACAGGCAGCATGGCATCCAATTCACCTGCTGCATCGGCCAATACCGTAATCACACCGGGTTGATAGGTCTCTGACAACTCCTGGATTGCCCGTTGTACCACCGCCTTCCGTTCCGTTCCAACATAAATAACTTCCGTTAACCTGAGTTCACATAGTGCGTTGGATTGCTTTAACCGATACATAATCATACAGGCGCTGTTACCCTGGCGAGACAAATGCATACCATATTTTAGCACGGGTATCTGCTGATAACGCCAACGCAGGTAGTCTGGATGATACTCACTGATTACCTGATGCGTTTGAGATTGCTTCCAGGTGTTCAACAATGAATCAATGTCATCCGGCAACGTAAACGGTTCTGGTTGCCTGTGTGTAGTCTTGTTACCGAAACGATGTTGCACCATGTTGACGGGGTGTACCTTCACCCGTAGTCGTGTCTTGCCTACCTCTTTCCAGCCCATTTTAAGATAGCCGGGCATGCTCTTGCTGTTGGGTGTATTAAAGATAATAGAAGGGGTGCCTGACGTTACCTGATCGATCAAGGCTACCGTGAGGGTGGAAAATATTCCCTGGCCCCGATGCTCCGGATGGGTGGCTGTATCGACCGCGCGAAAGGCATCTATGGATTTTCCCTGGTAGCAAAAACGCCATCGCATAAAGGCCCGCAGACCGATGAGTGTATCTTGTTTAGAGGCCAGCAATACGGGTGAACACCCAAAAGGATTTTGCGTGTGCTTCCAACGCCAGTATTCCTCTGTGCGCATCCCCGCCAGCTCACCCAGGCTTTCTTTCGAAAGTTGTAACATGGCGGGCAGGTCTTGTTCAGTAGCCGGGCGGATCGTCATGGGGCAAAAATAGGAAGTAATTGGTAGTAAGGAGAAGTATGTTGTTCTTGAAAAAGTTCTTTTCCACACGGAGTTCTCGATTTGGACTCCTCGATTAAATAAACGTTATCTTGAAATAATGTTTTTATAAATGAATATGCTTAGCGAAGACTCCGCTAAGAAAAGCAATTCTATTGCCTATCTGACGTATGGAAATCAACCACTTAACATTGCAACATAACTACCAATTTGGTGATTTTCATTCTAAGGGTTAACCTTGACAAACCAGTAGCAATGTTTTCGTCAACCCTTCGGGTAAAATATGCATTCCTAATGCATATTTTGTATTTTATCTACTCCTATTTCACCAATACGAGGCATCAGGTATCCCAGGGACAAACTAACTATTGGTAGTGAAGAATAAGGAAATCAATCTTTAGTCCCTATGTGTTAATGATTTTTAATCGTGTAATTTTGAAATACACCCCTCTGGAAGGATTTATTATTAGCTACGTTCATGGCTTTTGGATGGGTTTTTCCTAACTTCCTATTTCCTCATATACTTCTTCCAACTCGTTCACCATACGCGTCAGGCTGAAGGTTTCCTGTACACGCTCGCGTGCGGCTTGAGCCAACTGCCTGCGCAACGATTGATCCGTTGACAATACCGTGATATCCGATGCTAATTGATCCCAATTTTCAACCTTTCTCAATAACCCACTTTTACCTGATTCGATCACCTCCTTGATGCCACCGGCATCCGTAGTGACTATGGAACACTCCATGCTCATGGCTTCCAGCAAGGCAATGGGCAAGCCTTCAAAAATGGACGTCATCATAAACACATCCATCACAGAGTAAAAAGGTTTTACCGCCTTTTGCAGGCCCGGCATGATTACCCTGGACTCCAACCCTAGCTGCTTCCGGTGTGCCTCCAATTCACTTCGCAACGGGCCATCACCCACCAGCAAGCCATAGACATTGGGATTGGTTTTAGAAACCTGCGCTACCACCTCCAACCACTCTTTCAATCGCTTCTGAGTACGAAAAACTGCCACCGTTCCAATCACGAAAGCATCTTCCGGAATGCCTAACTGTTTCTTTAATTGAATTCCTTCGACCTCGACACGCTGAAAGAAATCCGTATTCACCCCATTGAGCAGGGTACGCACCGGAGTGTTGGTATGGATATGTTTCCGGATTGATACTGCCACATCGTCTGACACCGCGATGGCTATGGTTTGCCAGTCAAACGTTAGCTTGTTCATCCACCGGGTGAGCACATGATACCGTTCCTGTTTGTTATGCTCGGTGTACAGTACCGGTAATCCCGTTCTACGGTGCACCAGGCGACCTACCATGCCCGCCCAGGGCAGATGGCAATGGATGACTTGAATATGATGTTCTTGGATGTAGCGAAACACCTCCTTCATCCGGAGCATGATCTGCACATTGTTGGAGGCGGGGATACAGGTTACCTGGCCACCATAACCCTTTATGGTTTCGGCCAGCTGATCTTTCCACGGCAAAAAGTAAATATAATGAAATTCAAATTTTGATTGATTGTGTAACCTGAGTGTTTCAGGAAGCAAGGTCTCGGCCCCACCGCGCCCCAGACTTTTAATAATATGTAAAACCTTCATCTCATGAAAAAATAAACAACTCCTGATCTGGTTTTAAAAGTGGTTAAAATAATTGACATCGTGCCCCCCATATAGCATTCCTTGTACTGATTCATGTTGAGCTCTGTTCTTTTAGTTTCGAATGATGAACCGGTAACCTCCGTTATGGTTACCCGTATGCAAAGCACGATTTAATCTTCCGGCCCTATACACGACTCTTTTCCATCGCTAGCCTTTTTGCTCTTTCCAACCTTTTCCTCCTGGCTTCTTTTGCCTTCCATTCCAGGATCTTCTGCTCATCCAGAAAGGAAATAATCACAAACATCAATAGCAACATCACCTGGCTTTTTTGCCGCATGGCGATGCCCAGGTTGCCCGACACCTGTGCCAGCGCAATAGATATAGTAAGAAAACTGAAAAAGGCACCCTTGGCCAAAAAGTTTGCCCGGAAAAGATAGGTTGCACCGGCCCAACTGCTAAACAGACGCAAGGTGATTAACACATAAAATACGTTTTCAAAAGAAACAAATAGGCCCAGGGCACCCGGTGCATCTACAAAAAGAGGGCGATATACAAAAGTGAATAGCTGCATAGGCAGACTGTAATTGGTGATATCGACCCCTGAAGTGGCTTTCGATAATTCTCTGGCACGATGCGACATATCCAATCCTTCCGTGAACATAGTTTCCTGCTCCAGGCCAACCATACTCAACACATCCTGATAAATGTAAAAGAAAGCGGCAGCAGCAACAGCAATGAAAAGAAACCGCAAACTGAGGCTAACCCCCTTTGAAGAAAACACAAAACCAATCATCGATGAAAGTAACACCACCAGCATGATGTGTGGACGGACATGGTAAATGATTACCCCCCCGATTAGAATAGCGAGCCAGCGGGTTCTCACTTTACTGATACCAAAGAAAAATAAACCCAACCCAAGAAAAATAACTGCCCCCTTTCCAAAGGATGCCGCCCAGAAATGCGGATTAGGTAAAAAGAAAAACAGGGTGAGCAGATCATACCCAAACAACGTGTGCCTGAACCGGAGGTTCTCTTTAAAAAAGATATAGAAATAGACAAATCCCAAAAATCCAAACCAGGCAAACAGCGCCATGATAGCCTCATACGAAAAACCTAAAAATTTAATGAAGGGATAACCTAAAAATTCAATGAAGGTGGTACTGGTACCATAGAAGCTCAACCAGGTGTCACCCCGGAAGTTCATTATTATCTTTTGATAATATTGTTGAGAATCGGATGAATTAAATACAGCATAACCATAATAGGCAAAAAATAATAAAACATGATAAAAGAAGAGTTTACGGAGTAAATCCGAATCAATAAAGGTGTATTTCCGTTTCAGGTTATCAATAACCAGAAACGATAAAAAACCGGTGATTACAAGTACGAATAAGCCTCCCAGCATGTTAAAAAATAATCCAGATTACCCGATGCAGACAAACCACGCTCAAAGCTACAACTTTCCGGATAGACCGGTTGGGTTAACTCTTCTTTGTTGAGCTCTTCACCTCTATTCGTGGTGGCGGGTTAAGCTACCAGCACAAACAGTGGCGTGCCACGAAAGAATTTACGAGTGGCGATTTGCGAAGTACAATTTTTTTCTGGTAGTGATATCTATAACAATAAAGTAGCAAAGCATTGAATAAAAAATTGAATTGATAGACGTGTGTAGGTATGTGTCAGGTCGTAAGACCTGACACCAGTTTAAAGCTACAACTTTACGGATAAACCGGTTGGGTTAGCACTTCTTTATTGAACTCTTCACCTCTATTCGTGGTGACGGGTTAAGCTACCAGCACAAACAGTGGCGTGCCACGAAAGAATTTACGAGTGGC
>CAYGGY010000059.1:0-7403 GCA_964349405.1 uncultured Ohtaekwangia sp. | reverse complement strand
GATTTGCGAAGTACAATTTTTTTCTGGTAGTGATATCTACAACAATAAAGTAGCAAGGCAGCATTGAATAAAAATTTGAATTGATAGATGTGTGTAGGTATGTGTCAGGTCGTAAGACCTGACACCAGTTTAAAATGCCAGTATCCAGCAACACTCATCCTCTATGTACCATCGACTATGGACTATGGACCTGCCTTTGCAGTTAAACAAATCCAATTACTAAGAACGAACAACCATCAACGATTCATACACCTCCAAAAATCGCTTCGCAATCACCCGATTATCGTATTCACTCACCACCAGGTTATAGGCATTGTCTTTGATTCCTTCCAGGTTGGTTGATTGCAATACTTCGCTGATCGCCCTGACAAAACCATCTTCGTCACCTGCCTTCACCAGCCACCCCGTTTCTCCGGGTTTCACCACTTCTGAAATGCCTCCTACATTATACGCGACCACCGGAGTGCGGCAATACATAGCCTCCAAAATTACTCCGGGCAGACCTTCAATGATACTGGGCATCACCAGCGCCCGGGCGTTCGTCATGATCGAGAGTACATCACTGCGATAGCCCAATAAGAAAATCCGGTCGGCTAATTTTTTGTCCGTGATTTGCTGTTCGATAACAGACCTGAGTTTGCCATCGCCTAACAAGACTAATTTTATATCCAATCCCTTCGCCAACAAGGTTTCCACCACACGGATTAAGCCAGCATGATTTTTTTCAGGAACAAAACTGCCCACGTGTACCAACACATTCCCGCTGGAAAATATAGCCTTCACATCATCTGATAAAACAGGACTTACCGCTTGTAATTCAATGCCAATAGGAACCGTAGTGGTTTTAGCCGGAAGAAAAGAATACGTGCTCGTAAAATCCTGCCGGCACAACTCACTGACGGAAATAACATGGCTGACCTGACTCATTAAAGATTTATTGAAAATCAGCTTTGGCCAGGAGTTGATAAAATCACTCACTTTGTTGGCATTGCGAAAAACGATGGGTGTCTTCCATCGAAAAAATAATTTAGAAAGCACAACGAACTTCAGGGTATCTCCGGCATTGGCCTGGATGACATCCGGGCTTTCTTTGGCTACTAACTCAGCAAATTGTTTCCATCCTGTCCAATCCCAGAGGCGTTTGTTCAGGGGCCGGTTCAGATGAATGAATTCCCCAGTGAAAGGCAGAGTAGCTTTACCTGAAAATAAGGTTACCATTTTGCACTCATGACCCAATGCAAGCAGTTGCTCGCTTAATTGGGATGCAAACATTTCCGCTCCGCGCAGTTGAGGTTTTTGTATGAGTTGGAGGATTTTCAATGTACAGCTCAATAAGATGAAGGGAATAGTCCGTTTAAATCAGAATGACTAAATCAGACTGGAAATCATTATTCAAAATCTTTCAAAAATTCTTGCGGGCTTTTTACTGGAAGTGGGCTCTTTACAAAGTCCCCATCATTTCGCGTAATGATAACGTCAATGTCATTTAAAATAGATGCAGATACCTGAACAGCATCTTCAAAGTCCTTCATATCTAACGCCAAAGCATTAACGATGGTACTCTTTTCAACTCCTATAACATCAACCACATCAAACAAACCCTTTATAAAGCTTATGGATTCAACATGCCCCTTTTCCTTCTTTGCTATATAATAAATATCAGTAACCGTAGATGCGGTAATATTTCCTGTAATCAGTTTCTGGTCGATTAAGCCGAATAGTTTAAGGGTATCTTCAAAAAACGGATTACGCCTTAACGCAATATCCAGCAGGATATTCGTGTCGAAAAGGTCTCTCTTCATTACTTATATTTTTGAGACAGGTAATCGTATTTCGAAGTGTCTGTATCAGGCTTTTTTAAAAAGCCCGCCCACTGATTAACGAAATCCGTTGCCTTGGTTTCTTTACCTGTTTTTTTTTCTTCCGCGAATTCCTTCTTTTCTGAAATAGAAAAATTGAAATGTACGGCAAGACTTTTAAGTAAGTCAAGCACCCGTGAATCCTTATATTTTATGATAACTTCTTTCATAGACTCGTATTTATAACAAACGTTCATCAGAGTATCCTTTCTTTGCCCACACCTCAGATTAAATGTTACTAAGCAGTGGTTGGATTGTTTTTTTTATGATTAACAAAGATAATTAATATATATATATTGGTATCCTCAGGCGACAACCCATCCAGCCCAGTCCCAGAGGCGTTTGTTCAGGGGCCGGTTCAGGTGAATGAATTCCCCTTTGAAAGGCAATGTAGCCTGGCCTGCAAATAAGGTTACCATTTTGCACGCATGACCCAACGCAAGCAGTTTCTCGCTCAATTGGGATGCAAACATTTCTGCTCCGCGCAATTGTGGTTTTTGTATAAGCTGGAAGATTTTCAATTTAATTTATTGATAATAAGTCCAGTAAAAAATAATTACAATCGAATTTCCTTTGACACTATGCACCAATCGGTGTCCATGATCAATTCGTCTTCTCCAGTAGCCTTTGAATTGATTTTTTAGTGGTTTCGGCTTGCTTATGCCTTCAAAAGTATTACGATGGATATCACGAAACAAATCTCCGATACGCAGCGCTGTTTTTCTATCAGTTTACACCCACTCCTGATATTCCTCAAAAGCTTTGGGTACAAATGCAATGTTCCTCATATTCGTTTATCCGCTTTTAATCCAACATATGCCTATGAATACGTGAATGATACAGAAATTTTCACCATCGCCTTTTGATCGGGCGCATCAAATGCACAATCTTACGGGTAAAAGGTAATTGGGCATTACCTCCATAAAAAATGATCATCAAACAGTTATAATACATGGCTTCCAGGTGTGTGCTCAACTGGTTGGCAAAAGACACTGCCCCTCGTACTTGTGACTTGTGGATCAACTGAAATATTTTCATCCATTAACTGATTTCCATTAACAACTTCTCCATTCGCATATGACTTATCTTAAGATTAAACTTTTCGTTAAAAATGATTAAGCTTTCCCTTCCCATCTTTTCTCTTCGCACTTGATCCATCATTAGTTGATTAATTTGCTCAGCCATTAAATCAGGATCATCAACAGGAAACAACAAAGCGTTTCTGTTTTCTACAACCACTTCCCTGTTATTGGGAATATCGGAGCAAATAATAGGCAATGATGCTGCCTCTGCTTCGATAAGAACTCCAGGTAACCCTTCAAAACGGGTGGGAAACAAAAACAAATCCACCACTGACAATAGTTCTTTCACATCACTTCGATGACCCAACCAAAGTATTTTGGATGAAAGGTTTAACGAATCACATAACTTTCTTATTTGCGAGGTTGCATTACCTTCACGACCTACGCAAATGCATTTCCAGTTTAAGTGATCTGGCAACTTATGTAATGCTTTCAATAAAGTATCATACCCTTTCTGGAATTCCTGCCGAGCAACGATGATAAAGATCTTTTCTCCCTCCTTTATTTCTAAACTTACATTTAACCTATCTCTTAATGTTGAATCTCTTACGAATTCATTAGCCGATCTTCCTCTTTCAACCACAGTAATTTTATTAGCCTTCACCTTTACCCTTTCGATATAATGCCTGGCCACCGATTGACTTGTTGCATGAAAATGATCTACACTTCCTTGCGTAAGTCTATCCAACATTCTGTAGCCATTTAATTTAATCCAATTCACATTCGGATCATTCAACCGGTGAATGGAATACATCTCATTCACTAAACTCTCAAGATGCACAAAATCCCTTATTAAGAACTTGCATAACCTTCCTAACATATTGGATTCAAACAATACAGAATGGAGTACATCCGGTTTGAATACCTTTACCTGTTTCCTTAGCTTTATATATCTTTGAAACCATGTCTTTGCATCAACATAATATAACCCTTCCCCTAATTCAAATGTCACCGGGTCAAGAGAAGGACTCACTCGCTTAATACATACAAGTTGTATCGAATGACCTTGCTTCTTCATCCATTGATAAAACATCAATGTTGAAAATTCAGCACCACCGGTATTCAATGAATTTATCAATACAATTATCCGCATTGCTGCAAGCTAACCGCAAAGGCCCTAAGACGCAAAGCCTAATACATGGAAAGTAAAACCAACAACAGAAGTACTTGACCCACCTTGCAAATATCCGGTCAGAAGTAGTTGTTTTTGAGGTGGTTCTATTTTTTGGGTTTCAGTTTGTGTACTACAGATTTTCATTTGACAAAGGGCTGTTATTTGGTTTGCAGGATACCGTACATCCTCTTGAGGTTCGCGTTAGGCTGTGTGCATTTTCCCAGCCTTCGTTGGTGTTCTTCACCATTCCAGTCGGATGAACTTAACCCTGACAGGTTGCTCCTCAGCAGAGCCTGCTTCCGTTTCAGTTCAACGATGCAAAATTCAATTCAGTAATCTATATTTACAACCTGTCAAAATTCTCAGCCATTTACCGGCTCTTTTCTCTGGATTCCGGGTCGCGCAAGTCCTTTAATTTTAATTAAAATTATTAATCTATTTATGAATATTCTCTTTCTAATTTTAAATTATCACGCTTGCCCGGAATGAACTCATTGTTGATCGTGTGTGTGTGCATATGATATGACCTTTTTCGCAAAGGCTACGAGACCGCTAGACTCCAATTCCTCTGCTGTCAGGTCTTACGACCTGACATACCTATATCATACCATGTCACCAATACTTTTTATTCGATTCAGCTTTGTTGCTATATCGTTTAAATATTGGTATGCGGCAGGACGCAAGACCTGACGGCAATTTTAAACAATCTTCATGATGGTACTGATTGCGGTCACGTAGGCCAATTCTGTAAATTAATATAAAGTTGTGTGTGAATGAATTTTCAAAGCAATATGAAAATATAGTGTTAGGTTACTATCGTGTCAGGTCTTACGACCTGACACCAAAAAAATTTAATTAATTTATGAGTGCTCTCTTTCTAATTTTAAATTATCACGCTTGCCCGGAATGAACTCTTTGTTGATTGTGTGTACGTGCATACGAGAATTCATATCTGGTGGAGTCCCCAAGGCACAAGGCTCCTCTTGCAAATGAGCGATATGAATTATTTCAAAATAGTCAGTGTCAGGCAAAACTTCACTTGAATAGCGATGTCAGGCGACCCGCTTGAACGAAGGGGCGTAGGCCTATCCTAATTTTTTCTTTGGGTCTTGTCTAACGTCAAAAAATGAAAGGATAATAATCTTGTTGTCCCTTATTCTATAAAGGATCCTCGTCTGCCGTGATAATTGAAATCCTCTAATGTCGTTGTTTTCTGTCTGTCCCAACAAAGGATAGTCTTTAAGAAGCTTGAAAATCTCATCGGCCTTTTGAATGAACTCTTTAGCTGTCTTTTCACCCCATTTTTGTTTATATAAGCTACCATTGAGTCAAAATTCCGTTCGGCTCTTGGGGTTATATAAACTTGCATTAATATTTTCTCTTAACGGACTCCCAATCAATCAGGTTTTTGTCCTCTTGAGATTCATCGTATGATAAATAAACTTCTTTCTTTTGTTCTTCGGTCAGCGTTCTCCATATCTGACCCTCTTTAGCATTTTCTCTTTGCTTGAGAAAGTCATAAATTGTCCGCAACAACTGCTCGTTTTCAATCCTGTCCAGGATTTTATGTAAGTCTGATTTCAACTCAATTGTTCCCATATCGTTTTTTTTTGTAAGTCAAATTTACGGGTTTTTACTCAGTTTTTTTATTCATACGTTATAGCGAGTCACCTTACCATCAACTGGTTTACCATCGAGACCTCTTTTATTCGCAGAGCTTTGCTTCAACACCAGCCTTTGGTGTGTTCCTGCCTTCATTGGTGTTCTTCACCAACGAACTTGATAAATGAACTATAATATGATTACAAAAGCATGTTGGAGAAGAACTCCAACATGGGCAAGGGCAACTTATTTACACTTCAACACCTCTACTCCCCAGCCTTCATTGGTGTACTTTTCCTTTGCTGCCAGGTCTTACGACCTGACATACCTATAAATTCATCCCATGTCACCAATACTTTTTATTCCATTCAGCTTTGTTGCTTTATCGTTTTAAATATTGGTATGCGTCAGGTCGCAAGACCTGACGGCAATTTGACGAACTTGATCAATGAACCATAATATAATTACAAAAGCATGTTAGCGAAGAACGCCAACATGGGTGAGGCGACCATGAAGCGTGTCAGGTCGGAAGACCTGACACCAGGATAAAGCGTATGCGGTAGACCTACTACCATCTTTTATACAGTATAAAATAAAACCGTCTGTCTTATTCTTGCGTGACACACCCAACATGGGTGAAGGACTTCGGTTTGACTTCGGTAGCGCTGACTGCCGTTGAAATGTTATTACGTACCTATTTCCTTACTACACATAAAATCAGCATTCGGATATTTTTCAAATATGAATTAAATTGCTTCCCATAAATTAAATAAGTATGAAAACGAAAGCAGCTTTTCATGAATTAATTGACAACATTGAGGATGAGGAAATTTTGAAAGGCTATTTTAAGCTTATCCAAAAACTGAATAGTCATCAGACGGGGCAGCTATGGAATTCACTAAACGAAGAAGAGAAAAACGAACTTCTTCTTTCCTACGAAGAAAGCCTTAATCAGAATAATTTAATCAGTCATGAAGATGTTAAAGTGCAACATGATAAATGGCTAAGGAAATAGTTTGGACAAAAAGGGCTAACAGAAAGTTTAATAAAATAATTGAGTACTTAGAACTGGAATGGGGGCAGTTGGTAACTGAAAATTTTGTTAAAAGAACGTATGATATTATTTATCTTATCGCAGACCAACCTGAATTGGGAACGGTTGAAAACCAAGAAAATAAAATCAGAGGATTTCTGTTGACAAAACATAATAAACTCTTTTACCGGGTAACCGATAAGCAAATCATACTATTAAACTTTTTTGATACCCGATCCGGGCAAAAACGAAAAGGTATTTAAAAAAAGCGGAAAACGTAAACCAAAAGGTTCGCCTGGGTTTCATCCAAACTTGACTGTCAGGCCGGAAGTCCTTACCGCAGTTGAAGTAAGCATTCAACCGAGACCCGCATCCCGTTCACATTCACAAAAAATCCTATGAAATACTCTCCTGCTCTTTGCTCTGGATTCCGGGTCGCGCAAGTCTTCTATTTAAAATCATTAATCAATTTATGAATGCTGTCTTTCTAATTTTAAATTGTCATGCTTGCCCGGAATGACCATGAGGGAATGTCATACCGGCCGAGGCACGAGAGCCGGTATCCCGCGGCAATGAAATGCATAATCGCCTATGAAAAAATCTTGAGCAAAGATTGACTGGATTCCGGGTCGCGCAAGTCTTCAATTAAAATTATTAATCAATTTATGAATGCTGTCTTTCTAATTTTAAATTGTCATGCTTGCCCGGAATGA
>CAYGGY010000058.1:0-31095 GCA_964349405.1 uncultured Ohtaekwangia sp. | reverse complement strand
CCAGTGGTCGCACCTTGCTCAGTCTTATCAACGATTTGCTTGACATGGCCAAGATTGATGCCGGCAAACTGGAATTGCAGGCCGAGGCCATCGATCCGCGCAAAACTATGCAGGAAATACAACACATGTTTATTACGCAAGCCACACAAAAGAAACTTGATTTAATAAGTGAGTTTTCTTCTGACTTCCCAAAACAAATTGTTGTTGATGATGTAAGACTGAAACAAATTTTAATAAACCTGGTGGGCAATGCCATCAAGTTTACTGAAAAGGGTTTTGTGAAAATCAAAGCCGGCTACGCTCAAAATCATCCAGCAGATGGCACCGGTTGTCTTACTTTATCGGTTGAAGATACGGGTATTGGCATCCATGAAAAAGACCTCGAGGCAATCTTTGAATCCTTTAATCAGGGAACCGAACAATCCGTAAGACACTTTGGCGGCACCGGTCTTGGCCTTTCCATTACAAAACGGCTCACCAATCTGATGAATGGAGAACTCACTGTGAAGAGCCGTGTGCGAGAGGGAAGCGAGTTTACCATTATACTCCATAATGTACCATACATCACCATTGAGAAAAAGAATGTAGCAAACTCAACGGAAAAAATTCTTTTCAAAAAATCAACAATACTCGTGGTGGATGATGTGGCCACCAATCGCGAATTGGTTGAAGCCTATATGAGTGATCATGAGGTAGAAATAATCATGGCCCAAAACGGCCTCGAAGCCATTGCTAAAGCAGAAGCACACATGCCCGATATTATTTTAATGGACCTGCGCATGCCCGAGATGGACGGGCGCGAAGCCGCTAAAATCATCAGTCAAACCAATTCAATAAAACACATCCCCGTCATTGCTTTCACCGCTTCATTGACAACCAACGAAACAATAGACAACACTTTTAAAGGCTTGTTGAACAAGCCCGTTCAGCGTAAACCCCTATTTGACGAGTTAAAGAGATATTTACCTTACGAATTGATTCCCGATACCAACGTAAAGAAAATTTTGACTAAGAACACAAATCAGGAGGAAAAGAATGATTTGAGAAAACATCGACCAGAACTTCAAAGCCTTTTTCTAAATCGAGCCAACGAACTGATCAAAACGATGGATGTTTCTGAGATGGAACTGTTCTTGAATGACCTGGCGGAATACATCCTCCAGAACAATCTTGTTGCGCTTAACTCACTCCTTGACCCACTAACTGCAAGCTATCACCAGTTTGATCTGGATGGGATAAATGCCCACATAACTGAATTTATTGAAATAATTACCAATCCTCAGAAATAAAATTTAGTTTGAATGAATTTTAATAAATAAGGAAGCAGTATCACCACAGCCTTAATTTGTGAGAATGTGAACCTTCCGTTTGAAAATTAAAAAAAAATAACCATGTCACCACGCTTCATGCGGTGCGGTGATAAACGTAAGCAAGCTGTCACCTGACGATTTTTATATCAATGAATACTACCCGCACACTCGCCTTTCTCCTTTTTTTCATAGTGACTTTCACATCGTTGGCACAAAACAAAAAAGTAATAGACAGTGCCAAAGAAGTGAATAACACCTCGTCCGATGTGGCAGCAAAATTTGAAGCGTTGTGTGTAATAGCCTTTGAATATCGTCTTTCGCACCCTGACAGCACACTATATTACGCCAATAAGGCCATCGAACTTGGCAATATTAATGACTACACTTTTCAATTAGCAAAACCCCACAATTTTATGGGGGTGGTGCATATGAACACCGGACAGTTTATTAATGCGCATGATCACTTTCAGCAAGCGTTAAATTTATCGTTGCCTGATAAAGATCCACTGCAGGCAGGTCACGCCAATAATAATTTAGGTCGGTTGTTTGCCGAACTGGGCGATGAAAAAGTGGCTGAAGACTATTTTAAGAATGCCATTAATTTTTTTACTACAATCAATGATAAACCCGGCCTTGGATACATCTATCACAGCCTTGCCGGTTTGTATGAAAAAAGAGAACACTATGACAGTGCCTTGATCATGGCTGAAAAATCATATTCCGCCAGAAAAGGACTGGCCGATAAACGACAATTACTTTCTGCCATGGGTAAACTGGTGACCATTTACCGCAAAACAAAACAATTTGATAAAGCATTACGATACCTCGACCAGGGCGATAGCATTGTAAGAAATAACCCGGATGATCTTCGTTTAGCCGAAGTAAAACTTAACTATGCACAGGTTTATCTTGAGAGCGGTGATCCTGCTAAGGCAAAAGAGTATCTATTACAAGCACACTCAGAAATAAAGAAGATAAACAACTCGTATCTTCTATCGCAATACCAACTTTTGATGGGTAAATCCCTTTTATCTGATAATAACATTTCTGCAGCCATCCCCTACCTGAAAACCGTTGCCGATGATACAGAACAGTATTTAAATCAAGGAGAAAAAGAAGAAGCGTGTGGTCTTCTTGCAAAGATCTTGAACGATCAGGGCAATTTCTCCGAGGCCGAACGATATACGATACGCCTCGAAAACCTTCACAAGAATGTAGAAAATAACAGTCTTGCCCTACAACTTGAAAAACTAAATTTCAAGGTTAAGCTCGATGAACTTGCTAATAAAAATCAGGCCCTGGAAATTGAAAGCCAACGTAAAGACCTGGTGCGGTATGTGCTGGCCGGCATACTCGTTATTTTCTTTACCATTGCCATTGCCATCATTGTTACGTTCCGTAATAAGATCACAACACAACGGCTGCTTGCGTTGCGGGAAAAAGAAATTAAGAAAAAACTGGAGATCAGCGAAAAGCACAACCGCACGTTGGTAGAAGAAAGCCTGGTAAGCGTTTGCACCCATGATATGGAAGGTAAAATCATGTCTGTGAATATGGCAGGGGCTACTGTATTAGGCTATGAACCCGGTGAAATGATCGGTACAAATTTACGTGACCTCGCTCCCATACAATACCAATCCGGATTTCAAAAATACCTGGACGAAATAAATAAAATGGGGAGATCCACCGGGTTTTGGAAAATGTTACATAAAGATGGAACGGAGCGATATTTTTTATTTCAAAACATACTGATAAAAGAAGAAGGCAAAGATCCATACGTATTGGGATCACAACAGGATGTGACTGAATGGAAAAAGCTGGAAAAAATACTTAAAGTCAACGAGAATAGATTTCGGGCTATTTTCAATTCTTCCTTTCAGTTCACAGGTATTTTAGATTTGAGTGGCCGTGTTACAGAAATAAATGAAACCGCGCTGGCTTTCGGAAGTTATAAAAAAGAAGATTTAAAAGATCAGTACATCTGGAACATCCCCTATTGGAGCAACCAAGATGAAGATAAGGCAAGGTTGAAGAAAGCGGTTGAACAGGCGGTAAGCGGTGAGCTCAGCCGGTTTGAAACCACGATGGAGGGGGATGACGGACAATTAATTATTGATTTTTCGTTAAAGCCTGTTAAAAATGAAAAAGGAGAAGTGTCATTGCTCATTGCCGAAGGCAGAGATATTACGACCAATAAACAAAGTGAAATAAAATTGCGCAACGTAATTGATCTTGTTCCGCATATGATTTACGCAAAAGATGTTCATGGAAAGTTTATTATCGCCAACCAGGCAATTGCCGAAATCTATGGAACGACCGTTGATAACCTGATTGGCAAAGGTGATATTGATTTTAATGCCAACACAGAGGAGGTGGAAGGTTACTTGCGTGATGACCGCCAGACCATTCTTTCCGGAGAAAAGAAATTAATACCCGAAGAAAAAATAACCGATCATAAAGGAAATATCCTTTATATGCGGACTATTAAAATGCCTTTTAAATTTCCGGGTTCTGATTCAAAAGTATTGGTCGGTGTGTCAGTAGATATCACCGAAATAAAACACACGGAAGAAGCATTAAAGCAAGCCAAAGTGCAGGCAGAAGTAGCAAACAAATCAAAATCAGAATTTTTGGCCAACATGAGCCACGAAATCCGCACGCCACTAAACTCCATCCTCGGCTTCTCCGAAATTTTATTACAAAACATTACCGATGCTAAGTCTGTTAATTATTTAAATACCATTCTATCCAGCGGTCGCACGTTGCTTAGCCTTATTAATGATTTATTAGATATGGCTAAGATCGATGCTGGCAAATTAGATTTAAAACCAGAACCCGTTAATCTTCGCAATCTCGTGCAGGAAGTTCATCAAATGTTTTCATCCCTGGCTTTCAAAAAGAAACTTGACCTTGCCATTGAGTTCACATCAAGCTTCCCCAAACAAGTTGTGCTTGACGATGTTCGTCTGAAGCAGGTATTGGTAAACCTGGTAGGCAACGCAGTAAAGTTTACAGAACATGGATCAATAAAAATTAAAGCAGCTTTCTCTCAAATCACACCCGATGATGTTGCTGGTCGCCTTACGCTTTCCGTGAAAGATACCGGTATCGGTATTAATGAAAATGACCTCAAAACAATTTTTGAATCATTCAAACAAGGAACAGAACATTCGGTAAGACACTATGGTGGCACAGGCCTGGGACTTTCTATCACCAGGCGATTGGTGAACCTGATGAATGGCACCGTTTCGGTTAATAGTAAGCTGGGCGAGGGCAGTGAGTTTACGGTTGTTCTTGAAAATGTTCCCTATACTGAAATTGAGAATAGTATAAAGGAAAACACGTTCGAAAAAAAGATATTATTTAAAAAATCAAAATTGTTGGTAGTCGATGATGTTTCTACTAATCGCGCACTGATTGAAGCCTACATGAGCGATCATGATGTAGAATTGATTATGGCTACCAATGGAATTGAAGCCATTGCCAAAGCTGAAACCTACAAACCCGACATTATTTTAATGGACCTTCGCATGCCTGAAATGGACGGTCGCGAAGCTGCTAACATAATAAGTCAAACGGAATCGCTACAGCACATTCCCATCATTGCTTTTACAGCCTCTTTGACAACCAATGAAACACTTAACGATTCATTTAAAGGATTGTTAAATAAGCCGGTTCAGCGCAAACCCTTGTTTGATGAACTGAAAAAATATTTACCCTACGAGTTAATGACCGAAAATACGGATGAAGAGCCTTTTGATATCAACTTAAATCATGCTGAAATAGAAGATTTCCAAAAACATCTTCCCATCCTTAAAAACCGGTTTCTTGAAAGGACTCAAGCACTGGCTAAAATGATGGATGTTTCTGAAATGGAATCATTGTTACAAGACTTCAACCACTATATACAGCAAAACAACATTGTTTATCTTGCACCCTATTTCACTCAATTAAGCACGAGTTTTGAACAATTTGAACTGGACGCTGTAAGTGCCTATCTTAACGATTTCGCAACTATGATCGACCAACACATCAAACCTGATTGATATGGAATCGAAAACCAAAACAATCTTAGTAGTCGATGACAAGCCCAATAATCTGAGCCTTGTTACTTCCTTGATAAAACCCTATTATGAAGTATTGCTAGCCAATAGCGGAGAAAAAGCGTTGGTCGTGGCAAAGGAAAAAATACCCGACTTGATTTTGCTTGATATTATGATGCCCGATCTCTCAGGATTTGAGGTTTGCCAGCGCCTTAAACAAATGAAAGAAACAGCATCTATTCCTGTGATTTTTCTTACGGCCCGCAACAGTGGCGATGATTTTGAAAAAGCGTACGAAATGGGTGGCGTTGACTACGTGACCAAACCCATTAATACCAAAGAATTGCTGGCACGCATGAAAACACATTTGCTTATTAACGATCAGTATACCAATCTGCAAGAGCTAAACCGAGAGATTGCATCCTTAAACGACAACCTTGAAGCAGAAGTACATAAGCGCACCGCACAACTTGAGAAAGCCGTGTTGCAATTGGAAAAACAAAACCATGACCTGGAGCAGTCATCATACGTAATCTCACATAACCTGCGCGGCCCTGTGGCCACCATACTGGGGTTGAGCAAAATCTTCAATCGGGAAAACCTGGCCGATCCAATGAATGAACAGGTGTTCGATCACCTGGAAACAGCCACCGAGAAATTAGACGAAATTGTAATTGACTTATCCACCATTGTAAGCCTGCGAAACAATCCTGTTCCGGAATTAGAAAATGTGGACCTTACTGAAGTGATTGAATCGGTTAAAGAAAAACTGCATAGTGAAATAGTCGCCTCACAGGCAAACATTGAAACAGACTTTTCTAGCACACCAAATCTATTTAGTGTAAAGTCTTATTTAGAAAATGCTCTTTATAACCTCATATCAAACTCCATAAAATATCAGTCAGGTGAACCACCCAACATTAAAATATATACCCAGCAAACAAATGGAACAGTCAATTTATGTGTAAAAGATAATGGCGTGGGTATTAATAAAAGTGATCTATCAAAAATATTTGAGCCATTCAAAAGGCTTTCAACAACAGGAGTAGGAAAAGGACTGGGTCTCTATTTGGTTAAAAGTCAAATAGAAGCCTTGCATGGCGAGGTAACGGTTCAGAGTGAACCCGGAATGGGTTCAACATTTATTATATCACTGGCTGTAGCCGGAAATAATTAATACATTAACTATACCGAAGTGAATAAAAAATGAACTCTGATAAAAAAAATATTTTAGTGGTTGACGATCAACCGAACAATCTCAACCTGGTCACGTCCATCTTAAAACCATTTTACAATGTTTTCCTTGCGAATGATGGTGAAAAAGCTGTTGTCGTTGCTCAGGAAAAAAAAACGGATTTGATTTTACTGGACATTATGATGCCAGGACTAAGTGGCTTTGAGGTTTGTTCTATTTTAAAAGCCAATGATAAAACCAAAGATATACCTGTAATTTTTCTTACGGCTCTGTCCGAAGGTGAATCGATTGAAAAAGCCTATGAGGTCGGAGGGATAGACTACATAATCAAACCTATCAATACCAAAGAGCTTTTGGCCCGTATCAAAACGCATCTTACGATTAAAGAAAACGAGTTTCAACTCAATGCACTTAATCGCGAACTTCAGTTGAATGACCTACACAAGAATAAAATTTTCTCAATTATTTCTCATGACCTTACCAACTCCATTTCAGGCAGCCGCCAATTGCTGGAAATAGTGGTGGGCAAATTTGAAAACAAATCCATTACACTTGAAATTCTGGAGCCTCGAGTGAGGGCAATTTATAAAGAGATAAGCAATGCAAACAATATCCTGCAAGATTTGCTTTGGTGGTCGCGCAGTCAGTTAAAAAAAATACAGTTTAACCCTGTTGTCATTAACCTTGAAGAATTAATTCAAAAAGTGACCTTTCAGCTAGAGAGACAACTCACATCAAAAAACATTTCGCTGTCTGTTAACATCGATAAAGGGATTGCCGCTTTCAGTGATCCTGAGATGCTTATTATCGTGTTAAGAAACCTGATCGGGAACGCCATTAAATTCTCACACCCCAATGGAATAATAGAAGTTGAGAGCAAACCACAAGGCAATGAAATTTTACTTTCCGTTGCTGATCATGGTGTTGGCATAACCGAAGAAAATAAAAATCATATTTTTTCACCTGGCCCTAACATTAGTACCCTGGGAACCAAAGGAGAAAAAGGCACTGGGCTTGGCCTCCATCTATGTATGGATTTAATTGGAAAGTGCGGAGGAAAAATGTGGTTTGAATCAGAAGAAGGAAAAGGAAGTACGTTTTTCTTTACCTGTGCCCAAAATGTTTAGTAAAGCAATAATTAGTTCCGGCACATAAAGCATATTAAGCCTTTCTTACACAGTCCTCTTTACTATTGTAGCACTCGCTTGTGCCGTGGGAAGTACCACTAAATCTGCAATAACAACATGCGGAGGTCGGGTAAGAGCAAATAAAATAAGATCGGCTATGTCCTGCCCCTGCAAAGCATCCAACCCCTTATACACAGTAGAGGCGCGTGTTTCATCGCCCTTGAATCGTACTAATGAAAACTCCGTTTCTACAAGGCCCGGATGAATCACAGTAACTTTAATGCTGTGTGCATTTAAATCAATGCGCATGCCTTTGGTAAGGGCATCCACGGCAAACTTGCTGGCACAATACACATTGCCATTGGCATATACTTCCTTGCCGGCAATTGAGCCCATGTTAATAATGTGCCCTGCGTTGCGCTTCACCATCACCGGCAACACTTCCTTGGTTACATACAACAAACCTTTCACATTGATATCGATCATGGCATCCCAATCATCCAGGCTGCCGGTTTGAATAGGATCCATACCATGTGCATTGCCCGCATTGTTCACCAGCACATCAATTTCTTTCCATTCCACCGGCAAGGAGGCAATGGCTTCTGCCACTTCCTTCTGGTTGCGTACTTCAAAGGAAAGTGTGGTCACTTCCGTATGTGCCATTAATTCTTCTCCCAGTTTTTGCAGACGGTCCTTTCTCCTTCCACAAAGAATTAGTTTAAAATTATTGGTGGCCAATAATCGGGCTGTGGCTTCTCCTATTCCTGAAGTAGCTCCGGTGATGAGTGCAATACGCTTATGAGACATGATGTAGTATTCAAAGGTTAATTATTGCTTCAAAGGTAAGGGCATCAGGTTATAAGGTGAGTACTCTATGGAAATAATTTTCCTTTTCAAACCATCAACCTGTTGTCTAGCCATTATGATATCGCATTTGACTTTGAATATAAAAGAAGCCGTTCCTAATAAATAAGAACGGCTTCATAATTATAATATTTTCCGGTTAATTAGTCTCTGTGCAGTGATTGGCATCAATCCATTGACCAATGGTGCCAGCAGCAACTCTTACATCATTGCTAACTGGAAGATTAAAGCAATTGAAGCTGACTACGTGAGGGCCATTTGTTTCCGTGCAAGTAGTAATAGCTACCTTGGGCAGAGCTACAAAATAGGCTTCAACTGTTGCTATTTCATCCGTTAAATCTGTAGGATTAACATTACTTAATTTAAGAGCACCCAACTGGAAGAATGCTCTCATTTCGTCAGCTGCTCCTCTACCGGTATTTACATCCCAGAAAGATGCACCTTCTGTATGAGAATAATTCTGTCCACCAATCGTTAGTCCTTGGGCGGCAGTCCATACGTCATCAGCACCATTTGTAAAAGAACCTGTTGCAAAATAGTACCCCTGAGACATTGAGCAGTATTCACCAATAGGACAACCTGGCCCTGGAATAGCACCAGAATTACAAGAAGTACCCGCCTTAACCCATCCTGATGTAGATACCTGAGAATAGCCGCGATCGAATTTGATTACAATCACCCAAGTAGAAACAGCTGGAAAGTTTCCGATTTTCACAAAATTATTGGTTGTTGCTTGAGGATTGCAAGTGGTGCCAGAACCCTCCGTATTGACAAAATATGCCGGAGTGCCGTTTACGGTTGCTTCAATGATATCGCTAAATGTTGCGCTTTCATCACCGCAATTTCCCAGGTTAATAATCAGGTGGCTCAAAGTCTTAGCAGAAGATTTCGCTTTGTCAATCGTATACGTCCAAAGCGTTCCATCGGTGCTTACGACAACGCTTATGTTATAATCACTAAATGAACTGGTAGATTTTAGACTACCCTTTGATGCAGCATCTGCATCCGGGCCTTGAATATTTTGTGAGTCATCCGCACAGGCAGTCCAAAAGACCACCATGAGAATTGTGAAAAACACCCTCAGCAATTTGCTTGAGGAGAATGATTGCCAACTAATAGTTTTCATGATTTTTTTGGGGGATTTATTTTTCCAAAAATAAATATAAAATCTTCCAAATAAATATAAAAGCACCCATGTAAGTTTAATTTCATGAGTAACTAAATACTGCCCCACATAATAAAGTAACACTCATCTAAATCAAGCACTACTTATATCAAGTAATTGATTTTAAGGATTTAATGCTTAAAATAAAATCTTTCATTCCTATCCAATTTCATGTACCATTTTATTAAAAAGACCAATAAATAATATAATATCCGTTTACCTGACTCTTAGAATCCACGCTTCATGCGTGGCCTCGCGCTGACGATAATGTTGCATGGCTTGCCTGGTTTCTTCCAAATCGTAGGAAAAGAATAGATAAACATAAAATAACTTGTTGATCGGATTCATTCCCGATTTAACATCCTTATAACCCAGTGAAGAAAGTCGTTTTTGTAAGGTCATGGCATTGTCACTATTTTGAAATGAACCTGCAATAACATATAAGCCTGCTGCAAGAGTTGGTTGTTCCAGTGGCGTGGTTTTAATCTCAGGCTGCACTTCTTGTTTAACGATATTCTTTTCAGGTTCCTTCTCTTCTTTTCTTTCTTCATCATTGGGTAGTACAGTAACAGGTTTTTCTTTCGCTACCTCCTCCGCAGAAGGCTCCACGTTCAATTCAGGCACTGGTTCTTTTTTTTGAGGAAGTATGGCTTCCGCTACTTTTTCGGGTTCGGCAAACCGGGCGGCCCATTTGAAAACACGCTTCTTGCCAAGTCTTAGCTTCAGGTGCAATTCATGAGAGCTGGTGGCAATGAACTCCCGGTTAACCGGTGGCAATTCGTAGCTGTAACCAAAACGTAACTTTTCTTTTATGTTCATACCAAGAAAAAATCCAAGTCCCTGGCTGCTATGATAGGAGCCTCCCAACCAGATTGCTTCCTTGAAGTACACCATCGTTGCTGCTTCCCACCAGTCTTGCAAATCACGATTCAACCGGTAAAGTACATATGGTTCAAACGAAAAATTTCCTGCACGAATTTTATAACTCGCAGAATAAAGCTGGTTGCGTAGTTGTGCATAGCGGGTGTTCACTAAATCCCGTGGACTAAAATAGGTTTGTCCTAAAAGTTTAGGCAAAGTAAACCCAACTCGCAGTCCGCCCAGTGCATAAACAACACCAACGTTGGCATCGCCATAAAATGTATTGGAAGCAGCATTGAGAATGGTGGGGTCATTGCTATAATCGGCATCATTGATATTGAGATTATTATATCCTGCCACACCAGATAAACCGAAAAACAAAAATTGTCTTGCAGTTATTGGAATGCGATAAGCAAAAGTGGCCTGGGTGGATGTGGTATGCAAGGCCACTACCTCGTGCGAAAGAAAATTCATTCCAAACGAGGCACGGTTATGAGTAGGATATTCAATCGTAAAGCCAGTAGCCGCAGGCACATTATTAAACCCCAGCCATTGCTGGCGATACAATAATGATATTTCTGTATAGCCATTCATACCGGCATAGGCCGGATTAAACAGATAAGGATTAAAATAAAATTGACGAAAAGCAGGTGCGTTTTGCCCGATAGCGAGCAAGGAGAAAAAAGAAAAAATACCTATCAGTAATCCATTTCTCATTCCTGCTTTGATTTACCGCACAATCCGCACTGCACCCGTAATATCTTTCTGACTATCACATTTTATGATAAAATAATAAGCATCCTCTTCCAGTGGTTGACCTGTGTTGGATCGTCCATCCCAACTATTATCATAGGAGGTTATTTCATATACCGCTTTGCCAAACCGGTTATAGACTATCAACTTGCATCCATCATATTGTAGTGTGTTGGTCCAGCGCCAGAAGTCATTGATCCCATCACCATTGGGCGAAAATATTTTGGGGAACTGCCACTCTGGTTGAATAGGAGACAATGGCAACAATAAACTTGCTCTGCGTGGGCAATTTTCCAATACCGTAATCATACGGTCAACCTGACCTTGCGTAAATAAATTCATGCACACGTCATCCGTGTAATCCAGAAAATTTTGAAACATTTTATTGACAGGATCACTGAGTGGACATTCTTTTTGAGGATGCGGGGGGCAGCCTATCGTTTCATACGCTTGTGGAGGTGTGTCATCAACATAATCCGTTCCCTGACAATTAGATACATCTCCCCACATATGTCGCAAGCCAAAGAAGTGGCCTATTTCATGAGTGGCTGTTCTGCCTTTACTATAAATAGGATGAAGAGGAAAATTACCATAGTCGGATGAACCAAATACTTCAAAAGAAATAATGACACCATCAGTAAGTCGGTTTTGGGAAGAATTTTCGAGACCCGGTAAGGTGGATACCGGAAACTGAGTAAACCCATAGCGATCAGTAAGCTGACATACCCATATATTAAGATAGTTTTCTGCCGGCCAGTAACTCTGCGATGTGAGTTCTATATTATCAGCAATAGTATATTCTGGTTTGGAACCTAATACCCGGTTGATGCCAGTGGTGGGCATGCCGTTAGGATCTGTTTGCGCTAACAGAAATTCAATTGAACTTGTCCCTGCCACTGGTTGAAACTCAGGAGGTGTATTTACAGCATCACGGTTAAGTCTTCTGAAATCTTTATTGAGCACCTCCAATTGGGAAAACACTTGCGCATCGGATAGGTTTGTACCCACTCCAACGGCCTCACCATTATGAATTATATGAACGACTACAGGTATTTTATGTGAGCTTATTTGTGTGCGCTTTTCTTTGCCGTCTTTCTTTTGTTTTTGAATTTTCTCATTCAGCCACTGTTCAAATTGCTCGTCACTTTCATGCAAAAATCCATTTTTCTTTAACTGACGGGTATACTCAACAGTACCACACCTATCCTGACTCTGAGCAAAATTGATTATACACAAAATTAAAATGAAGGTTGCGTGCCACTCCCAATGCAAAGATCTGAAAGACAAATTAAATTTAAATTTCACGCGATGCTGATTGGATTTGCCATGCAGTCAAATCAAATATACAAAGACAAATGAAATCAGGTGTTTAAACCTAATGCGCAAAGCTGGCTAACGTTGCAATGCCTGGGCATGCTATCGCCCAAATATTTTATCTAAAAATCCCTTCTTAGGCGGGTTTGCAATTTCATCCAATGCCGTGCGCAGATAGATTAAAAAAGCATTGTCTTTAAGAATATAACTATTAACCCCCATTTTTTCAGCAGTCTTCCTCAATTCAGGATCGGTATCGGCTGTAATGTAAATGACCGGAATGCGAGGTTTTACTTTTGAGATCAACTTTAAATAATAAATTCCACTCTTGTTAGGCACCTCAAGGTGATTATCAAGAATGATCAAGTACGGTTTCTGTTCATTGATCTTCTTAATAGCATCGTCACCAAACAAAAAGATCTCCGTATGAAATCCGCCTAATTGTTTGAAATGTTCTTTCATGAATTTAAGATAAACAGGATCATCATCGATGATGTAAACAAGTTTGTCCATAGTGAGCATCTTTTTGGTATGTTAAAGTTAATCAGAAAGGGGTTACATTAGATATTCCTTCTGGTAAAGTTTTACAAAAAAAATCGTGGGATGGTTTAGGCTTCTAATTCGGATCCTTAGAGCGAATGCCCATCGGTGACTGTAAAACTCCTTTCCAGAATTTCACCTTGATCATCAATAATCGTGAGGGTATGTTGGCCTGGCTGTGGTGTTATCGCCAGCCGATGGACGCCCTGGGTAGATCCTAAATAAATGCCATCCAGATGCCAGTAAATGGTGATTTGTGCGTTACGATGTGCCACTTCAAATAAAGCGCTGCCTACTTGCCCATCCAACTCGCGTGGGATAAAAATGCGTGCGTTATGTTTGGGGTAAATCAATTCCATGGAGGCCATCGCGGTAGGGTTTATACAGTCCTTTCTGAATGGTGGCAAGGCCTGATAGCTCAAATTCTTTGCTCTGAAATAATACTCCTGCACGGGAGGTAACACGAACCATAAATCTGATTGCATCTGGCTTAATTGTTCACAATCACCGTGCACTTGATATTTACCATCAGTAGATAAATATACTTTGCGGTGATACTTACATGGAGGTGTTTGCATGCCGGCTCGTGTAACCAATATCTCCTTTTGCTCTTTACACAATGCGGTTGCCCTCATCCCACTTTGGGCGCACGCGTGTATCTTTTCCAATTCTGATAATGGCTCATCAAACCAACGGGTGCCCGGCAACTGTGAAAAGATATCAAACAAAATTGGAGAAGCTGATTCGGTGCCGGTGAGTCCCGGGCGGCCTTCACCATCCGCATTCCCCACCCAAACTCCCACCGCATAATCGCCATTAACACCCACGGCCCATGCATCGCGTAAACCATGACTCGTGCCCGTCTTCCAGGCAATTTTCTTAGCATTATAAAAATTTTTCCAGCCTGTTTCTTCACCAGGGCGGTACACTTCCTTAAGCACATCCAGCGTCAGGTAAATAGACGCTGCACTTAGCCAGGAGTTGTCCTCTTTCGTTACGTTTTCTAAAGAATCCGAAACCATATAGACTGGCGCATGAAAATCTTTCTTTGAATATCTACTTTTTCCGGGCACTTCGAAGTAGTTGTTTAAGGTACGGGCCATCGATGCATAGGAACCGGTGATGTCCCACAAGGTACCTTCAGCGCCACCTAATATAAGCGACAAACCATAGTGATCAGGTGGTTGACCGAGCGTGGAGATACCGACATGCTTCAACAACTCATAAAATTTTTCATAACGATATTCTTTTAACTCATAAACAGCAGGAACATTTAATGATCGAATCAGCGCCTGGTTGGCAGCAACGGCACCATCATATTGTTTTGAAAAATTCTTTGGAGAAAAACCATTGATGGTGGTGGGTATATCAGGCACTAACATATCCGGTAATAATTTTCCTTCCTCCAGCATAGCCGCATATAAAAAGGGTTTGAGGATGCTGCCCGTACTTCTGCGAGCCATGATTACATCAACCTGCTCGCCATGCTCGCGGCCCGCCTTTGTGTTACCCACATAAGCCAACACATTTCCGGATTTAACATCGATCACCAGAGCGGCCGCATTAAATACCTGGTTTCCTTTTTGCGTTTGATGATGTTGCTCTACGATATCACTCACCCTGTTTTGCAAGATTTCTTCAAGTGTTGAGCGAACGCGGTGTTGTGCATATCCTTCCTTTGATATCCGATTTAATAAATGAGGAGCCGCTTTGGGAAGTGCCAATGGTTTTTCTGGAATGGGTTCAGCTTTAGCAAGTTCAAAAGAGAGCGTATCAAGTTTCTTATTGATCAACAATCGGGTAAGCAATCGGTCACGCTTACTCTTTAACAGATCACGATTTTTTCCGGGATGGATCAGCGAAGGATTATTAGGTAGCACTGCCAACAGTGCAGCATCGGACCAACTCAATTGTGATGCATCGCGCCCAAAGTAACGCCAGCATGCGGCATCCAACCCAACTACGTTACCACCAAACGGAGCATGAGCCGAATACAAACTTAAAATTTCATCTTTTGAATAGCGTAGTTCAAGCCGAGTAGCCAGAATCATCTCGATAATTTTTTCAAAGAAAGTACGCGACTGGTTTTTTCTGGCCAGGCGTATCACCTGCATCGTAAGCGTACTGCCTCCGCTGATGATCTTATTTGATTTTATATTTTGCTGAGTGGCACGGGCCAAAGAAAGAAGATCAACTCCCGGATGATTATAAAAACGTTTATCCTCAAAGGCGATAATGGCGTCTTTAAATTTTTTAGAAACGTGCTTTCCTTCCGGGAAACGCCATTGACCATCTCCGGCAATCGTAGCTCCTAATAGTTTACCATCACGATCTTCCAGCACCGTAGAATATGGATCACGAAAAAGGATTTTGGGGAGTGAGAAATGATAAACAACGAGCAGAAGAATGCCTGATGATAAAATATACTTTCGATATCGGCTTAGCCACTTTTTCACGTATCTCTTCAAAATACACTTTGCATTACCGGGTGGGTTGGTGTCTTCGTGGTTCAAAGAAAAATGAACAACCCTGTCACCAAGGCGCTAGGAATCACAAAGAAGATAAACTAAACTAATTTCTTCTTATAGACTGTTTCATCAAAACCCAGAAGAAGCACCTTACCCTCGTCCTCAATCAAGGGTCGCTTGATTACACTAGTCTTTTCCATCATGAGTGCAATGGCTGTTTTCTCATTGATAACTTTCTTTTGCACTGCTTCATCTAATTGCCGCCAGGTGGTGCCTCGTTTATTTACCAGACTCTCCCACCCAACCTGCTTACACCACGCATCCAATTTAACTTCTGTAATTCCTGATTTTTTATAATCATGAAACTCAAATTCAATCTTGTTTTTGTTCAGCCAATCAATGGCTGACTTCACCGTGTTGCAGTTTTTAATGCCGTATACGATCATCATAACTTAAAAATAAAAGTTCAAAATAGTTGTTTCATACAATATAAGAAGATTAATATTTTTCAAACCAACTAAACTTTTCCTGAATTAATAGTTCTTTCGATTCTTTGATATACAACAAAAATGCGCTGGCAACAGGAGACAAATTTTTTCCTTTAAGCCAAATTAATTGCCAATTTGATACTATCGGAAATCCCTTTACAGGAATGATTTGCAAGTCTCCCTTATTCAATTCGTTTTTAATACCAATCAATGGCATGATAGAACAACCTAAGCCTGCTATGACGGCTTGTTTTACAGCCTCATTGGAAGTGAGTTCTAATTTCTTTCTTACAGGTATATTATTTTGCTTAATATATTTTTCCATGACCTGTCTCGTACCTGAACCTGACTCACGATAGATTAAAGGTAATTCTTCAAAGATGTTTTTATCATAACTCTTGTTTTTAAATTTTCGCTCGGTGTTGCTAACTAAAAAAAGTTTGTTTTGCATCAATTCAATCATCTCAACCTGTAAATGATCCGGTATAACGGATACTAGTGAAAAATCGACTTCATTCTTCTCCAAACTCTCAATTACTTTTTCCTTATTCGTTACATCCAGTACCAACTCAACACCTGAATGCTGCTTTAAGAAGTCTGATAAAAAGTATGGCATCACGTACTTTCCAGTAGAAACAACTGAAATTTTTAAACGGCCTGTCAATTGACCCTTATATATTAACGTCTTGTAATTGATGGCATATACTTCATTCAAAATATTCTCTGCTGCGTGAGCAATCTCTTTTCCAAATTCAGTTACAAATATTTTTCGTCCTACAACTTCTGTTAAAGGGATTTCAAACTGATTCTGAAAATTTTTCAGTTGAATAGAAACAGCTGGTTGAGTCAGGTGAAGTTCCACAGCCGCTTTAGTGACGCTTAATGTTTGCGTTACCTTTAAAAACACCTGTAGTTGATGAAGGGTGTAATTCATAAATATTGTTTATGCTAATGGTTGTAAATATAAATACAATTACACGTATCGAATCAACGAAATTTGCCACGGCTAACAAAAAAGTCATTTTTATGAAAACAATTACAGTAGCAAAAGGAGATGGAATAGGTCCTGAAATTATGGATGCTACCCTTGAAATTATCCTGACAGCAGGAGCCAAGATTTCAATTGAATAAATTGAAGTTGGCGAAAAAGTCTATTTGGCCGGTAATACTTCTGGAATAGCCCGAGGATCATGGGATATTATAAGAAGAAACAAAATTTTTCTAAAGGCTCCGATTACAACCCCACAAGATTGCAAATCTAAACAAGAAACCAAGTTCTCTGAATCCGGTTTCATACGCGAATGGAACTTCCCTTATTTTACCAAAATATCAAAGAAAACCTGAAGCAAAAAAAGAATTGGTGGGCGTAGATGTTTTTGTTCATTGGAATGGAACCCACCCAGACACGTTGGCAAAAAAAATTAAGCTTCTTAATAATCGTGCCGCTCAACTTTCCATGATAACTAACCGAGGAATAAAAGTGTGGCCAGATGGTTTTGAAGAAACATTTTGCACCGATCATTGGCGCTGTCGATTTAAATCTATCGATGGTAAGTCCATTAGAAAATTTGATATCATACAAATTCTTTCACAGGCAATAAACTATAACATCGATACCATTAAAACTGAAAATCTATACGAATTTGATGGCAAGCCTACATTCTCACTTGGTCAAGGACAATAAGCTAAATCAATATCACGCTATGAACAATTACAAATTAATAAATGGCCTGTTTTCCGCCTCTGATGGCAGCAAATTACTTCTTGAAATGAGCAACCGTAAAATAAACTACTACAACCTTCAAGTTTTCTCTATTAAAGATCGGTTTGATGGAGATGCCTCAAAGTTAGAAAAACGTATCAAAGAATTAACCAAAATAGGTAAATCCTTAAAAAAGGTATTGGACTCAGCCGATAAAAAAGGTCAACGTGTTGAAATTATTTGTCCAATAGAAATAAAACTCATTAAATAAATCTCCTTGACAACACTTTCCAATTACGTGTGTTGGTGTCACCTCAAACTGCGCACATCGCGCTCCGAAGACATTTATGAATTGATATACTATCACGCATCAATTACTGGTCGACAAAGCCCATATACCTGTGATCTCACAGAAAGTAAAAAATGCAGCCATCATTACCGATTTACTATTATCGTTGGGTTGACTAGTTACGTCTCAAGTATTACTGTGTCTTAACATAAATTACAAAACTTGACAATATGAATTAATCGAATCTTTGGATCGCGTTCAATGCATTTATTCTGATTATGCTGGCGCTGGACCTTGGTGTTTTTCATCGCACATCCGAAGAAGTAAAAATCAAAGATGCTCTTATCTGGACATGTGTCTGGGTAACTATAGCATTTTTATTCAATGTCTTTGTTTACTATTATTTTGGTCCTGATAAGGCCTACGAATTTTTCACAGGTTACCTGATAGAGAAATCGTTAAGCGTAGATAATATTTTTGTAATTATCATGATATTCTCCTACTTCAGTGTGCCTTCCACGTACCAACATAAAGTTCTATTCTGGGGAATTTTAGGCGCCTTAGTTTTACGCGTTATTTTTATCATGGCAGGTGTAGAATTAATTCATAAATTTCATTGGGTCATTTATATCTTTGGTAGTTTTCTGGTGTACACCGGTTTTCGTCTGCTCAGTCAGGGAGAAGTAAAGATCAACCCAGGTAAAAACATTTTAATAAATATTACAAGAAGGATTTTTCCGGTTACCGCAACCTTTGAAGGAGACAATTTCTTTATATGGAAAACGAGACAGCTATGGGTTACACCGCTATTTCTGGTTGTAATCGTAATAGAAGCAACTGATTTAGTTTTTGCTGTGGATAGCATTCCTGCCATACTTTCTATCTCTGAAGATACTTTTATAGTGTATACCTCCAACGTATTCGCCATTCTGGGATTGCGATCTCTTTATTTTGCAATTTCAGGAATTGAGAAGTACTTCATCTATCTCAAATATGGTATTTCAGCCATTCTTATTTTTGTTGGATTAAAAATGTGTATCGCTGATATTTACAAAATCCCCATAGAAATTTCTCTTGCCTTTATTGTGCTTACGTTACTAATGGCGGTTGTGTCATCATTGGTTTTGGAAAAGAAAAAATAAATCTCACGGGTAAATATGTTTTTGGTCTATGTAGATATTCCAAACAACAAAAAGTCAACAATTTTCATTCATAATAACGTAAAGTTCTTAGTGTAACTCCGGAAAGACTAGAATCACATGGCATCGTTTATTTCTTAATCATGCCTTACTCATAAACAAAACATATAAATCCTTTTGCACTACTTTGATCAGGGAGGCTATATTATTTTTGAATTCTTCATATTGATTTTCCATTATCCCGGAATAACAAAATTATGACATCATCATTAAGTCAGGATTCAATTCATTCCCATCATCATCATAGAACGGCATAGCTATCAAGTTAATTCACTTAAATTATTACTGCACCAACTTCTTGACCACCTCCACCACTTTTCCTTTCTTTCTTGCATACACGCCATTGTCATACATCGCTTCACAACTGACGGCCGGCAAATAATAACTACCAGCATAGCTGGCTGTCAATAACACCTTGAATGTTTTACTCTGGCTAGCACTTAAATCAAAGTAGGTGTACACCCGATCATCGCGAATATCCTGATAGGTAGGTACATCTCCGGTGAGGCGTGCGCTTTCGTCTCCTGTAAGTCGCAAATTATTGATCTCCCATCCAGAAGGAAAAATTTGATTCAAAGCAAGATTCTTATAAATACCACGCATACCCGGATTGAACACGGTGACTGTAGCCACAAACTCAGTACCCTGCTCTAACCGATCCGGATCTATTGGGGCTCCTTTCACGTCAGCATACAAAACGGTAAGCGAAAGATTTTTTGATTCATCTTCTTCCTTGCCACGTGCCGGCACCCCTTCTGAAATCAATCGCACAAACAACACTCCTTGGGTTGCACTAACTAGTTTCAGATTTCCGTTCTTCACACCATCGATCGGTAACGCAACTTGCGCGATCGACAATTTTGTACTGGCAGCAACTTCCTTTCCGTTGTAGTGGTAGGTAAACTTCAACTCTCCTTTTTGCTCTGCCGCAGCAAAAGCTCCCACCGATTTTAAACACCAGGCAAGCGACTGCGTACTCATCCAATACGAAGAATTGCTCAACCTTTGTGATATCTCTTTTACCAATTCAAAACCTTTGGTGCGATCGTTGAGAAGGAGTAAGGTTTCCAGCATGATGGCTTTATCGCGAATATCTGATCCATACGAATAGGCCATCTCCTGGTAAGGCTTCACATTGGTAGTAAGATTTTCTGTCATTTTTCTTCCTGCTTCTGGCTGACCTGCCTGTATATAAGCCGCGGCTAACATCCACGCGGCTGTAGCAGGAAGTGGTGCTTGTTCACGAAGACGATTCATCGCTCCCAGCTCAGGGTCACCGGAAAGCGCCAGTGTATAAAGACGATAAGCTTGTATCAATTCACTACTGCTATATTCCTGGTTCTTTCTCCACGCTTGTGCTTTGCTCTTTTGATATTTCTTCCAACGCCTGATCATATCGTTGGGCACATAATATCCTTTTGCTTCTGCTTCAATCAGGAAATGCCCGGCATAGGTAGTTCCCCAACTATCAGTATCTTCATGACCTGGCCAATAGGAAAATCCGCCATCGCGATTAATAAAAGTTTTCAATCGTTCAACACCGGCTTTCACGTTTCGTTGAATAAGTGCCTTCTCTTCCTCGGTTAACGTTTTCACTTTATCGAGATACAATTGAGGGAACACGGCCGAGGTCGTTTGCTCAATGCAACCGTATGGATATTGATACAAATATTTTAACCGCTGACCTAAATTGATTGGAGGTAAACTGGAAATCTCCAGCATGGAAGAATTCGTGCCTTTAACTCCTATTGGAGCTACCTCCGATGTCCATGTTTTACCAGCCTCCAACATCGCATCTTGTACTTTCGTAATCGATGGGTTGGGATTTCTTACTTCAATTTCTATTTCATCCGTTGCCTGATAATTACCTGATACTGCGGTGACTTTAATAGTAGCCTTGCCGGTTTCACCTTTCACAAATAAATCAAAATCGAAGGTTTTATCCGTGTTGCCACTCATTGACACCGTGCGCGAAGGTTCTGTTAGTTCTATCGGACCAGTTACTTTGATATCAACCCTTACACTATTAATAGTCTTCTCGCCCGAAAACAATGTGATGGGAAGTTTTACTGATTCCTCCGGACCCAGCACACGTGGCAACGTTGCCAACACCATGAGCGGTTTACGCACTGGTGTCACTTTTTCTGTTTTACCATAAGCGCCCTCATAGCCTGCAACCACCATCGTCTTTACAGAACCAATGTATTGAGGCATAATGAATTTATGTTCATTGCTTCCACCGTCTAACGTAAACGGTCCAAAGAATTTTACTACTGGTTTAAATCGATTTGCTTTTGCATCATCTTCTTTTGATGCAAACTCTGCATCACCACCCAAGGCAAGCAGTCGATCTAATCGTCCACCGAATGAACCCATCACCTGATCATACAAATCCCAAGTCTTCACACCTAATGCTTCACGTGCATAAAAGCGACTCCAGGCATCCGGTGTTTTAAAACGCGTGAGATCAAGAAGTCCTTCATCCACCATCGCCAGGGTATACGTCATCGTACGTTTCGATTGTTCAGAAACTTTTATGACTACTTCCTTTCCTGGTTCGAGCACATCAGGCATCGTAATAACAGGATTCAAATGTGTGCCCGGATCTTCCACCTGAATAGGAATGATTCCATACATGCGGATAGGAAGATCATTGGTGGTTTGGGCATGGGGTTGCAATAAGGTAACATTGATAAACACGTTCGGTGTCATCTCCTTGGTCACTTCAAAAGAAAATTGATTATCGCCTTTTTGTGTTTCCAACCAGTATGTTTGCAACACCCGACTTCCATTTTCGACACTGATCAACGCACGTCCTTTATCACTGCCGGGAATGACCAGGCTTGCTTTCTCTCCAATATTATACATTGGCTTGTCAGATGAAAAGGAAAGCATGGTAGCACCCTCGGATTCATTTCTGGCGCGACCTGCCCAACCCGGCCAATCGATATACACTACTTTGCCTGTGCTGTGGCCGGATTCACGATCATAGGCTTTTACAAAAAATCTTCCCCACTCCGGATATTTAATTTTAAATTTCCAGGCACCCTTTCCGTTTACGGTTTGGATTCTTCCGGTAGTAATGGGCTGAGAATAATTTCCAGACATAAAATTGATACCACCATCAGAACCATCCCACCACCAACGCCAGTTGATTTTATAAATTGATAGCTCGATGCTTCGCGATAAGGGCTTGCCATCGGCATCAACGGTAACAATATCTACCCGATGTGTTGTATCGGTTAGCAACATGCCCCGCGCTTTATCACCTTGTGGAAGTCTAATACCGGTGAGGGAAGGATATGGATAATATGGTATGCTAAAACGATCGATACTGAAGCTGCCGCTTTCTTCATACACCTTTCCTCTAAAAATTGCATTGAGCATACCGGGTGCCTGTTCTGAAACAGGTATGTCGGCATTTATACGAGCATTACCATCCGCATCGGTATATCCATCATAAATGGGTTTTGATTCGCTGTAAAAATCAACAGACGGGTCGTCAAACACATAGTCAGCATATTGATCAAATTTAGCAGTGCCTTTCGTAAGGAGTACTTCAAATTGTGCTCTTAAATTTCTTCCCGGTGCACCGTGCAGCCAGTTCACTTTTAAATCGCCAGAAATTGCATTGTTGCCAGATGTAAGTTTATCTACTCCAAAATCCAAATTGATTTTTAAGCGATTGGGTTTCACCATTTCAATTTTGATCGGTTGAGTAAATTCTGCTCCGCCCACTTTTACCCGCCCCATCCAGTTGCCAGTAGGCGCATCGGATGAAGTGACCGTTGCAAACTTGTAAAATCCGTTTTCGGAATTTGAACGAACTAAACGTGAAGTAATCTGACCTTGCGGATTTTGCAACTCAAACACAACCGGGTGTGATGAAGGAAGTAATTTTAGTTTGTCTTCAAGAATAAAACTTAAATACAACGAATCGCCAGGCCGCCACACGCCACGCTCGCCATACAAAAATCCCTTCAAGCCTTTATTCACATATTCGCCACTAACATTGAAGTTGCTTAACGAGAGTGACTCGCCATCTTGTATTTTCAGATATCCGCGCTGCGGACCGTTTTTCGCGATAAGAGCAAACGGTCTTTGCTTAGAAGAAATAATGGCCTTACCATCAGCACCGGTGGATGCACTGCCAATCAGTTGTTGCTGAAAATCATATAACTCAAGCTGAACACCAGAAATAGGTTGTGTCGTTTTTAAATCATTCACCACCACCACGGTATTACCATCACCGCCTCGCTTGGCTAATAAACCTAAATCAGATGCAATGATATTTCTTCTGATTTTTCGGTTGCCCGTATAGTAGGAGGAGTGACACGGATTATCACGTTGTTCCCAATCGTAGTCTTCATAGTAATAATCATCATCGTAGGAATCCCAATAACTTAACTCCTTTTCTTCCTCATAGTTTTCTTCCTCAAATCCTGATTGTGTTTCACTTGCCTCCTCTCCTTCACATACAAAGGCGAGATAGGTTTTCTTAAAGTTGATCTGCACCTGGTAAATGGCTCCCTGCTCAGTGCTGATGAATTTAGAAAGATCAAGGGTAAAACGATTCCATTTTCCCAAGTCGGTTACACCTGCTTTTTCAAGTGAAACCATTTTATTGAAAACAGGTTTACCTACTCTTCGCAACTCCTGATTGCCATCATAATCATTTGACTGCAGGAATTGTAAAATATTGTTTTCATAAATTTTGACGATCTGAACATCCACCGCTTTAAGATTCACAGCTTCAAAGGGCATCACGAGTCCTTCACTGGAAGGCAATATATTTCCCTTTCCTGTAAAGCGAACAGCCGGAAGCGATTGTTCAAACGCAATATCAAAAGTGGTGGGTAGCGGCATCCGGTAATCCAGAATATTTTTTATACCCGCTTCTACACTGAGTGTGCGCGAGCCCGTTTGGCGCACCGGAGGATAAACACGTATTTCGTTGTCTTTGATTTCAAAGTCGAGATTACTCAGTTCCGAAACATTAATCAACCCCTCCAGATTCTGAGATTCATTGAGCGGATCAGAAAATTGAATGACAACATTTTGACTTGTTCCTTGTTCGACCCGAACGTTGGTCACTTTAAAATCACCCAATGCGGTAATTTCAACTTCACGATCGTCATTTTGTTCTACCCCCAGGCTCTCACCAGAAAAAGCCAGCTTTACAATACTTGCCGCTTCTTTACGTGCTACCTCTTCTACAATGAATATATGTTGCTTGCCTTCAGCCGTATGGTTCCAGTTTACTTTCAATGCTTTTCCCTCTTGCTGAGCCGCTAACATTTTTTCTACAGCATCACTTTCTGCAAAGTCTGCTGTAAAAAGTGTTCCTTCAATTTTTTGTCGCTTCAAATCTGTTTTAGCATAGGGTTTTATGTTTTCCACCGAGACTTCAAAATTCTGGGGTATCACCTGAAGCGTATACTCAAACGCACTCAACGATTTGGGTACTTCAAGCAATCGTGAAAGTTGAAATTTGATTTCATAAACCTGGCCGGAGGTCAATCGAGCTGTAGGTCTGAATTCAACCGTTCGTCTGTCGAGCCAAATCGTAACCCCCTTCACAGTAGGACTTAATTCAAAAAGCTTGACGGTAGTTTCATCGCCCACCGAAGCAGAATCCACTACATCTTTGGAGAGCACCATGCGGATAGAGGAGCCAGAGCCTATAACACCCGCAGTATATGAAGTTATATACTCCCCGAAAGCGGGATTAATAGTTGAACTAATGGTTTTTCCTCCTTTGCTTTCGTTAAAGTAAAAAATCGCGAACGCAATAAGTCCGATGCCAGCGGCACCAAGACCTATCTTTTTCCAAAGTTTACTCATTGTGAGATTGTTTTTTAGCGAATATGAAATATCGTAAAAAAAGAAGGAATGCGAGAAGATGATGGTCACTATTTACGATCGAATAGGTAACCCTCCGGCATAGGATATTGAACCCATTTATTCGACTGTCCAGCGTATCCAAATTCAACTTATCATCACCCATTAATTAAGCGACTCATTCCAGTGCTAAATTGCCTGTGCAACCAAACAAAATAAGGTATGATAAGAAAACTATTTTTATCGCTGACAGTGCTTGGCCTTCTCTGGAGCTGTGGCTTAAAAGATGAGAATGCGAAGCTCAAAACAAAAATTGACTCCTTGACTGTAGAGTTGAAAACAGGCCAGGAGATGGTGACTTCATTACAGGAAGTAGGTGTTTTATTGGATTCAATTGATGCGAACCGGAATTTGCTGCGCTCCAACATTATTGAAGGAACGAGTTATACCAATTATTCCGATCGATTAAAGGACATTAATTCTTTTGTGAAATCAACCAGTTCGAGAATTGAAGAACTGGAAACTACCTTATCGAAAGCCAAATCAGGTTCAGCACAATACGCTTCGATGGTAAAAAAACTTAAGCGAGAACTGGAAGAAAGAAAAGCAGAAATGATTGCACTTGAAGAATCGATCACGCAACTCAAATCCGAAAATGAAGCGTTGACGCTTACAGTTAATAAGAAGGAAACTATTATTTCAGAAAAAGAAAATTTCATTCAGGTTAAAGAACAGGAATTAACGAATATGGAAACTCAATTCAAGAGTTTTACTGAGCAATCAAAACTTACAGAAGGTGATTTATATTTTGCACAGGCAGAAGCCCTTGAAGAAGCCGCTAACAGAACAAAACTTGCTCCACGTAAGAGGAAATCCACGCAACAAGAAGCACTGGAACTTTATCGAAAGGCTTTATCTTTAGGCAAACAAGAAGCCAAAACAAAGATTGAAGAATTAGAGAAAAAGCTCTCGTAATTTTTTTTAGAGAGTTCATTTTTTAAACGGGGTCATCAGAAACGGTGATCCCTATTTTTTTATACACAATACACCTTTCACATATTTCGTAATGACTTCGATGGATGGCGCAACTTCACTCCCTGCAAATCCTTTAATGTCTTTGTACGTTACCTGCTTTATATATTCATCCAAAAAAACACGTGACAAAGGCAGATACGACCAATGCCATTTCTCCTCTTCGTAACCGGTTCGTCCTTCAATTTTAGAAGTGTAGGGTTGACAAAATCCATAGTCAGCAGCATGATTGATAAGCCATTGATAAATTTTTATCCCTTCGCCACTTTCAAAAAAACTATTCTCCAACGAATTCAAGTCCATATCAGTACCCCAATGATGCCGTGAAGTAGATGGCATAGAACTGTATAGTAAAATTAACCGAGCACGCTCTTTTATATTTTTCACTGTAGTTAGATTTTTTCCCTCTACAAGTGTGCGTCCTTCCCACTTATTTTCCCAAATTCTTTTTTGTGAATCGAAATTGCGCGTAGCTGAGATAATGATCAATTCCACTCCATCCCTTTTCGCTGCATCATTCATTTTTACAAATGCCTCATAGGCTTCCTTTCTGAGGTAGCCTCCTTTGGCACTTCCTTGTGTATGTTGATCGCCTAATGTAACAAACTGCGGATGCGTGGCGGGATCAAATTTCCCTAGCAGGTAATTCTTTTCGATCGTTTGAGCACAAATAAAAAAAGGAGTGGCCCATAAGGCCACCCCAATTATCAATCTTGCTATATAAAAATTCAATTTCATTATACCCGTTCTGTAACCTTATTCATCACTTTGGTTTGCACCTGTATCGACTCATGATGAATAAGTTTCAACAAATCGTTGGTAAACTCTTCATTCAAACCCATCGCACGGCAAAGAGCGATACGCGTATGCACAATTTCTTCCCAACGATTTACCTGCAAAATGGTCACATTGTTTTCTCTCTTATACTGACCAATCTTCTCTGATATCTTCATGCGCGCAGCCAACTTCGACATGATCTCATCATCGAGTTGGTCAATCTGCTCACGCAAAATGCTGAGCGTATCCTTAAAGCTTTTATTGTCAGTAGAAGGTGTGCGAACTACTAATTCACTAACAATCTTTGCTAATACAGAAGGTGTTATTTGTTGTTTTGCATCGCTCCATGCTGCATCCGGATTGATATGACTTTCAATCATCAAGCCAGCCATGTCCAGATCCAATGCTTTCTGAGAAACGAACGAAATCAAATCTCTGTTGCCGGCAATGTGACTTGGATCGCAAATCATATCAAGTTCAGGCACACGAGTCTTTAACTCAATAGCAAGATCCCACATCGGGGCATTACGGAAAGGTCCTTTTTCAAATGAAGAAAAGCCTCGATGTATAGCTGCCAACTTAGTGATGCCTGCTTTGTTCAAACGCTCCAAGGCTCCCAACCAAAGTTCTACATCCGGGTTAATAGGATTCTTTACCATAACAGGAATATCCACTCCTTTCAAAGCATCGGCTACTTCCTGCACAGAGAAAGGATTCACCGTAGTGCGTGCACCTACCCAAAGGATGTCAACACCGGCTTTTAAACAGGCCTCTACGTGTGCTGCATTGGCTACCTCAGTAGTCACAGGCAGCCCTGTTTCCTGCTTGGCACGAATAAGCCATTTCAATCCTTCTTCACCAGCACCTTCATATTGCCCCGGCCTTGTGCGAGGTTTCCAAATACCAGCTCGTATGGCATGCACTTTTCCGGTTGCTGCAATTTGTTTGGCGGTGGCTACCATTTGATCTTCCGTTTCAGCACTGCACGGTCCGCTGATGATAATAGGGCGGTCCGTATGCATCCAGGAAGAGATGGGTTCAAGTTGTAATCCTTTCTTTGTCATAACGCAATAAAATTAAAAGTTTGAATTCAGGTTTAGTTTATAGTTTTTGATAAAATGTCATTTTTCACTTCGGTTGGTTTATCTGCCTTGCTATCCAACACCCTGCGTATTTCATTAGCCTTCGACATGATGCGGTGGAGTTCTTTCGTATCATGTTTCATTAGGTGATAATGAAAACGTTGCAAGTGCATAATATATTCCAGTAATGCCTGGCTTAAGTATTCTGCATTTTGTTCAAAGATTGGTGCCCACATGTCTGGTGAGCTTTTCGCCAATCGTACTGTAGAAGCAAAACCACTTCCGGCAAGATTGAATATGTTTTTCTCGTCCTTTTCAATATCCAATACGGTTTGTCCTAACAAAAAAGAACTGACATGCGAAAGATGCGACACATAGGCGACATGTTTATCGTGTTCTTCGGCTTCCATGAAAATAGTTTTCAACCCAAGTGAATCAAATACTTTTGTAGCTACTTTCAACGCATGCGATGAGGATCTACTTGCTTCACAAATAATATTTGTCTTGTCTTTAAACAACTCAACAAAGGCTGCTTGTGGTCCGGAGTTTTCTGTTCCTGCAATGGGGTGAGCTGCCACAAATTGATCCCGTTTGGGATGAGTCGCCACTACTTTACAAATAGATGCCTTTGTTGATCCTGCATCAATAATGACGGCATCCTTCCTGGCATAATCTAATACTATGGGCAAGAACGCATTCGATGCATTTACCGGGATTGCCAACACAATTAAATCTGCTTGCGCGATCGCCTGATCCTCTGGAAGAATCTTATCTACCAGCCCTAGTTCCAATGCTTTTGCTGCGTTGTCTGCACTCATATCAACACCCCACAATTCAGTGGCAAGCCCTGCCTTTCTAAGGCCAAGTGCAATAGAGCCGCCAATCAATCCTAATCCGATAATTGTTGTTTTCATTTTGTTACTTCTTGCTATTGGCCTGAACCAAATTATCCTTCTGGGCTAAAAACGTTGAGATACGTTCAAACGCTTCATTCAATTTTTCTACAGTGGCGCACAAAGAAATACGGATGTAACGATTTCCTCCATCACCAAAAATAAATCCGGGTGTAATGAAAACTTTCGTTCCGTAAAGAATTTCATCAATCCATTTCTCCACATCTTGTATATGCGCTGGCGCTTTGGCCCATACAAACAAACCAGATTGCTTTGTTGAGTAACTACATTGTAACACATCTAATATTTTACATGCAGCATCTCTCCTCTTTCTGTAAACATCATTGAGCTGAGTAAACCACTCTTTACCATTTTTCAATGCTTCCACCGCAGCTTGCTGTAACCCTAAAAACATACCAGAATCCATGTTACTTTTAACCCGAAGCACCGCATCGATGTAATCTTTATTTCCTGCCACCCAACCAATGCGCCAGCCGGCCATATTGTGTGATTTGCTCAGTGAGTTTAACTCCAAAGCGACTTCAGTTGCACCCTCAATTGATAGAATACTAAGGGGTGCATCATTTAAGATCAGCGAGTAAGGATTGTCATTTACGATCAAGAAATTATTCTCTCTCGCCAATTGTACCAATTCAGTCAGTTCTTCTTTGGATGCTACTCTACCCGTAGGCATGTGTGGGTAATTCACCCACATAATTTTCACTTTAGAAAGATCACTTTTCTTCAGTGCCTCCATATCCACTCCCCAGTCTAGTTCCTCTTTCAAATCATAGGTTCTGATTTTTGCACCTACTAATTTTGCTACTGATGAATAGGTTGGATAACCGGGATTCGGTATCAACACTTCATCACCTTCATTCACAAAAGCCATAGCGATGTGCATGATCCCTTCCTTAGAGCCCATCAAAGGAAGCATGTCTGTTTCAGGATTTAATGTTACCTGATACGTATTCCTATAGAAGTTAGCGATCGCCTTTCGCAATTCAGGAATACCTTTGTAATTCTGGTAACCATGACTGCCTGGTTGTTGTGCTGAAACCGCCAAAGCATGAATGGTTTCTGTAGACGGTGCCATATCCGGGCTTCCAATGCCTAAGTTAATAGTTCTTAATTCAAGTGAATCAAGACTTCTAACTTCAGCCAGTTTTTTACTGAAGTAATATTCCTCTACGTTGGCTATTCTGTTAGCCGATTTAATTCTAGTGCTCATCTATATTCTATTTTCGCTTTCTTATACTCACCTAAAATATTCAGATTTCTTACCTGACGTAATACTTGTTGAATCGCTACATCATAACTCTTCCTTCGCTTCCACTCCACATCGATATGAATAGAATACTCACTGGGTTTTCCTATGATTGGTATGGATTGGATTTTAGTGAGGTTAATGCTATTCGTTTTAAATATCATTAATGCTTCTGCCAGACTTCCCACTTCATTGGCTACTTCAAATGAAAGAGATGCCTTATTGCTTTCAAGAGGAGTTTTTGTCTTACGCGTGAGGATCAGAAAACGCGTAAAATTTTTCTTGTGTGTTTCTATTCTCTTTTCTAAAATTTTTAATCCAAATTTCTTTGCCGCATACTCATTGGCGATCGCAGCCGTGTCGCGGAGTTTTCCCTCTTTTACTTTTCGGGCTGAAAGAGCCGTGTCGTCACTTTCCATCAACTGAACGCCTTTCAGTTTATACAAATAATCTGAACACTGGCGAATCGCCATTGGGTGAGATTCAATGTTTTTTATGTCTTTCAATTCTACACCAGGCAATGCAAGCAAGTGCATATGAATGGGTAAATAAATTTCACCTACGATAGAGAAGTGATACTCCTGCAAAAGGAAATAGTTTGGAAGGATACTTCCAGCAATCGAATTCTCGATGGCCATGACTGCATAATCAGCCTCTCCGTTTTTTAATGATTCACACAATGCATGAAATGAAAGACATTCAATCGTAGTAACCGGTTCTTGAAAATAGGTGAAAGCAGCTACTTCGTGGAAACTGGTGGCGATTCCCTGAATGGCAATTTTAAGTTTATTCTTTTTACTCATAACTTTTTTAAAACTGTCTTTAAAAAAAAAGTCCCGGTAAAACCGGGACTTTTTTGAGTTTCTTTGTCTTTATATTCTATTA